>NZ_JBIARB010000007.1:0-546403 GCF_042889545.1 Streptomyces sp. NPDC002574
CACCTCGTCGCCCACCGTGTCCCGCCGCACGTCGTCCGCGATCCGCGCCAACGCGTCCAACGCCGCACCATCGGCATGGAACAACGCCAACGCCTCGGCGTCGGTGAGCTTGGTCGGGTCGTCGGCGGCGACGGAGAGCGCGGTGCGGACGTCGGCCTCGATGCGGTCCGGGACGAATCCCGGCGCGGCCTGCTCGCGCAGCGCCTCCCAGTCGCCGTACACCTCGTCGAAGTCGTCGCGGCGGTCGCCGGTGCGGCCCTCGGTGTCGATGGTGCGGTGCAGGTCGGTGCGCCCGGTGGCGGTGAAGGCCTCGTCGGGCTCCTGCCACGGACGGCCCCGCACCACCGCGTCCTCGCGGGCCAGCCCGGTGCCCGGATCGGCCAGCGCGGCGACGTGCGGCAGCAGCCGCGGATCCAGCCACGGCTCGCCCCGGGTGACGAACTCCGGGTAGACGCACAGCCGTTCCCGCAGGGCGAAGCCGGCCGCCGCCGAGTGCTCGGCGAGCTCGTCGATCCGCGGCCACGGGCGCTCGGGGTTGACGTGGTCCGGCGTCAGCGGGGAGACCCCGCCCCAGTCGTCGATACCGGCGCCGATCAGCCGGGCGTACTCCGCGTCCACCAGGTTCGGCGGCGCCTGCAGACAGGCAGCCGGCCCCATGATGTGCCGGGCGACCGCGACCGTGGCGACCAGGTCGTCCAGCTCCGCGTCCGGCATCCCGCGCATCGCCGTGTCCGGCTTGGCGCGGAAGTTCTGGATGATCAGCTCCTGGATGCCGTGGTACGAGCGCGCGACCCGGCGCAGCGCGAACAGCGACTCGGCGCGCTCCTCGTACGTCTCACCGATGCCGATCAGCAGCCCGCTGGTGAACGGCACCGAGCTGCGCCCGGCGTCCTCCAGGACCCGCAGCCGCACCGCCGGTTCCTTGTCGGGCGAGCCGTAGTGCGGACCGCCCGGCTCGGACCACAGCCGGGTCGCCGTGGTCTCCAGCATCATGCCCATCGACGGCGCGACCGGCTTCAGCCGCTGGAAGTCCGTCCAGCTCATGACCCCGGGGTTGAGGTGCGGCAGCAGCCCGGTCTCCTCCAGGATCCGGATCGACATGGCACGGACGTAGGCCAGCGTGTCGTCGTAGCCGTGCGCGTCCAGCCACTCGCGCGCTTCCGGCCAGCGGTCCTCGGGCTTGTCCCCGAGGGTGATCAGGGCTTCCTTGCAACCGAGTTCGGCGCCGCGGCGGGCGATCTCCAGCACCTCGTCGGGGGACATGAACATCCCGTGGCCCGCGCGGCGCAGCTTGCCGGGCACCGTGACGAAGGTGCAGTAGTGGCACTTGTCCCGGCACAACCGCGTCAACGGGATGAACACGCTCTTGGAATAGGTGATGACGCCGGGACGCCCCGCCGCCTCCAGCCCCGCGTCCCGCACCCGGGCGGCGCTCTCCATCAGATCGGCCAGGTCGTCCCCCCGGGCCTGGAGGAGCACCGCGGCCTCCGCGGTGTCGAGGGCGACGCCGTCACGGGCACGCTTGAGCGCACGGCGCATGCTGTTGGCGGTGGGCGGGGTGTGCGTCATTCTCCGAGCATAGGTGCGCCCTCCGTCAGCGGGCGCTGTCGGGTAGATCACCGGGGCGATTGCGGCCGGACGGGAATTTCCGCGCTGGCCTTGACGTCGACGTCAGGGTCTACCGTCGGGGCATGCGGATCGGAGAACTCGCCGAACGGGCCGGCACCACACCGCGCGCCCTGCGGTACTACGAATCGCTCGGACTGCTGCGGGCCCGGCGGGCCGGCAACGGCTACCGGGCCTACGACGAGGCGGACCTGAGACTGCTGCGGCAGATCCAGTTCCTGCGGGACTTCGGCTTCGAACTGGAGGACACCCGCCCCTTCGTGGACTGCCTGCGCGCCGGTCACCCCGAGGGGGACGCGTGCCCGGCGTCCCTCGAGGTCTACCGGCGCAAGCTCGCGGAGCTGGACGACGGCCTCGCCCGGCTCACCGAGGCGCGGGACCGGATCGCCGAGCAGCTGGCCCGGGCCGAGTCGGCGACGGCTCCCGAACCGCGCTGTCAGTTCACCTGTGAGGGGAGTACGTGATGACCGAGACCCGAACGGACCCGGACCCCGGGCACCTGGCCGAGGCGTCCGACGCGACATTCGCCGCCGAGGTGCTGGGGGCCGGCGTGCCGGTACTGGTGGAGTTCGGCGCCGACTGGTGCCCGCCGTGCCGTCAGATCGAGCCCGTGCTGCGCGAGCTCGCCCGGGAGGAGGAGGGCCGGCTGAAGGTGGTCCAGGTGGACGTGGACCACAACCCGCAGGCACAGAGCGCCTACGGCGTGCTGTCGGTGCCGACGCTGATGGTCTTCCGCGACGGCGAACCGGTCTGGTCCGCGGTCGGGGCGCGCACCAAGCGGCGGCTGCTGCAGGAACTGGCCGACGTGCTGTGAGCTCTCGACGTGCTGTGAGATCTCAGAGATAGCGCGCGTAGTCGTCCAGCGTGCGCAGTACGTCCGCGGTCCCCGCGGAGGGCAGCTGCAGCACGACCTCCTCCAGGCCCAGATCGCGGTAGTGGGCGAGCTTGCCGGGGTTCGGGCGGACCGCGTACGGCACGACCTGGGGACCGGCCGGGTCGCGGCCCGCTTCGGCCCAGGCGCGGCGCAGCCCCGGCAGGTTCTCCTTGAGCCCGCCGCCGCCGATGGGCAGCCAGCCGTCCGCGTACTCGGTGATGTGCCGGAAGAGCCCGGGCCCGGCGGCGCCCCCCACCAGGGTGCGCGGACGGGGGCCGGAGACCGGCTTGGGCCAGGCGTGGCTGGCCTCGACGCTCGTGTACGCGCCCTGGTAGGCGGTGGGTTCGGGCGCCCACAGGGCCCGCATCGCCGCCATCCGGTCGCGCACGAGGTCCCGGCGGCGGGGCCAGTCCACGCCGTGGTCGGCGGCCTCCTCCACGTTCCAGCCGAAGCCGACACCCAGGGTGAACCGCCCGCCGGACAGGAAGTCCAGGCTCGCGACCTGTTTGGCCAGAACGATGGGGTCGTGCTGGGCGACCAGCGTGATCCCGGTGCCGAGCCGCAGCCGCTGGGTGACGGCCGCCGCCGCGGCGAGGCCAACGAAAGGGTCCAGCGTGCGGCCGTACTCCGGCGGCAGGGGGTCGCCCATCGGCGCCGGGGTGCGCCGGCTGACCGGGATGTGGGTGTGCTCCGGCAGGTACAGCCCGTCGAAGCCGCGCTCCTCCAGCTCCCGGGCGAGCCGGACGGCGGGGACGGAATGGTCGGTCAGGAAGATCGTCGTGGCGATCCGCATGGCGTCGTCGCACCTCCCGTGTGTGGGGCGACCCTAGGCCCTGCGCGCGGCGCGGGGAAGCCGCCGCACGGCTGGTACGACGGGTCAGCCGGTGGCGCCGACCGGGGCGTTGCGGAGCTCCGTGACGAGGGCGGGGGTGAGCAGCTCACCGGCGCGGTCGGCGAGCACGGACATCTCGTAGCCGACGAGGCCGACGTCGCAGCCCTCGGCGGCCAGGACGCCGAGGCAGCTGCCGTCACGGATGCGGCCGACCATCATGAAGCCGCCCAGCATCTCGATCATGACCAGCTTCATGCCGTGGAAGCCGTGCGTGGAGGCCGCGTTCTGCGCGAGCGAGGTGATGCCCGAGACGACGGCGGCCAAATGGTCCGCGCGGTCGCGGGTCAGCCGTTCGGAGGCCGCCATCAGCAGGCCGTCGGAGGAGACCGCGACGGCGTCGGTGACACCGTCGGTGGTCCGTACGAAGTCGGATATGAGCCAGCCGAAGCTCTGGACGGCGGTGGTCACGATGGCGTTCCTTCTTTGGTTCTGTACGAGGCCGGGCGGGGGGCGGCCTCGTAGGCGGGTGCGGAGGGGGAACCGGTCTCGGCGCGGGCGACCCCCGCCCGGAAGGCGTTCAGGAGCACCGAGATCCCCGGCTTCGGTGCCGGTGGCGCCGGTTCCTCCTCGTCGGGGGCGAGCAGTCTGGGGGGCAGGATCACCAGGGCGGACACGCCCCCTTCGGGCGTGTCGAAGAGCCGCACCTCGATGTCCTGGCGGCGGGCGAGCCGGCCGACGACATGGTGGCCGAGGAAACGGGTCGGGGCCGACAGGAAGATCTCGTCCCCGCTGTCGACGAGCAGCGCGTTGGACCGCCGCAGGTCCGCGGCGCTCATGCCGACCCCGTGGTCGACGACCGCGAAGCAGTACTCCCCCGCCACCTCGTCGCGCCAGCCGTGCACGTCCACGGACTCCTCGGGCGGGGAGAACGTCAGCCCGTTCTCGATGAGTTCGGCCAGCAGGTGGGCGACGTCGGTGACCACATGGCCGCGCAGGCTGCCCCGTTCGACCTGGGCGACCATCACCCGCCGGTACTGCTCGACCTGGGCGACCGCCGACCGGACGACCTCCAGCGCGGTCGCCGGGCGGGCGATCGGCCGGGCGGTGTGCTGACCGGTGAGGACCAGCAGGCTCTCGGCGTTGCGGCGCATGCGGGTGGCCAGGTGGTCCAGCTCGAAGAGCTCGGCGAGTTCGTCCGGGTCGAGCTCCCGGCTCTCCAGCTTGGTGATCAGACCCAGCTGGCGGCGGATGAGGCCCTGGTTGCGGCGGCCCAGGTTGGCCAGCGACTCGGTGGTGTTGGCGCGCAGCCGGGCCTGTTCCGCGGCGAGGTCGAGGGCGGTGCGCTCGACATTGCCCAGGGCGGTGGCGACCTCGGCGATCTCGGCCGCGCCGTGCCGCACCAGGACGCCCGCGGGTTCTGCGGGTTCCGGCGGGGAGGCGCCCGCGGAACGGGCCTGCTGGATGCGCGAGACCGCCTCGGGGAGCCGCCTGCGGGCGATGTCGTCCGCCCCGCCGGCCAGGGCGGCCAGCGGACGGGTGATGGAACGGGAGGCGAGCGCCGCGGCGGCGCTGACGATGCCGAGGATGAGCACGCCCATGACGACGTACAGGGCGAGCGAGCCGGCCGCCTCGTCGCTGAGCGCCCGGGTACGGTCCGTGACGTCGGCACCGACCTGGAGCTGCACCGTGTACAGGTCGTCGTTGAGGGTGCCGGTGCCCTTCCACCACGCCCGGGAGTCGACGTTGAGGCGCGAGCCGTCGACACCGCGCTCGGCCAGCTGCTCGTACGTGAAGGTGTCGTTGGCGGCGGTGGTGCCGAAGGCCTGGTCCAGCAGGAGGCGCTGGTCCGCCGTGGCGACCTGCCGGAAGCGGCCGATGGCGGCCAGCCGCTCGGCGCGCTCCTGGATGAACTCCAGGTACTCGGCGCGCCGGAAGGCGCCGTAGGCGAAGACGCCGTTGAGCGAGCTGCGCTCGTTGGCGAGCGCCTCCTTGGCCTGGGCCAGCGCCTGGAGCGCGGCGACGCCGTCGCGCAGCTGCCGGTCGCCGCGGGTGGCGGTGCCGGCCGCCGGGTCGACGGCGTTCAGGCCCGTGATGGCGTAGGTGTAGAAGGTGATCGTCGCGTCCCGGCCGGCGATGTCGGAGTCGACGTCGGCGCGCGTTCCGGCGAGCCGGCCCAGGCGCGTCTGGATCACGTCCTCGACGGCGGGCTGGTCGCGCAGGTCGTGCAGCTGGACGTCGACGAGCTTGCGGGTGGCGACGAGTTGCTTGCCGTACCGGGTCTCACCGCCCAGCAGGCCGTTGGTCAGGCCGCGTTCCAGCTGCAGCTGGTGGACGAGGGACCGCAGCCGCAGCGACAGTTCGATCTCGGAGCGGGTGGTGCTGGCGTCGCCGTAGTCCTCGGCGCGCAGTTCGACGGCGAGCCCGACGAAGGCGAGTAGCAGGCACGTCGGAACGGCGAGGACGACCGCCACCCGGCCCCGGATGGTCCGCCATCCCGGCAGGGGACGGGGGAGGGCTCTGAAGATCGATCGAGGTCGCCGTCGCGCCTTCCGCACCGTCATGCGCCAGCATGGTAGCGGCCGGAATCGAATCGTCAATTTCGGACCCGTGAGCTGATGTTGGCCTTTGGGTGGCCGGAATCCCGCAGTGCCGCGAAAACGGCGCGTATGCCGTATCCGGGACATGGCACCCGCTTCGGTGTCAACGCGGCGCGAACGCCGGGGCCGTGAGGTCCACGGTGAGGGCGTGGCCGAGGTTGTTGGTGAAGGTGGCGTGCGGCCCCGCGGCCTCGGCGCGGACGAAGGGGTTGGACCGCCCGAGCGCGACGACCCACAGCAGGTTGCCGTCGGAGTCCAGCCGGGCGAAGAAGCCCTGCGAGCCGTGTGCGCCGTCGCCGCAGCACACGTACCCGGTGCCGTCCGGGAGTTCGGCGGTGCCCCGCGGGTGGGGATCGGCCGAGGTGACGAGCTCCGGGTCCCCGGCCAGCAGCGCCGCCAGGTCGAAGGGCTCGCCGACGCGGAACGCCGACAGCCGCGGGCCGTCGATGTGCACGCCGAGCGCCGTGCCGTCCGCCCGGTACAGGCCGTCGTGCGCCGGGACCTCGCCGGCCAGCCACAACTCGGTGATCAGACCCATCGGCCGCGCTCCTCCCGCTGTGCGCGTCCAGCCCATCAGGCGGCCGCTCGGCACGTCTCGACCGCCGGGCGAACAGCGGGCGAACTCCCGCCCGCACACTCCGGCGCCCCGCCCCACAGCCGGGACGGCGGCGGTGGAGCGGGGCGGGGTGGACCCGGCGGGCGTCAGGCGGGCCCGAGCGGCCTGGGGCGGCGGAGGGCGTGCACGGGCAGCAGCATGCGCCAGACCGCGTCCTCCACACCGTGGACGGAGGCGATCCAGCCGAGGCTGTCCTCCGTGGTGCCCGTGCCGGCCGCGGCGGCCAGCTCGCCGACCACGTCCGCGAGGTCGCCGTGGCGCAGCGCGGGTTCGATCCGTCCCCCGCCGAGCCCGTCGGCGACGTACCGCTCGTACGCGGGCGCGGTGCGCAGCACCCCCACCGGCCGCCATTCCTCCGCCAGTCGCGGCACCGGCTCCCCCGCCATGCGGCGGCCGTCGGCCTCGACGACCTGGGTGCGGGTGCGGTCGACCGCCAGGGCGGTCCACGCGTCGCCGCCGGTGAGCACCGCCGCGGGACGGCACCGCTCGACGGCCTCGGCGACGGTCCCCGGCCCGTCCGGGCCCCCCGCGACCAGCGGCACCGCGGCCATGCCCGCGTACAGACAGCCGTAGAAGGCACCCGCCAGGTCCACGCCCTGCGGGTAGTCCAGCAGCACGCGGCTGCCGGGCGGCAGCAGGCGGCCCAGGCCCGCGGCGACCGCGCGGGCCCGCCGGTCGAGGCCGGCGAAGTCGCAGTCGTACGGCACATAGGGGCGGCCGCCCGGTTGCCGCAGCGCGCGGCGGCGCAGTGCGGGGCCCGGCAGGCGGTACACGCTCACCACGGGGCCACCGATCCCGGCCCGGGCACCGCTCACCGGCTCCCGTCCGCATCGTGAGCACATCGGCGGCCCTTCACCCCCCTCTGACGAACAGTGGTCACACCAAAGGCATATGAGCACAGATCATGCGAAAAGACCGCGAACATTCCCCGTAACCCCTCAAAGCGCGCCCCCCGAAAGTCACCCATAGGTGACCGCGAACAGGTTGGCACGGCAAACTGGCACAGTCGGCAGATCCGAAAGACCGGAACTGTCGTCTGCGGACACTGTTCCGGTTCGCGATGAACGATCGATATACGCGCTGTTCGCGAACGGCAGTCGGCACCTGGGGGCAGGCATGGGAAGCGGTACGGACCCTGGCGGAGCGCTGCGCTTCGCGGTCCTCGGCCCGGTGCGGGCCTGGCGCGGCGGGCAGCCCGTCCCCGCCGGGCCACCCCAGCAAAGGGCGCTCCTCGGCGCCTTGCTGCTGCGCGGCGGCCGCACCGCGACCGCGCAGGAGCTGGTGGACGCCCTGTGGGGCGAGGAGCCCCCGCCCACCGCCCTGGCCGCGCTGCGCAGTTACGCCTTCCGACTCCGCAAGGCCCTCGGCGCGGACGCCCTGGCCACCGTCGACGGCGGCTACCTCCTGCGACCCGGCGACGACTTCGACCTCGTCCGCGCCGAGCAGCACTGCTCCGCGGCGGAGAAGGCCCGCGCCGCCGCTGACCTGTCCTCGGCCCGCGACGAACTGCGCTCCGCGCTGGCCCTGTTCGACGGCGAGCCGCTGGCGGGGCTGCCCGGCCCGTACGCGGAGACGCAGCGCGTCCGGCTGCTGGAATGGCGGCTGCAGATCACCGAGACCTGCCTCGACCTGGACCTCCAGGCGGGCTGCCACGCCGAGGCCGTCTCCGAGCTGACCGTGCTGTCCGCGGAGCACCCGCTGCGCGAGCGGCTGCGCGCCCTGCTGATGCTGGCGCTGTACCGCGGCGGGCGGCAGGCCGAGGCGCTGGGCGTCTTCGCCGACACCCGAAGACTGCTCGGCGACGAGCTGGGCGTCGATCCCGGCACCGAGCTCACCGACCTCCACCAGCGCATCCTGGAGGCCGACCCGGCGCTGCTGCCGCCGCCCGTGCCGCAGGCCGAGTCGGCCGCCGAGCCGGTGCGCCCGGCCCAGCTCCCCGCCACCGTCGCCGACTTCACCGGTCGTGCCGCCTTCGTCCGCGAGCTCGGCGACCGCCTGGCCGCCGCCTCCGCCGAGGGCGGCGTCATGGCGGTCTCGGCCGTCGCCGGCATCGGCGGTGTCGGCAAGACCACGCTCGCCGTCCACGTCGCGCACGCCGTCGCGGGGGCCTTCCCCGACGGGCAGCTCTACGTCGACCTGCAGGGCACCGGCCCCCGTCCCACCGAGCCGGAGACGGTGCTCGCCTCCTTCCTGCGCTCCCTCGGCGTCACCGACGCCACCATCCCGGAGTCCCTGGCCGACCGGGCCGCGCTCTACCGCTCCACCCTCGCCGGCCGGCGCGTACTGGCCCTGCTGGACAACGCCCACGACGCCGCCCAGATCCGCCACCTGCTGCCCGGCACGCCCGGCTGCGCCGCCCTGATCACCAGCCGGGCCCGGATGGTCGACCTGGCGGGGGCGCACTTGGTCGACCTCGACGTCATGAGCCCCGAGGAGGCGCTGCAGCTCTTCACCCGCATCGTGGGCGAGGAGCGCGTCGCCGGCGAACGCCAGGCCGCTCTCGACGTCGTCGCCGCCTGCGGCTTCCTGCCGCTCGCCATCCGCATCGCCGCCTCCCGCCTGGCCACCCGGCGCACCTGGACCGTCGCCTTCCTCGCCCGCAAGCTCAGCGACGAACGCCGCCGCCTGGACGAGCTCAAGGCCGGCGACCTCGCCGTCAAGGCCACCTTCGAACTCGGCTACGGCCAGCTCACCCCGCAACAGGCCCGCGCCTTCCGGCTGCTGGCCCTCGCCGACGGCCCGGACATCTCGCTGGAGGCGGGGGCGGCCGTCCTGGACATGGACGTCTACGACGCGGAGGAACTGCTGGAGGCCCTGGTCGACATCAGCCTCATCGAGTCGGCAGGACCCGCCCGCTACCGCTACCACGACCTCCTGCGCCTGTACGCCCGCGACTGCGCCGAACGCCACGAGGGCGAGGACGCCCGCTGCGCGGCCCTGTCGCGGCTGCTCGACTTCTACCTCGCGTCGGCCGCCCGCACCTACGAGCTGGAGAACCCCGGCGACCGCGTCCTGGACCACCTCAGCCCGGTCGGCCGCCCCGGCCTGGTCTTCGCGTCCCGCGAGGAGGGTCTCGACTGGCTCTTCACCGAGGCGCCCAGCCTGCTCGCCGCCGTCCAGCAGGCCGCGGGCGACGGCTGCGAGGGCCCGATGCGGCGGGCCGTGGACCTACTCTTCACCGCCCAGGACCTGATGGAGTCCGGTGTCTACGCGCGCCAATTCGAGCAGTCCACGCGCGCCCTGGTCACCACGGCGAGCGCCTGCGGCGAGGAGCTCGTGGAGGCGCGGGCGCGCGTCCTCCTCGGCCAGCTCCTCGGCCTGGCAGGCCACTTCGCCGACGCCGACCGGGAGGCCCAGCGCGCCCTCGTCCTCAGCGTCGCCTGCGACGATCCGCTGACGTGCAGTTACGCGTCCATACTCCGGGGCATGATCGCCGCCTACGGTCGGCGTTTCGAGGAGGCGGCCGGCCATTACCAGCACGCCCTCGACGGCTTCCGCGCCGACGCCAACCGGCACGGCGAAGCCGCGGCCCTGAGCAATCTCTCCCGGGTCAGGAACGAACTCGGCGACGTCCCGGCCGCCGTCGCCGCGGCCGAGGAGGCGCTGTCGATCTATCGCGGGCTGCGGGCGGGATTCCGCCTCGGCAACGGCCTGTACGCCCTGGGCATCGCCCTCACCGCCGCGCACCGCGAGGAAGAGGCGTACGCGTGCCTCACCGAGGCGCTCCCCATATTCCGTGAGGCACGGCAGCAGTTGTGGGAGGGGATGACGCTCTTCCGGATGGCGGAGGTCCAACTCGCCTCCCGTGGGCACCGGCAGGCGGCCTCCCTGGCCGAGCAGTCGCTCAATCTCCTGCGCGAGACGGGCGGCACCTGGCGGCGGGCGCACGCGCTCACCGTCCTGGGCAGGTCCCTCGACGGCATGGGGCAGCCCGACCGGGCCCGTGCCTGCTGGCGGGACGCCCTCGCGGAGTTCACGGCCCTGGGGGCACCCGAGGCGGAGTCCGTCCGGCAGTTGCTCGGGGGCCCCGCCGCCCCGGCCGCGGTCGCCGTCTGACGTCCGGACCGCGCAACACCCCAGGCACAGGACGTCAACAATTCCGTTTATCAGTTGATTATCGCCTCCTGCCACGATTCCATCAGTGCGAAGCCGCCCGCCTGGTGGCGCACGGGGGTCGTTGCCAGGCGGGCTTCGCGTCAGCCCAGTTCGCAGGAGGAGACAGCATGAGCGAGACCACGCCCGAGGCCGGCGCCGTCGAGGAGCCCGAGGTCACTCCTACCGAGGAGGAGACCACCGAAGAGGTGACCGTCAAGGACGACGGCACCGTCGTCAAGCCGGACAACTGGCACCAGACCTGATCTCCCGGCTTCCGCGCTTCGGGGGGAGCGGGGAGCCGACGGGGGGGGGAACGGGGGCACCACGGGGGACACGGGGGGACACGACCGGATGACGCACCTGGGGGGGAGCGTCATCCGGTGGGGGAACAGCACACGCACGACGGGCCGACTGCGGCGTGGAGGGGGCGCCGCAGTCGGCCTTTGTCATCGGCCGCACCGACCGGAGGCGTCTTCCCGACCGGGATCGCCCCGCCGCGGCCGGCGGCTCGACTTCTCCACCGGTACCGCCCGTACGCACGTGACCGCCGGGCCGCGCGCCCGGCCTCTTCCCGGAGGCATCGTGAAGCTCGTACGCAAGGCCGTCGTCGTCCTCGCCGCCGTCGCGGCCGGATTCCTCGCCGCGGCGGTCCCGGCCGCCGCCGCGGACAGCCCGGACGCTTGGCACCAGACCGTCGTCGCACCGGACAACTGGCACTCCAGCTGACCTCGGCCGGCCGGCACCGATGTCCCTCCTGCTCCGGCGGGAGGGACATCCGCGTCTCCCGGCGGACAACTCCCGCGCCGTGGGCGGCGGTCAAGCGCGCCGACGCGTCAGATGTTGTGCGTGCGACGCAGTTGGTCGCCGAGTCCGCGGGGGAGCCGTGCGAGGCGGCCCGCGTCGATCACCGGCGCGGGGTCAAGGGCGGCGGCCCTGCGCTGCGGGAGCACGACGGGGGCCTGCTGCCCCTGGCCGACCGTGGCCTGCTCGTGCTCGTACTGCCGGGGTGTCGCCATGACGCTGTCCCTTCGTTGGTGCGGGACGCGTCCGTGTGCCCGCGGCAGAGCGGGCGCGCCCAGGAGAAGCCGAAAAGGGCAACGCTCCCCACCGCCCGTACGTAACGGGCGGATCGGGCATTCGACACCGAGAAGTGCGGCGCACGCCCAGCGCATCGGCGTCCGCGGGCCGGTGACCCGGCAGGTCCTGCTCGTGGACCCCCCGCGTGGCGCCTGTGGCAAGTGAGGCGTAAGTTGCGTAACGGCGGCCGTCGCCCGCCCCTTCCGTGTGAGGCAGCGACGGCCGCTCACCCGTACGCGAACCGGGGCGGGCGCGGGCGCCGCGCGGCCGGCGGGCGAACCGCCCGAGACCGCACGGGGCTCAGGCGCGGCGGGTGGCCGCTTCCGTGCCCTTGACCGCGTTGAGGGCGTAGACGCAACGGTCCTTGCTGCTGGCGTAGACGACTCCGTCGGCGACGACCGGGGAGCCGGTGATCTCGCCGCCCGTCTCCAGCTTCCAGCGCAACTGCCCGCCGCCGGCGTCGACGGTGTAGAGGCAGTGGTCCTTGGAACCGAAGTGGACGCGCCCGTCGGCGACGACGGGCGAGCCGACGATCTCCCCCTGCGCGGCGAAGCGCCACTTCGGGGTGCCGGAGACCGCGTCGAGCGTGTAGAGCGCGCTGCCCGCGCCGAGCATGACGGAGCCACCGGCCACCAGCACGGGCTCGACGCTCTGCCGCTGCTCGGTGGCGACCCGCCAGCGGTCCCGCCCGTCGGCGGGGTCGAGGGCGTAGACGGTGCCGAGGTAGTCGGCGACGTAGACGCCGCCGCCGGAGACGCCGGGGCCCGGGACGTACGCGGGCGGCCCGAACATCACCGCGGGGGCGTCGAAGCGCCACCGCTCGGCGCCGCTGCGGGCGTCGAGCGCCAGCACGCGGTTGCCCGCGGTCGCGAACACCGAGCCGTCCTCGACGACCGGACGGGTCGGCATGGCGCCGCCGTCGCCGGTCGGGTACGACCAGCGCTCGGCGCCGGTCGTCACGTCCAGCGCGTGCAGCCGGCCGCCGCCGTGGAAGTAGACGACGCCGCCGGTGATGCTCGGCCCCGACTCGGGGGTCTCGAACTCCGTCTGCGCGCCGCCGCGCTCCCAGCGCAGCCGCCCGCTCGCCGCGTCCCAGACCTGGACGCCGCCGCCGCGCGTGCCGGTGACGACGCTGCCCGCCTCGGCCCGCAGCGAGTAGATCCAGCCGTCGACCCCCGTACGCCACCGCTCGGTGCCGTCGGCGGCGTCCAGGGCGTACAGGCTCGGTCCGTCGGAGCCGTGGATGCGGCCCTCGGAGACGGCCATCGTCCAGGCCACGTCACGGGTCTTGAACTGCCGCCGCCCGGTGGCGACGTCGAGGGCGTGCACCTCGAAGGAGGTGACGTAGAGCCGGCCCCCGGAGACGACGGGCGTCCCCCACACGTCGTTGGACATGCGAAAACGCCACGGGCGCCACTCCCCGTGCGGTCCGGCGGGCGGCTGCGCCCCGCCGCCCTGGCCCTGACCGGGCACGGCCGCCGGGGCGCCCGCGGCACCGCCGCGGCCGGACCAGCCGAGCCCGTCGCCCGCGGGTGCCGCGGCGGTCTGGCTCCTGCGCTCCGCGACCCGCATCCCGGGCCCTATCGGCGCGGAGCCCGCGAGCTGCACCGGGCCGCCGGGGGCCTCCACGGGGGCCCTGGGGGGCTGCACGGGGGCCGCGGGCGGCTTGGGCGGCATCGGGGGCACCGCGGGCGCGCCGAGGCCGCCAGGACCGCCGGCCCGGCCGCCGCTGCGCCGTTCCTCTATGAGGCCGACCGCCGCGGGCGGCAACCAGGCGGAGGCGGTACCGGTGTCGTCGCCGGCGGAGGAGAACAGGTGCGGCGCCAGCTGCGCCTGAAGGTCCGCCGGGCTGGGCCGGCGCTCGGCCTCCATCCGCATGCAGGCCTCGATCAGCGGCCGCAGGTCCGACGGGAGCCCCGCCAGGTCCGGGCCCTCCCGCAGCAGCATGAAGACCGTCTCGACGGGGTTGGCGCCGTGGAAGGGCGCGTGCCCGGTGGCCGCGAAGACCAGCGTGGAGCCGAGCGAGAACACGTCGCTCGCGCCGGTCACGCTGCGCGAGTCCTTCGCCTGCTCGGGCGACATGTACGCGGGTGTGCCCACGGCCACGTTCGTCATCGTCAGCCGGGTGTTGGACACCCCGCTCGCGATGCCGAAGTCGATCACGCGCGGGCCGTCCTCGACCACCAGCACGTTGGACGGCTTCATGTCGCGGTGGACCAGGCCCGCCCCGTGGATGGACTGCAGCGCCTCCGCGATACCGGCCGCCAGCCACCGCACGGCCTGGACGGGCAGCGGCCCGGACTCGTTGACGATCTCCTCGAGGGACGGCGCGGGCACGAACGCCGTGGCCAGCCAGGGCACGGCGGCCCTGGGGTCGGCGTCGACCACCGCGGCCGTGTAGAAACCGCTGACCGCGCGGGCGGCCTCGACCTCACGGGCGAAGCGCACGCGGAACAGCTGGTCCTCGGCGAGCTCTGCGCGTACGGTCTTGATCGCCACGCGCCGACCGGACGCCGAGCGGGCGAGGTAGACCAGGCCCATGCCACCCGCGCCCAGCCGGCCCAGCACCTCGAAAGGGCCGATCCGTCTCGGATCGTGCTGCGTCAGCTGCTGCACCACTGCCCTGCCACCTCCCCGTGGGTTCCCCCCGTCCCGGGGTCCGTTCCCTGATTCTTCCTGGGATGAGTATCAGTTGCGAACCCGGGGCGGTGTCGACACGCGATTACCTGAGATTCGCTTGCGGATCGGCCGTATGTCAGGACGGCTTCTCACCGACCGTCGTGGTGGGGTCGATGAGCCCGAATTGGGCCCCCTGGTCGTCGCTCACCAGCAGAAACCGGCCGAAAGGGGAGTCCAGCGGCCCGCGTGTGACGCGGCCGCCGAGCCGTACGACGGTCTCCGCGGCCCGGTCGGCGTCCTCGACGGCGAAATAGACGAGGATGTGCGGGGGCATCTCGTCGGGGTACCGCCCGCTCATCCGGAAGCGGCCGAGCACGGCGTTGGCGACGGCGACGTCCTGGCCGGCGGGGACGAGGATCCGGAAATCGGTGCCCGGGCCGTCCGCGGCGTTCCCGGCGGCCGCGGTGCCGGCCTTCGCGGCGGCCTCGGCCTTCTCGAAGATCTCCTTGCCGCGGTACCCGAAGACCTCCTCGTAGAAGGCGTCGGTCGTCGCCGCGTCACGGGTGAAGATCTCGGCCCAGATGTAGGAGCCGGGCCGGTCGGTCGTCTCGAAGCCCGCGTGCGTGCCGGCCTGCCAGCCGCCGAAGACCGCCCCGGTCGGGTCGGCCGCGGTCAGCATGGAGCCGAAGGGCCCAACGGCCATGGGTTCCATGATGAGTTGACCGCCCGCGTCGCGGATCCTGCGGGCGGTGTCCTGGATGTCGGACGAGGCGAGGTAGAGGTTCCAGACCGTCGGCATGCGGCCGTCGGGCTTGGGCGACAGCGCGGCGACGTTCTTCCCGCCCGGACCGTAGGCCTGGGTGTAGGAGGACCACTCCGGATCCGTCGCCCCGAAGGTCCAGCCGAGCAGCTCACCGTAGAAGCGTTTTCCCGCCTCCAGGTCGTTGAGCATGGCGTCCGCCCAGCAGGGCACGCCGTCGGCGTATCCGGCCATCTGGTCCTCGATTCGTGTCGTGATTCGCGCGGTGATTCGCATGGATCGACGGAGTGTCTGACTTGACACGTTATCGGCCGATCCTCAACCCCGCCCGAGGAAAAATCGAACACATGGCCTTCCCCATTTGCAGGCACCGAATCGCGCGCTGATCACCAGCCCGTAAACTGACGGCATGACAGGACAAGTTCGCACCGTCGACGGCCGTGTGGCAGGACGTCGGGGTCAGGCGACGCGGCAGAAGCTGCTCGACTGCCTCAGCGAAATGCTCAGCACGTCGCCGTACCGGGACGTCAAGGTCATCGACGTCGCCCGGATGGCGGGTACCTCCCCCGCAACGTTCTACCAATACTTCCCCGACGTCGAGGGCGCCGTGCTCGAGCTTGCCGAGGAGATGGCCAAGGAGGGCGCCGCGTTGACGGACCTCGTGGCCGGTCGCTCCTGGGTCGGCAAGGCCGGTGCCACCGCGGCGGAGGAACTCGTCGAGGGCTTCCTCTCCTTCTGGCGCAAGCACGACGCCATCCTGCGGGTCGTGGATCTGGGTGCGGCCGAAGGGGACAAGCGGTTCTACAAGATCCGCATGAAGATCCTCAACCCCCTCACCAACTCCCTTTCGGATTCGGTCAAGGAGCTCCAGAGCAAGGGCCGGGTCGACAAGGACGTCACTCCGGCGGCCGTCGCCGGTTCCCTGGTGGCCATGCTCGCCGCGGTCGCCGGACACCAGAAGGGCTTCCAGAGCTGGGGCGTCAAACAGGCCGAGTTGAAGCCGAATCTGGCGCTGCTCGTACATCTGGGAGTGACGGGCAAGAAGCCGACGCGCTGATTCCCGCCGCTCACGGCCTTCTTATGTCCTTGCCACATAGTCCTGCCTGCAAAGACGCGGGCGCCGACCGGTCCTCGGGGGAGGTTGCCGGAACGGCGCCCGCGTTTCCTTTTCTCCCGGCCCCGGCGGTTCCGGCGGTTCCGGCGGGGGCACCCGTTCGGTCGAGCGAGGGGCGCGCCGGTCCGCGCGGCCCGCGGGCGCCTCAGGCCCCGGCGGCCGGCAGGGGGTCCGTCGCCAGGCGGCTGTGCAGGTGGACGTCGCGCAGGCGGCCGGAGATGTCGACCATCGCCCCCCGCAGAACGCCCTCCAGGGGGTAGCCGCAACGACCGGCGACGGCGCAGGAGGGCTCGTTGCCGACCGCGTGGCCGAGTTCCAGGCGGTGCAGGCCCAGGTCGCGGAAGGACCAGCGGGTGACCGTCTCCAGGGCCCGGGAGGCGACCCCGCGGCCGCGCGCCTCGGGGAGCAGCCAGTAACTGACGCGGGCGGTGCGCATCGGCCGGTCGATCATGCCGATGGCGGCCTGCCCGAGCACGGAGCCGTCCTCGGTCACCGCGAAGGAGGCGAGGTCGCCCGCGCCCCATCCCTCGCGCCGCCGGCGCAGGAAGTCGCGCGCGCCGCTCTCGTCCGGCCGGGGCACGACCGCGGAGTTCCAGCGCCGGAAGTCCGGGTCGCTCAGACCCCGCAGAGCGGCGGCGAAATCTCCCGGGGTGTCCTCCCACGGTCTGAGCAGCAGGCCGTGCGCCTGCAACTCGACGGGTACCAGCACGGGTTCCTGCACGGCCATATTCAACCAACCGCCGCGGGAGGCCGTACGCGGGGCCCGTGCTCCTGCCCGACCGACCCGCCGGATACCCGAAGTACCCCCCGCCGCAGCACCAATTGGCCGGATACGGGCACTCCTCCGCAAGGCGCCGACGGTGAAGCGCGCTACCTTCCGGAGTGACCTCGCCCCCCGGCCAGCCACAGGAGTACGACATGACCGACACCTCCGCCTCCGCCGTCGCCCCGATACCGGGCGCGGCCGCACCGGACGCCATCGTCATCGGCGCCGGGCCCGGCGGGCTGGCCGTGGCGGCCTCACTGCGGCACCGCGGCGTGCGCACCCTGGTCGTCGAACGCTCCGGCGCCGTGGGCGCGTCCTGGCGCGGCCACTACGAACGGCTGCGCCTGCACACCACCAGACGGCTGTCCGCGCTGCCGGGCCTGGCCATCCCGCGGTCCTACGGCCGCTGGGTGGGCCGCGACGACGTGGTGCGCTACCTGGAGCAGTACGCGCAGTTCCACGACCTCGACGTCGCCACCGGGATCGAGGTGTCCCGCATCGAGCGCACGGAGGGCCCCGCGGCCGGCTGGGCGCTCCCGGCCACCGGCGGCCGCAAGCTGACCGCCCGCAGCATCGTGGTCGCCACCGGCTTCAACCACACCCCGCACCTTCCGGACTGGCCCGGCCTCGACACCTTCGACGGCGAGTTGCTGCACGCGTCCGACTACCGCAACGGCACGGCCTATGCGGGCCGGGACGTGCTCGTCGTCGGCGTCGGCAACACCGGCGCCGAGATCGCCGTCGACCTGGTCGAGGCCGGGGCGGCCCGCGTCCGCCTGGCGGTGCGCACCCCTCCGCACATCATGCGCCGCTCCACAGCCGGGTGGCCCGCGCAGCGCACCGGCATCATGGTGCGCCGCCTGCCGACGCGGCTGGTGGACGGCGTCGCGCCCTACGTCGAGCGGCTCTCGGTTCCCGACCTGTCGGCCCACGGGATGCCGCGGCCGCAGACCGGCCTGTACTCCCGGGTGCGCGAGGGCGCCATTCCGGTCCAGGACGTCGGCCTCATCGCCGCCGTGCAGGCGGGCAAGGTCGAACCGGTGGCCGCCGTCGAGGGCTTCGACGGCCGCGAGGTCCTGCTCGCGGACGGCACGCGGCTCACCCCGGAGGCCGTCATCGCGGCGACCGGCTACCGGCGGGGCCTGGAACCGCTGGTCGGCCACCTCGGCGTGCTCGACGACCGCGGGCGGCCCTCGGTGCACGGCGGTCGCAGCCCCGAAAACGCGCCCGGCCTGTACTTCACCGGCTTCACCAACCCGATCAGCGGCAACCTCCGCGAAATGGCCATCGACGCACGACGGATCGCCAAATCCGTTGCCAGACGGTAGTCGTGCCGCCACGGTGGGTATCGAAGAGGTGTGGGCGCCACGGCGCCCGCGCACACCGCGCACACCGATCGCAGCCACCGCGCCGTCCGTACCGGCGCGGTCCCGGCACCACCCCCGTTCCGGCGGACCGGCCGGCCCTCTCCCCCTCAGCCGGCCGGCCCGCCTTCCACGGCACCCGCCGGCCCACCCGCTGCCGGGGTCACGGGGCGGGGTCCTTCCTGAGCAGGTACCGGATCGCGCGATCCGGATCGCCCAGCTCCTGGTAGAGCACCGGCCGGGCCTCGGTGCCCCGCGACGACCACTGGCCCATCTCGGGGCCGCCGTCACCGAAGGCGAGCGTGAGGCCGCCGGGCACCCCGCCCCCGCCCTCCTCGACGTACCGCCACGTCCCGGGGCCGGAACGGCCGACGTAGTAGCTGTACAGGCCCGACGCGTCCGCGTCGTACTCGCGGATGCCCCGCGCGGTGAAGGTCCCGTCCGCCGAGAAGCGGATGACGCCGTCGAACTCGTCGCGCCAGGTGCCCGCGTAGTCGGCCCCCGAGTCCAGGACCGGCGGCTCGTACTCCTTCACCAGGCCCGTCCCGTACGCCACCAGGCCGCCCGCGAAGACGACTCCGACCAGCGCGACGCCGACGACGGAGATCTGGAAGGCCACCTGCTTCTGGCGCGGCCATCCGGTCTTCCCTTGCGGGTTCGGGCCAACGGCGTAGAACGAGGCGGCCAGCACGGGGGCGGCGCCGGCGCCGGCGATCCAGCACCATACCGTCAGGTACGGCAGGCCCAACGATGGGGCCGACGCGGCGAGTACGGCGGCGAGCACCGCCTCGGCCACCAGGCAGCACAGCGCACGCGGCAGCCCGGCACGGCGCGACAGGGCGTGGCCGAGAGCGGCGGCGGGCAGGGCGTGCAGCAGGGAGGCGGCCACACCACCGCCCCAGAGGGCGACGAGGAGGACCGGGAACAGGCACACCAGGAGCCCGCCGCCGGACGGCCCGTAGAACGACTCCAGTGCCGGGGCGGCGACGGTCTGGACCGTCAGCGCCACCGCCCCCACCGCGCAGTAGGCCGTGACGGCGGCCGCCCTCCCGGCGTCGTCCCACGGACTTCCGGAAAGTCTCCCGGATGGTCTCCCCCACCCCATGCGCATCACGCTGCGCCCGGGAGGGGACGACCACTTGGCCGCCCCCTCCCGGGGGCCGAGCGGGGCCCTCAGGCGGCCAGTGAGGCCGCCAGGGGCGTCCGCGGGGCACCCCGGCGGATCACCAGCGCCATGAGCGCGGCGATGGCGCACAGCGCCCCGGAGGCGTACCAGACCAGGTCGTACGTGCCGAAGGCGTCGCGGGCCGCGCCGCCGAGGAAGGCCACCAGGGCGGCGCCGAGTTGGTGGGAGGCGAGGACCCAGCCGAACACGATGGCGCTGTCGGCACCGTAGAACTCACGGCACAGGGCGATGGTCGGCGGGACCGTGGCGACCCAGTCGAGTCCGTAGAAGACGATGAACAGCACCATGGGCGGGTGCACGGTGCCGGCCATGAGCACCGGCAGGAACATCAGCGACAGCCCGCGCAGCCCGTAGTACGTGGCCAGCAGGCGCCGCGGGCTGAAGCGGTCGGTGAACCAGCCGGAGGCGACCGTGCCCACGATGTCGAAGACGCCGATGACGGCGAGCAGCGACGCGGCGGCCGTCACCGGCATGCCGTGGTCGTGGGCGGCGGGGACGAAGTGGGTCTTGACCAGCCCGTTCGTCGACGCCCCGCAGATCGCGAAAGTGCCCGCGAGCAGCCAGAACGGCCCGCCCTTCGCGGCGCCGGCCAGCGCCCTCAGGGCGCGGACGGCCGCGCCGGTCACCGGGGGCGGCTTGGGCACGAACTGCGCGGCGCCGTAGGGGGCGAGCCCGACGTCGGCCGGGTGGTCGCGCAGCAGGAGCCAGACGAAGGGCGCGACCAGCAGCGCGGCACCGGCGACGGTGAGCGTGGCGGAGCGCCAGCCCGCGTGCTCGACGATCACCGACAGCCCCGGCAGGAAGACCAGTTGGCCGGCCGCGCCCGCCGCCGTCAGGATGCCGGTGACCAGGCCGCGGCGCTTGTCGAACCAGCGGTTGGTGACGGTGGTGGCGAAGGCCAGCGCCATGGAGCCGCTGCCCAGTCCGACGAGCACGCCCCACAGCAGGACCAACTGCCAGCTCTGCCGCATGAAGACGGTCAGGCCCGCGCCGGTGGCGATCGTGAGAAGCGCGGCGACGACCACCCGCCGCATGCCGAACCGGTCCATCAGCGCGGCGGCGAACGGCGCCGTGAGGCCGTACAGCGCCAGGTTCACCGACACCGCGAACCCGATCATGCCGCGCGACCAGCCGAACTCGCTGTGCAGCGGCTCGATCAGCAGGCCGGGCAGGGAGGCGAAGCCCGCCGCGCCGACGAGCGTGACGAAGCCGGCGACGGCGACGTACCAGGCGCGGTGCACACGGGGCCCGCGCGGTGGACGGGGGGCGGGGAGGGCGAGATCCCTCAGGGGCTGGGCGGGAAGCTCCGGAGTCTGCGTCACCAGACGAGCATCCGGCACCGGTTCTCCCGCAACGAGTGGCCGGATGGCCATGATGTGCGAGGATCGGGCCATGGCCGCGCCCTTGGAGACCGCAGCAGAACCCTCCGAAGAACCCGCCGCGGAACCCGCCGCGGGATCGACCACCCTCGTGAAGCCGCACCGCGTCGCCGTCCTGGTGCAGCACGGGGTGATCCCGTTCGAACTCGGCATCCCCCACCGCATCTTCGGCGGGGCACGGACCCCGGACGGTACGGACCTGTACGAGGTGCGCACCTGCACCCCGGGCGGTCCCGGCCTCGTGCGCGCCGAAGCCGACGTCGAGATCGCCGTCCACCACGGTCCGGAGATCCTGGAGGAGGCCGACACCGTCATCGTCCCGGCGGCGCACGAGCACGACAGCGCCCACTCCGACGGCCGGCTCTCCCCCGGCCTCGCGGCGGCCTTCGCCCGCATCCGCCCCGGCGCCCGGCTGGTCTCCATCTGCACCGGCTCGTACTTCCTCGCCGCGGCCGGCTACCTCGACGGACTGCGCGCCACCACGCACTGGTCCAGCACCGAGCACTTCCAGCGCCTCTACCCCCGGGTGCGGGTGGAGCCGGACGTCCTGTACGTCGACAACGGGCACATCCTGACCTCGGCGGGTGTCGCCTCCGGCATCGACCTGTGCCTGTACCTCCTGCGCCGGGACCACGGCTCCGCCGTCGCCAACGCCAGCGCCCGGCGCACCGTCGTGCCGCCGCACCGCGAGGGCGGCCAGGCCCAGTACGTCCAGCGGCCCGTCCCGGAACCGCAGTTGGCCACGACGGCGACCGCGCGGGCGTGGGCGCTGAGCCGTCTGGACCATCCGCTGACGCTGCGGGAGCTGGCCGGGAAGGAGTCCATGAGCGTGCGCACCTTCACCCGCAGGTTCCGCGAGGAGGTCGGCATCAGTCCCGGTCAGTGGCTGGTGCAGCAGCGCGTCGAACGGGCCCGGCACCTGCTGGAGTCCAGCGGCCTCTCGGTCGACCAGGTCGCCCGCGACGCGGGGTTCGGCACCGCGGCCTCGATGCGGCAGCACCTGCAGGCGGCGCTCGGCGTCTCACCGACCGCCTACCGGCGCACCTTCCGGGACACCGCGACCGGCTGAGGCCCCTGCGCGCGCAGAGGGCGGGGGCGCCGCCGGGGGAACCACGGACGTGCGGTCGCGGTCCTCAGAACGCCGGGCGGCCGATCAGGCCGCCGGTCGCCTGCGTCGGCACGATCGCCTGGCCCCGTGCGCAGCGGTCGATCTCGCACCAGATCTGCTTGCCCGCACCCTCGCGCTGCCAGCCCCAGCGGTCCGCCAGGCCGTCCACGAGTTCCAAGCCGCGCCCGCCCGTCTCGTCCTTGTCCGCGTGCCGCGGTCGCGGCGGGGCGTCACTGGTGTCCTCCACCTCGACCCGTACGGTGTCGCGCTCCTGGCCCTGCGAGGCGCCGGAGGACCGGAAGAGCATCCGCAGCACCGCGGGGCAGCCCGTGTGGACCACCGCGTTGGTGACCAGCTCGGAGATCAGCAGGATCAACGTCTCCGCGACGGGCTCGTCGGCCCCTATGCCGGAGCCGGCCAGACGCGACCGCGCCCAACTGCGGGCCCGGCCCACCTCGGCCGGGTCGGGACCTACCTCTAGCTGAACCTGGAGCATCTGCACTGCTCACACCATCCGAACCGGCGGACACATCGCCTCGCGCCTCGGCGAGGTCACCAAGCGTGACCCCTTCGCCACACAGCATGATTGACCGACAGTCACCCCAACAAGCGCTTCGGGCATATTCCAGCGCGAAGGGGGAGGGGTGCTGCATACTGTGCGGGGCTCATTACGGGGCGAATACGCACAGCCCGACATCGGCCGCCTGCCCGGCCCTTGGACCGTGCTCCGACCGCTCACGTCGCGCTCCTGCACCACACGCACCCGATGGAGCGTACCCGAGGCGACCCCCGACTCCATGGCGTGACGAGTCACACCTCGGACACAACACGATATCGACACTGGTCACCACTTATCTCGGACAAATCCGGCACACCTCACTAAATTTCGCAAAGTGCACGATTGGCCGGACGCTCCGCGTGTGCCGCCTCACCGTCCGCGACGGACCGCCCCGCGCTCCGGAACCCCTGCCCGTTTCCCGCCCGGATGCACCTCCGGCCCGCACCCGGGTGGGCAGCCGCGGGCCGCCGCGCGAGGCGTTCGCGCACCGGCCGCCGACGTGCTTTACGAAAGCGTGAGGCATGGTCGGCGCAAAGCCGCGTACCCTCCTCCGCAAGAGATCCGGAGGGAATGGGGCACGGTGGGCGCACAGGACGACCGGGACCGCACGCAGGATGTCCTGGAGGAGGATCTGGACGATCCTCAGGTGCGGCTGCGCCTTGGCGAGGCCGCCCTCGACGCGGGCGAACTCATGGAGGCCCGGGCCCACTTCGAGAACGCCGGGCGCCTCTTCGACGCCGACCCCGCCACGGTCCCGGCGCGCCGGGCCACCGCGCTGCGCGGCCGGGCGGTCTCGCACCTGCTGGCCGGCGAGGTGCGGTACGCCTCCCACCTGCTGGAGGAGGGCATCGCACGGTTGGAGACGGAGGCGGTGTCCGCAGGCGGACGTCCCGACCCCGACGCGCTGTTGATGCTGCACGTCGCGGCGATCGGCCCGTACACCGACCTGGGGGCCTACGCCCGCGCCGCGCACGCCGCGGAGCAGGCCCTCAACCTCGCGCCCGACGCCGCCGACCCGGCCCTCGTCGCGCTGATGCACCGCAGCATCGCCCGCACCCTGATCGTCGCGGGACGCACCGGCGAGGCCGAGGCCTCCCTCGCCAAGGCCCAGGAGATCTTCCAGCGCCTGGAACTGCACACGGATCTGGCGCACTGCCACTGGATGCGCGGCTACGTCCACTCCCAGGACGGCGATCTGGAGCAGGCCGAGCGCGAACTGCGCACCGCCCGCGACATGCTGGCGGCCGGACGCTCGGTGCTGTTCACCGTGCAGGTCGAGGTCGAGCTCGCCGACGTGCTGCGCCGGCGCGGCAAGCCCACCGAGGCCGAGGAGCTGCTGACCCGGCTGCTGGACCAGCTCGGCCCCTGGCGCGGCGCGGTCCACGCGGGCGGTGCGCACCGGTTGCTGGGGCTGCTGGCCGAGGAGCGCGGCGACCCGGAGGCCGCGGAGGAGCACTACGTCTCCGCCCTGGCCCTGCTGGAACGCGCGGGCGCCGCCGGGGACCTGGCGGACATCTGCCGGCTGCTGGGCGATCTGCTGCGGCGCGCCGGACGCGTCGAGGCCGCGCTGGACGCCTACCGCACGGGGCTCGGCCACCGCGCGGCGATCGGCACCACGACGCTGGGCCCGGCACCCGCGGACTCGTAGGACCTCCCGCAGGGGGGCGGGCGGGGCGGCCGGCGCGTCAGGCCGACAGCGGCCCCGCCTCGTCGTCGGTCGCCGCCTCGATGTCGGGGAACACCTCGAACAGCCGCCGCACTCCCAGCGCGGCCAGCACCTTGTTGACGTGCGCGGCGCCGTTCCCCCGCACGTCGGAGGGCAGGATCAGCCGCAGCCGCCCCGCGCAGGAGCGCATCAGGCGGCGGGCGGCGATGAGCACGCCGACCCCGCTGGAGTCGCAGAAGTCCACACCGGCCAGGTCCAGTACGAGGCTGTGCCGTCCGTCGGCGACGGCGTCGTGCACGTGCTGCCGTACGGCGGGGGCGGTCACGAGGTCCAATTCGCCGGAAACGGTCAGGATCGTCCAGCCGTCCCGTTCGTCGTGCGTCACCTTCAACGCCACTGTCTGGCCCTTCTCACGTCACCGATTCTGTTGACCCTATGCCCTGCCCACGCCGCTTCCTCGCAATCTTTCGGTCACACCCGGATAACGCATTACCAGAATTGATCAGTTTCGGCAGAAGCTTGCCCCAAGGCGGCGTACACGACAGCACCGGGCGGATACATTCGATGCGAGGCAGGACGACCGGAGTCGGGCGACGGCGACAAAGGCGAAGAGGGGGGACGACGCATGGCGGCATCCGCACCAACCCGCTGGGACCGCAAGATGCAGCAACGCCTCGCCCGCGGCGAGGAAGCAGCCCTCGGAGAGCTGTACGACCGCTTCGCCTCCCTCGTGCACAGCCTCGCCCACCGTGTGATGGACGACGAGGAGACCGCCGCGCAGATCACCCGTGAGGTCTTCGGCTACATCTGGGAGAACCCGGACGCCTACGACCCCAAGCAGGGTTCGCTGCGCTCCTGGGTCGCCGGGCTCACCCAGAAGCAGGCCGTCCACCGCCTGCGGCTGTCCGAGAACCACGGCGAGGGCACCCCGGAGGAGGTCGAGAACCGGCTCAGGGAGGCGAACACCGCCGCCCGCGCCGACTACATCGTGACCTCCATGCCCGAGCCCCTGCGCCAGGCGCTCGACCTCGCCTACCGCCGCCGCATGGACTACCGCGAGGCCGCCGTCGACCTCGGCGTCACCGACGACGAGGCCCGCCGCCGGCTGCGGCTCGGGCTGCAGCTGCTCTCCACCGCCATGCAGGACCCCGCCCCCGAGGGGCGTGCCCTGTGACCGGACCCGCCGAGGACGGCGACAACTCCCCGCACGGGACCACCCCGCCCCGTGTGCCGACGCCCCGCGGTGCCGCCGAGGACGGCCCGCTCCCGGAAAGCGTGACCATGCAGCCCGAACAGCCCCGGTACGACCACCGCGTGCTCCGCTCCCTCCTGGGTGCCTGGGCGCTGTCCGCCTGTTCGCGCGACGAGTCGCTCGCCGTGGACGAGCACCTCACCTCGTGCGCGCCGTGCGCGGACGAGGCACTGCGGCTGCGCCGGGCCGTCGAACTCCTCCACCAGGAGGAGTCCCTGGACCTCGACCCCCTGCTGCGCGCCCGCGTCCTGGAGGGCTGCCTCGGACGCCGCCCCGCGCGCATCCCCGTCCCCCCGTGGGCCGCGCCCTACGACGCGGAGACCGCACGGCTCGACGCGCTCCTGTCCGACCTCGGCGAGCACGAGTGGGACCTGCCGGTCCAGCTCGTCTGGGCCGGCGGCGAGCGCGAACTGACGCTCTGCGGGGTGCTGGCCCACCTCGGCTCGGTGGACGGCGTCGTCGCCACCGCGCTCGGCCTCGACGACCCGCTCGGCCCCGGGGCGCCCCGCACCCGGCTGGAGCGCACCGAACTGGCCGGGGAGCGCTGCCGCCACCACACGCGCGGCTTCGTGCGCAACAAGTGGCGCACCCAGACCCGGGACATCGTGCGCACCCTGTCCTTCGCGGGCACCGGTACCGGCGGCCTGCCCGTCGACTTCACGGACATCGTGGTGCCCATGCGGGACGCCCTCATCGACCGTGCCTTCGAGTGCTGGATCCACGCCGAGGACATCGCCCAGGCGCTGGACTACCCCGAGTACGGGCCGCCCGCGCCGGCGCACCTCAACAGCATGATCGACCTCGCCGCGCGCATGCTGCCGCTGGCGCTCGCGGGCCTGCGCCAGGCCGGGCTCGCGGACTCCCCCGCACGTCTGGTGCGCGCGGGCACCCCCGGCCGCACGCTCGACCTGCACGTCGAGGGCACGGGCGGCGGGCACTGGTACATCTGCCTCGACTCGCCGGGCGCCCTCGGCTCGCCTGACAACGTCGTCGCGGAACTGGCCGTCGACCAGATCGACTTCTGCCAGCTCGCCGCCGGCCACCTGCCCCCCACCCGCATCGCCGCGGGCCGCGGCGGCGACCCCGACGCCATCCGCGACATCCTCCTCGCCACCGCCTCCCTCTCCCGCCTCTGACACCCCCCAAGGGGCGCGGGGGAACCGCGCGACCAGCCCGCACGCACCCGCACCCAACGACGCGCCTCAGACACCCCAGGGGCGCGGGAAACCGCGCGACCAGCCACACCCCACCCGCACAGAACACACCACCGCAGCCCGGACCACCCCGGACCGGCCTGGCGCAGCGCAGCGCTACTTGCTGACCGCCGCCAGAATCTCCGGCAACCGCCTGTGCATGCGCGGCGCAGCCGCCCGCACACCCGCGGCCGCGAGCACCGCACCGTAGACGCAGCCGACGGGCAGGACGAGCCACAGCGCGCCGTGGCGGTCGGCGACGTGCAGCCAGATCAGCAGCCCGAGCACCGGGAGCGTGAGCACGGTCCCCATGCCCGCGCCGCCGACGAGGCTGAGCCAGACCAGGCTGCCCTGTCCCGGAGCGGCGGAGCTGCCGAAGCGGTTCTCCCGGGGCATGGAGTAGGGGAAGCGGACGCTGGCCCACGCGCCCGTGGCGATCAGCGCGCCGAGCAGGGCGAAGGAGAGCCCGAGCGTCTCCGGCGCCGCGTCGAGGCGGTGCAGGAGCAGCGCCGCCCCGACCGTGACCACGGCGACGTACGGGACGGCCACGACCGCGATCGCCAGCGCGCGGGCCCGCAGTTCCGCGTAGGCGTCCTCGCGGGAGGAGATCGTCGCCGCGACGGTCCAGAAGGCGGAGCCGTCCATGCCGAACTGGTTGTACATCTGCAGGCCGAGCAGGCCGGCGGCCCAGCACGCGGAGTACACGCTGCCGTGCTGCACGGCCGAGACCACCGGCAGCAGCAGTCCCACGGCCAGCGCGGTGGCCCACGCGGCCTTGGTGCGCGGGTCGCGCCAGGCGTAGCGGAACTGGCGCTCCATGACCGTCCCCGTGCGGCCCTCTGGGAACAGCCTGCGCGTGCTGCGTACGCGCGCCGGCCCGGACGCCTGGAGGGTGGAGGAGTCGGGACGGGTCATCAGCCGGTCCAGGCTGTGGTGCCACCAGATCAGGACGCCGGCCAGCACGGCCGCGGTCCACAGGAGTTGGACGGCGGCGAGCCCGTACGCCCCCGTACCGGCCGCGTGCACCGCGTCGAGGGCCGAGGCGGGCGGCAGCCAGCGCAGCACGGAGGTGACGCCCTCCAGCCGCTCCAGACCCTTGCCGGAGGCGAGGGCGTTGGCGCCGAGGTTGACCAACTGCGCGCCGACGGCGACGAGCACGCCGCTCAGCAGCGCCAAGTCGCGCCCCCTGCGGCTGGTGAGCAGCCGGGTGTTGGCGGCCGCGACGGCCCGCGACAGGGTTACGCACAGCACCACCACGAGGGGCACGGCGACGATCGCCGCCGCCACCGACGCCGCCCCGTGGGCCACGGCCACCGCGGCGCCGGTCGCCACCAGCACCGTCAGCAGCGGTCCGACACCCACCAGGGAGGAGACCAGCAGCGCGACGATCAGCGGGCGGGGGCGCAGCGGCAGCATCGCCAGCCGGGTGGGGTCGAGGGTGTCGTCGCCGCCGAAGACGAACAGCGGCATCGCCGCCCAGGCGACGGCGAGGACGGTCCCGGCGCCGACGGCCGCCGCCTGCGCGTAGTCGTTCCCGTGCAGGACGACCAGGCCCGCGGAGAGGCCGAGCGCGTACACCAGGGCGACGAGCGTGCCGACGATCCAGCCCACCGTGCGGCCGGTCGACTGCCTCAGTCCGTTGCGGATGACGGACAGTTTGAGCCGTACGAAGGTCCCCGTCACGGCCGTCCCGCTCCCCGGCCGCCGGCCTTGCCGGTGCCGCCGGTGCCGCCGGTCCCGGCCGCACCGGTCCCGCCTCCGCCGAGCCAGTCCAGTTCGCGGCCCTCCGCGCGGTCGTGCGCCCCCACGAGCGTGAGGAAGGCGTCCTGCAGCGTCGCCGCCTGCCCGCGGACGTCCGCGAGCCGCCCCTGCGCGACGATCCGGCCGGACGCCATCACGGCGACCCAGTCGCACAGGCTCTCCACCAGTTCCATGACGTGGGAGGAGAAGACGACCGTCGCGCCCGAGGCGGTGTAACGCTCCAGGACGCCGCGGATCACCTGGGCGGAGACCGGGTCGACGCCCTCGAACGGCTCGTCCAGGAAGAGCACTTCGGGGTTGTGCAGCAGCGCCGCCGCGAGCCCGATCTTCTTGCGCATGCCGGTCGAGTAGTCGACGACCAGCTTGTTCGCGGACCCGGCCAGGTCCAGGACGTCCAGCAGCTGGGCCGCCCTGCGGTCGGTCTCGGCTCCCGGGATGCCGCGCAGCCGCCCGGTGTACGCGAGCAGCTCGCGCCCGGTGAGCCGCTCGAAGAGCCGCAGCCCCTCCGGCAGCACACCGATACGGGACTTCACGGCGACCGGGTCGCGCCAGACGTCGGCGCCGGCGACGTCGACCGTGCCGTCGTCCGGCCGCAGCAGCCCGGTGACCATGGACAACGTCGTCGTCTTGCCCGCGCCATTGGGACCGACGAGCCCGACGAAGTGACCGGCGGGCAGCGTCAGGTCGATCCCGGCGACGGCGATCTGCTGCCCGAAGCGCTTCCAGAGTCCCTGGACGCGCACGGCGGGCGGCGTGGCGGGTTCGTTCGGCATCCGGCCAGCCTATGCCGCCGCGCCGACAGTGCGGCGGCTACCTGGTCCGCCCGCACGCGTAGGCGAGGGGGCTGAGCAGTTCCTCGGTGTCGGGCAGCCAGCGGTTGACCGCGGTGGGCTTGCGGGCCCACTGGACGGTCTGGCCGCCCGCCAGCCGGGTGGGCGGGGCCGGGATCCAGTCGCCCTCGCCGCGCACGACCAGGTCGAGCGAGGACGGCGACCAGCCGAGCCGCCGCAGCAGATCGGGCACCTTCGCCCCGGCGCCGGGGAGCACGAAGAAGATCAGCCGCCGGTCCGGGGTGCCGATCACCGGGCCCAGCGGCAGCTCCATCCGCTCCATCCGGGCGAGCGCGAGGCAGCCGGCGACCTCGGGGACGTCGATGGCGTCGAAGGTGCGGCCGGTCGGCAGCAGGATCGAGGCGTCCGGCTGGGCCAGCCACATCCGGCGCACGGCCGCGGCGCTCCCGCTCGCCTGCCCGATCCAGTCGGCCGTGAGCGGGTGCGCGCCGGGCGCCGGGCAGCGGGGCGCGCCGCACGAGCAGTACGGGGTGCGCCGGCCGCCGGAACCCGCGGCCGGACCGGTCCCGTCGGTGAGCCAGGCTCCGGGGAGCACATCCCAGTGCCGCTCCTCCGCGTAACGGACCGCGGTGTCGAGGAGTTGGCCGGCGGTCTGCCGGGGGGCTGTGAGGGTGTCGTCCACGGTGTCTTCCACGACCATCACAACTGCGGCGCTGAGCACGGGTTACGGGCGGTGACGAGTCCACTTCGCGGGTCATGACGGGCGCACGGGTGCACGCACGGGGGCGCGCGGTAGAGGGTCGTACATGATCCGGGTAATCACTCTTGGGTGTGTAGGCATGCATCCCGCCGCAAATTATGGCGTTTGCGGCGAATCCGAGAGGCGCGTACCGGGAAGGGATCTTCAAGCAAGGGATCTTGAGGTCCCGCACAAGCGGCAGCTATGAGGGGGAGCCCATGGCCGCACGACCGCTCGTCGCACGTCAGCCCAACGAAAGGCTGCAGGCACTGATCCAGGAAGCCGGCTGTTCCAACGCCGGATTGGCCCGCCGGGTCAATATGTGCGGGGCGGAGCACGGCCTCGACCTGCGCTACGACAAGACCTCGGTGGCCCGCTGGCTACGCGGCCAGCAGCCCAGGGGCCGGGCCCCGGCGATCATCGCCGAGGCGATCGGCCGCAAGCTGGGCCGCACCGTGACGATCGACGAGATCGGCATGGCCAACGGCAAGAACCTCGCGACCGGTGTCGGGCTGCACTTCTCGCCCACCGTCCTGGGCGCGATCGAGCAGGTCTGCGAGCTGTGGCGCAGCGACGTCGGCCGCCGCGACTTCCTGACCGGCTCCTCCGTGGCCGCCTCCGCGCTGGTCGAGCCGAGCCGTGACTGGCTGATCACCCGGGCCGACACGCAGGTCGCGCGCACCGGCGGCCCGCGGGTCGGCATGTCCGACGTGGAGGCCGTACGGGCCACGACCCGGGCGCTGAACGAACTCGACCACCGCTTCGGCAGCGGACACGTGCGCCCGGTGGTGGTGCACTACCTCAACAGCGTGGTCTCCGGACTCCTCGCGGGCTCCTACCGCGAGGCGACGGGGCGTCAGCTCTTCTCCGCCGTCGCGCGGTTGACGGAGCTCGCCGGCTACATGGCGGTCGACACCGGGCAGCCGGGACTCGCCCAGCGCTACTACATCCAGGCGCTGCGGCTGGCCCAGGCGGCCGGCGACCGCGCGTACGGGGGCTACGTGCTGGCGGCCGGGATGAGCCACCTCGCCGCGCAGCTCGGCAATCCGCGCGAGATCGCCCAACTCGCCCGCGCCGCGCAGGAGGGCGCCCGCGGCCAGGTCACCGCGACGGCGCAGGCCATGTTCTACGCCGCGGAGGCACGCGGCCACGCGCTGATGGGCGACGCGCGGGCCTGCGGCGCGGTGGCCGGGCAGGCCGTGGAGGCGCTGGAGCGCTCGGCCCCGGAGGACGACCCGGACTGGATCGCCCACTTCAACCAGGCCTACCTCGCCGACGAGCTGGCGCACTGCCACCGCGACCTCAACCAGGCGCCGCAGGCCGCGCGCCGCGCCGAGGAGGCGCTGTCCGCCCTGGGGCCCGAGAAGGCCCGCCGGCGCGCGATCGGGCTCCTGGTGCTGGCCCAGGCGCAGGTGCAGCAGCGCGAGGTCGAACAGGCCTGCCACACCGGGGCACAGGCCGTGGAACTGCTGTCCACGCTGCGTTCCAACCGCGGGGCGGAGTACCTGGAGGACCTGCGGACGCGCCTCCAGCCGTACGCGGCGGAGTCGGCGGTCCGGGAGTTCGACGCCCGCCTGGAGGAGCAGGAGGCGGCGGCGTAACGGCGGTTCGCCCTCCGGATGACCGGAGGGCGAATCCGAATTGTTATGCGAACGACATCAACCCACCACCGCGGGCACCTTGTTCTGCGCCGAGGCGCCCGTCGGGGTCCTCGTGGCCCCCCGCGGCGTGGTGCCTTGCGAAGCCGACCCGGTAGCGTGAGCCGACGATTCCGTGTCGACGGAGAAGGCAGAGGTAGCGGTGATGCACGGCGGACGCGGTGACGAGGCGTATCCGGAGGTGCACGAGGGCGTGGTGCTGCCCGCACAGGGGCGCGCACCCGAGCCCGAGCTGCCCCCGGCGTGGAGCAGCGGGCCGGCCGGCGGGCAGCCGTGGGGCCGGCCGGTGCAGCAGGACCCCTACTACGGGCACCAGGCTCCCGTGCCGGACAGCGACGCGACGCAGATGTTCCCGCCCTACCCGCAGGCGCAGCCCCCGGTGTCCCCGGACGCTGGGCAGCCCCTGCCGCAGTTCCAGGGCCAGGCGGACGCCACCCAGCTGCTGCCCCCGTTCCCGGCGGCGTCCCAGTCGGCGCCCTTCGACGTCCGGTCCGGCGCCCCGGGTCCCGCGGACGCGACGCAGCACCTGCCGCGCTACGAGGACCTCTCCCCGCAGCAGGCGCAGCACCTGCCGCAGCCCCAGTCCCCGGCAGCACCGGCGTACGGCTACCCGCAGGAGCCCCAGCCGGAGCCGCAGGACGACTTCGGCCACCTGTACCGCCAGGACAGCCCGTCGCAGCAGCAGAACCTTCAGCCGCAGGCCGCCTACCAGCCGCCGGTCTACCAGCAGCAGCAGGCTTACCAGCAGCAGCCCCCGGCCCCCTCGTACGACGCCTACGACGGCTACGAGGAGCCCCGCCGGGGCCGCAAGCTGTCCCCGATGGCCCTCATAGGCATCGTGGTGGGCGGCTGCGCGATAGCCGGCCTCCTCGCCGGCGCACTCATGAGCGGCGGGGACGACGGCACCCCGGCGGCGAGTTCGAGCCAGTCCCCCGACGCGTCCGGGAGCTCCGCGGCGCCCAACGGCTCCGGGGGCGGCGCGAGCGCGGCGGAGAACCAGGCCAAGCAGCTGGACCAGCTGCTGCGGCAGAGCGGCGGCAGCCGCACGTCCGTCATCAACGCGGTGGCGAACATCACCAACTGCGACGACCTCGACCAGGCGGCCGGCGACCTGCGGGCGGCGGCCAAGCAGCGCGGTGATCTCATGGCGCGGCTGAAGACCCTCCCGGTGGACCAACTGCCCCGTCACCAGGAGCTGGTGGACGCCCTCAACAAGGCGTGGACGGCCTCGGCCGCCGCCGACAACCACTACGCGGCCTGGGCCGACCAGGTGAAGCAGGGCAAGCGGATGTGCAAGCACGGCAAGGCCCGCAACACTCCGCAGACCGCCGCCGGCAACAACGAGAGCGGCAACGCCACGCACGCCAAGAAGACGGCCGTCGGCCTGTGGAACTCCATCGCCAAGAAGTACGACCTCACCGAGCACCAGTACACCCAGATCTGACCGGGCGCGGCCGCCCGCGCGAAAAGCCCCGGAGCACACGGCTCCGGGGCTTTCTGCGATGCGGTACCGGCGGTCCGGCGGTGCCGGCGACGTGCGGGGCCGGTTGCCGGCTCAGTCGCGGGGGGCGTTCTCCAGCGTCTTCGTCATGTCGACGAAGCCCTTGCTCACGGCGACCAACTGGCCCTTGACGACCTTCTGGTAGGTCACCTTGCCGTTGACCATGCGCGGCTGGTCGATGATCGAGGCGGCGTCCTGCTCACGCCATCCCAGCGGCGGGGTGAGCCCGCCGGTGGAGATCCCGTGCGCCTTGTCCAGCGCCTGCTTCACCGTGGCGGCGGTGACCGGCGCGTCGTTGCCCATCTCGTCGACGACCTCGGCGAAGGCCGTGTAGGCGATCCACGTGGTCTGCACGCCGGGGTCGTCGGGGTCGATGTCGTTGTTGCCGAACGCGTACTTGCTGATCGCCTCGCGCATCGTCGCCCAGCGCGCGTCGGAGGCCGGCGGGTACCAGCCGGTGACGTACGCGCCCTCCAGCGGGCTGCTCGCACCGCCGGTGCTGTCGAGCGTGGACTGCTGCACGCTGCCGAGCACGGAGGCGATCAGGGCCTTCGGCTCCTCGTCCTTGCCGGTCAGCGGGTTGTGGGTGGTGGTGCGGCGGAAGGCGTCGAAGAAGGTGGCCGTCTTGTCACCGAGGGCCGCGCTGACGCACTCGTCGGCCTGGTTGTCACCGACCGCCTGCCGGGCGATCTCGTTGTAGTCGGTGGAGTCCTCCTTGGCGCGCAGGTCCGTCGCCTTCGTGCGCCCGGCGTCCTGCAGGCCCGTGTCCAGGAAACGGGCGAACAGATCGCCGGCCGCCGTGTCGGGGCGGACCAGGCTCACCTTGTCGCACTTGCCGGCCAGCTGACGGCCGTTGCCGGCCATCAGCGTGGTCAGACCGCCGTTGATCGGGTACGACAGCGGGCTCTCGAACTCGTCCTGCGTGACGCCGTAGCCGCCGATGTAGGGGATGCCCTCGGCCTCCAGCGTGGAGGTGAACGCCGCGCCGTACTGGCTGTACGAACCGACGACGGCGACCGCGCCCTCGTCCGCGGCACGCTGCGCGCAATCCTGCGCGCCCAGCGAGGTGTTGTGCTCGTTGCAGTTGATGACCTTCAGCTCACGTCCGCCGATACCGCCCTTGGCGTTGACGTACTTGGCGAAGGTGCTCGCCATGGCCGGCATACCCGGCATGTTGGTCGCATTGGTTCCTTGTGGGGCCCACGTCATCACGACGACAGGTCCGGTCGAACCCCCAGTCCCCCCCGGGAGCACGCCGCAGCCGACCAGCAGAGCGACGCCGGCCGCCGCACTGACAAGGGGAACGGCCGTTCGCGAACGCCAATCACTCATGGAACGGGACGATTCCGCTCGTTCCACAACTCCAGGGTGAACGCAAGGGAACGCAGGCCAACGGGAGGGTGAAAATAATGTGCTCCTATCTGGAGCACGTACGATCGTGCACTGTGCAGAGTGCCGAGAAGTCTTCCCGCCGGCGTGTCCGCTCCTCCACGATGGGGGACATGCCGCTCAACGACATGCCGTGGTGGCGCTGGCGCGCCAATGTGCGCTCCGCGCTGCACATGATCAGCGACCCGGTCTTCCACCAGGAGACCTGGCTGGCCGGCCGGCCCGGCTTCGGGGACGTGACGGACGCCGTGTACCGCCTGGTCGAGGACACCTGGCTCGACAACTGGTCCGCCGAGAAGTACGTCGGAACGGTCTTCCGCGACTCACAGGAGGCGGCGCTCGTCGACGTCGCCGTGCTGCGGGTCCTGAAGATCCTGCACCAGGTGGGCGCCGACGCGCCGATCTCGGCCTACCTGGAGCACCACGCCTGGCCCGAGGCGGTCCGCGCGGCCCGCGAGGCGCACGTCCGCCTGGCGACCGCGGACGGCGAGGACCCGGACGCGCCGCCGCGTTCACTGGACGTCCTCAAGATCTACATGCGGACCGCCTGACGGATCTGCCCGGGGACCGGCCCGTGGACGTCTTGGATCAGCCGGCACCGCGTGTGCGAGGCTAGGCCCGTGAACGCCGTCGACGAGTCGCAGCAGCCGTCCGAGCAGTACATCCTCACGCTGTCCTGCCCCGACAAGCCGGGCATCGTGCACGCCGTGTCGAGCTACCTCTTCATGACCGGGTGCAACATCGAGGACAGCCAGCAGTTCGGTGACCGGGACACGGGACTGTTCTTCATGAGGGTGCACTTCACGTCGGACCACCCGGTCGGCGCGGACAAGCTGCGGGCCAGCTTCGCCGCCGTCGCGGACGCCTACGGCATGGACTGGCAGATCACGCCGTCCGGCGAGCGGATGCGGATCGTGCTGCTGGTCAGCAAGTACGGGCACTGCCTCAACGACCTGCTCTTCCGCACCAGTATCGGCGCGCTGCCGGTCGAGATCGCCGCCGTCGTGTCCAACCACACCGACTTCGCGGAGCTGGTCGGCTCCTACGGCATCCCCTTCCACCACATCCCGGTGACCAAGGAGTCCAAGGCCGAGGCCGAGGCCCAGCTGCTGGCGCTGGTGGAGAAGGAAGGCGTGGAGCTGGTCGTCCTCGCCCGCTACATGCAGGTCCTCTCGGACCACCTGTGCAAGGAGCTGTCCGGGCGGATCATCAACATCCACCACTCCTTCCTGCCGAGCTTCAAGGGCGCCCGCCCCTACCACCAGGCCCACGCCCGCGGCGTGAAGCTCATCGGCGCCACGGCGCACTACGTGACGGCGGACCTCGACGAGGGGCCGATCATCGAGCAGGAGGTCGAGCGGGTCGGTCACGACCTGACGCCCGATCAACTGGTCGCCGTCGGCCGGGACGTGGAGTGCCAGGCGCTGGCGCGAGCCGTGAAGTGGCACAGCGAGCACCGCGTACTGCTCAACGGCCACCGCACGGTCGTCTTCGCCTGACCCCTGCCGCGCGGCGTCAGCCCGCGCGGCACACCGGCGCCTCCGCGACGTCCGCGAGGAAGCCCTCGATCGCCGCGCACCAGGCCTCGGGCTGGTCCCAGGGGACCAGGTGCCCGGCGTCGGGGATCTCCGCGTACACGCCCCGGGGCAGGACGCGGACCATCTCCTGGGCCTCCGCGCGGCCGAGATCGCCGTCCAGGCCGCGCACCACCAGGGCGGGGCAGGAGACCTGGGCCAGTTCATCCCAGTGGGCGTCGTGGACCCAGGGCTCACGGGAGCGCAGCATGTGGCGCCGGTCGAACACCGGGCGCCAGCCGTCGCCCGTCCGCTCCATCACCTCGGCGAAGAACTCCCCGCGGGCCGGACGGCGGCCCTCCGTCCAGGGGTCCTCCTCGCCGAACCACCGGCGCACCGCGTCCAGGCTCGCGAAGGGCACCGGCCAGGCCCGGAACCAGTCCTCCCAGGAGCGCTGATCGGCCTCCCCGACGGCGGCCGCGCGCATGTCGCACAGCACCACGGCGTCCACCAGGGACGGCCGGCGGGCGGCGAGCTGCCACGCGGTGAGGGCGCCCATCGAATGCCCGATGACGACGGCCGGGCCGAGCCCCAGCTGCTCGATCGCGGCGGCGGCGTCGCCGACGTACGCCTCCCGCGAGTACGGCCCCTCGGGCTTGGGGCTGCCGCCGTGCCCGCGCTGGTCCAGCGCGACGACGCGGTGGCGGCCGACGAGCCGCCGGGCGGTCCCGGCCCACTGCGAGGCACGGCCCATCAGCCCGTGCAGCAGCAGTACGGCGGGGCCGGAGGCCGCTCCGGGCCCACCGGCGTGCTCCCACGCGGTGAGCGGAAGGCCGTCCGCTCCGGTGATTTCCCTACGCCTGGCCATGTGGCGCCCCCTGGTGCGTGACGTTCTCAGGACCCCAGGCTATCGAATCTCTGTTCGAGAAGCGCCTTCACACGCGCAACACCGCTCTTTCGAGTGACAGCGCTCAAGGATTGTCGGCGCGCGCCGAGGGGAGGACTTCAGCGGGACGCGGCCCGGCGGGGAAGACGGGCAGCGGGGAGCCACCCGGACAGCTCGGGGATCCGGGTGGCCTCCACGGGGACCAGGGGGAACCGGGGGGAACGGGGGGAGGACGGGATTCCGGCGCACGGGGAGGCGCCGGAGTCCCTTCCACCACGGCGGCCCACCGGAGCGCCGGAGCGCCCGAACGCCTACCGCTTGGCGACGAACACGTGCGAGGCGGTCTCGCTGCTCAGCTCCGCGGCCTCGCCGCCGCTGCCGACCAGCACACCGCCCGCCGAGGGGGTCACGGACACCACCGCGCCGGGCTGCACGCCGGCCCGCCGCAGCGTGTACATCAACTGCGCGTCGTTCTGGATGGGCTCGCCGATCCGCCGCACGACCACGCTCGCGCCGGAGAGCCCGCTCTCCAGCTCGCTCAGGCTGACCATGCCCTCGTCCAGGAACGGGTCCGCGCCGTCCTTGTCGCCCAGCTCCTCCAGGCCCGGGATCGGGTTCCCGTACGGCGACTCCGTCGGGTGCCGCAGCAGCTCCAGGACGCGCCGCTCGACGGCCTCGCTCATCACGTGCTCCCAGCGGCAGGCTTCCGCGTGCACGTGCTCCCACTCCAGGCCGATCACGTCGACCAGCAGGCACTCGGCGAGCCGGTGCTTGCGCATCACGCGGGTGGCGATGCGGCGGCCCTCCGAGGTCAGCTCCAGATGCCGGTCGCCGGCCACGTGCACCAGACCGTCGCGCTCCATGCGTGCGACGGTCTGGCTCACGGTCGGACCGCTCTGGTCCAGCCGCTCGGCGATTCGGGCGCGCATGGGGACCACGCCTTCCTCTTCCAGCTCCAGGATGGTGCGGAGATACATCTCCGTCGTGTCGATGAGTCCGGACATGCGTGCCCCTCGGTGGCTCGTGCGTGGCCCTGGCCTCAATTCTGACGCATCGGACCGACAACCGGTCCCCTGCGGTTGACAGGCGGACGCCGCGCGCACCACGGTTGCCGGCATGACCGATCTGGCCGCCACATATTTCGACGCCGCCATCGCACTCCTGCGGCGCGTGAGGGACGAGGAGTCCGAGGGAATCGAGGCGGCCGCCGGCGCCGTCGCGGACGCCGTGGCCGGCGGGGGGCGGGTCTTCGCCTTCGGGGCCGGCCACTCCTCGCTCGCCGCCCAGGACGTCGTCTACCGCGCCGGAGGGCTCGCGCTGGTCAACCTGCTCGCGGTGCCCGGCGCGGTCGGCGTGGACGTCGTCCCGGCCACGCTCGGCAGCGCCCTCGAACAGGTCGACGGCCTCGCCGGGGTCGTGCTGCGGACCTCGCCGCTGCGCGCGGGCGACGTGCTGGTGATCATCTCCCTGTCCGGCCGCAACGCCCTGCCCGTGGAGATGGCCCGGGACGCGCGGGCGATGGGGGTCAAGGTCATCGGCGTCACCTCGGTCGCGTACGCGAAGGAGACCCGGTCGCGGCACTCCAGCGGGACGTTCCTGAAGGACCACTGCGACATCGTCCTCGACAGCAAGATCGCCCTCGGCGACGCGGAGCTGTCCGACGAGGGCATCCCGGCACCCTTCGGGCCCGCCTCCACCGTGGTCACCAGCGCGCTGATGCAGGCGGTCGTCGCGACGGCGGCGCAGCGGCTCGCGGAGCGCGGGACCACCCCTCCGATGCTGCGCTCGGGCAACGTGGACGGCGGCCACGAGTGGAACGCCGCGGTCTTCGACGAGTACCGGGACCGGATCTTCTACCGTCACTGAGCGCACGTCCCCGTCCGGGCCCCGGGCCTACCGCTCCCGCGGCGCCAGGTCCAGGGCCGCGGCCACCCGCAGCGCCACGTCCTCCGCGAAGGCCGCGTCCACGCGGTCGAAGGGGCGCCGCCCCATGCCGCGCAGGAAGGTGAGCGTGCCCAGGGTGCGGCCGCGGCTGCGCAGCACGGCGCACAGCCCGTGCACCGTGCCGTCGGGCCAGCGGCGGGCGGCGGACCACGCGTCGATCTGGGCGCGGGAGGCGGGTTCCGACCCCGCGAGGGCGCCGAAGGAGGCGCGGACGGCCCCGGTGCGGGCCACCGCCTGGAGCGCGGGATGGCCCTCTCCGTAGCGCACGGGGATGCCACCGGCGACGGGCAGGCAGGGCCCGGAGCCGCCGGAGGGCGTGGCGGCGGCGCGCACCAGCCGCGTCCCGTCCGCGGTGAGCACGTCCAGCAGCGCGTTCTCGGCGAAGCCCGCGAGCGCGAAGTCCACGTAGCAGGTGGCCGCCTCCATCGGCTCCCGGCACTCGGCGACCGCCCGGGCCGCCCGCTGCAGCTGGTTGCTGCGGAAGCGCAGCACCGCCGCCTCCCGCTCGGCGACCTTGGCGTCGGTGATGTCGTGGAAGAGCCAGCCCACCCCCAGCGGCACCGGCTCCTCGCCGAGCGGCGAGCCGAGCCGCACGAAGCTGCTGCGCCAGCAGCAGCGGGTGCCGCCCTCCTCGCGCAGGCCGACCCACAGCTCGGACGGCACCGGAGGGGCGCCCTCCGCGAGCACGTGCTGCATCGCGGACTCCAGTTCCTCCACGCCCTGGTCGAGGAAGTCGCCGAGCGGCCGCCCCAGCAGCGCGTCCCGGCTGGTGTGCAGCACCCGGGCGGCGTACGCGTTGACGACGACGGGGCGCAGGTCCGCGTCGACCAGGACGACACCGGAGGAGGCGTCGTCGAACAGCGCCTCGCTCAGGGCGATCGAGCGCTCCAGGTCGATCTGGGCGTGCACCTCGGAGAACGCGCAGTAGACCCCGGCCGGGCGGCCGTCGGCGCCCTGCACGGCGGCGGACTGGGTGCGCACCAGCACCCGGCGGCCGTCCTTGGTCAGCAGGGCGAACTCGTGCACCTGCCGCCCGGCGGCGTCCATCACGGCGAGCAGCCGGGAGCGGACCTCCTCGGCGTCGGCCGTGCGCGCCGCCCAGCCGGCGAAGCCCTTGCGGCCGACGGCCTCCTCGGGCGTCCACCCCAGGATGCGCACGGCCTCGGTGTTCCAGTGCGTGATCACTCCGTCGCGGTCGAAGGCACAGAGTCCGGCCTCCATGCCGTCGAGGAGCGCGGCGAGCAGCTGCGGCGTCGCATCGAATGACTGCACGTCGGAACATTCAACCCGGATGTGACCCAGGACACAGCCAGTTCGCCGAAATCGGTGCGCACCGGCGGCGGGTGCATTAAAGGGGGACGGGGGACGCAAAAAAATGGGTTGTGGCGCGACGGACCGCTTCTTAAAGTGGCGGGCACACACGAAGGGAGGTGGTCCGGAGAATGAGTTCCCATCGGACGCGTGAGGTGGCTGCGGGCTAGCACCGCGCTCCTCGCCTGCGCGCGATGCGCGACGCGGGCCAATCCATCGCAGTCACCCGACCCGCGGGCTCGTCGGATTCGTCCGGCCGATGCCTGGACGGCCTCCGTCCAGGGAGCAGCCCGCGGGTCGCCTGCGTCTCCGGGCCCGGGCGGGGCCTACGGGGCCAGCCGCCGCACCGTCCAGTCGCCCTCAGCGCCGTCCGCCTCGTACAGCAGGCGGTCGTGGAGCCGGTTCTCCCGGCCCTGCCAGAACTCCACGGTCCGCGCGATCACCCGGAAGCCGCCCCAGTGCGGCGGCACCGGCACCTCCGCCTCCTCGGGCCAGCGCTCGGCCAGCTCCGCGTACCGGCGCTCCAGTTCCTCCCGCGAACCGACCACCGAGGACTGCTCGCTGGCCCAGGCCCCGATCCGGGAACCGTGCGGCCGGGTGCGGAAGTACGCCCCGGTCTCCTCCCGGGTCACCCGCTCCACCCGGCCGCCGACGATGACCTGCCGGGCGATCGGGTGCCAGGGGAAGAGGAGCGAGGCGTACGGCCGCTCGCCGAGCTCGCGGCCCTTCCTGGACCGATAGTTGGTGAAGAAGACGAAGCCGCGGTGGTCGTAGCTCTTCAGCAGGACGGTCCGGGAACTCGGCCGCCCTTCGGCGTCCGCGGTGGAGACGACCATGGCGTTGGGCTCGTCGATGCCGCCGTTCACGGCGTCGGCGAACCAGCGCGCGAACTGCGTGTACGGGTCGGCGGCCAGCTCGGTCTCGGCCAGTCCGCGGGCGCGGTACTGCTTGCGCATGGCGGCGGGATCGTGGTGGAGGTGCTGCACCCGCACATCTTGCAGTACGACGCCCGCCCCCGCGGCACGGTGTGCCGCAAACTATGTGCCCCACCTCACGCTTCACGCCGTCAGTGGGAGGGGACAGACTTACAGGCCGGGTATCCGCCAGCTCTCAGCGCCGGTGGACACCCGGAGATATCGTTCGGGCACCCCGTGCCACCCCGTGCCACAAGCACCGCGCACGCCGATCGTCGACCGCATCAAGAGGAGCCGCCTGATGTCCGACTTCGTACCCGGACTCGAGGGAGTCGTCGCCTTCGAAACGGAGATCGCCGAACCCGACAAGGAAGGCGGCGCTCTCCGCTACCGAGGCGTGGACATCGAGGACCTCGTGGGCCACGTCTCCTTCGGAAACGTGTGGGGCCTGCTGGTCGACGGCGCCTTCAACCCCGGACTGCCGCCGGCCGAGCCCTTCCCGATCCCCGTGCACTCCGGTGACATCCGCGTCGACGTGCAGTCGGCGCTGGCGATGCTGGCGCCGGTCTGGGGCCTGAAGCCGCTGCTGGACATCGACGCCGAGCAGGCGCGCGAGGACCTGGCGCGGGCCGCGGTCATGGCGCTGTCCTACGTGGCGCAGTCCGCGCGCGGCCAGGGGCTGCCGATGGTGCCGCAGAGCGAGATCGACAAGGCGGAGACGGTCGTCGAGCGCTTCATGATCCGCTGGCGCGGCGAGCCCGACCCCAAGCACGTCAAGGCCGTCGACGCCTACTGGACGTCCGCCGCCGAGCACGGCATGAACGCCTCCACCTTCACCGCCCGGGTCATCGCCTCGACCGGCGCCGACGTGGCCGCCGCCCTGTCGGGCGCGGTGGGCGCGATGTCCGGCCCGCTGCACGGCGGCGCGCCCTCGCGGGTGCTGGGCATGATCGAGGAGATCGAGCGCACCGGCGACGCGACGGCGTACGTCAAGCAGGCCCTCGACAAGGGCGAGCGACTGATGGGCTTCGGCCACCGCGTCTACCGGGCCGAGGACCCCCGTGCGCGGGTGCTGCGGCGCACCGCCCGGGAGCTGGGCGCGCCCCGCTTCGAGATCGCCGAGGCGCTGGAGAAGGCCGCGCTGGAGGAGCTGCACGCGCGGCGCCCCGACCGCGTGCTGGCGACGAACGTGGAGTTCTGGGCGGCGATCATGCTCGACTTCGCCGAGGTCCCGGCGCACATGTTCACGTCGATGTTCAGCTGCGCCCGCACCGCCGGCTGGTCGGCGCACATCCTGGAGCAGAAGCGCACCGGGCGTCTGGTGCGCCCGTCGGCCCGCTACGTGGGCCCTGGCGCCCGCGACCCGCGCGACGTCGAGGGTTACGGCGACATCGCGGACTAGCCCGCATGGCGGCACCCTGGGGAGCATGAGGCTGTTCGTGGCGGTCGTGCCCCCCAGGGCGGCGCTGGCGGAGCTCGGTGACGCGGTCGACGCGCTGCGCGCCCTGCCGGACGCCGACGGGCTGAGGTGGACGGAACGGGCCGGGTGGCACGTGACGCTGGCGTTCCTCGGCGAGGTCGGCGAGGAGCTGCTCCCCGGGCTCGTCGAGCGCCTGGACCGGGCGGCCCGGCGCCATCGGCCGTACCGCGCCGGCCTGGCCGGGGGTGGCCGCTTCGGGGACCGCACCCTGTGGGCGGGGCTGGACGAGACGGGGCCGGACGGGCAGAACGCCCGGGACGGCCGGAGCACAGCACACCTGGCGGAGGCCGCCCAGGCGGCCGCGCGGCGGGCCGGCGTCCACTACGAGGACGAGCACGGCCGCTTCCACGCCCATCTGACCCTCGCCCGCCAGCGCGGCCACCGCGGCCGGGTGGGCCTGCGGCCCTTCACCGACGCGCTCGGCGCCTTCCGGGGCACCGTGTGGACGGCCGACGCCATCGCTCTCGTGCGGAGCCATCCGCCCGCACCTGGGGTGCCGGGCGCCCAGCCCCGCTACGAGCGACTGCGGACCTGCCCGCTGGGGCACTGAACCGCTGGGGTTAACCTCGGTGTGTGAACCCGAAGACCCGAACCCGAGTGATGACCGCCGCCCTCGCCCTGCTGGTGGTCGTGGTGGTCGTGAGCGCGCTGGTCCGCTGACGACGGGTACCGCCCGGGCCGGGCCCGGTGCGGATCAGGTCTCGGCGTAGACGTTCGCGACGAACTCGGCGATCTGCTCGTCGGTGAGGTGACGGGCCAGGTCGGCCTCGGTGATCATCCCGATGAGCTTCTTGTTCTCGACGACCGGCAGCCGCTTGATGCGGTGGGTCTCCATCTCGCTCAGCACGTCGTTGACGTCCGCCTCGGCGTCGATCCATCGCGGGGTGCCCTCGCAGAGGTCCCCACAGGTGACCTTCGACGGATCACGGCCGGCCGCCACGCACTTCACGACGATGTCGCGGTCCGTGATGATGCCCATCATCCGGTCGTCCGATCCGTGGACGGGGAGCGCACCGACGTGGAGTTCGCGCATGAGCTGCGCGGCCCGGTCGAGGCTCTCGGTCGCCGGGATCGCACGGGCGCCTGGATGCATGATCTGTTTGGCTGTCGTCATACCCTCATCGTGCGCCCGACCGGGTGAATCTGCGACCGGACCGGGCGGCTGCGCCGGACGGGGCGGCCCCGGCACGGACAGCGTCCGCACCGGGGCCGCCCGCGCCGCGGGCCTGGCTCACCAGGCGAAGGCCTCCGGGGACGGACCGGTGCCGGGGAAGACACCGTCCAGGTCCGTCAACAGGTCCTCCGACAGCTCCAGTTCGACCGCGCGCAGAGCGGAGTCGAGCTGCTCGCGGGTGCGCGGGCCGACGATCGGTCCGGTCACGCCGGGCCGGGTCAGCAGCCAGGCCAGGGCGACGTCGCCGGGCTGCAGGCCCGCCTTGTCGACCAGGTCCTCGTACGACTGCACCTGGGCGCGCACCGCGCCGTCCTTCAGCGAGTCGGCGGCGCGCCCGGAGGTCGAGCGGGAGCCGCCGCCCTCGCGCTCCTTGCGCAGGGCGCCGCCCAGCAGGCCGCCGTTGAGCGGCGACCAGGGGATGACGCCCAGGCCGTAGGCCTGGGCCGCCGGGATGACCTCCATCTCGGCGCGCCGCTCGGCCAGGTTGTACAGGCACTGCTCGCTGACCAGGCCGAGCGAACCGCGGCGCGCGGCAGCCTCGTTGGCGCGGGTGATGTGCCAGCCGGCGAAGTTCGACGACCCGGCGTAGAGCACCTTGCCCTGCTGCACGAGGACGTCGACGGCCTGCCAGATCTCCTCCCACGGCGTCGCACGGTCGACGTGGTGGAACTGGTAGACGTCGATGTGGTCGGTGCCCAGCCGCTTCAGGCTCGCCTCGCACGCGCGGCGGATGTTGAGCGCGGAGAGCTTGTCGTCGTTGGGCCAGGGCGTGCCGTCGGCGCCCATGTTGCCGTACACCTTGGTCGCGAGGACCGTCTTCTCACGGCGGCCGCCGCCCTTGGCGAACCAGGTGCCGATGATCTCCTCGGTGCGGCCCTTGTTCTCGCCCCAGCCGTAGACGTTGGCGGTGTCGAAGAAGTTGACGCCGGCGTCCAGTGCGGCGTCCATGATCGCGTGGCTGTCGGCCTCGTCCGTCTGCGGGCCGAAGTTCATCGTTCCCAGTACGAGCCGGCTGACCTTGAGTCCGGTGCGTCCGAGCTGTGTGTACTCCATGGGGCACAAGCCAAGCTCTTCGAGTGCGCTCGAATCAAGCGCCGTTCCCCGAGGCCGCAGAGGCCGCCCCGGCGGCCCGGTAGGGCGCCCCGGTGCCCCACGCCTGGTGCATCGCGTCGGCGAAGGCGGCGGCGAGCAGGTGCTCGCCCGCGGCGTTGGGGTGGGTGCCGTCGTAGGTGTGCCGGGCGAGGTCCCAGCCGGCCGGGCGGGAGGCCAGCAGCAGCGGCGACGCCGGCGTGGCCAGATCGGCGACGGCCTTGACGGTGCGGGTGTTGAACTCCTCGCAGTGCGCGGCGAATCCGGGGTCCTGCGCGCACCGGGTGTTGGGGATGACCGGCAACAGCACTGCGGCGACACGGGGGTTGGCGGCCCGCGCCCGCTCGACGAACAGCCGAAGGTTGTCCTCGGTCTGCGCGGGGTCGGTGTAGAAGCCGAGGTCTATCAGCCCGAGGGAGACCAGCAGCACGTCCGCCCGGTGCTCGCGCACCGCGTCCTCGATCAGCGGCGCCATGTGCAGCCAGCCCTCGCCCCAGCCGGCCAGGTGGCGGCGCGCCTCCTGCGGGAAGGCGGGGTCGCCGTAGGCGTGGGAGACCGCGGCGTCGGCCGCCGTGTCGTACAGCGCGGTGCGCGGGCCGACGATCGCGAAGGGCTCGCCGAGCGCGCTCAGGTGCCGCCACATGCGGTAGCGCCACGTGAGGTCGCCGGTGCTGCCGATGGTCATGGAGTCGCCGACGAACATCCACGAGGTGAGCGGGGTGCGGGAGGTGAGGGGAGCGCGGGACCGTCGGGACATGACGAGATGATAGACACTCCCGCCCGGGCCGGAAGTGGCCCATCTCCCCGCGGCCGAAGCGGCCCTGCCGAGGGGGCCGTTCCCCTTCCAGGGTCGGGGCCGTGACGAACTCCGTGGACTTCTGGTTCGACCCCGTCTGCCCCTTCGCCCGGATCACCTCGCGCTGGATCCTGGAGGTCGAGCGGCAGCGCGACCTCGACCTGCGTTTCCACGTGATGAGCCTGTCCGTGCTCAACGAGGGCCACGAGCGGCTGCTGAGCACCGGCTGGGGCCCCGTGCGGGTGTGCGTCGCCGCGGCGCGGGAGCACGGCGGGGAGGTGCTGCGCGGCCTGTACACGGCGCTGGGGACCCGGCTGCACGTCCAGGACCGACCGGTCTCGGACGCTCTGCTGCGCGAGGCGCCGGCCGGGGCGGGGCTGCCGCGGACGCTCGCGGAGGCCGCGGACAGCACCGCGTACGACGAGGAACTGCGCAAGAGCCACCACGAGGGCATGGACCCGGTCGGCGAGGAGGTGGGCACCCCCACGATCCACATCGACGGGGTCGCCTTCTTCGGGCCGGTGCTGACCCCCGTACCGCGCGGCGAGGAGGCCCTGCGGGTCTTCGACGGGGTGCGGCTGCCGGCCGGGTACCCCGCCTTCTTCGAACTCAAGCGCGGCCGGACCCGCGCTCTCGACTTCGGCTGAGCCTCTCACCTGGCAGGCTGGGCGCATGCGCATGCGTCCTCTGCTCGCCGCGGCCGCGGCGACCGCACTCGTCTCGGTCCCGCTCCTCGGTGTTCCCGGCCTCGCCGGCACCGCGGCCGCCGACGACGGCGAGTCCCTGGCCTTCACCATGACGGACCCGCGGATCACCGAGTCGAGCGGCCTGGCCGCCAGCCGGCTCCACAAGGGCGTCTACTGGACGCACAACGACAGCGACGACGGCCCGTACGTCTACGCCGTGGACTCCGCGACCGGGAAGACCGTCGCCACCGTGACCCTGCGCGGCATCGGCAGACCGCGCGACGTCGAGGCGATCTCCATCGGCCCGGACGGCGACATCTACGTCGGCGACATCGGCGACAACCTCGGCGGCACCTGGCCGTACGTGTGGATCTACCGCTTCCCGGAGCCCAAGCACCTGGCCGACCAGACCGTGCGGGCCACCCAGTACGTCGTGAAGTACGACGCCGGGCCGCGGAACGCGGAGGCGATGATGGTCGACCCGCGCACCGGCCGGATCTGGATCGCCAGCAAGAACGAGGACGGCGGCGCGCTCTACGAGGGCCCGGCGCGGATGAGCGCCTCCGGCACGAACATCTTCCGGCGCACCACCGACATCCCGCTGTGGATCACCGACGGCGCCTTCTCCCCCGACGGCAGCCGCCTGGTGCTGCGCGGCTACTTCGGCGCCCTGATGTACCGCTGGGCGGACGGCGTCCCGCACGAGATCGGCCAGATGCACGTACCGCTGCAGCGGCAGGGCGAGTCCGTGACCTTCACCACCGACGGGCGCGCCCTGATGTACGGCAGCGAGGGCCAGGACAGCGAGGTCTACCGGGTCCCTCTGACCGGGGACGAGCGTCCCGACGACGTCCGCGGGGCCGGTGCCTCGCCGTCCGGTTCGTCGTCCGCCACGGGCGGCGGGGCGCAGGCACCCGGCGACGGCGGCGGGCAGCGGTCGATGGGGCAGTTCACGATCGGCGCCCTGACCATCGCCGCGCTGGCCGCGGTCGTCGTGGCGGCCCGCCGGCTGCTGCGCCGGGGCGGCCGCTCGGCCTGAGCGCGCGGAAGCCGGTGGGCGCCCGCGCCCACCGGCTTCGCGTACGGCTGGGGTCAGAGCCGCTCGGCGACGTAGTCGACGCAGGCGGTCAGCGCCTCCACGTCGGCCGGGTCGACGGCCGGGAACATCGCGACGCGCAGCTGGTTGCGGCCGAGCTTGCGGTACGGCTCGGTGTCCACGACGCCGTTGGCGCGCAGCACCTTGGCGATGGCGGCGGCGTCGATGGCGTCGGCGAAGTCGATCGTGCCGACGACCTGGGAGCGCTTGGCCGGGTCGGTGACGAACGGCGTGGCGTGCTCGGACTTCTCGGCCCAGGTGTACAGGCGCGAGGAGGAGTCGGCGGTGCGGGAGACGGCCCACTCCAGACCGCCCTGGCCGTTGATCCACTCCAGCTGCTCGTTCAGGAGGAAGAGGGTCGCCAGCGCGGGGGTGTTGTACGTCTGGTTCTTCTTCGAGTTGTCGATCGCGGTCGGCAGGTCGAAGAACGCCGGGATGTGGCGGCCGGAGGCGGCGATCCGCTCCACGCGCTCCAGCGCGGCCGGGGAGAACAGCGCGAGCCACAGGCCGCCGTCGGCGGCGAAGGACTTCTGCGGGGCGAAGTAGTAGACGTCGGTCTCGGTGGCGTCCACCGGCAGGCCGCCCGCGCCGGAGGTGGCGTCCACCAGGACCAGCGCGCCGTCGTCGGCGCCCGCGACGCGCCGCAGCGGCATCGCGACACCGGTGGAGGTCTCGTTGTGGGTGAGGGCGTAGACGTCCACTCCGGCCTCGGCGACCGCGTCCGGGTGGGAGCCCGGGTCGGTGGCGATCACGGTCGGCTTGTCCAGCCAGGGCGCGAGCTCGGCGGCCTTGGCGAACTTCGAGGAGAACTCGCCGAAGCTCAGGTGCTGGGACTTGCGCTCGATCAGGCCGTGGGTGGCGACGTCCCAGAACGCGGTGGAACCGCCGTTGCCGAGCACCACCTCGTAGCCCTCGGGGAGGGAGAACAACTGCCTGATGCCGTCGCGCACCTGGCCGACCAGGTTCTTCACCGGCGCCTGCCGGTGAGAGGTGCCCAGCAGCGAGGTGCCGGTCGCGGCCAGCGCGTCGAGCGCCTCCGGCCGCACCTTGGAGGGGCCCGAACCGAAACGTCCGTCGGCGGGCTTGATGTCAGCGGGGATCTGGATCTCGGCCACGTTCGCAGCGTAGTGCGTTACGAGGCGGTTTCGGGGAGTAGTCCACGCGGTGAGACATGAGCCGGGGTGGGGCAGGCTGGGGACATGACGGAGGATCTGCGCCGGGCGCTGGAACGGGACGTGCGGGGCGAGGTCGCGTTCGACGCCCAGAGCAGGGCGCTGACCACGATGGACGCGTCCAACTACCGGCGCGTCCCGGTGGCCGTGGTGGCGCCGCGCGACGCCGAGGACGTGGCGGCGGCGCTCGCGGTGTGCCGCGAGCACGGCGTGCCGGTGGTGCCGCGCGGCGGCGGCACGTCGATCGCGGGGCAGGCGACGGGCACCGGGGTGGTCCTGGACTTCACCCGGCACATGCACCGGATCGTGTCCCTGGACCCGCACGCGTTGACGGCCCGGGTCCAGCCCGGCGTCGTCCTGGACGACCTGCGGCGGGCGGCGGCCGGCCACGGGCTGACCTTCGGCCCCGACCCGTCCACGCACAGCCGCTGCACCCTCGGCGGCATGATCGGCAACAACGCCTGCGGCGCGCACTCGGTGGCCTGGGGCACCACGGCGGACAACGTGCGCGGGCTGGAGGCGCTCACCTACGGCGGCGACGCGCTGCGCACCCGCGACCCGCTCCGGGCGGACGTGCGGGCCTTCACCGACGCCCATCTGGCGCTGCTGCGCACCGGCTACCCGCAGGACCTGCCCCGCCGCATCTCCGGCTACGCCCTGGACGCGCTGCTCCCCGAGCGGGGCCGCGACCTGGCCCGCGCCCTGACCGGCAGCGAGGGCACGCTCGCGGTGGTCACCGAGGCGGAGGTGCGCCTGGTATCCGCGCCGCCGGTGCGGGTGCTGGTCGTCCTGGGTTACCCGGACGAGGGCGCCGCCGCCGACGCGGCGCCCGGCCTCCTGCCGTACGGGCCGCTCACGGTCGAGGGGATGGCCGCCGACCTGGTGGACAGCGCCACCAGGAGCCGGGCGGAGCTGCTGCCCGCGGGCGCGGCCTGGCTGTTCGTGGAGATGCCGGGCGTCGGGGAGGCGCAGGCGCTGTGCCGGCTGGCGGGCGCCGACGGCGCGGCCGGTTCCGTCGTGGTCACCGATCCCGCCGCGCAGCGCGCCCTGTGGGGACTGCGGGAGGACGCGGCCGGCACCGCCACCCGCATCCGGTCCGCGTCGGGGGCGAGCACCGAGGCGTGGCCCGGCTGGGAGGACTGCGCCGTCCCGCCCGCCCGGCTGGGTGCCTATCTGCGCGACTTCCGCGCCCTGCTGGCCGGGCACGGGCTGCGCGGCGCCCCGTACGGGCACTTCGGCGACGGCTGCATCCACGTACGCATCGACTTCGACCTGGTGCGGGACGCGGGCGTGGCCCGGTTCCGCCGCTTCTCGCAGGACGTGGCGGGCCTCGTGGTGGCGCACGGCGGCTCGCTGTCCGGGGAGCACGGCGACGGCAAGGCGCGCGCGGAGCTGCTGCCGCTCATGTACGGGCCCGAACTGGTCGGCCTGTTCGGCCGGTTCAAGGACCTGCTCGACCCGGAGGGCGGACTCAACCCCGGCATGCTGGTGCGGCCCGAACCACTGGACACCGGCCTGCGCTTCGCCGTGCTGCCCAAGGAGCCCGTCGAGGTGGCCTTCGGATACCCGGACGACGGCGGGGACTTCGGGGCGGCCGTGCGCCGCTGCGTCGGCGTCGCCAAGTGCCGCGACGCCGCGCCGCGGGACGCGGGGGTGATGTGCCCCTCGTTCCGCGCGACGGGCGAGGAGCGCCACTCCACGCGCGGCCGGGCCCGGCTGCTGCACGAGATGCTGGCGGGCGAGGTCGTCACGGACGGCTGGCGCTCGACGGAGGTCCTGGACGCGCTGGACCTGTGCCTGTCCTGCAAGGGCTGCCGCAGCGACTGCCCGGTGGGCGTCGACATGGCCACGTACAAGGCCGAGTTCCTGCACCACCACTACCGGGGGCGGCCGCGGCCCGCCGCGCACTACGCGATGGGCCGGCTGCCGGTGTGGCTGCGCGCGGCGGGCCCCTTCGCGGGCGGGCTCAACGCGCTCGCCCGGATCCGCCCGGCCGCGGCACTGGCCCGGCGGGCGGCGGGCATCGCGCCGGAACGGGCGCTGCCACGGCTGGCGGAGGAGTCCTTCACGCGCTGGTGGCGGCGGACGCGCGGACGGCCGGGCACCCCGGCCCCGGGCGACCTCGTCCTGTGGCCCGACACCTTCACCGACCGCCTGTCCCCGGGGACCGGCCGGGCCGCGGTGCGGGTACTGGAGGCCGCGGGGCTGCGGCCGGTCCTCCCGCCGCGGGCCGTCTGCTGCGGTCTGACCTGGGTCTCCACCGGCCAGCTCGACCAGGCCCGCACCGTCATGCGGCGCACGGTGGACCGGATGCGGCCGGTCCTCGACGCCGGACTGCCGGTGGTCGTCCTGGAGCCCAGCTGCGCGGCCGCGCTCCGCACCGACCTGCCGGAACTCCTGGGCACCGACGACGCCCGCGCGCTGGCCTCCTCCGTGCGCACCTTCGCCGAGACCCTGGAGGAGTTCGCCCCCGGCTGGACCCCGCCCCGGCTCGGCGCGCCCGTCGCCGGTCAGACGCACTGCCACCAGCACGCCGTGCTCGGCGACGCCCCCGACCGCCGGCTGCGCGCCCGCGCCGGACTGACCGGCGAACTCTCCGCCGGCTGCTGTGGTCTCGCGGGCAACTTCGGCTTCGAACGCGGCCACTACGACATCTCCGTCGCCTGCGCCGAGGAGCAGCTCCTCCCCGCCCTGCGCGCCGCCCGCCCCGGCACCGCCGTCCTCGCCGACGGCTTCTCCTGCCGCACCCAGATCGACCAGCTCGCGGGCGTACGCGCCCGGCACCTCGCGGAGGTCCTGGCCGACGGGCTGTGACCGTGCGACCGTCGCGCGGCGGCGGGCACTCCGCGGCTCAGAACCGCGTGGTGTCGAGTTCGTCGGGCTCGGTGCGATCTGCCGATCCCGGCGGAGCGCCGGTACCAGTTCACCGGCACCACCCTGTCCGGCACCTCTCCACCCTGTGGAATTGGATGTAGTCATGACAACCAGCAGTTGGGTACGGCTCTACGGGAATCCGACGCGGCCCGTGGCGCGTGCCTTCGTACTGGTTCGGCTGGTGATGCCACTCGCGATCCTCGCGGGCGGCATCGTCCGCTCCGGCGGTGCGGTGAGCGTCGTCCTGGGCGTGCTCCTGCTCCCGCCGGCCGGGTACGGCCTCCTCCGCCTCGGTCGCTTCATGTGGCGGCTCACGTCCTCCGGGGTGTTCGTCTCGGGGGAGGGCGTGCGGGTGCTCGGCACCCGCGAGGTGGTCGTGCCCTGGTCGCGGATCGCCGGCTTCGAGAGCCGTCCGCGCGCCGATGTGATGAGTTCGGCGTGGACGGGCGTCGAGGTGCTGTGGATCGTCTGCACCGACGGCAGCGCGGTGCCCACGCGGCTCTCCCGAGGCGTTCCGGCCGCCGTGAGCCGGCGGCGCACCTACGAGCGGGCCGTGGACACCCTGGACCGGATGCGCGGCGAACACAACGGCAGCTGAGCGTGCCCGCGGCCCTTTCGGCCTGCCGTGCGGCTCCGGCCCTGAGGAGGCCGACCGCGGCCGGGTGGTGAGCGGCACCGTCGCCGTCGGCCCCGCGGCCCTGGGATCCGCCGGCCCGGACCACGGCCGCGCCTCGCTGCGGTCGGCGTCCAGGCTGGAAGGCATCGCCAGGTGGGGTGTCGCCCCACCCCGGACGCAGCCCACCTCGGGCGGCCCCGGAGCCACGTGCCCACGTTCACGTCGCCGGGAGCCGCCCGGGGTGTGCCGGTAGGGCGGCATCGGCGGCCGGGCTCGGGCGTTCACTCGGAACGGCGAGGCCACGGCCACCAGGTCAGCGGGACACCGAACGAGGCCGCGGCGACGGGGCCCGTGAGCGCTACGACGCGGAGGCCGTCGACCAGGGCTGGGGTTGCTGCGCTGACTCCTTCGGTACGAGCTCGATGAGCTTGTGGTCCTTGCCGCGGTGCAGGTCGATCTTGAGCCGGAGCCCGCCCAGCCGGGCGAGGAACAGGCCCACGGAGAGCGCCGCCAGGGCCGCGACCAGGCCCCCGGACAGGAAGCCGATCCGGGCGCCGAACTGGTCCGTGACCCACCCGACGAGCGGCCCGCCGAGGGGGGTGCCGCCGACGAAGACCATCATGAACAGGCTCATGACGCGGCCGCGCATCGCCGGGTCCGTGGCGAGCTGCACACTGGCGTTGGCGGTGGTGTTGAACGTCAGCCCGAACATGCCGATCGGCAGCATGAGCACCAGGAACACCCAGTACGTGGGCGCCAGCGCCGCCACCATCTCCAGCGCGCCGAAGGCGAACGCGGCACCCACCAGCAACCGCAGCCGGGTGCTGCCGCGGCGGGCGGCCAGCAGCGCGCCGATGACGGAGCCGACCGCGAGCACGGAGTTGAACAGGCCGTACATCCCGGCGTCGCCGTGGAAGACGTGGTCGGCGAAGGCGGTCAGCCAGATCGGGAAGTTGTACGCGAAGGTGCCGATGAAGCCGACCAGCACGATGGGCCAGATCAGCTCGGGCCGTCCGGCCACGTAGCGCAGGCCCTCGCGCAGCTGGCCCTTGCCGCGCGGGGCGGTGGGCACGGCGTACAGGTCGGAGTCGCGCATCAGCAGCAGACCGGTGAGCGGCGCCAGGAAGGACAGGCCGTTGAAGAGGAAGGCCCATCCGCTGCCGACCGCGGTGATCAGCACACCGGCGACGGCCGGGCCGATGAGCCGGGCGCTCTGGAAGTTCGCGGAGTTCAGCGAGACGGCGTTGCGCACGTCGGCCGGGCCGACCATCTCCACCACGAAGGCCTGCCGCGTCGGGTTGTCGACCACGGTCACCATGCCGAGGCCGAAGGCGATCGCGTAGACGTGCCACACCTGCACCGAGCCGGACAGGGTGAGCGCCGCCAGCAGCAGGCCGAGCGCGCCCATGGTCACCTGGGTGCCCAGCAGGATCCGGCGCTTGGGGTAGCGGTCCGCGATCACGCCACCGTAGAGCCCGAACAGCAGCATCGGCAGGAACTGCAGCGCGGTGGTGATGCCCACCGCGAAGGAGGAGCCGGTCAGGCTCAGCACGAGCCAGTCCTGCGCGATCCGGGACATCCACGTCCCGGTGTTGGAGATCAGCGCGCCCGAGGCGAACAGCCGGTAGTTGCGGTTGCGCAGCGAGCTGAAGGTCCCCCTGCGGGAGGGGTCCGGCGGGCCGGCGACGCGGGACGCCTCGGCGGCGCCCGCGGCGGTGTCGGCGCCCGCCGGGTTCGCCAGGTCGGCGGGGTCGGCGGCCTCGCCCGGTTCGACGGGTTCAGCCGGTTCGGACGGTTCGGCCGCCCGGTCCGGCGGCGCCGCGTCGGCGGACGGCCCACCCGGCGCGGGGTCGGGGGTGGTCGGTTCGGGTGCGGCGTCAGATGCGGCTGCCGAACTCAATCGGGTTTCGCCTCCTCATCGAGGGTTGGTGTCGGAGTGAGCGAGCTTCTCCAGGACGGGGGCCGCGGCCCGCAGCACCGCACGCTCGTCGTCGTCGAGCCCCTCCATGAGCTGCGCGAGGAAGGCGTTCCGTTTGACGCGGCTCTCCTCGAGCATCGCCTCGGCCGCCTCGGTCTGCCGGACGACGACCTGGCGGCGGTCGTCCGGGTGCGGGTCCCTGCGGACCAGCCCCTTGGACTCGAGCATGGCGACGATGCGGGTCATCGACGGCGGCTGGACGTGCTCCTTGCGGGCCAGTTCCCCGGGCGTGGCGGAGCCGCAGCGGGCCAGGGTGCCCAGCACCGCCATCTCCGTGGGGCTCAGCGACTCGTCGACCCTCTGGTGGCGCAGTCGACGGGACAGCCGCATCACGGCGGCGCGCAGCGTGTTCACCGCTGTGCGGTCGTCCTCGGACAGTTCAGTCACGTTACTTAGATTAGCTCATTAGCAATGCTAAGGAAAACGCGGTACCCGTGCCAAACGCATTCGTGAGCGAACTCACCCATCCGGGTGAGTTCCGACCCGAAATCGACGCACGCACGACCGATTGACCCGGACCCTGGCCCCATGGCTTCGAGAGTGCTCAGCATGCGTATAGACGGGGACCTGCTGGACCGTCTCCAGGCTCACGCCGCGAAACGCGGAATGAGCGTCCAGGACTACATAGTCCGGACGCTCATTCGCGACGACTTCGACGAGCGGCTCAAGGCCTCCGTCGACGAGACCGAGCAGTTCTACGCGGAGGGCTACGCCAGCCCCAGCGCCGGCATCAGGTAGTAGAAGACGAAGACGCCCGCCACCACGTACAGCGCCGGCGGCACCTCACGGCCGCGCCCCGTCGCCAGCCGCAGCAGGCAGAAGGTGATGAAGCCGATGCCGATGCCATTGGTGATCGAGTAGGTGAAGGGCATCAGCAGCATCGTCAGGAACGCCGGGACGGCGATCGTGAAGTCGCTCCAGTCGATGTCCCGGACACCGCCCGCCATGATCAGGAAGCCCACCGCCACCAGCGCGGGGGTCGCCGCCTGGGCCGGGACCATGGTGGCCAGCGGCGTGAGGAACAGCGCCACCACGAAGAGCAGACCGGTGACGACCGACGCGAGCCCGGTGCGCGCGCCCTCACCGGCGCCGGCCGTGGACTCCGCGTAGCAGGTGTTGGCCGAGCAGGAGGTCAGACCACCGGCGGCGGTCGCGATGCCGTCGACCATCAGCACCTTGCTCATCCCGGGCAGATCGCCCTTCTCGTCCAGCAGGTGCGCCTCGTCGCTGACGCCGAGGATGGTGCCCATCGCGTCGAAGAAGCAGCTCAGCAGCACGGTGAAGACGAAGAGCAGGCCCGTGACGATGCCCACCTCGCCGAAGCCGCCGAACAGGCTCACCTTGCCGAGCAGCCCGAAGTCCGGGGTCGAGACGGGATTTCCCGGCCACTGCGGCACGGTCAGGCCCCACGCGCCCGGCTTGACGTCCGCGACCGCGTCCACGATCAGCGCGAGCACGGTCATCGCCACGATGCTGATGAGGATCGCGCCGGGGACCTTGCGGGCGAGCAGCGCCAGCGTGACCAGCACGCCGAGGATGAAGATCAGCACCGGCCAGCCGAGCAGGTGCCCGTTCCCGCCGAGCTGCAGCGGCACGGTGGTGTGCGCGACGTCCGGGATGCGGGAGACGAAGCCGGAGTCGACCAGGCCGATCAGCACGATGAACAGTCCGATGCCGATGGCGATCGCCTTGCGCAGCCCCAGCGGGACCGCGCTCATGACCCGCTCCCGCAGGCCGGTGGCGACCAGCACCATGATCGCCAGGCCCGCGAGGACGACCATGCCCATGGCGTCCGGCCAGCTCATCCGGGGCGCGAGCTGGAGCGCGACGATGGTGTTCACGCCGAGGCCGGCCGCGAGCGCGATCGGCACGTTGCCGATGACACCCATCAGCAGCGTGGTGAACGCGGCGGTCAGGACGGTGGCCGTGACGAGCTGGCCGTTGTCGAGGTGGTGGCCGTACTTGTCCACGCCCGAACTCAGGATGATCGGGTTCAGGACGATGATGTAGGCCATCGCGAAGAAGGTGGCCAGTCCGCCGCGGATCTCGCGGGGGATCGAGGACCCCCGCTCGGAGATGCGGAAGTACCGGTCGAGCGCGCCATGGGCGGCCGCCGGGGGCGGGGGCGGGGAACTGGACACGACCTTTGCGGTGGTCGACGGGGACATGCGGGTCCTTGCGGGGGGAGGGGCGGAGCGGGGGGAAGCGGCTTGCTTGGATGTTCCTACGAATGAATCACGTCATCCACAGATGGATTCAGTATGAACATATGAACGGACCAAACGCTATCTCCGCGCGTAGACCCCCCAGGGGGCATGAGTAGGCTGTGCGGTATGAGCAGCAGCGAGCCCGGCAACCCCGACAACACGGCCGGCACCTCCGGCACGGACCGGCCGACCGAGGGCACGGCGACACCGTTGCGCGAGGCACCGGCGCCGCTGGAGGCCAACGATGTCGCGACCGTCACCATCGGCACCGTCGTCTGGTTCGCGCTCTTCGTCGTGCAGCTGCCCTTCTACGGCTGGTACGCGGACCACGGGCACGCGTGGATCATCTGGACCTGCCTGGCCGGCGGCGGTCTCGGCCTGATCGGCCTCTGGTACGTCCGCGCCCGCCGCGACGCGATCGCCCGGTCCAGGGCCGCCGAGCAGGCCGGTGAGCCGGAGCACGCCGAGCACGCCTGACCTCCGACCCGGGTGGACACCCACCCCGGGACATCCCGGAGACGCCCGGGCTCACGACGCGTCCGCGGCGATCGACACGTACCGTCGAACTCATGACGGACCGCATGGGGACTCAGGCGTGGGACACGGCGGGCGCCGTGCCGCCGGCGCTGCGGGGGCTGACGGGTGCCGAGGTCGCGGAGCGGGTGGCGCGGGGCGAGGTCAACGACGTCCCCGCGACGTCCTCGCGCTCGCTGGCCGACATCGTGCGGTCGAACATCTTCACCCGCTTCAACGCCATCATCGGCGTGCTCTTCCTGATCATCCTGGTGGTCGGCCCGATCCAGGACGGGCTCTTCGGCTTCGTGATCATCGCCAACACCGGCATCGGGATCTTCCAGGAATGGCGCGCCAAGAAGACCCTGGACGGCCTGGCCGTCATCGGCGAGGCCAAACCGGTGGTCCGCAGGGACGGCGTCGCGACGCGGGTCCCCACCTCCGGGATCGTCCTCGGCGACCTGGTGGAGCTCGGGCCCGGCGACAAGGTGGTGGTCGACGGCGAGGTCGCCGAGGCCGACAACCTGGAGATCGACGAGTCCCTGCTCACCGGTGAGGCCGACCCGGTGGTCAAGCACCCCGGCGACCCGGTGATGTCCGGCAGCTTCGTCGTCGCCGGCGGCGGCGCGTTCACCGCCACCAAGGTCGGCCGTGAGGCGTACGCCGCGCAACTGGCCGAGGAGGCCAGCCGCTTCACCCTCGTCCACTCCGAACTGCGCAGCGGCATCAGCCAGATCCTGAAGTACGTGACCTGGATGATGGTCCCGACCGCGATCGGCCTCATCGTCAGCCAGCTGGTGCTGGAGGGCAACGACTGGCGCGAGGCCGTCCGCCGCATGGTCGGCGGCATCGTGCCGATGGTCCCCGAGGGACTCGTGCTGCTGACCTCGGTGGCCTTCGCGATCGGGGTGGTCCGGCTGGGCCGCAAGCAGTGCCTGGTGCAGGAACTGCCCGCGATCGAGGGGCTCGCCCGGGTCGACGTGGTGTGCCTGGACAAGACCGGCACGCTCACCGAGGGCGGCATGGACGTCTCCGAACTGCGCATGCTCGACGGCCTCCCCGAGCCCTACGTGCGGCAGGTGCTCGGCGCGGTCAGCGCCTCCGACCCGCGGCCCAACCCCACGCTCGCCGCCGTCGCCGAGGCCTTCCCCGCCCCGGACGACGGCTGGCACGTCACGGAGGCGCTGCCGTTCTCCTCCGCCCGCAAGTACAGCGGCGCCGCGTTCACCGGGCCGGACGGCGACAGCAGCACCTGGCTGCTCGGCGCCCCCGACGTCCTGCTCCCCGGCGGCGACCGCGCCCTCGCCGAGATCGACGACCTCAACGCCCGGGGACTGCGCGTCCTGCTGCTCGCCCGGGCCCGCAAGGGGCTGGCCGACGCCGCGGTCACCGCCTCCGTGACCCCGGCCGCGCTGGTCGTGCTGGAGCAGCGGCTGCGCCCCGACGCGGGGGACACGCTGCGCTACTTCGCAGATCAGCAGGTGCAGGCCAAGGTCATCTCCGGCGACAACGCGGTCTCCGTCGGCGCGGTCGCGGGCCAGCTGGGCCTGCCCGGCGCCCACGCCCCGGTGGACGCCCGCAGCCTGCCGGCCGACCGCGGCGAGATGGCGGCCGTCCTCGACCGCGGCACGGTCTTCGGGCGCGTCACGCCGCAGCAGAAGCGGGACATGGTGGCTGCGCTCCAGTCCCGCGGCCACAACGTCGCGATGACCGGTGACGGGGTCAACGACGTGCTCGCGCTCAAGGACGCCGACATCGGCGTCGCCATGGGGTCCGGCTCGGAGGCCACCCGGGCCGTCGCGCAGATCGTGCTGCTGAACAACAGCTTCGCGACCCTGCCCTCGGTCGTCGCCGAGGGCCGCCGCGTCATCGGCAACATCACGCGCGTCGCGACGCTGTTCCTCACCAAGACCGTCTACTCGGTGCTGCTCGCCCTGCTGGTGGTCATCTGGCACGCGCCGTACCCGTTCCTGCCCCGGCACCTGACGCTGCTGTCCACCCTGACCATCGGCGTGCCCGCCTTCTTCCTGGCCCTGGCCCCCAACAAGGAGCGGGCCAAGCCGCAGTTCGTGCGGCGGGTGATGCGGTACTCGCTGCCCGCCGGGGTGATCGCGGGCGTCGCCACCTTCGTGACGTACATGCTGGCCCGCCACCACTACCAGGGGGCGGACGCGCTCGACGCCGAGACCAGCGCGGCCACGCTGACGCTGTTCCTCATCGCCATGTGGGTGCTGGCGATCGTCGCCCGCCCCTACACCTGGTGGCGGATCGTCCTGGTGCTCGCCATGGGCGCGGCCTTCCTCGTCGTCCTGGTCGTCCCCTGGCTCCAGGAGTTCTTCGCCCTGCGCCTGGTCGGCACCCAGGGCCCCTGGACGGCCGTCGCCGTGGCGGTCGCGGCGTCGGCGGTGCTGGAAGTGGTGTGGCGCCGGGTGTCCCGGGCGGACGTCTGAGGCGCCCGCCGGAACACCCGGCGCCCCGTCCTCACTTGACGTCGACGTAGTCCGCGGAGGCGAACGACGAACCGGTGGTGGAGGAGCCGGCGTAGGCGTAGCGCCAGTAGCCGTCCGCCGCGGCCTTGACCGTGGTCCGCAGCGCGCCCGTGCTGCTCGCCGTGATGGTCCTGACGCTCACGAAGTTGGGCGTGCCCGCCTTGCGGAACTGGAGCACGACCTTCTGCTTGCCGTAGCCGGCGTACTTGTGGGTCTGCCAGTTCGCGAGGGTCAGGGCGCCGGTGACGGTGATCGTCCCGCCCTTCTTCACCGGCTCGGGCGCGGCGTTGACCGTCAGGTGGCTGGCCCGCAGCACCTTGAAGGTCTTGGCGGGGTCCTTCTGGATGTAGTGGCCGTCGTTGAGGCCGTTGGCGTAGGCCCACATCTTCCAGGTGCCGGCGAGGGCGTTCTTGCCCGGGTCGATGACGTCGGTCAGCACACAGGTGTAGGTGGCTGCGGTGTGCTTGCCGCAGATCGGCAGCACGACCCCGCCCCCGTCGTGGTGGTTGACGTCCGCACCGTGGTAGAGGATGCCGCCGGCGTCGCTGATGCCGTTGGGGTCGGAGGCGGTCAGCCGCACCGTCACCGAGGCCCGGCCGTTGCCGCCGAGGACGATGGGCTTGCCGTTGTTGATCACCAGGTTGGTGATCCTGGTGTCACCGGCCACGATGTCCTTCGGCGCCGCCGAAGCCGCCTGCGCGGCCGGCACCGCGAGCGCCGACAGGGCCAGGACGCCGCTCACGGCGGCCGCGGTGGAACGAGTACGCGTCGTGCGCATGATTACCCCCACATCGATACGGTCCCGCCGCGTGTCCCCCCGGCGGGTGACGTTGCCGTCGTGACCAATGTGCACGCGCTCTCCCGCCGTGCCGAGGGTTACCGCCGGACCGCCGCCCGCTCGTCGACCTGCTGTTGCAGGACGCCGACATCGTCACCGGAGCTGTCGCGCGGCGGCACCCGCCGTTCATGTACGCCGGGCGCCGCCCGCACATGCGGCAGCCGGACCCCGCGGGGCGGGAGTCCGGCTGCCGTGGTGCGTGGTGCGGTGCTTACTTGACGTCCACGTAGTCCGCGGCGGCGGAGACCGCGACGGTGGTGGTGTTGCCGGTGTAGACGTAGCGCCAGTAGCCGTCCGCCGCGGCCTTGACCGTGGTCTTCAGCGCGCCCGTCGTGCTCGTCGTGACGGTCTTGACGTTCACGAAATTCGTGGTGCCCGTCTTGCGGAACTGGAGCACGGCCCTCTGGCCGACGAAGGCGGAGTACTTCGCCGTCTTCCAGTCGGCGCGGGTCAGCGCACCGGTGATCGTGAGGGTCTGGCCCTTCTTGACCGGCTCCGGGGCGGCGTTGACCGTCAGCCGCGTGGCGCGCAGCACCTTGGTGGTGGCGACCTTGTCCTTGGTGACGACCCCCTTGCCCGCGTCGTCGGCGTCCTTCGGGATCACCACGCCGTAGGCGTACCAGGTGCCGCCCGCGGTGTTGTTGCCGAGGTCGCGCTTGGCGTTGACGTTGAACGTGACGGTGCAGGTCGAGGTCGTGCTGTTCACGGCCTTGCACACCGGGTCGGCGTCCGAGGAGTCGAGCTCGTCGCCCGCGGCGTTGTGCAGGAAGGCGACACCGGCGAGATCGATCCCGGAGTCGTCGCTCGCCGTGAGGGAGGCCGTGAAGGTCTGGTTGCCGGTGCCCAGCACGATGGGCTTGCCGCCGTTGATCACGACCTTGCCGATCGTGGCCGCCTTGGCGGTGTCGGCGGTGGCCGCCGGAACAGCCAGAACGGAAAGGGCCGCAGCCGTGCCGAGCACGACCGCGGCGGTACGTATACGCATGTGTCCCCACACTGTGGAACGAGGGGCCTGGCCCCGAATGAGCGCCGAGAATGGCGGTCGCATCGTATACACGTCCGATTCGGCGCGAGGAAACCGGGTGGCCCCGACTCAGTCGAACCAGCGGTCGCGGGCCAGCTCCTCCGTGCGGGACCCGTCCTCCAGCAGCGCGGCGACCTCGAAGCGGCGCTGCCAGGCACCGGCCGCCCAGGACAGACCGGCGGCGACGCCTTCCAGAGTGGCGGCGTGCAGGGTGCCGTCGATCCAGCGCCAGTCGAGTTCGACGCGGGCTCCGTCGGGGCCCTCGACGAGGAGCTCCTCGTGCTCGATGTAGGTCAGGGGCGCGCCGGGCAGCAGCTCGCGCACCGCCCCGGCGACGTCGTGGGGCTCGCCCTCGGAGACGACGGGGGCGGCGAAGGCCTCGCTGAGCCGGCGCACCTGGAACAGTTCGGCGAGGGCGGCGGCACGCGCCGGCGGCACGGGCAGCAGCGGGCGGCCCGTGGCGAGCGGCAGCAGGTCGGGGGCGTCGGCCACGAGCGCGTCGGCGGCCTCGACGATCTCCGGGTACCGGCTGTCCACCACCGCGCGCAGGTCGTCGGGCAGCGTCACCTGCTCGGGGTCGAGGGCCGCCAGCTCCGAGTAGAGCCGGTGCAGCTGGGCCGGGGTGACGGCGCGGCGCGGGTCGACGAGCCGGGCGAGCAGTTCGGCCGCGCCGCCGGGTTCGTCGAGCAGGGCCGCGGCGGAGGTGCGCACACCGAGGGCGCGCAGCACCTGGTCGTCGACGGCGCCGGCCTCGGCCTCGTCGTAGAGCCCGGCGAGCAGCGGGTCGCTGCCCGTGGCACGCAGGCCGACCGGGCGCCGCCCGTCCAGGACCGGATGGTCGCGCAGCCACCACGCGGTGTACGGGCTCACCGACTCCGTCGTGCCGTCGGGCAGCAGCACCCGCACCGGCTGGGTGATCGCGTCGCGCAGCGGCGGAACGGAGAGCATGGCGAGCGCCTGCGGCCAGGCGTCGTCGTCGACGAGGTCGAGGTCGCGGACGGCGACGATCTCGGTGGCGACCGGCGGCACATCGGTGTCCGGCAGCTGGTCGAGGACGTCCTCGCACCACACGTCGACCGCGTCGAGCAGACCGGCGTCGTCCGGCTCGGCCCAGTCGCTCTCCCGGGGCTCCAGCTCGTCCGGGTCGAGCACCACGTCGGTGGCGCGGACCAGGGCGAAGGTGGCCAGCACACCGACCGCGGTCAGCGGCTGCTCGCCCCAACGGGAGGCCAGGTCGCCGTCCACGGCGCCGAGTTCACCCTCCCGGATGACCTGCTCGAAGAGGCTCCCGGGCAGGACGAGCTCGCCGGCGGGGGCCAGTTCGCCCTCGTCGTCGGTGAGGGCGAACGCCGCCAGCCACGGCTCGTCACCGGGGGCGAGGTTCGCGGCGCGGACGAGGCCGAGGACGACCTCGGCCAACTCCTCGGGGTCCAGGGCGTTGTCGTCCCAGACCTCGTCGGCCTCCAGGGAACCGGCCACCGCGGCCCGCACCTGGGGGGTCGTCAGAACGGCACGAGGGGTCGCCGGGGTGGCGCCGAGCTTCTCCAGCAGCGGGTGCGTGGCGTCCGGGTCGGCCACCTTCAGGCCCAGCCGGGCCAGTTCTGATGCCGCGGGCAGGGCGGTGCCGGCCGCGGCCTGGTCCCCGTCCCCGTACACGCTGTCCATCTCGGGCAGCGGCAGCAGCACCTGGCGCGGGCCGACGACCGTACGCCCGTCCGCCAGCGGCACCGGCAGACCACTGAGGCGGTCCGGGTCGGTGCCGGCCAGCGAGTCGTAGAGCCGCCGCCACCAGGGCGCGGGGCGCTCCACACCGCCGAGGCGGTCGATGGCGTCGCCCAGCGGCAGCCGCGCCACACCGAGTACGCGCAGCTCGGGGCGGCGCTCCAGGCCGGGGGGCAGCAGCGTCGGGAAGACCTCGGCCAGCACGCGGACGGTCTCCGCACCCGCGCCCTCGACGACCTCGGCCTCCACCGGGCGCAGCGCGGCCGGCAGGGCGTCCTCCTCGTCCGGGCCGGCCGGAACGTCCGCCGCGCGCGGCAGAAACGCGGTACGCGGCAGCAGCTCCAGGACCCGGCGGCGCAGCTCCGCGTCCAGCTCTCCCTTGCCGAGCGGACCGGGTACGAGGTCCACGATGCCCGCACCGACCGGCCGCCAGTCGGCCAGCAGCCGCACCAGCGCCTCGGCGGCCCGGCCCACCAGGAACGCGGTCAGCGGGCCCGGCGCGGCGTGCCGCCGGGTCGGGTCCAGCGGGAGCGAGGCGATCAGCAGCGCGGGCAGGCCCAGCGGCTCGTCCGTGGGCGTCGGCGCGTGCACGAACGGCGCGGTGCGCGGGCGCTCCGGCTCCCCCTCGGCACCCACGGGCACGGCCCAGGTCACCGACCACACCGGGCGCAGCCGCTCCTCGACCGGCCGGTCGGCCAGCAGCGCCGGGTCCAGGTCGCCGGCGTCGGTCACGGTGCGCCAACGGGTCGTGCCGTTCGCGCTGTCCTCGATCACGGTGAGGCCGTCGTCCGTGCGGCGGGTCAGCGTGCGCAGGCCCTCCGGTGTCTCCACGACGACCTCGGCGAGACCCGGGAGGGTCAGCAGCAGCGCGTCGTCGATCGAGGCGAGCAGGCGGCCTGCCAGGTCGGCGGCCGCGCCGTCGCGCAGCGGCAGCACCACGACGGTGTCGTAGCCGTCCGGCGCGGTGCCCTCGGCGGGCAGCGGCAGGCGCAGCACCGGCACGTGGCCGTCGCGGCGGCGCAGCTCGTCGGTGAGTCCCGGAGAACGGCCGCCGGTCTCGTTCGCCAGGTCCCTGGCCTCGGCCAGCGACCACCGCACGCCGCCGGAGCGGCTGAGGATCGCGGGCTCGTCGGAGACCGCGAGCACGGCGGAGAAACCGACGCCGAAACGTCCCACGACCGCGCCGGCGTCGCCGGGCTCGCGCTTCGCGCTGGCGCGCAGCGTCGACAGGGACTCCACCCCGACGGCGTCCAGATGCGCACCGGTGTTGGCGGCGGCGAGCACGCCTTCCCGCAGCGTCAGCCGCAGGCGGCCCGGCACGCCGGCGCGGATCGCGGCGTCCGCGGCGTTCTGGGCGAGCTCCACGACGAGGCGGTCCCGGTAGCCGCCGAGCGCGAGGTCCTCCTCCGCGTTCGCGTCCTCACGGAACCGGGCGGGCGACGCGGCCCACGCGTCCAGCACCGCCCGCCGCAGCCGCCCCGTCCCGAACGGATCTGCGCCCCGGTCCATCGCGGTCCCGCTCACGTCGCCTCTTCCCTCACGAAGTCTGTGCGCCCGACGCTACCGTGGCTCGGCCGCCGCGGACGCCCCGCCTTTCCCGCCCGCCCTCCCGGGTGCCCTGTGAAGTCAGGGCGCCCCGGCGCGCGTGGTGGGTGGGCCGGGTTCGGGGCCTCCGGGCCGGCCATTCTGGACAGCACATTTAGGTGCCTCCGGTGCCTCCACTGATCACCCCGGGTCATGCACCCAAATATGCTCCACAGTCCAGAACGCCCACCTCCCCCAGCCTCCGGCCGGGGGTGCCCCCACCTCCCCCGCCCCCTCGGTTTCGTCATGCGCCTGATCCCCGGAGAGGGGTAGAGACGGCACCGTGCACGGGCCACCCATTGGCGCGACGCCGTCCAGGTGCCCAGCCGTCACCGCCAACACCCCCACCGGGGATCAGGCGCGACAAACAACGGAGGGGGCGGGGCCGTAGGGGTGGATGTTCTGGACGGTGCGGCATATTTGTGCGCACTGTCCGGGCGGGGATGGGATGAGCAGGTGCTGGAAAGGCGCGTAAATATGCCAGTCCAGGACGTGCAGCCCCGGAGGCCCCGAACCCGGCCCACCCCACACGGGCGCCGGGGTAACTGACTTCACGGGGCACCCGGGAGGGCGGGCGGGGAAAAAACCTCCCCGCACAGCAAGCGCAGCGTCTAGCTGTGGCCCAGCTCCTCCTGGGGAGTGGTGTCCTCGACGGACCCCTGCCGGTCAGGGTGAAGCGGCAACGGCTCCACCGCCGTCTCGTCCAGCACGGGCGGCGCCGGACGCGGCGTCTTGGGCATGATCGCGGCCTCGGAGTGCGCACCGCACCCGTACCCGAGGGAGACGACGCGGCCGTCGGCGGGCGCGAACTCGTTGGCGCAGACGCCGAAGGCCTGCCGGAGGGAGCCCGCGAGGGGGACGAGGAAGCCGCAGGAGACGCACTGGGCGGGGGCGGACTGCGCCATGGGCGCCTTGGGCCCGTACTCGTCCTCCCAGCGGTCCGCGGCGACGTGCAGCCCGTAGCGGGAGAGCACGCGCGGGCGGCCCATGCCGATCTCCTCCGCGACCGCGGCGATCGTCCCGACGGTGGGCGCCATCGGCAGCTGCGCCGGCGGGCCGGCGGAGACCTCGGCGTCCTCGGCCTCGACGAGCTCGGCCATCTCCTCGGAGATGGGGGAGTTCGGCGGTGGGACGTCCTCGCCGGAGAAGCCGGGTTCGAGGCGCAGGTCCTCCGCGTCGGTGGGGAGGAGGTCGCCGGGGCCGAGGTCGCCGGGGCGCAGGCGCTCGCTCCAGGGCACCCATTCGGGGGCGAGGACGGCGTCCGGGCCGGGCAGCAGCACGGTCTCGTCGAGGGTGACGGCCTTGGCCCGGGAGGCGCGGGTGAGGGTGACCGCCCACCGCCAGCCCCGGTAGCCCGCCTCGCGGCAGTCGAAGAGGTGCGTGACGACACGCTCGCCCTCGGCCACCGCTCCGAGGTGGTCGCCGACCGCTTCGGGGCCGAAGGCCTCGACGGCCGCCCCGAAGGCGACGTCGACCGCCTCGGCGCACACGCGGTCAGGGGTACGGCTTCGCATCGCAGCACTCACAAGAATCGATTCTCTCCTACGCCGTTTCACGCGTGCGCCGCCAAGCATCGGGCGGGCGGTGGCGGAGCGGACCCGAGGACCGCTTCAACGCTGCCGGCCCGAACGAACCCGGGCGCACCTGTTGACTCCATTCTGCGCGATCGCACGCTATCGGTGCGCACCCCGTTCGGAAAGCCGCCCGGTAGGGCAGACTGGCCAGCGTGGCACGCACAGTGACGTCCGGCCCCGGTCCGGTCCGCAGGGCGGGGACCGCTGTCGCGCGTGCCACGCAGCGTACGTCGGGCGCCGTGGTGCGCCGCGTCCGGCGTCACACACATGCCGGAGGCGCGGGCGAGTCGGGTCTGGCGAAGCTGATCGAGTTGCACGCGGTGAACAGCGCGGGCGACATGCTGATCACGGTCGCGCTCGCCAGCACGATCTTTTTCTCGGTGCCGACGGGCGAGGCCCGCGGACGGGTCGCCCTGTACCTGCTGGTGACGATGGCGCCGTTCGCCCTGCTGGCGCCGGTGATCGGCCCGCTGCTGGACCGGGTGCCGCACGGGCGGCGCGCGGCGATGGCGGTGTCGATGCTCGTACGGGCGATCCTCGCCTGGACGATGGCGAGCGTGGTGGCGACGGCGGGGCTGGAGCTGTACCCGGCCGCGCTGGGGGTGCTGGTCGCCTCGAAGGCGTACGGGGTGGTGCGCAGCGCGGTCGTGCCGCGTCTGCTGCCGGCCCGGACGACGCTGGTGAAGGCGAACTCGCGGGTGACGCTGGCGGGGCTGCTGGCCACGGCCGCCGCCGCGCCCATCGGCGGTCTGCTGCATCTGCTGGGGCCGGGCGCGCCGCTGTACGGGGCCTTCGTGGTCTTCGCCTGCGGCACGCTGCTGTCCTTCTCGCTCCCCCACAAGGTCGATTCCGCCAAGGGCGAGGCGCGCGCGGAGCTCACGGCGGGCGCGGCGGCCAGGGCCGGCGGGCCCTCCTTGGAGAAGGAGGGCCGGCGGCCGGGCAGGGGGCGGCGGCCGGGCCTGGGCAGCGTCGGCGGTCCCGTGCTGCACGCCCTGCAGGCGAACGCGGCGCTGCGCGCGCTGTCCGGCTTCCTGACGCTCTTCCTCGCGTTCCTGCTGCGCGACCACCCGCTGGGCGGCCTGTCCGGCCCGGTCTCGCTGGGGGTCGCCGCCGTCTGCGCGGGCGTGGGCAACGCCTTCGGCACGGCGCTGGGCTCGTGGCTGCGGGACCGCGGCCCGGAGCGGATGATCATGTTCGCGCTGATCGGCGCGCTGACGGCGACGTGCGTGGCGGCGGCCCGGTACGGGGTGCTGACGATCGCGCTGGTCGCGGCGGCGGCCGGGGTCGCCCAGGCGCTGAGCAAGCTCTCCCTGGACGCGATGATCCAGCGCGACGTGCCCGAGGAGGTGCGCACCTCGGCCTTCGCCCGGTCCGAGACCGCCCTGCAGCTGGCGTGGGTGATCGGCGGTGCCATCGGCATCGTGCTCCCCCTCAACGGCACCCTCGGGATGTCCGTGGCCGCCTGCCTGGTCGCGGTCGGCTTCTCCTTCTCCGTCCGCGGCCTGGTCTCCGCCTCGCGCGGCCGGGCGACGCGCCCCCGGACGGTGTAAAGGGCCCGGCGTTTTCCCGCGGCGGCCGCGTGCCGCGGCAGACCGGGCGGCAGCGGGGCGGGGGAAACCCGAGGTGGCGGGGACACGAGGCGACCCCCGCGCAGCGCGGACGCGGCCGCCCGGTAGCCTCACCCCCATGAGCATTCGCCGCCGTGCCGCCGCCCTCGGTGCCGTGTCCCTCGGGCTTCTCGCCCTTTCCGCCTGCGAGAAGCCGACGCCCCTGGCGACCGTCACCGTCGGCGGCGATACCGTGACCACCGAGGCAACCGCCGACTGTTACGCCGATGGTGACAAGCTGACGGAGAAGGTCTTCCTGGCCTGCCTGAACGGCACGCCGAAGAAGACGCTCACGGTGCACGCCGGTGACAAGGTGCGGGTCGGTGTCGACCCGGCGATCGGCGAGAAGGGCTGGATCGTCGCGAGCGGCACCTCCGGCAAGTCCGGGCTGCTGAAGGACGTGACCTACCGGTCCTTCGACGCGGAGACGCTGTTCTCGGACGCCCAGACCGGGCAGACCGCCGACCAGATCACGCTGAACGTCATCGAGACCGCCGGCACCCAGCAGTACCTGGGCGTCTGGCAGTTCAAGCTGAAGATGGCGGACTGACCGGCGCGCCGCGGATGACTCCCCGCCTTCTGGTCGTCACCGCCGTAGCGGCGGAACGGGACGCGGTCGTACGCGCCCTCGGCAGCCGTCCCTCCGAGCACCCGCTGCCCGGCCGGCGGATGGCCCTGCGCACCCCGTTGGCCACGGTGCTGGCCGCGGGCGTGGGTCCGGCGGCCGCTGCCGCCGGCACGGCCGCGGCGCTGGCCAGCGCCCCGTACGACCTGGTGGTCTCGGCCGGCATCGCCGGCGGGTTCGAGCCCGTCGCGCGGATCGGTTCGACCCTGGTCGCCGACTCGATCGTGGCGGCCGACCTCGGCGCCGAGGCACCGGAGGGCTTCATCCCGGTCGCGGAACTGGGGTACGGCACCTCCGTCCACCAGCCGCCGCCGGAACTGTCGCGGCGCGTCGCGGAGGCGCTCGGCGCCGAGTACGGGCCGCTGCTGACCGTCTCCACCGTGACCGGTTCCGCCGAACGGGCCGCCGAGCTGACCAAGCGACACCCCGGCGCGGTGGGCGAGGCCATGGAGGGCTTCGGGGTCGCCGAGGCGGCCATGGCGCACCGGGTGCCGGTGCTGGAGATCCGCACCGTCGCCAATCCGGTCGGGCCGCGCGACCGCGCGTCCTGGCGGGTGCCCGACGCGCTCGACGCGCTGACGGAGGCGTTCACGCTCCTCCGGAAGCAGCCGGACCTGCTGGACGTTGGAGAACCGACATGAGTGAACCCGCCGCGCTGCGCATCGCCTATTCGCCCTGCCCCAACGACACGTTCGTCTTCCACGCCCTCGCGCACGGCCTCGTGCCGGACGCGCCGGCCGTGGACGTGACGTTCGCGGACATCGACATCACCAACGGCATGGCCGAGCGCGGCGAACTCGACGTGCTCAAGGTGTCCTACGCCGTGCTGCCGTACGTCCTCGACGAGTACACGCTGCTGCCCGGCGGCGGCGCGCTCGGCCGGGGCTGCGGCCCGCTGGTGCTGACCGCGGAGGAGGGCTCCGGCAAGGGCGCCGACCTCAGCGGGCGCACGGTCGCGGTGCCGAGCGAGCGCTCGACGGCGTACCTGCTCTTCCGGCTCTGGGCCGCGGCCGAAGTGCCGGGCGGCGTGGGCGAGATCGTCGTCCTGCCGTTCCACGAGATCATGCCGGCGGTGCGCGACGGCCGGGTGGACGCGGGCCTGGTCATCCACGAGGCGCGCTTCACCTATCAGGACTACGGCCTGCACAAGCTCGCCGACATGGGTGAGCACTGGGAGCAGACCACCGGCCTGCCGATCCCGCTGGGCGCGATCATCGCCAAGCGCTCGCTGGGCGGGGACCGGCTGCGCGAACTCGCCGACGCGGTGCACACCTCCGTGCACATGGCCTGGGACGACCCGGACGCCTCCCGCTCCTACGTCATGGAGCACGCGCAGGAGATGGACCCGAAGGTGGCGGACCAGCACATCGGGCTCTACGTCAACGAGTTCACCTCGGCCCTCGGCGAGGACGGCTACGCGGCGATCCGCGGCCTGCTCACCCGGGCGGCGGCCGAGGGACTGGTACCGCCCCTCGGCCCCGGCGCGCTGGACTTCTGACGCCCGCTGCCGGTCGGCCGGACGGCCGTCCGGCCCGGCGCTCCGGTCAGACGTCGAGCTGGTCGGCGACGACCCTCAGCACGGACGCGATCTTGTGGCCGTGCTCCTTGTCCGGGTACCGGCCGCGCTGCAGCGAGCGGGCGACGTCCTCCAGCAGGGTCGTGAGGTCCTGGACGATCGGGGCCAGTTCGTCCGGCTTGCGGCGCTGGGCGGCGGCCACGGAGGGCGCGGGGTCGAGCAGGACCACCGAGAGGGCCTGGTCGCCACGCTGTCCGGCGACCACCCCGAACTCCACGCGCTGGCCGGGCTTGAGCACGGCGACCCCGTCCGGCAGCACGGAGGAGTGGACGAAGACGTCACCGCCGTCGTCGCGGGAGAGGAAGCCGAAGCCCTTCTCGCTGTTGAACCACTTCACCTTGCCGGTAGGCACGTCCGACCTCGTCCTCGCTGTAGAAGGAAAAAAGCACTTGGATAGCAAGACAGCGGGTCCCTTCGCAGACCCGCTGCCCCAAGGCTAATGGCCCCGGGGCGTGTGACAAGACGTCGTCGGCTTCTCTCCCCGGTGGTCGTCATCCGGCCGGTGCGCTGCGTCTTCCTCCCGCGATCTACCCTGGTGCGGTGAGTAACGAAACCCGGAAACCGGGCGATGTGCTGGTGCGGGTCGGCGGCGTGGTCTTCGCCGTCGGGGCGCTGGCCACACTCGCCACCGTGGCACCTCTCCTGCTCGGCTCGGACCCGCTGCCGACCGCCGCCTACCTGGTGTCCATGCTGATGGGCGTGGGCTTCGCCCTGGCGCTGGCCGGACTGCTGCGGTCGGCCCGCGCCCAGAGCCGTCAGGCCACGACGCCCGGGACGTAGCCGGCGAACCAGGCGGGGAACTCCGTCAGATCGGCCAGGACGACGTCCGCGCCGGCGGCGCGCAGTTCGTCCGCGCCGACCGGCCCGGTGGGGACGGCCACGGACAGCGCACCCGCCGTACGGGCTCCCATGACGTCGCCGACGTGGTCACCGACGTAGACGGTCGCCCCGTACTCGGTGAGGGCCTCGGCCTTCGCCTCGGCCCACAGTGAGCCGCGCACCGCGTCGACGGCGATGCCGAGGTGGTCCAGGTGCAGCCGGGCGTTCGGCTCGTGCTTCGCGGTGACCACGACGACCCGCCCGCCGCCCGCCCGCACGGCGGCCACGGCCTCCCGGGCGCCGGGCAGGGCGGGGGTGAGCCCGATGGCGTACTCGGGGTACAGCGCGCGGTAGCGGTCGGCCACCGCCGGGACGTCCTCGGCGGGGAACCAGTGGGCCAGCTCCAGCTCCAGCGGCGGCCCGAGGCGGGTGACGGCGAGCGCGGAGTCGATGGCGACACCGGTCTCCCCGGAGAGGCGGTCGAAGGCGGCCTGGATGCCGGGGCGGGAGTCGATCAGGGTCATGTCGAGGTCGAAGCCGACGGTTATGGGCATAGCAGCCACCCTAACCAGCGGCTACCGGCCGGAACGGGTCGCCCGGTGGCCCCGCCACAGCAGGAACAGCGCCGAGGCCACGGCGGCGACCCGCACCACGACGGGGAACACCTCGCCGATCGCGTCCCTCATGTGCCCCTGCGCGATCGGCTCGCCCCAGCGGCCGGCGGACCGCCCCCACAGCCACACGAGGGCCCCCGCCGCCACCGCCCCCGGCAGGCCCAGTGCGGCGAACCGGGCCGCGCGGCGGGACAGCCGGCGCGAGGAGTACGCGATCGCCCACCCGGCGAGCAGCGCGATCCAGGAACCGAGGACCGCCCCGGCGAGCAGCAGCAGCGCGGCCACCGTCTCCAGTACGGCCGACGGCCGCCACGCCCGCCTCCGCGGCGCCCCGGCCCGGTCGGACTCCGCCGGTTCCTCCCCCTCCTGCTCCTCCTGCTCCTGGTCCTGGTCGTCCTCCGGCTCGCGTTCGGGCTCGGGGGGTGTCATCGGGATCGTCACCCCGCCCGTCATCCCGGGCAGCCCCGCCAGTTCGTCCCCCGGCACCACCGGCCGCAACGCCGGCTGCCGCGCCTCCGCCAGCCGCCACCAGTCCGGCTCCGCGGCGGGGCGGGGCTCCGACGACCGCTGCGGCTGCGGCTGCGGTTCCGGCTTCGACGGGTCACGGCGCTGGTGCGGCAGCGCGGCGGCGTCCCGTACCACCTCGTCCGGCGGCCCGAGCCGCTTCAGGATCCGCCGCACCGCCGCGGAACTGTCGCTCCGCCCGCGTTCCCGGTCGATGTCCTCCCGCAGCCGCGCCACCAGTTCCGCCCGGCGGTTCGCGGGCAGCGCCGTCTGCGCCAGGTCCCCCACCCTGCTCAGGTAATCCAGCACCAACCGGTCGCCCTCCGCACCCATGCCCCCGAAACTACCGCCTCGCCCTCCAACACCCGCCCTGGTCTGCCGTTTTCACCCCCCGCCGCGCGCAGCGGACTCCCTGGAGGCGCGCGGAGGGGATATGGACCGCGTCAGGGAGGGCCGCCGGGACGGGCTGGGGGATTACGCACGGGGGCGGCGCGGCTAATGTGGGTGAGATGACCACCGATGGGCCCGCGGCAGCGCCGCGCACGCTGGCGGAGGATCTCCGCGCCCGGGGCGACGGGGCGTTGTCCGCGCTGCTCCGGGCGCGTCCGGACCTGCTGAGTCCCGTGCCGAACGACCTGTCGCAGCTGGCGACCCGCGCCGGGACACGGGCATCGGTGGTGCGGGCGCTGGAGCGCCTGGACCGCTTCACCCTCCAGGTGGCGGAGGCGCTCGCGATCGCACCGGACGGCGCGCCGCTCGAAACGCTGCTGTCGCTGATGGGACCGGAAGCGGCCGACGCGCTGCCGGGGGCGCTGGAGACGCTGCGGACCCAGGCGCTGCTGTGGAGCGGGGACGACCGGCTGCGCCTGGTGCGGACCGCACGGGACATCCTGGCGCCCGCCGCGGGGAGCCTTTCGCCGACCGGGCTGGGCCCGAGCGTGGCGGAGGCGACGTCGGGGATGTCGCCGGGGCGCCTGCAGCAGATCCTGGGGACCGCCGGGCTGCCGCCGACCCACGACCCGGTGAGCGCGGTGGACGCGCTGACCGCGCTGTTCGCGGACCGGCCGCGGATGACGGCGCTGCTGGCGGCCGCGCCGGCGGAGGCCGTCGCGGTGCTGGGCAGGCTGACGTGGGGTCCGCCGTACGGCGAGGTCGCGGACGTCGGCACCCCGCCCGCGCCCGTGCGGTGGCTGCTGGAACGGGGGCTGTTGCTGCCGGCCGGTGCCCGCAATGTCGTCCTCCCCCGCGAGGTTGCCCTGCATCTGCGGGACGGGCGTGCGCACCGCACGCCCGAACCGGTGCCGCCGGCGGTGGAACCGCGGGCGCACGATCCACAGGCTGTGGACGCGACCGCCGCCGGCCAGGCGTTCACCGCCATCCGCACGGTCGAGGAACTGGTCAAGCAGTGGGAGACCGGCGGCCCGCAGATGCTGCGCGCGGGCGGGCTGAGCGTGCGCGACCTGAAGCGGGTGGCGACCGCCCTGGACGCGACGGAGCCGGGCGCCGCGTTCTGGCTGGAACTCGCCTACGCCGCGGGCCTGATCGCCGCGGACGGCGAGCTGGACGAGGCGTACGCGCCCACGCCCGAGTACGACGAGTGGCTGCTGCTGCCGGCCGAGCTGCGCTGGGCCGCGCTCGTGACGGCCTGGCTGACGGCCACCCGCACCTCCGGCGTGGTGGGCACCCGGGACGCCAAGGGCCGTGCCCTGGCCGCGCTCGGCCCCGACCTGGACCGCTCGCTCGCGCCCGAGATCCGCCGCCAGGTGCTGGACTTCCTCGCCGCGCTGCCGGCCGGCGCCTCCGCCACGCCCGACGCCCTGCTGGCGCGACAGCGCTGGGAGCGTCCGCTGCGCGGCGGCACGTCGATGGACGGGCTGCGCGCCGACCTCGTGCGGTGGACGGCCTCGGAGGCCGAGCTGCTGGGAGTGACGGGGCGCGGCGCGCTGGCGGCCCACGGCCGGGCGCTGCTGTCCGCGGTCGGCGACCGGGCCGCGCGGGCCGCCGCGCTGCTGCGGCCGCTGCTGCCCGAGCCGCTGGACCACGTACTGCTGCAGGCCGACCTGACCGCCGTCGCGCCGGGCCCGCTGCAGCCGCACCTGGCGGAGACGCTGCACGTGCTGGCCGACATCGAGTCCAAGGGCGGCGCGACCGTCTACCGCTTCACGCCCGAATCCGTACGGCGCGCCCTGGACGCCGGGCGCACGGCGGCCGAGCTGCACGCCTTCCTGGCGGCGCACTCGCGCACCCCCGTGCCGCAGCCGCTCAGCTACCTCGTCGACGACGTGGCCCGCCGCCACGGGCGGCTGCGGGTGGGCGCGGCCTCGGCGTACCTGCGCTGCGACGACGACGCGCTGCTCAGCGAGGTGCTGGCGGACCGCCGGGCCGCGGGCCTCGGGCTGCGCCGCCTCGCGCCGACCGTGCTGGCCGCCCAGGCCGATCCGGCCACCCTGCTGGAACGCCTGCGGGCGATGGGGCTGGCCCCGGCCGCGGAGTCCGCCGAGGGGGACGTGCTGATCACCCGCGCCGACGCCCGCAGGACGCCGCCGCGGAGCGCCCCCGTCCCCGTGACCGACGGCCCTCCGGTCCCGGACGGCACGCTGCTCACGGCCGCGGTGAAGGCGATCAGGGCCGGCGACCGCGCCTCCACGGCCGTGCGCCGGGAGAGCGTGCCGCGCCCCGCCGCGGGCGGCGACCGCGGACTGCCCCGCACGGCCGCGGCGGAGACCCTGGCCACGATGCAGGCCGCGGTGCTCACCGGCGAATCCGTCTGGATCGGCTACGTCAACGCGGACGGCGCGGCCAGCCAGCGCGTCATCGGCCCCCTCCGCGTCGAGGGCGGCTTCGTCACCGCCTACGACCACACCGCGGACGAGGTCCGCACGTTCGCCCTGCACCGCATCACGGGCGTCTCCGAACTCGCCGACGACTTGGCGTAGCCCTGCCGGGCCCGGCCCGTGGCCCGCGGGTGGCGCCGCGCCGCAGCACTGCGGTCCCCGCACCCGCTGCACGCCCGTCCCCCGGCACGGCCGGCGCCGCAGTGCGCAGGGACGGGACGTTCGCCGCGACCCGACGGCGGCACCCGCACGCCGCCCGCAGGCGGCTCCGTGAGCCCGTGCCACCACCGGCCGCTCTCGGCCGCGCCACAGCCGGCCCCGCACTCCGCAGGACGGGACGCTCACCCAGCCGCGCTTGCGCCGCCGCCACCCCACCATGGGGCCGTGCGCACCGCACGCGGCACCCGGCGCCCCCGACCGCCCGCGCACCGCCGCACGTCGCACGCCGCACGCCGCACGCCGCAACCCGTTGTCCCCGATCACCGGCGCCCCCGCGGCGCACACGCCCGGCGGCGGCCCGGCGCAGCCGCCGCACGCCGCGGGCCCGTGACCCACCCCACCCGAACACGCCCAGCACGGCCGGCCCCCGCAGTCCGCCGGACAGGACGCCCGCCGCGACCCCGCGCACCCGCGCCGGCGAACCGCGGTCGGGGCGGCCGGAGGCCGCCGGGGCATGGAAAACGGGGACGGGAGCGTTAAGGCGGGGCGATGAGGGACCATGGGTAGTTCAGCCCGGCACCGGTCCCGGCCCCGGCCCGCCCCTATGCGGAGGTTTGTGTGTCCTGTCTGATCGTCCAGAGCGACAAGACCCTGCTCCTGGAGGTCGACCACGAGCTGGCCGACGAGTGCCGCCGGGCCATCGCCCCGTTCGCCGAGCTGGAGCGTGCGCCGGAGCACATCCACACCTACCGCCTGACGCCGCTCGGCCTGTGGAACGCTCGGGCCGCCGGGCACGACGCGGAGCAGGTGGTGGACGCGCTGGTGAAGTTCTCGCGCTACCCCGTGCCGCACGCGCTGCTCGTGGACATCGCCGAGACCATGGACCGCTACGGCCGGCTGACGCTGAGCAAGCACCCCGCGCACGGCCTGGTGCTGTCCTCCACGGACCGGCCGGTGCTGGAGGAGATCCTGCGCTCGAAGAAGGTGGCCCCTCTGGTGGGCGCCCGGATCGACCCGGACACCGTGGTCGTGCACCCCTCCGAGCGCGGCCAGATCAAGCAGGTGCTGCTGAAGCTGGGCTGGCCGGCCGAGGACCTGGCCGGGTACGTGGACGGCGAGGCGCACCCGATCGACCTGGCGGAGAACGGCTGGGCGCTGCGCCCGTACCAGAAGCAGGCCGTCGAGGGCTTCTGGCACGGCGGCTCGGGCGTGGTCGTGCTGCCCTGCGGCGCCGGGAAGACGCTGGTCGGGGCGGGCGCGATGGCCGAGGCGAAGGCCACGACGCTGATCCTGGTGACGAACACCGTCTCGGCCCGGCAGTGGAAGCACGAGCTGGTGAAGCGGACCTCGCTGACCGAGGAGGAGATCGGCGAGTACAGCGGCACCCGCAAGGAGATCCGCCCGGTCACCATCGCGACGTACCAGGTGCTGACGACCCGGCGGAAGGGCGTCTACCCGCACCTGGAGCTCTTCGACTCGCGGGACTGGGGCCTGATCGTCTACGACGAGGTGCACCTGCTGCCCGCGCCGGTCTTCAAGTTCACCGCCGATCTGCAGGCCCGCCGCCGGCTCGGTCTGACCGCGACGCTGGTGCGCGAGGACGGCCGGGAGTCGGACGTCTTCTCGCTGATCGGCCCCAAGCGCTTCGACGCGCCGTGGAAGGAGATCGAGGCGCAGGGCTACATCGCGCCCGCGGACTGCGTGGAGGTGCGGGTCAACCTCACCGACTCCGAGCGCCTGGCGTACGCCACCGCCGAGGCCGAGGAGAAGTACCGCTACTGCGCCACCACCGCGACGAAGCGCAAGGTCACCGAGGCGCTGGTGGCCAAGCACCAGGGCGAGCAGACGCTGGTCATCGGGCAGTACATCGACCAGCTGGACGAGCTGGGCGAGCACCTGAACGCCCCGGTCATCAAGGGCGAGACGACCAACACGCAGCGCGAGAAGCTCTTCGAGGCCTTCCGGCAGGGCGAGATCTCGGTGCTGGTGGTCTCGAAGGTCGCCAACTTCTCCATCGACCTGCCGGAGGCGACGGTCGCCATCCAGGTCTCGGGCACCTTCGGCTCCCGCCAGGAGGAGGCGCAGCGCCTCGGCCGTGTGCTGCGGCCGAAGGCGGACGGTCACGAGGCCCGCTTCTACTCGGTGGTCGCGCGCGACACCATCGACCAGGACTTCGCGGCCCACCGGCAGCGCTTCCTGGCCGAGCAGGGGTACGCGTACCGCATCGTGGACGCGGACGAGCTGCTCTGACGGACGCCGGTCAGTAGCGCGTGCCGTCGGGGCCGAGCAGGACGATGCGGACCGCGCTCGTCACGTAGACCTTGGCGGCACGCAGCGCGTTGCCGAGCAGGTAGCGCGGCGGGCGGTGCGCCGCGTCCGCCGTCAGGGCGGTGCTGCCCCGGACGCGGGATGTGCGGGCTCGTGCCATGCCCCCAATGTACGCACAAGTGATGCTTTGGGGAGAGCTGTGCCCCGGTGCGGCGGGAAATCCACTCGCGCCCTCCGTCCCGGCGGCGTAAGATCCCTCCTCTTGCCGCCCGCCCCTCTGGGGACGGTGCCGCCGGCCGGACGGAAACCGGCCGGGTCGTGGTGTTACTCGCATTCGTATCAGGACAGCGCCCCGCCCCCGCGCCCCCGCGCGCGCCGGTCCGGGGCCCGCTGAGCCATGCCCTACGTGCCGCCGGAGGCAACCCGTGCCCGGGGAACAATCCCTCACGACCGACAATCCGCTCGACCGCGAACGCGCGCACCTCGCCGCGTCCCGCACCGCCCTGCGTGCCATGCGCGCCGATGTCGAGGCACTCGACATCAAGGACGTCACCGCCAACTGGGTGAACGCCGAGGTGCTCCAGGCGGAGATCGACGCGCGCATCAAGGCCCTCGCGGACCTCGCCCACACCCCGCTCTTCTTCGGCCGTCTCGACTACCTGGACGGCACCAAGGACGACGCAGCGGACGAGGACGGCGAGGAGGCCGAGCACCGCTTCTACATCGGCCGCCGCCATGTCCACGACGCCGACGGCGACCCGATGGTCATCGACTGGCGGGCGCCGGTCTCCCAGCCCTTCTACCGCGCCTCGCGCAAGGACCCGCAGGACGTCGCGCTGCGCCGCCGCTTCGGCTACACCGCCGGCGACCTGACCGCGTACGAGGACGAGCACCTCACCGACCCCAGCGAGGCGCAGACCTCCAGCAAACTGCTCCAGCAGGAGATCGAGCGGCCCCGCGTCGGACCGATGCGGGACATCGTCGCCACGATCCAGCCGGAGCAGGACGAGATCGTCCGCGCCGGGATCGGCGGCACGGTCTGCGTGCAGGGCGCGCCCGGCACCGGGAAGACCGCCGTCGGCCTGCACCGGGTGGCGTACCTGCTGTACGCGCACCGCGAACGGCTGGCCCGCACGGGCACGCTCGTCATCGGCCCGAACGCGTCCTTCCTGCACTACATCGAGCAGGTGCTGCCCGCGCTCGGCGAGCTCAGCGTCAAGCAGGCCACCGTCGACGACCTGGTCGCGCACGTCCCCGTCAGGGGCACCGACGGCGCGGCCGCCGCCGGGGTGAAGGGCGACGCGCGCATGGCGGAGGTGCTGCGCCGCGCGGTCCGCTCGGGCATCCGGATGCCCACCGAGCCCGTCGTCGTGGTGCGCGGCTCGCGGCGCTGGCGGGTCCCCGCCTACGCGCTGGAGGAGCTGGTCCGTGAGCTGATGGACCGCGACATCCGCTACGGCGCCGCCCGCGAGGCCCTGCCGCAGCGGATCGCGCACGCCGTGCTGGTGCAGATGGAGGCGGCCGGCGAGGCGCCGGACGACCGCGTGCAGGACGCGGTGGCCCGCAACGCGGCGGTCAAGGCGGCCGTGAAGGAGGTCTGGCCGCCGGTGGACCCGGCGAAGACCGTGCTGCGGCTGCTGTCCGAGCCGGAGTTCCTGGCGCGGTGCGCGGAGGGCCTGCTCACGGAGGAGGAGCAGAAGGAGATCCTCTGGGAGAAGCCGGCGCGGGGTGTCGCCTCCGCGAAGTGGTCGGCGGCCGACACCGTGCTGATCGACGAGGCCAACGACCTGGTGCAGCGCACCGGTTCGCTCGGCCACGTCGTCATTGACGAGGCCCAGGACCTGTCCCCCATGCAGTACCGGGCGGTCGGGCGGCGCTGCTCCACCGGTTCCGCCACGGTCCTGGGCGATCTGGCGCAGGGCACGACGCCCTGGGCCACCGCCACCTGGGAGGAGGCACTGACGCACCTCGGCAAACCGGGCTCCCAGGTCGAGGAGCTGACCCAGGGCTTCCGCGTGCCGCTGGAGGTCATCGCCTACGCCTCCCGGCTGCTGCCCGCCATCGCGCCCGGGCTGACCGAGGCCACGTCCGTCCGCGACAACCCCGGCGCCTTCTCCGTCACGGAGGTGCCCGTGGAAGCGCTGACCGGCACCGTGGTCACCGCCTGCCGCGAGGCCCTGGAACGCGAGGGGTCCACGGGCCTCATCGCCGCGGACGCCCGGATCCCGGTGCTGGCCGAGGCGCTGGCGGCGGCCGGACTGCCGTACCTGTCCCCCGGTGAGGAGACCACCCCGGACGTCCGGCTCACCCTCGTCCCGGCCTCCCTGGCCAAGGGCCTGGAGTACGACTACGTCGTCCTCGACGAGCCCGCCGCCGTCGTCGACGGCGAGCCCGACGAGCGCACGGGCCTGCGCCGCCTGTACGTCTCCCTCACCCGGGCCGTCTCCGGCCTCGCCGTCCTGCACTCCGCGCCGCTGCCGGAGGCGCTGCGGTAGATCCGAGCGGCGCTACCGCGAAGACGCCGCCGCGAGGAGGGCCGCCCGCAGGTGGCCGTCCGCGTCCGTCAGGAGGCGGGCGGCCGTCGCCGCGTCGACCCCGGCGAGCAGGACGAGGACGGCGTGCTTCACCTCGCCGCCGGTGGCGGTGAGGGCCGCCTCGATCTCGTCGTCGGGGGCGCCGGTGGCCTGGGCCACGATGCTGCGGGACCGGGCGCGCAGCTTCTCGTTGGAGGCCCGGACGTCGACCATCAGGTTCCCGTAGGTCTTGCCCAGCCTGATCATCGTGATGGTCGAGAGCATGTTGAGGACGAGTTTCTGGGCGGTGCCCGCCTTGAGCCGGGTGGAGCCGGTGAGGAACTCCGGGCCCGTGACGACCTCGATGCCGTGCTCGGCGGCGGCGGCGAGCGGGGAGCCGGCGTTGCAGGACAGGCCGATCGTCAGGGCGCCACGGGTGCGGGCGTGCTCGACGGCGCCGATGGCGTAGGGGGTGCGGCCGGAGGCGGAGACGCCGACGACCGCGTCGTCCGGGCCGAGGCCGAACGCGTCGAGGTCGGCGGCGGCCGTCTCACGGCTGTCCTCGGCGCCCTCGACGGCGTCGGAGATCGCGCGCGGGCCGCCCGCGATGAGCCCGGTGACCTGGCCGGGCGTGGTGTTGAAGGTCGGCGGGCACTCGCTGGCGTCCAGCACGCCGAGACGTCCGGCGGTGCCCGCGCCCGCGTACACGAGGCGGCCGCCGCGGGCCATCCGGGCGGCGATGCCGTCGATCGCGGCGGCGATGGCGGGGAGCTGGGCGGCGACGGCGGCCGGGACGGTGCCGTCCTCGGTGTTCATCAGGCGGGCGATGTCGAGGGTCGCGAGCCGGTCGATGTCGGCGAGGTCGGGGCGGAAGGCCTCGGTGGTCAACCGGTCGAGTTCGCGGCGGAGCTCGGCGTGCGTCATGACGGGTGGTTCCTTCGGGGGCTGTGGCGATGGGCCAGGGCTTCGTACGAGGCGGCCAGGGCCGGTCCCGCGGTGTCGTAGGTGCGTTGTGCGACGCCGATGAACAGGCAGTCCACGACCAGCAGTTGACTGGTGCGGCTGGACATCGCGGCCGGGCGGAACTCGCTCTCCCGGCCGCTGGAGGTGAGGAGCACGTGATCGGCGTACTGGCTGGCCGTGCCGTCGGCGCGACCGGTGATCGCGATCGTGGTGGCGCCCCGGTCGAAGGCGGCACGCAGCGGTTCGACGACGTCGTGGGTGTGCCCGGAGTGCGTGACGGCCACGGCCACGTCGCCCTGCCGGAGCTGCACGGCGTTGGTGACGGCGAGGTGGGGGTCGCTGAGGGCGTGCGCGATGAGGCCGATCCGCAGCAGCTTCTGCACCAGGTCCTGGGCGACCAGGCTGGAGGCCCCTATCCCGTAGACGTCGATGCGGCGGGCGGCGGCCAGCGCGCCGACCGCGGCCTCCAGCTGGGACACGTCCAGTTGCGCGGCGGTGTCGGCGAGGCAGCGCTGCTCGTCCTCCGCGAGCTTGGCCACGACGTCGGAGAGCGGGTCGCCGACGGCGATGTCCGGCGTGACGGCGGGCCGGCCGCCGGCCTCCTCGCGGGCGGCGAAGGCGGCCAGGGCGAGGCGCAGATCGCGGTAGCCGGGGTAGCCGAGCAGCCGTGCCGTGCGGACGACGGTGGCCTCGCTGGTCCCGGTGCGGACGGCCAGCGCGGTGACGGTGAGCCGGGAGCAGCCCGCCGGGTCGGCGGCGACGGCCTCCGCGACGCGCTGCATCGAGCGGGTCATGGAGGGGGCCAGGGTCCGGACCTTGGCGGCCAGTCCCCCGGTGTTGAAGGTTTCTTTCATCTTCTCGGCCACACTGTGAAAGCTATTTTCAGGACCGGACGGCGTCAAGGACGTCCGGGCGGCCTCTGGGCGACAATAAGGGGCATGGATTCCGACGTCCCCGGCTCCGCCGGCGCCCCCGGCGCCTCCGGTGCCCCCGCCGAACTGGAAGCCGCGCTGCACAGTGCCCGCGCGCTCATCCTCGCCGACCTCACCGCCACCGATGTGACCGACGCCGGGATCGTCTCCCTCGTCGAGGACACCGTCGCGCAGCGCCGGTGGTGGGTGGAGCAGTGGCCGGACGGTGCCGCGTTCGTCGCGGGCCTGGTCGCGCAGGACGTCAAGGACGCCCTGCTGGAACGGATGGGCCGGTGGCCGCTGTGCCCGCGCTGCGCGGACCCGCACGCCCTGGACGTCGAGCCCGAGCTGGGGCCCGACCCGCACTGGGTCTGCGAATCGCTGGGCGAGGCCGTGGCCCCGGTCGGCTCGCTGGCCGCAGCGCTGGGCGGGGCCCGCTGACCGTGACCCTCTACATCGACCCGCCGACCTGGGCGGGGCACGACAGGCTGTGGTCGCACCTGGTCAGCGACGTGTCCTACGAGGAGCTGCACGCGTTCGCCGAGGCGATCGGATCGCCGCGGCGGGCGTTCGACGGGGACCACTACGACGTACCCAGCGAGCGGTACGCGTCCGCGGTGGCCGCGGGGGCGGTCGAGGTCGGCAGCAAGGAGTTGCTGCGCAGGCTGACGGAGGCGGGGCTGCGCAAGCCCAAGCGGCGGCGTCCTTCGGACGCGGGTGCGTAGGTTCTTTTGCGTGCGGGTTCGTCGGGGCTGGCCGCGCAGTTCCCCGCGCCCCTGGAGGGGCCCGATGTTGCGGGCCCCGTGCCGGTGCGTCGGTTCCCCGCGTCGCCGAGGGGGCGGGGGGTCAGGCGTTGACGTAGGCGGCGAGGTGGGTTGCGGTGAGGGTGGTGCGGGCGGCGACGAGGTCGGCGGGGGTGCCCTCGAAGACGATGCGGCCGCCGTCGTGGCCGGCGCCCGGGCCGAGGTCGATGATCCAGTCGGCGTGCGCCATGACCGCCTGATGGTGCTCGACCACGATGACCGACTTGCCGGAGTCGACGAGCCGGTCGAGCAGACCGAGCAGTTGCTCGACGTCGGCGAGGTGCAGGCCGGCGGTCGGCTCGTCGAGGATGTAGACGCCGCCCTTGTCGGCCATGTGCGTGGCCAGCTTGAGGCGCTGGCGCTCACCGCCGGACAGCGTGGTGAGCGGCTGGCCGAGGCTGAGGTAGCCGAGGCCGACGTCGGTGAGCCGCCCGAGGATGGCGTGCGCGGCCGGGATGCGGGCGTCGCCCGCGCCGAAGAACTCCTCCGCCTCGGTCACCGACATCGCGAGCACCTCGCTGATGTCGCGGCCGCCGAGGTGGTACTCCAGCACCGCCGCCTGGAACCGCTTGCCCTCGCACTCCTCACAGGTCGTGGCGACGCCCGCCATCATCGCGAGGTCGGTGTAGATGACTCCGGCGCCGTTGCAGACCGGGCAGGCGCCCTCGGAGTTGGCGCTGAACAGCGCCGGCTTCACGCCGTTGGCCTTGGCGAACGCCTTGCGGATCGGTTCGAGCAGCCCGGTGTACGTCGCCGGGTTGCTGCGCCGCGAGCCGCGGATCGCGCCCTGGTCGACCGAGACGACCCCCTCACCCGGCGGGATCGACCCGTGCACGAGCGAGCTCTTGCCGGAGCCGGCGACGCCGGTGACCACGGCCAGCACGCCGAGCGGGATGTCGACGTCGACGCCCTGCAGGTTGTGGGCCGTCGCGCCGCGGATCGCCAGCGTGCCGGTGGGCTTGCGCACGCTCCCCTTGAGCCTGGCCCGGTCGTCGAAGTGCCGGCCGGTGACCGTGCCGGCCGTCCGCAGCCCGTCGACCGTGCCCTCGAAGCAGACGGTGCCGCCCGCCGTGCCGGCGCCGGGGCCGAGGTCGACGACGTGGTCGGCGATCGCGATCACCTCGGGCTTGTGCTCCACGACGAGGACGGTGTTGCCCTTGTCCCGCAGCCGCAGCAGCAGGCCGTTCATGCGCTGGATGTCGTGCGGGTGCAGGCCGACGGTGGGCTCGTCGAAGACGTACGTGACGTCGGTGAGCGAGGAGCCGAGGTGGCGGATCATCTTGACGCGCTGCGCCTCGCCGCCCGACAGCGTGCCCGAGGGCCGGTCCAGCGAGAGGTAGCCGAGACCGATCTCGGCGAACGAGTCGAAGGTGTCCACCAGGGCCGCGAGCAGGGGCGCGACGGACGGTTCGTCCAGTGCCCTGACCCACTCGGCGAGGTCGCTGACCTGCATCGCGCAGGCGTCGGCGATGCTGATACCGGCGATCTTCGAGGACCGGGCCGACTCGCTCAGCCGGGTGCCGTCGCACTCGGGGCAGACGGTGAACGTCATCGCCCGCTCCACGAACGCCCGGACGTGCGGCTGCAGCGCGTCGACGTCCTTGGAGAGCATCGACTTCTGGATCTTCGGGATCAGCCCCTCGTACGTCAGGTTGATCCCCTCGACCTTGATCTTGGTCGGCTCCTTGTGGAGGAGGTCGTGGAGCTCCTTCTTGGTGTACTTGCGGATCGGCTTGTCCGGGTCGAAGAAGCCGCTGCCCTTGAAGATCCGGCCGTACCAGCCGTCCATGCTGTAGCCGGGGACGGTGAGCGCGCCCTCGCTGAGCGACTTGCTGTCGTCGTAGAGCTGGGTCAGGTCGATGTCGGTGACCGTGCCGCAGCCCTCGCAGCGCGGGCACATGCCGCCGAGGCGGTTGAAGGTCGCCTTCACCGTCTTCTTGGCGCCGCGCTCGACGGTGATCGCACCGCTGGCGCGGACCGAGGCGACGTTGAAGGAGAACGCGTTGGGCGAGCCGATGTGCGGCTGCCCGAGCCGGCTGAAGAGGATCCGCAGCATCGCGTTGGCGTCGGTGGCGGTGCCGACCGTGGAGCGGGGGTCGGCGCCCAGCCGCTGCTGGTCGACGATGATCGCGGTCGTCAGCCCTTCGAGGACGTCGACCTCGGGCCGGGCCAGCGTCGGCATGAAGCCCTGCACGAACGAGCTGTAGGTCTCGTTGATCAGGCGCTGCGACTCCGCGGCGACCGTGCCGAAGACCAGCGAGCTCTTGCCCGAGCCGGAGACGCCGGTGAACACCGTCAGCCGGCGCTTCGGGATCTCGACGCTGACGTCCTTGAGGTTGTTCACACGCGCGCCGAGCACGCGGATCAGATCATGGCTGTCGGCACCGTGCGGCGCGGCCGACCGCGAGTCCGTCCTCGTGTCCGTGCTCATCGTGTCTCTCCCTCTGGTCCTCGGGTCGGGTGTCCCACCGGCATCGAACAGTACGTCGGGCCGCCCTGTCCCCGCTTCCGGCCGGCGGCCGTCGCTCAGTGGTCCTGGAGCAGCCCGAGGACGTTGCCGTCGGGGTCGGTGAAGGTGGCCACCAGGCGGCCGCCGCCCACGTCGTGCACCGGCTCCTTCACGGTGCCGCCCGCGGCCGCCACCTCGGCGAGCTTCGCCTCGATGTCCGCCACGTGCCAGTAGGTCACCGGCGAGGTCATGCCCTGCGGCCCGCCGTTCGGCACCAGGCCGATGTGCTGGCCCTCGGCCTCGAAACCGACGTAGTACTCGCCGTCGTGCTGCGGCGCCATGCCGAGCAGGGCGGCGTACACCTCCTTGGCCTTCGTGAGGTCGGAGACGGGGTGCAGCACGGTCTTGATGCCCTGGGTGGAAGATCCGCTCATGGTGGGTCACTCCTGAGGTGGTGGTCCTGCCGGGGCGGCGGCGGTGTCGCCGTCGCTCTGCAAGCCACGCTAGCCGCGACCCGGCGGCCGGGGCTTCTCGAATCCTGACCGGTCCGCCGCCGCGCCGCTCAGAGCGGGTCGCCCGCGAGGCGCCCGGCGGGGAGCGTGCGTCCGCACAGCGCGGACGCCAGGTCGCCGGCCCCGCCGCTCAGGGCGGGGCCGGAGCCGTACGACCAGTCCAGGTCGGTGGCCCGCAGCGCGCGGCCCTCGATCGCCACGCCGAAGTGGGCGTGGCCGCCGCCGTACGTCAGATCGTTCAGGACGGCGGTGACGGCCGGCTCCGCGGCGGTGGGATCCGCGCCGAGCGGCACGGTGATGTCGAGGCCGTGGATCACCACATGGTTGAGGGCGCCGCGGACCCCGCCTCCCGGCGGGGTCCAGTGGTGCATGACCTGCGAGCGCAGCCCGGCGACGAGCACGTCCTCCGGCAGCGCGGCGTCACGGGCGGCGACTGCGTCGGACAGCCGGGTGAAGTCGTAGTCGCAGGCGCGCAGTTCGGCCATGAACTCGTCCTCCGTGTAGCGCGCCGCCATGGTCATGTGGGCGACGACCTCGCGCACCCGCCAGCCCTCGCAGAGCGAGGGGGTGTCCCACTGCTCCTTGCCCGCTCCGCCCGCTCCGTCGAGGAGGTCGGCGAGGGAGAGGTACGCGGCGGTGACGGCGGAGCGCAGTGCGGTGTCATCGGTCATGGCGGTTCTGCCTTCCGGTGGGTGCGGTGAACGGCACGTCTCAAGGGGCAGACCGGTCCCGCGGCGCGGAGTCATCGGCGGAGAGCAGGAGTTCCAGTTCGGTGGTGAGGTTGCGGCGGGCGGTGTCCTCCCACCGCTCGTAGCCGATGGTGGTGCGGAACAGCCGCGGCAGCGCGAGGAGCTGGCGCAGCACACCGGCGCGTCCGGCCCGGAAGGCGTCGTCGGGGACGAAGCCGTACTCGTCGCGGACGGCGGCGGCGTAGGCGGCGTACGCGACGGGGTCGCCGGCCAGGACCGCGAGGTCGGCGTCGCACAGCACCTGGCCGTTGCGGTCGCCGTCGCCGGGGTGGTGGGTGACGGTGAGCCGGACGAGGCGCACGACCTCGGCGGTGATGGTGTCGGGGACGCCCGCCTCGGGGAGCGCGCGTTCGGCGAGGCGGGCGCTGCGCTCCTCGTTCTCCGAGCGGTCGGGGCGGTAGACGGCGTCGTGGAACCATGCGGCGAGCAGCACCGCGTCGATGTCCTCGGCGTACTCGGCCAGGGAGTCGACGTGGACGAGCACCGCGGCCAGGTGGTCGGTGGTGTGGTAGCGGCGCTGTGGTTCGGCCCAGCGGGCGAGCAGGTCCTCGCCGTAGGGCCTCGGGTCGACGGACTCGGTCTGGCAGCGGCGCAGCAGCGCGCTCCAGTGCGTCAGCAGCTCGGGATCGGTGGCGGCCATCCGGCCATTGTGGAGTACGGGGGTCGCGGGCCGGCGGAGGCATGTGGGATCCTGAATATATGTCTAGACCAATTTTCGAAGTGATCGCGCTCGACGTCGACGACGCACGCGCGGCCCAGACGGGGGGCGCGGACCGCCTCGAACTGGTCACCGACATGTCCGCCGACGGCCTCACTCCGCGCCGGGAGGTCTTCGCGGCCGTGCGCGCCGCGGTGGACGTACCGGTGCGCGTGATGCTGCGCGGCCGGGCCGACTTCGCGGCCGGCGACGCCCGGGAGGTCGACGCGCTGTGCGCTGCGGCGGCCGCCCTGCGCACGGAGGGGGCCGACGAGTTCGTGTTCGGCTTCCTGGACGCCGGCGGCGGGCCCGACCTGCGGGCGGTGCGGCTGCTGGCCGACGCCGTGGGCCCGGGCGCGCGCTGGACGTTCCACCGTGCCATCGACCACTGCGCGGACCGCACCACGCTGCGCGCGGCGCTGCGCGGACTGCCCGGGCACGACACGTACCTCACGGCGGGATCGGCCCGCGGCGTCGACGCCGGCCTGGACGTCCTGGTCGCGGAGGCCGCCGAGGGCGTGCCCGGTGATCCGCAGTTGATGGTCGGCGGCGGCCTGCGCGCCGAGCACCTGCCCCGGCTGCTCGCCGCGGGCATCGACGCCTTCCACGTCGGCGGCGCGGTCCGCCCCGGCGGCTGGGCGGGCCCTGTCGCCGCGGAGGCCGTGCGGACCTGGCGCGATCTGCTCGACGCGCCGGTCGCCGTGGGCTAGTTCGCGGCGTCACGCAGCCGGGCCCGGCGCCCGGGAACGCCCGAGGGCGGCACCCCGCACGGGGTGCCGCCCTCGATCGTGTACCGCTGAACCCTCGCGGGATCAGAAGTCCATGTCACCGCCCGGCATGCCGCCGCCGGCCGGGGCCGCGGCCTTCTCCGGCTTGTCGGCGATGACGGCCTCGGTGGTGAGGAAGAGCGCGGCGATGGAAGCCGCGTTCTGCAGCGCGGAGCGCGTCACCTTGGCCGGGTCGATGATGCCCTCGGCGATCAGGTCGACGTACTCGCCGGTCGCGGCGTTGAGGCCGTGACCCGGGGTGAGGTTGCGGACCTTCTCCACCACGACGCCGCCCTCGAGGCCGGCGTTGACCGCGATCTGCTTCAGCGGGGCCTCCAGGGCCAGCTTCACGATCGCCGCACCGGTGGCCTCGTCGCCGTCGAGCTCGAGCTTCTCGAAGACGTTGGACGCCTGGAGCAGAGCCACGCCACCACCGGCGACGATGCCCTCCTCGACGGCGGCCTTGGCGTTGCGCACCGCGTCCTCGATGCGGTGCTTGCGCTCCTTGAGCTCGACCTCGGTGGCCGCGCCGGCCTTGATGACGGCCACGCCGCCGGCCAGCTTGGCGAGGCGCTCCTGGAGCTTCTCGCGGTCGTAGTCCGAGTCGCTGTTCTCGATCTCGGCACGGATCTGGTTGACCCGGCCCTGGATCTGGTCGGCGTCGCCGGAGCCGTCCACGATGGTGGTCTCGTCCTTGGTGACGACGACCTTGCGGGCGCGGCCCAGCAGCTCCAGACCGGCGTTCTCCAGCTTGAGGCCGACCTCCTCGGACACCACGGTGCCACCGGTGAGGATGGCGATGTCCTGGAGCATGGCCTTGCGGCGGTCGCCGAAGCCCGGGGCCTTGACGGCGACGGACTTGAAGGTGCCGCGGATCTTGTTGACCACCAGGGTCGACAGGGCCTCGCCGTCCACGTCCTCGGCGATGATCAGCAGCGGCTTGCCGCCCTGCATGACCTTCTCCAGCAGCGGGAGCAGGTCCTTGACCGCGGAGATCTTGGAGTTGACGATCAGGATGTACGGGTCGTCGAAGACGGTCTCCATACGCTCCAGGTCGGTGGCGAAGTACGCCGAGATGTAGCCCTTGTCGAAGCGCATACCCTCGGTGAGCTCCAGCTCCAGACCGAAGGTCTGGGACTCCTCGACGGTGATGACGCCTTCCTTGCCGACCTTGTCCATCGCCTCGGCGATGAGCTCGCCGATCTGGGGGTCAGCGGCGGAGATGGAGGCGGTGGAGGCGATCTGCTCCTTGGTCTCCACGTCCTTCGCCTGCTCGAGCAGGGCGGCGGAAACGGCCTCGACGGCCGCCTCGATGCCACGCTTCAGGGCCATCGGGTTGGCACCCGCGGCCACGTTGCGCAGGCCCTCGCGGACCAGCGCCTGGGCGAGGACGGTCGCGGTCGTCGTGCCGTCACCGGCGACGTCGTCCGTCTTCTTCGCGACCTCCTTGACCAGCTCGGCGCCGATCTTCTCGTACGGGTCCTCGAGCTCGATCTCCTTGGCGATGGACACACCATCGTTGGTGATCGTGGGGGCGCCCCACTTCTTCTCGAGGACGACGTTGCGGCCCTTGGGGCCGAGGGTGACCTTGACGGCGTCGGCGAGCTGGTTCATCCCGCGCTCGAGACCGCGCCGTGCCTCCTCGTCGAACGCGATGATCTTGGCCATGTGAAGTGGTCCTCCCGGACTTGGGGTCCCCCCGCGGCACACGGCTGCGGGGAAGGATTACTCCAGGACCGCGCCGGCGCCCGCGACGGACGGCCTGCCTCCCGCCGGTTCCTTTCCGGCGGTCGAACGGGCCTCACCCACTCGGTCCTTTGTCACTCTCAACGTCAGAGTGCTAACGCCAATGATTAGCACTCGCCCTAGGAGAGTGCAAGCTGCTCGGCCGGTCGCCCGCGGCCCGCCGAAGATCCCCCCGGCGACCGCCGGCGCCCGGGGAACGCGCGAAGGCCCGCCCCTGTGGAGGGGGCGGGCCTTGACAGTGACGTTCGAGCGCGTTCGTACGCGGCGCTCCGTGGCCGATGCGCGGCGTCAGCCGGCGGCAAGGCGGACCATGTCCGCCTGCGGCCCCTTCTGGCCCTGCGAGATCTCGAACTCGACCCGCTGACCTTCCTCGAGGGTGCGGTAGCCGTCCATCTGTATCGCGCTGTAGTGCACGAAGACGTCCGCACCACCGTCGACCGCGATGAAGCCGTAACCCTTCTCCGCGTTGAACCACTTGACGGTGCCCTGAGCCATTCCTAACTCCCCTATTGCTGGCCCTTCACAGACCCGCACCTCGCGGACCCGGGTCAGACCTCACCCCCTACAGCCAAGGGGGCGTGCGCCGGAACGCGTCGACCGCGGCTGAATGTATCTGCACGGACGCTGTCTGCAACAGGTCAATCGGACGAGAAATCCGGGCACGGAGAAAGGGAAGAACGGCTCGAACGGCCAATAATCCGGGGCAACTCGGGCGGGACATATGTCGCCAACACGACAATCATCGCGGGAATTTGGCGATAAATCGTCGACAAGGACGCCCCGGGAAGACGCTTCACGCAGAGCGTTGCAGGGAGTTGCGAGCCTCCAGAGCAACTGTACAGCCCTTCAACTACCTCTCACGCACACAGGGGTGCCGGGAGCAACTCCCGGCACCCCTGGTCGTCCCGCGGCGCTCGCGGCTCAACAGCCCCCGGCGACCGCCGGGATGATCGAGACGGACGCGCCCTCGGCCACCACGGTCTGCAGGCCCTCCGAGAAGCGGACGTCGTCGTCGTTGACGTAGACGTTCACGAAGCGGCGCAGCTTGCCCGTGTCGTCCAGGACGCGCGCCGAGATGCCGGGGTGGTCCTTCTCCAGCGACTCGATGACCTCGGCCAGTGTGCCGCCGGCGGCGGGGACCTCGGCCCGGCCGCCGGTGTAGGGGCGGAGGATGGTGGGGATGCGGACGTTCGCGCTCATGATGCGGGGTTCACCTTCGTATCGGGACGGTCGGCGATCGGCGGTCGGGGTCAGCCGGCCAGGCCGGCGGCGCGGAACGCGTCGAGGCTCGGGCGGATGGTGGCCGTGGGGCGGGAGGTCGCGGCGACGGCGTCCAGGGTCTTGAGCCCGTCACCGGTGTTGAGCACGACCGTCTCGGCGGCCGGGTCCAACTGCCCGCTCTCGATCAGCTTCTTCAGGACGCCGACGGTCACGCCGCCCGCCGTCTCCGCGAAGATGCCCTCGGTGCGGGCGAGCAGCTTGATGGCGTCCACGATCTGCTCGTCGGTGACGTCCTCGACCGCGCCGCCGGTGCGCCGGGCGATGTCCAGCACATAGGGGCCGTCCGCGGGGTTGCCGATGGCGAGCGACTTGGCGATGGTGCGGGGCTTCTGCGGGCGCACGACGTCCTGCCCGGCCTTGTAGGCGGTGGAGACCGGGGAGCAACCCTCGGCCTGGGCGCCGTAGATGCGGTACGGCTTGTCCTCCACCAGGCCGAGCTTGATCAGCTCCTGCAGCCCCTTGTCGATCTTCGTCAGCTGGGAGCCGGAGGCGATCGGGATGACCAGGTTGTCCGGCAGGCGCCAGCCGAGCTGCTCGCAGATCTCGTACGCGAGCGTCTTGGAGCCCTCGCCGTAGTAGGGACGGAGGTTGACGTTGACGAAGCCCCAGCCCTCGCCGATCGGGTCGCCGATCAGCTCGCTGCAGAAGCGGTTGACGTCGTCGTAGTTGCCCTCGATGCCGACCAGTTCGCCGCCGTAGACGGCGGCCATGACGACCTTGCCCTCCTCCAGGTCGTGCGGGATGAAGACGCAGGACCGGAAGCCGGCGCGGGCCGCCGCGGCGCCGACCGCGCCCGCGAGGTTGCCGGTGGAGGAGCAGGACAGCGTGGTGAGGCCGAAGGTGCGGGCGGCCTCCAGGGCGATGGCGACGACGCGGTCCTTGAAGGAGTGCGTGGGGTTGCCGGAGTCGTCCTTGATGTGCAGGCCGCCGGTGATGCCCAGTTCGCGGGCGAGGTTGTCGGCCTTGACCAGCTTGGTGAAGCCCGGGTTCAGGTTGGGCTTGGACGCCACGTCGGCGGGGACGGGCAGCAGCGGCGCGTAGCGCCAGATGTTGTTCGGTCCGGACTCGATCCGCTTGCGGAGCGTCTCGGCATCGCCGGCGGGGAGGTCGTAGGCCACTTCGAGCGGCCCGAAACAGACCTCGCAGGCGAAGACCGGGCTCAGCGGGAAGCGTTCGCCGCACTCGCGGCAGGACAACGCGGAAGCGGGTCCGAAGGGGGAATCCGTGGACGCGACGTCGGTGACAACAGTCTGCGCAGCCATGTCAGGCGAGGCCCTTTCTCCTCATCTTCCTCACGGCGAATCTCGCCACGAGACGGAATTGGCACCTTCCCCACCTGGACCTCGCGGTCGGCGGGAGGGTTGCCGGGGCTTCAACGGGCCGTTCCCTCTGCCCCTCTGGATGAGCGGTATGGCACCGGGCCCAGGGCCCGTGCATTTGTCGTACGGGGCGCGATCACCGCGGACATACGATGGTCATGCCTCGTGTTGAAGACTGTAACCGACGACCTCGAACCTGGTCACAGGCCGTCCGTCCTTCGAGACGGGCCGAAAACGGGCAGAAACGGAGCGACGCAGTGCTGGACGAGGTAGCCGGCTGGCTGCGGCGGCGGTCCTGGACCGCCGCGCACCGCCCGTTGGGCCAGCTCCTCGCGGCGAAGCGGGCCGCGGGCCCGCGCGGGACGGTGAGCGTGGTGCTGCCCGCGCTCGACGAGGAGGCCACGGTCGGGGCGATCGTCACGGAGATCCGGCGCGAGCTGATGTCCGAGGCCGTGCCGCTGGTCGACGAGCTCGTCGTGCTGGACTCGGGGTCCACGGACCGGACCGCCGCGGTCGCGGCGGAGGCGGGCGCGACGGTGGTGCACCGCGACGCGATCCTGCCGCGGCTGCCGGCCGTGCCCGGCAAGGGCGAGGTGCTGTGGCGCTCGCTGCTCGCGACGCGCGGCGAGATCGTCTGCTTCGTCGACGCCGACCTGCGCGAGTTCGACGCGCGCTTCGTCTCCGGGATCGTCGGGCCGCTGCTCACGGACGGAAACGTCCAGCTGGTCAAGGCGATGTACGACCGGCCGCTGGAGACCGGGGGCACGGTGGACCCGGGCGGCGGCGGAAGGGTCACGGAACTGGTCGCGCGGCCGCTGCTCAACCTGCACTGGCCGCAGCTCGCGGGCTTCGTGCAGCCGCTCGGCGGCGAGTACGCGGCGCGCCGGTCGCTGCTGGAGCGACTGCCGTTCCCGGTGGGGTACGGCGTCGAGCTGGGGATCCTCATCGACGCGCTCAACACGGTCGGGCTCGACGCGCTCGCGCAGGTCGACGTCGGGGTGCGGCACCATCGGCACCAGGACGGGCAGGCGCTGGGTCGCATGGCCGCGACGATCTACCGCACGGCGCAGACGCGGCTGGCGCGGGGGCATCTGGTGCGGCCCGTCCTCACGCAGTTCGAGCGGACCGCGGAGGGGTTCGCGCCGCGGGTGCACGAGGTGACGACGGAGGAGCGGCCGCCCATGATCTCGATCCCGGAGTACGTGCGGCGCCGCCAGGTTGCGTGACGCTGCGGGGGGCTTCAGTGCCCGTGCGTTGTGGCTGAGCGCGCAGTTCCCCGCGCCCCTGAGGGGTGACGGCTGTGCCCACCGTGGCCGCACGCCCTGGCTGAGCGCGCAGTTCCCCGCGCCGCTGAGGGGGTGAGCGTCGTGGCTGGGCGCGCAGTTCCCCGCGCACCCGGAGGGGGGGACCCCCGGGTGGCGTAGCGCACACGTTTGCGGGTGGGGATGCGTGGCTAGGCTGGCGGCATGGTCGCATCGCATGGCGCGCGGGTTCTGGTGGCGTCCAATCGCGGGCCCGTCTCGTACAGCCTCCGGGAGGACGGGAGGCTGGAGTCGCGCCGCGGAGGCGGCGGGCTCGTGTCGGGGCTGAGCGCGATCGGGCCGGACACGGACGCCGTGTGGGTGTGCGCCGCGCTCGGTGACGGTGATCGCGCGGCCGTGCTGCGGACCCCGGACGGAGGCGGGCGGCTGTCCGCGGAGGACACCGGTGACCAGCGGGTACGGATGCTGGACATCCCGGCGGACACGTTCGCGTCCGCGTACAACGGGATCGCGAACTCCGTGCTGTGGTTCGTCCACCACCTGCTCTTCCAGACGCCGCTGGAGCCCGTCTTCGACGAGGACTTCCGCGAGCAGTGGGCGGCGTACGTGGCGTACAACAGCGCCTTCGCCGACGCGCTGGCGGAGGAGGCCGGGGAGGGCGCGGCCGTCCTGGTGCAGGACTACCACCTGACGCTGGTGCCGCAGTTGCTCCGCTCGCGCCGCCCCGACCTGCGGATCGGCCACTTCTCGCACACGCCGTGGGCACCGCCGGAGTACTACCGGCTGCTGCCGGACGACGTGGCGGCCGAGGTGCTGACCGGTGTCCTGGGCGCGGACCGGGCGGCGTTCCTGACCCGGCGCTGGGCGGAGGCGTTCGCCGCGTGCTGCGCCGACGTGCTCGGCGCGACGGTGGGCCGGGACGACGGCGCGCTGACGGTGACGTACCAGGGCCGCACCACCCGGATCGGGGTGCACGGGCTGGGTGCGGACGCGGAGTTCCTGCGGGAGCGTGCGCACCGCCCGGACGTGGAGGAGCGCCTGGCGGTACTCCGGGAGGCCGTGGGCGGCCCGGACCGCAAGGTCATCGTGCGGGTGGACCGCACCGAGCTGTCGAAGAACATCGTGCGCGGCCTCCTGTCGTACGCGCAGCTGCTGCGCGACCACCCCGAGTGGCTGGGCCGCGTGGTGCACGTCGCGTTCGCCTATCCCTCGCGCACCGACCTGGCGATCTACCGCGAGTACACCGACGAGGTCTCGGACCTGGCGGAGGAGATCAACGAGGAGTTCGGCACCCCGGGCTGGGAGCCGGTGGTCCTGCACGTCAAGGACGACTTCGCGCGCTCGCTCGCGGCGTACCGGCTGGCCGACGTGGCCCTGGTCAACCCGATCCGCGACGGCATGAACCTGGTGGCCAAGGAGATCCCGGTCGTCACCGACGACGGCGTCGCCCTGGTGCTGTCCCGTGAGGCGGGCGCCTACGAGGAGCTCGGCGACGACGCCTTCGTGGTCAACCCCTACGACATCCTGGCCACCGCCCGCGCGCTGCACCAGGCGCTCTCGGTCTCCCACGGGGAGCGCGCCGAGGCGACCAAGCGGCTGGCCGCGGCGGCCACCGCGCTGCCGCCGCAGCAGTGGTTCCTGGACCAGCTGCGCGCCCTGGACTGATCCGCGCGGCGGTTTCCCGGCGGCGGCGTTGAGAGACTGGGGCCGGCGGCACGTTCTTCCGGGTGACACACGTCACCGCGACGCGGGGCGGCGGCCGGACAGGACATGACGTGGAGCTTTCACTGCGAGCCCGGGTGCGGGCCGGGGACCCGGCCGCGTTCGCCCAGCTCTTCGACGACCACGCGGGAGTGGTCCACCGGCACGCCGTGCGCGTGCTCGGCAACTGGGCGACGGCCGAGGACATCGTGTCGCTCACGTTCCTGGAGGCCTGGCGGACGCGGGAGCGGGTGCGCGTGGACGGCGACGGCCTGCAGCCCTGGCTGCTGGGCATCGCGACGAACGTGATGCGCAACACCGCCCGCGCCGCGCGCCGTCACCAGGGGGCGCTGGCGCGGCTGCCGTTGCGCGACGCGGTGCCGGACTTCGCGGACGAGCTGGCCGACCGGCTCGCGGACGCGGAACAGCTCGGTGCCGCCCGCCGGGCGCTGGAGCAGCTGCGCAGGCCCGAGCGCGAGGTGTTCGCGCTGTGCGTGTGGGCGGGGCTGGACTCCGCCGCGGCCGCCGAGGCGCTGGGCATCAAGGTGGGTACGGTCCGCTCGCGGCTGTCCCGGGCCCGGGAGCGGCTGCGGCGGCTGACGGAGGACGAGTTGGCGCGGGGCCGGGCCGCCGCCGGGAGGCGTCGGGCACCGGGGGAGCACGTCGGGAGGGAGACCCGGTGGTGAACGAGCACGCCGATCTGGCGGAACTGCTGCCGCCGCCGGGCGACCCGGTCCTCCCGGCGGCCCGCGAGCGGATGCTCAAGGAGCATCTGCTCCACGAGATCGCCCGGGAGCAGGCGCCGGCACCCCGGCCGCTGGGCTCGCGCATGCGGCGCCGGCTGCTCGTCGCGGGCGTCCCCGCGGCAGTGGCGCTGGCGGTGCTGGCCGGGGTCGACGCGAGCGGGGTGCTGGACGACGGCCCCGCGGTCACCGCCGCCCAGAGCCACCGGGCCGAGGTGCTGCTCACCCGGATCGCGCGGGCGGCGGACTCACGGCCGGCCGCCGCGGTCCGCGACGACCAGTACGTCTACACCGAAGTCCGCGGCGCCAAGCGGTACTTCGCCGACTTCCTGCCGGGCGGCGCCGGCGACCTCGCCCAGCGCGAGGACTGGCACGCCGTGGACGGCCGCCGCAAGGGCCTCGCCCGGATCCGGGCGATCCCCGCGGACGGCCGCGCCAGCGGCCACATCGACATGACCCTGGACGCCGACCCGAACGGCACGACCTACCGCGAGCTCACGGCCCTGCCCACCGATCCGGTTCTGCTGCTGCGCACGCTGTACGCGCGGACCGCCGGTCAGGGGCCGACGCACGAGGAGGCGGTCTTCGAGTCGATCGGGGCGATGCTGCCCGAGTCCCTCCTGGTCCCCGATCTCAACTCCGCGCTGTACCGCGCCGCGTCCCGGCTGCCCGGCATGGTCGTGGTGGACGGCGCCGCGGACGGCGCGGGCCGCCGCGGGGTGGGGCTGGCCTTCCTGGGGTCTCGGCACGGCACGACGTGGGTCTTCGACCCGTCCACCCTGGCGTTCCTGGGGACGACCCGGACGGCGGTGATCGAGGTGGGGATCGCCGACCGGGCCGGTCAGCCCCCGGTGCGCGGCTGACCGGCCTCCCGTCGCCGGCTGATCCCCAGCCGGATGCGGGCGGTCAGCGCGCCGGTGGCGAGGTAGCGCTCCACCTCCGCGAGCGGGGCCCGGCGGGCGAGCGGTTCGAGTCCGACGACCAGGGCGACCGGGCCGCCGTCCGCCACGAAGGCGGACCACCGCTCCCCGACGGCGACTTCGAGCAGGCACCCGCCCCCGTCGCCGTGCACGACGGCCCGGCCGGGGGCGGCCACGGTGATCCGCTCGCCCAGGTCGGGCAGCCGCCGTCCGGGCTCGGTCAGGCCCAGCAGTGCGGCGAGCCGGGCCGCGCCGTGCCCGCGCGGATGGGCCAGCAGCAGGAAGGCCACCGGCCCGAAGGCGGTGTCGTCCAGCCAGGTCCAGGTGGCGGGCCTCACCGCAGCACCACCCAGACCTGCTTGCCGGTGGGCGTCGGGCGGGCGCCCCAGCGGTGGGCGGCCGTCGCGATCAGGTGCATGCCGCGGCCGCGTTCCGCCGACCAGTCGAGCGGCAGCGGGGCGGGGACGGGCAGCCGGTGCGAGCGGTCGCTGACCGTGGCCCGCACGCCCTCGTCGGCGAGGTCGTGCAGGGTCAGTTCGCACTCGGGGGAGCCGGCGTGGCGGTGGACGTTGGCGAGTATCTCCGTGACGCACAGCGCGGCGGCGTGCGCGAGGTCCTCGCGGCCCCAGGCGCGGAGCTGTTCGCGCACGGCGGTGCGCACGGCGGCGATGCGGGCGGGCTCGGCGATGACGCGCATCGCCGTTCCGGGTGGGGATTCCTGCGTCATGGAGTCAACGGTTCCGTGCCGCGGCTAGCCTGACCAGGGACGACCTGACCCCGGGTCAGCTGTGTCGGGGCGGCCGGGCCGGTGTGTACGCGCTGTGTATCGGGGAGGTGGCGCCGTGTCGGCGACGAAGGGCGAGGGCTCGGCCAGCATGCGGATGTTCGGCTCGGTCGCGCGGTCGCTGCGCGAGGCGCGGGGGCTGACGACGGACGAACTGGCCGCGCACGTCGGCTACTCGAAGTCCCTGGTGGTCAAGGTCGAGCGGGGCGAACGGATGCCGCCGCCGGCCTTCGTGGAGAGCGCGGAGGCGCTGCTCGGCGACGCGGGCGGGGTGCTGCGGGCCGCGGCGCGGCATCTGGAGCGCGGCGGGTTCCCGTCGTGGTTCGAGGAGTACGCGGAGCTGGAGCGTACCGCGGTCTGCCTCTACAAATACGACACGCAGGTGGTCAACGGCCTGCTGCAGACCGAGGACTACGCCCGTGTCGTGCTCGGCGCCTACTGCCCGACCCTGGAGGCGGACGAGATCGAACGCCGGGTGCGGGCCCGGCTGGCCCGGCAGTCGCTGCTGACCCGGGCCCCGGCGCCGCAGCTCGCCTTCGTCGTCGAGGAGTGGGTGCTGCGCCGCCCGGTGGGCGGCCGTGAGGTCAACCGGCGCCAGCTGGAACGCCTGCTGGAAGCGGGCGCGCTGCGGAATGTCACCGTCCAGGTCATGCCGCTCTCCCACGAGGCACACGCCGGTTTCGACGGGCCCATGACCCTGCTGGAGACCCCCGATCTGCGGCTGCTCGCCTATCTCAAAGTCCAGGGCCGCAGCGTGCTGGTGAGCGAGCGCGACGAGGTCAGCAAACTCAACCAGCGCTATGCGATGATCCGGTCGCAGGCCCTCAGCGTCGGGGACTCCGCGAAGGTGATCGAGCAGATTGCAGGGGAGCTATGACGGCCGAACTCGCATGGTTCAAGAGCAGCTACAGCGGCAGTGAGGGTGGCGATTGCGTCGAGGTCGCCGTCGGCCCGGCCACTGTCCACGTCCGGGACTCCAAGGACCCCGCGGGGCCCGCGCTCGCGTTCACGGCCGAGCAGTGGTCGGCGTTCGTCGCGTACGCCGCCGCCGTACCGGTGGAGTAACCGCCCCGGACCTGGGCGCACTTCACGCGTCGAAGCGGGACGAGCCGAGCGTCACCTGATGACCGACGAGGCTGATCTCGACGCCGTCCGCGGTGGCGCGCGCCTGGGTGAAGCCGAGGCCCACCGGGAGACCGACGTTCCACACGCAGGCGGCGCGTGCCGCGCCGGGAACGGTCAGGGTGAGCTCCGAGCCCTGCGCGAGGAGCGTTGCCGTGCTGTTCAGCGGTGTCCCGCCGGCCGTTCCGGAGACCCGGAGGCGTGCCGCCTGACCGTTCGACCCCGGGGCCCGCGAGACCTGCAGGGGGCCGCCGGCCCCGGCCAGCCGGGTCACCACGCCGGACAGGTCCTTGTACGACAAAGTCAGGGTGCCGGTGGCGACATCGGCTTGGGCGCTGCGCGCGGTCAGTGAGGTCACGCTCACGCCGCGCAGGTCGATCAGGAGACGGGCGATGTCCAGGTAGCCGCCCTGCCGGTTGTCCGCGGTGTCGACGTAGAAGTTCTCCGCGGTCAGTGAGACATGGCGGAAGTCGCCGTCGATCGCCTGGGTCACGAACGGGAAGCCCTGGATCGTCACGCTCATGTGGCCGTCCGTGGTGTTCGCGTAGCCGTACTTCGCCTCCGCGAGCCGGAGAACCTCCTTGTCCGCGAAGTGCACGGCCACCCGGTCCGCGGTCGTGAACAGCACGGCCAGCACAACGACCGTGACGGCCAGCACCCTCACCCATCGACGTCGCACGCCGATCCCCCCATCACCAGCCCCGGTCGACGCGACTTCCAGCCCCCGGGGCGCGGGCACTGGCGGGCGTTCGTCGCGTGCACCGGCGCCGCACCTGTAGAGTAACCGCCCGATCACGCTTCGTGCTTGCCGCATGAAGCGGCCCCCAGTGGTGCGCCAACACCGGCCGGGGGCCTACACCTCCGAGGCTTATCTCCCAAGGAGCCCCGTAAATGATGCGCCATGCTATCCCGCCGACCCGTTTCTTCTCCCAGACGCCGAACGACCTCATCCGCCATCCGCGGCTGAACGGAACGGCCGTACGACTGCTGCAATGGGCGCTCTCCCTGCCCGAGGAATCGCGGGAGACCCTGCAGACCATCGGCGAGAAGATGCCCGAGGGGCGCATCGCCCTGCGCCGGGCCCGGCAGCAACTGGAAGCCGAGGGCTACGTCCACACCCGGCGCAACCAGTGCCCGCGCACCGGCCGTTGGACGACGCATGTGCTCGTCTCCAACGTCGCGTTGCGGACGGCGGAGGAGATCGAGGCGGCCTTCGCACCGCCGGGTGACCGGGTGCCGACCGTCGGCGCACCGGCCGGACGGGCCGTCGGCGCATCCCCCAAGGGGAAGAACACCCAAGAGGACGACACCCCCCACCCCGCCGCGCCCCTGGTCGCCCGCGCGGCGGCCGTGCTGCACCGGGTGGGGCGGATGGAGGCCAGGCTCGCGCTCGGCGTCGCCGAGGCGGCCCAACTGGCGCCGCTGGCAGCGCGCTGGCTGGCGAACGGCGCGAGCGAGGTGGAACTGCGCACCGCCGTCACCGCCGGGCTGCCGTCCGCCGTGCACTCCCCCGCCGGCTTCATCGCCCGCCGCCTGCGCGACAAGCTCCCCGCGCCGCGCACCCGCGCCGATCCGGCGGCCCCGGCCGCGCCGCTGCCCGAATGCGCGGGCTGCGGCGATCCGTTGCCGCGCGGACAGGCCACCGGGGTGTGCGCGCCCTGCACGGGGGCCGTGCCGTTGCCCGCGCCCTCGCCGGCAGGGCCGCGCGGCGCGGAACGGGTGCGGGCCGCGCTGGCGGTCGCCGGTCCGGCCGTGCGGGCCTGAGCACTCCCGCCCCCGGCCGGTGGGCCGGAGGCGGGAGCGGTGACCGGCCGGCTTACTCGGCGGTCAGGAACTCGTCGTGGGACAGCGGACGGTTCACTATGCGGATGTCACCGACGTTGCCGTGGAAGACGACGTCGACGGCGCCCGCGTACTCGTGGCCGCCCACCAGCCAGGGCAGCCCGAGGGAGGTGAGGCCCTGCGAGATGCGGTTCGGGTTGTCGACGACGGGGGCGCCGTCGACGTACAGCCGGGTGTAGCGGCCGTCGTTGACGACCGCCAGGTGCCACCACTTGAGCTCCACCAGGCCGTGACCCCAGTTGGTCGTCGGGTAGGTGGTGTTCGTCGGGTAGTGGTTGAACTGCGGCTCGCGGCCGTTGTTCGTGATGTTGAACTGGGCCAGCGGCTCGTTCGGGTCGGTGTTCTTGCCGTGCTTGCCCGCGGCGCCTGCCGAACCCCGGCGGCTGAGGAACGACGCGTTGCCGTTCCTGCCGGAGTCCCAGTCCAGCGGCATCATGACGAACGACTCGATCGTGTAGCCGCTCCTGAACGTCTCGGTGTTCAGCGGGGCCTTCGGCCCGGTGGTCAGGTACGAGCCGTTGACCGGGTTCCTGCCACCGGCGAACTTCAGGCTGGCGTGCGCGGGCTGGTCCGGGTGGTGGTCGGCGGACCAGGTCAGCGCGTCGGCGGCGGTGCCCGGCAGGGTCACCACCGTCAGGTCGTTGCCCTTGCCGGACAGGTCGCGGATCGTCTGGCCCGCGGTGAGCGCGGTGCCGGGCGCGCCCTGCCCGTCGAAGCGCCAGTACGCCAGCGTGCCCTTCACCAGCTCCTTGCTCGCCGGGCGGGCGGGCCGGACCGGGACCGGGATGAAGCTCGCGAACCGCTCGTCGAAGTCGATCGGCATCGAGAAGTTGTCGACCGGGCCGGTGACCTGGGCGATCTCGGCGGCCAGCTCGGTGCGGGACTCCGGGTCCTGGGCCAGGATCCAGGGGTTGATGGTCTCGACGTCGATCGTGTTGCGGACCAGGTCGAAGTGGTACAGCCGGATCATGCCGCCGCCGCCGAAGTACCGGTTCTGGTAGTTCGTGATGTGCATGTGCACGTCGTTGCCGGAGGCGTTCTTCTGGGTCATGCGCCCGGGCGGCCAGTAGTGGCCGTTGAGGGTCAGGAAGACCTGGTCGTTCTCCTTGATCAGCTTGTCCCACATCACCTGACCGTTGCCCACGATCACGGCGTTGTTCTCGGGGTCGCCCGACTCGTAGGGGAAAACGTTGTCATCGTACGGAGAGGCGACGATGTCGTGCGACGTGACGATCACCGGCATCTTCGGGTGGGCCTTGATGACCTTGTTGGCCCACGCGTAACCCTGGTCGGTGGTCCGCCAGTCCAGCGCCAGCAGCAGCCACGAGCGGCCGGCGGCCTGGAAGATGTGCGCGGTGTTGTAGCCGGTCTCGTCCGCACCCGCGAAGGTCTTCGAGTGCCGGAACCGCTGCGGGCCCATCGTCTGCAGGTACGGGGTGTCGCCACGGCTGTCGTCACCCGACACGTCGTGGTTGCCCGCCAGCACGCTGTACGCGGCGCCGTGCTGGTCCAGCAGCGCGAACGCCTTGTCGACCTGCTCGAACGAGGACGGGTCGGCGTCCTGCGTCATGTCGCCGAGGTGCGCCATGAACACGATGTTGTTGTCGGGGTTCCCGCTGTTGTTGATGATGTAGCGGAACGACTCCTCCTGCGGAGTCCGGTTCACGCTGTCCTGGCTGCCCCAGTACAGGAACTGGGTGTCCGGCATGATCGCGAGCGTGAACTGGAGCGCGGTCGGGTCGGGGTTCCACGTACCGGACTTGCCGCCGTGCCTGGCCGCGTCCGCGGCGTTCCCGGCCTCCGTGGCGGACGCGGGCGTCGCGCCGAGCGCGGCCCCGCCGACGCCCACGGCCGCCGCTCCGGCGCCGGCCAGCGCCGCGTTGCGCAGAAAACCGCGCCGGCTGTGCCCGGCCTGCTCGTGTGACGGAGTGTCACCATGAGTGCACATAGGTCGCCCTTCCCGGGTCGATGGTCCCAAACGCCATCGACGCTACTCAGAGGGGGCGCTAGCTGGGCATACGTCAGATGACAAACGGAATGCGAGTGTCCGCCCAAGGTTTATGGCACCCGTCGGATTGTGGCCGGAGGCCGACCGTGCCATGAGCGCGGAGTGACGGGGAGACGTCGACATCCCCCGGCCGCGGCCCTCCGGGAATATTCGCGCGGGCACGGGCGCCCCCGGGGAGGCCCGGTAGCGTCCGACAGCGCCCCACCGTCACACCGCCCCACCGTCACACCGGAGGTCGAGATGGCCCGTATCGTCCTCGACGTCGACGACCGGATGCTCGCCGAGGCGGCCGAGATCTTCGGCACGACCACGAAGGTCGCCACCGTCAACGCGGCCCTCGAGGACGCGGTCAAGCGCCGCAAGCGCGCGTCGTTTCTGGAGTGGCTGGCCGAGGGCGGGCTGCCCGATCTGACCGGTCCCGTTGACGGCGCGGACGACCCACGCGGAGACGCATGACCGACCGCTTCCTGATCGACACCTCCGCCCTCGCCCGTTTTCCGAGGCCGCCAGTCCGAGCCATGGTCCAGCCGCTGCACAACGCCGGGCTCCTCGCCGTGTGCGGTGCCGTCGAAGTGGAAGCCCTCCGCAGCGCCCATTCCAGGGCCGACGAACGTATCCGCGACGAGATGCGCGGTTTCGACATGATCGCGCGCGTGACGGGCCAGCCCGTCCGGTGGGTAGCAGCGGCGGGCAGCGCCGCCTGACGGGGTACACGTCCGCGGGGCGGGTGCGTAGCCCGCCCCCGCACTATGCCTGCGGGGGCGGGGGCGGGGGGATCGTGGTGAGGTCGGGGGCCGGTTCCGGCCAGACCAGCAGGACCGGGCAGGGGGCGTGGTCCACGACGAAGCGCGCGGCGGGGCCCAGGCTGTGCGGGCCCAGGTGGCGCCGGTCGCCGTCCCGCGCGAGGACCAGCAGTTCGGCGCCCTCGGCCGCGGCCACCACCTCCCGTTCGACCCGGCCGGTCAGCTCGCGCAGGACGCACGGCCTGCCCAGCCGCACAGCGGCCGCCTCCAGCAACTCCCGGCCCGAGACGGTGGCCTGCCCCTCCATCCGCGTGCCCGGGTCCCGGCCCCAGCCGTGCTGCGCTCCGTGCCCGCGGCCCAGCAGACCCGCGAACGCGCCGTGGGCGGCGTCCGGCACGTCCTGGCCGCTGACGTGCAGCAGCACGATCTCGGCACCCTCCCGCGCGTGGGCGCGGGCGGCGTCCACCGACGCGGGCCAGGTCCCCTCGACGGTCCAGACGACGACGGTCACCGCGGTCCCCCTTCCGACTCAGCCTCCGAAGACCGGCAGTGACACCCACAGTGCCACCACCGACAGCACCAGCGCAGCGGGCACGACGAGCAGCCCCAGGAGCGTGAACTCCCGCAGATCCACCGCCGCGTCGTGCGCGTGCACGATGCGGCGCCACAACAGGGTGGCCAGCGACCCGGCGTAGGTCAGGTTGGGGCCGATGTTCACCCCGAGCAGGACGGCGAGCACCCCGCCCGGACCGCCCGGCGCCGCCAGCGGCAGCAGCACCAGCACCGCGGGCAGGTTGTTGATGACGTTGGCCAGCAGCGCCGCCAGGGCCGCGAGTCCCAGCAGCGCGAGCAGGCCCGTGCCGTCGGGGACGACGTGCGCGAGCACCGAGGCGAGCCCGTTGTCCACGACCGCGCGCACCACGACGCCGAGCGCGAGCACGAACGCCAGGAAGGGCACGGCCGCCGACCGGCCGATCGCACGGACCGTGGTCCGGCGCCGCAGCAGCGCGCGCACCGCCAGCGCCAGCGCGCCGGCCAGCGCCGCCCACGCCGGATTCAGCCCGAACGCGGAGGTGGCGACGAAGCCGGCGAGCGTGCAGACCACCGTCACCAGGGCGAACATCGGTACCTCGGGTTCGTCCCCGGCCCCGGCATCGGCGGCAGCAGCGGCGGCGGCGGCGTCCAAGTCTGCGGCGAACCAGCGCCGCAGCACCACGTACTCCACGCCGATCGCCACCAGCCAGGGCAGCGTCATCAGCGCGGCGAACCGGGCGAAGGACAGCCCGCTGGAGGCGAAGGCAAGCAGATTGGTGAGGTTGGAGACGGGCAGCAGCAGCGACGCGGTGTTCGACAGGTGCGTGCAGGCGTACACGTGCGGCTTGGCCCGCGCGCCGAGCCGCGCGGCGGTCGCGAAGACCACGGGCGTCAGCAGCACCACGGTCGCGTCCAGGCTGAGCACCGCCGTGATCACCGAGGCGACGACGAACACCTGGGCCAGCAGCCGGCGCGGACGGCCCGCCGCCGTGCGCGCCATCCACGCCCCGCAGTAGCGGAACAGTCCTTCCTCGTCGCAGAGTTGGGCCAGCACCAGTACGGCCGCAAGGAAGCCGATCACCGGGCCCAGCCGGGCGGCCTCCTCCCCCGCGTGCTCCAGGGAGATCGCCCCGGCCCCGATGACGATCCCCGCCGCCGGGACGGCGACCACCGCCTCGGGCCACCCCCAGGGACGCACCACGGCGCAGACCAGCACCACCACCAGCAGCAGGGCGGACAGCGCCTCCGCGTACGACGTGCTCAGGACAGGCTCCTCGGGGGTGGGCGGACTACTCGCTCTTCGCCTTGCCCACCGAGTCTGCCGCCACGCACACCGCCAGGCCCAATGCGACCAGCACGACACACACGTAGATCCGGTAGCCGTCCAGGAAACCGATCCGCTGGGTCAGCGCCCACACGCGGAACCAGCCGCCGGTGAGTTCGTACACGATGCCGCCGACGCCCTGGGAGAGCAGGATGAACCCGATGAAGCCGATGAACCCGCGAAGACCCTTCATGCCCCGAGGCTAGGAAGCGGCGCCGCGGCCGGGCTGTCGTCCTAAGTATCCGATCGGACCCCTCCTGTCGTCCGAAGGTCCCGACTTCCGGCGCCGGTGGTGGTCGCGGCGCCCGCGGTCCGTAGATTCGGGGCATGCGACGCATACCGAAGGGCATCGGCGCCGACATCGCGGTCTTCCTCGGCGCGGCGGCCTTCTCCGTGCTGTCCGCGGGCGGGACCGGTGCCGGGACCGGGGTCGTGGAGCAGGCGGTGAGCGCGGTCGCCTGCGCCGCGCTGTTCCTACGCCGGCGGTGGCCGGTGCACCTGGCGGTGGCGCTGCTGGTGACCGGGTGGTTCGCGCACCTGGTGGGCGGGCCGACGGCGGTGGCCGTCTTCACCGTGGCGGCGTACCGGCCGCTGCGGACCACGGCGTGGATCGCGGCGCTGGCCTTCGCGCCGCTGCCGGTGTTCCTCGCCCACGGGCCCGACCCGGACCTGCCGGAGACCGGCTCCGCGCTCACCTTCTTCGCGATCATGGCCGGGGCGATCGGCTGGGGGATGTACGTGCGCTCCCGGCGGCAGTTGCTCGCCTCCCACGCCGAACGGGGGCGACGGCAGGCCCGCGAGGAGATCGCCCGCGAGATGCACGACGTACTGGCGCACCGGCTGACGCTGCTGAGCGTCCACGCGGGGGCGCTGGAGTTCCACCCGGGAGCGCCGCCCGCCGAGATCGAACGGGCCGCCGGTGTGATCCGCGACGCCGCGCACGAGGCGCTGGAGGACCTGCGCGGGATCATCGGCGTCCTGCGCGAACCGGAGGGGTCTGCCCCGGCCGGCACGGGCGCGCGGCCGCAGCCCACGCTCACCGATGTACCCCGACTGGTGGCCGAGGCGCGGGAGGCCGGGATGCGGGTCGTCCTGGAGACGGACTGCCCGGCCGAGGAGGGCGGGGCAGCCACCGGGCGCACGGTCTACCGCATCGTGCAGGAGGGGCTGACCAACGCCCGCAAGCACGCACCCGGCGCGGAGGTGACCGTACGCGTCACCGGCGGTCCGGCCCGCGGGCTGACGGTGGAGGTCAGCAACCCGGCACCGGACGCGGCACCCCCCGGTGCCCCGCGCTCCCGGGCCGTTCCCGGCGCCGGGCAGGGCCTCCTCGGCCTCACCGAACGCGCCGCCCTCGCCGGTGGCCGGCTCGAACACGGCCCGGCCGGCAGCGGCTTCCGCGTCCGCGCCTGGCTGCCGTGGGCGGGATGACGGGCGGACTGGCTACGGTGGGCGGCGTGACCGTGCTGCGCCTGATGCTCGTCGACGACGATCCCCTGGTCCGCGCCGGGCTGCGCCTGATGCTGGGCGGGGCCCCGGACATCGAGGTGGTGGCCGAGGCGGGCGACGGGGCGGAGGTCGCCGCGCTGGTCGAGGCGCACACCCCCGACGTGGTGCTGATGGACATCCGCATGCCGTCGCTGGACGGCCTCGCCGCCACGGAGGCACTGCGGGCCCGGCCGGGGGCGCCGGAGGTCATCGTGCTGACCACGTTCCACACCGACGAGCACGTGCTGCGCGCGCTGCGGGCGGGGGCCGCGGGCTTTGTGCTCAAGGACACCGCGCCGCGGGAGATCGTCGAGGCGGTACGGAAGGTGGCGGCGGGCGAGCCGGTGCTGTCGCCCGCGGTGACACGGCAGTTGATCGCGCAGGTGTCCGGCGGGGCGGCGGCGGAGCGGAGCGCGGGCACGCGGGCCCGCCGGCAACTGGCCTCGCTGGGCGAGCGGGAGCGCGAGGTGGCGCTGGCCGTCGGGGAGGGCCGGTCGAACGCGGAGATCGCGGCGGGGCTCCACATGAGCGTGCCCACGGTCAAGACGCACGTCTCCCGCGTCCTGAGCAAGCTCGGCCTCAACAACCGGGTGCAGATCGCCCTGATCGTGCACGACGCCGAGGGCGGCCGGTCAGGCCGGGTCTGAGGCCTTCCCCTGCCCCTTGAGCTTGGCCCAGATGGCGTTGAGCGCCCGTATGTCGGCCTCGTCCAGGCGGTCGTCGAAACCGTCCGCCAGCGTCGCGCGGCGCGTGGCGTCCGCCGCGTCGAAGGCCTCCCGGCCCGCCTCGGTCAGCCGGACCCCGGTGGAGCGGGCGTCGGTCGGCGAGGGCACGCGGACGATCAGACCGCGCGCCTGGAGCGCGTCCAGGACGCGGGAGACCTGGCTGCGGCTGAGCAGCGTCCTCGCCCCGAGGTCGGAGGCGGCCACCGGCTCGCTCTGGCCGCGCAGCCACAGCATGACCTCGAACCAGGACATCGGCAGGTCGTGGGCGCGCAGCAGCGCCTGGTCCACGCGGCCGGTGAGGGTGGTGCCGGCCCACACCAGACCGTAGAAGGCATGGTCGCGGTCGGAGAGCTCCCCCAGGGTGATGTCGTTGCGCGCCATGCGGTCACCTTACCGGGCGGGGCGGTGTTGTGTGTACACGCACGCAATGGTTATGGTGTGTGTACACGCACAGAACAGTCGAGCACGCACCGACGATCGGAACCCGCCCCATGCCTGCCAACGCCACGTCCCGAGGGACCGTCCTCATCACCGGCACCTCCACCGGCATCGGCCTGGCCGCCGCCGTGGCCGCCGCCCGCGACGGCTGGACCGTCGTCGCCACCATGCGCGACCCCGGCAGGGCCGACGCGCTCCGCGAGGCCGCGCTCAAGGCCGGTGTCGACGAGCGCGTGCACATCAAGCGGCTGGACGTCACCGACGCCCTGCTGGTCGCGGCGTGCGTCGAGGACGTCGTGGCCGAGTTCGGGCGGCTCGACGCGGTCGTCAACAACGCCGGGGCCGGGCACGTCAACACGATCGAGCTCGGGACCGTCGCGGACGTCCGCGCCACGATGGAGGTCAACTTCTTCGGCGTCGTCGAGGTCACCAAGGCCGCGATGCCGCACCTGCGGGAGTCCGGCGGCCGCCTCATCACCGTCACGAGCGTGGGCGGGGTCGTCGGCCAGCCCTTCAACGAGGCGTACTGCGCGGCGAAGTTCGCGGTCGAGGGCTTCATGGAGTCGCTCGCGCCGGTCGCGGCCTCCGTCGGCGTCACCGTCAGCGTCGTCGAACCGGGCGCGGTGGCCAGCGAGTTCGTCGCCAACGTCGGCATCGACATCCCCGCGTACGTCGCCGCGGCCGGTCCGTACGCGGACGCCGTGAAGCACTACCTCGACCGCACCACGCAGGCCTTCGACGCCGCGCAGGGCGTCGAGGACGCCGCCGCGCCCATCGTCGGCCTCCTCGGCGCCGAGCAGCCGCCGTTCCGGGTGCAGACCTCCGCGACCGCGCGCGCCTTCACCGGCGTCAAGCTCGCCGACCTCGACGGCTCGGCCGTTCAGTCGCTGACGCGGTCCTGGGTGTCCTGACCTCCGGGGCCTTCGAGACGGCCTTCGAGACCCTCCAGCCCTTCGAGCACGGCCGCGAGGGCGTCCAGCAGACGCACCACGCCCTCCGGCCCGTCCACCACCAGATCCGCGCGCGCGGCCAGCTCCGCCACCTCCGCGCTGCCGCTGCACACCAGCACACCCGGCAGACCGTCCGCGCGGCGCTTCTCCACCGCGCCGAACGCCGCCAGATCGCCCAGGTCGTCGCCCGCGTACAGCACCGGCCCGGCGCCGACCTCGCGCAGGTAGTCGCCCAGCGCCACGCCCTTGTCCATCCCCGGCGGACGCAGCTCCAGCACCATCCGGCCCGGCTCCACGATCAGCCCGTGCCGCTCCGCCAGATCCCCCAGCGGCCCGCGCAGCGCCTCGAACGCGGCCTGCGGGTCCTCCGTACGGCGCGTGTGCACCGCCACGGCGCGGCCCTTGTCCTCCACCCACGTGCCGTGCCACGCGCCGATCCCGTCCAGCACCCCGGGCAGTTCCGCGCGCAGCGCGTCCACCCCCGCGTGCGCACCGGGCGCCCGCACCTCGCCGGAGCGGGCGTCCCACCGTTCGGCGCCGTAGTGACCGAGCACCACCAGGTGCTCCAGCCCCGGCACCCCGGCGAAGCCGCCGTACCGCACGGCGACCCCCGCGGGACGGCCGGTCACGACCACCACCGACCCGATGCGCGGCGCGAGGCGGGCCAGCACCCGCGCCGCCTCCGGGTGCGCCCGGGCGCTGTCCGGATCCGGCACGATCGGGGCCAGCGTCCCGTCGAAGTCCAGCGCCACGACGGCCCTGCGGGGCTCCGCGAGCAGTGCGGTCAGGCCGTCCCCGCCCTCGGGCGTCGTCGGCTCGGGCAGTTCGTCCCTGCGGTCCCTGAGGGTCATGCCCCGACCATACCCAGCGGCGCGGGTGGCAAGGCGGGCGTACGGAACCTTCCCGGGGGGCTTTCCGGGGGCGGGGGGCCGGCCGCCGCTGCGTGGGGCTGCTCGCCGTTGCCGGGTGCGGCGCCGCTGCGCCTGCGGCGGGCGGTCCCCCGCCCACCCGCCCGTTGCCCCGGACGGTCCGGACGCACGGGCGTGCCCGCCACCGCCCCGGAGGAGCGGTGGGGGCGACGCGGACGGGCGGACGCCGCCGGTGGCGCACCCCCGCAGGGGGACCCGCGCGGGTGGGGAGAGCGGGGGATCCGTTGCCGTTTCGCAACGCCATGGGCTCATGGCCATCGCATGCCGATCGCACCGTGAAGCGACCTGGGGGCCGCCCAGGAGGTGCCCCCTCCATGCCGCACACCACCGGGGAAGAGACCAGCTCATGTCCAGCCAGAACACACCGTCCACGCCACCGACACCGCCGCCCGTGCTGCTCCTGGAGGCGCTGACCCGGGTGCACGGCTCCGGGACCACCGAGGTGCGGGCACTGCGCGGCATCGACCTGGCGGTGTACCCGGGTGAACTCGTCGCCGTCATGGGCCCGTCGGGGTCGGGCAAGTCCTCGCTGCTGACCCTGGCCGGGGGGCTGGACGTGCCGACGTCCGGACGGGTGGTCGTCGAGGGGACCGACCTGACCGCCGCGAGCCGCAAGCAGGTCGCGGCACTGCGCCGGCGCAGCATCGGCTACGTCTTCCAGGACTACAACCTGATACCCGCGCTCACCGCCGCGGAGAACGTCGCGCTCCCCCGTGAACTGGACGGCGTCGGCAGCCGTTCGGCCCGCCGTGAAGCGCTCGCGCTGCTGGCGGAGATGGGCCTGGAGCAGCTCGCCGACCGCTTCCCGGACGAGATGTCAGGCGGCCAGCAGCAGCGGGTCGCCGTCGCCAGGGCCCTGGTGGGGGACCGGCGGCTGGTCCTCGCCGACGAACCGACCGGCGCGCTGGACTCGGAGACCGGTGAGGCGGTGCTGGCGCTGCTGCGGAGCCGGTGCGACGCGGGAGCGGCCTGCGTGCTGGTCACCCACGAGTCGCGCTTCGCCGGCTGGGCGGACCGGGTGGTCCTCGTGCGCGACGGCTCGGTGGTGGACATCACGCTGCGCTCTGACGCGGCATCGCTCCTGGCCGGGGGGACCGCCCAGTGACCGCGCGGTTCCACGGCTGGCGGGTCGCCGTCCGGATCGCCCGCCGCGACGCCTGGCGGGCCAAGGGCCGCAGCCTGATGGTGCTGGCGATGATCGCCGTACCGGTCGTCGGCGTCAGCGCCGCCGACGTGACCATCCGCAGCTCCCAGCTGACGCCGCAGCAGACGATCACCCGCGACATCGGGGCCGCGGACGCGCGGCTGGAGGACGCCGGCCAGGGCCCCCAGGCGATCCTGCAGTCGCCCCGGGGCGACACCTTCGCGCCGGCGCGGCAGAACGAGCCGGCGACGGACTCCGCCGACGCCGGTTCCGCGGGGACGGCCCCGCCCGCCGTCGACCCCAGGACGGCGGCGCCCGCGGGATTCCGGGCCGTCCCCGACACGGCCTCCTACGCCGAGGTCAGGACCGCGTCCGGGATCATGGACACCGAGGTCAGGGAACTGGACGCGGCCGACCCCGTCGCCGCCGGGATCACGGACCTGACCCGGGGCCGCTTCGCCGCCTCGCCCGACGAGGTGATCGCGACCGACGCGTTCCTGACGCGCAGCGGACTGCACGTCGGATCCGAGGTCCGGGCCCACGGGCTGGACCGGGCCTACCGCATCGTCGGCGCCTACGACCTGCCGAGCAGACTGGACACCGCCCAACTGGACTTCCGTCCCGGCGCCTTCATCGACCGGTACCTCGCCGCCCGCAAAGCGGCCGGCTCGGACATGGGGGAGCCGCGGTCGTCATACCTGATCACGGTCCCGGGCGGCTTCACCTGGGACATGGTGCAGCGCGCCAACACCGGTGGCGTGCTGGTCCATTCGCGGGCGGTGGCGCTCGACCCGCCCGCCGACTCCGAGGTACCGCTCTACCGTCTCCCCAGCTACGTCCAGCCGGTTCCGGTCACCGACCACGCGGGGCCGGCCGCCGCGGCGACCGTCGCGGGCATGGCCCTGCTGGAGGTCTGCCTGCTGGCCGGCCCCGCGTTCGCGGTCGGCGCCCGGCGGTCGCGGCGCCAACTCGGACTGGTCGGCGCCAACGGCGGCGACCGCCGGCACATCCGGGCGATCGTGCTCTCCGGCGGCCTGGTGACCGGGGCCGCGGCGGCGGTCGCCGGCACGGTCGTCGGCATCGCGCTGACGCTGCTGCTGCGGACGAGGCTGGAGGAGTACACCGGCAGCCGGTTCGGCGGGATCGCGCTGCGGCCGGCGGAACTGCTGGGCATCGCCGCGCTCGCGGTGGTCACCGGGCTGCTCGCCGCGTTCGTGCCCGCGGTCACCGCCTCCCGGCAGAGCGTGCTCGCCTCGCTCACCGGGCGGCGCGGAACGCGGCGGGCCGGGCGGGCGCTGCCCTCGGCCGGTCTGGTGGCGGTCTGCCTGGGCGCGTTGATCGCGGTCCAGGGATCGGTGCGCAGCGGCAACGCCTACGTGGTGGCCGGCGGCTCCGCCGTCGCCGAACTGGGGCTGGTGGCCCTCACCCCCCTGCTGGTCGGAGGCTTCGGCAGGCTCGGCCGGTGGCTGCCGCTCGTCCCGCGGCTGGCTCTGCGGGACGCGGTGCGCCACCGCGGCCGCACCGCGCCCGCGGTGGCCGCGGTGCTCGCGGCGGTGGCCGGTACCGTCGCGGTCGCCACGTACGCGGCGAGCCAGGAGCAGCAGAACCGCGACGCGTACGTCGCCAGGGCGCCGCGCGGAGTGCTCGCGGTCGGCCTCCCCTCGGACGGCGGCCGGGGCGTCGCGGCGGTGCGGCAGAGCGTGTCCCGGCGCATCCCGGTCCGGCTGCAGGCGGACGTGTCCCGGCTGCTGGCCGGAACACGGATCTGCGACGTGGCCACCGTGCAGGCGGGCTGCGGGAACGTCATGCCGGTGCTGCCCGACGCCAACCGGTGCCCGCTCGACGCCGAAGGCTCCACAGGGACCTTCACCCCGGCCCAGGTGCGGTCCTTCGCGAAGGACTGGCGGTGCCGGTACGACAGCGTCGAACCGGCGATCTGGACGCAGGGAGGCATCCTGGTCGGCGGGCCGCGGGTGCTGGAGGCGCTGGGGATCCACGACCCCGCGGCGCGGCAGGCGCTCGCCGACGGGAGGACGGTGCTGTTCGACCGTGCCTACGACGATCACGGCTCCCTCGTACTCCGTCTGACCCCGGACGCGTCGAAGCAGGCGAGCACGGACACCACACTGCCGGCACGGCTGAGCACCGCCCGGTCGTACGGGGTGACGGCAGTGGTGCCGGAGCGGGCCGCCGCGTCCGCGGGCCTGCGGACCGTGCCGCTGGGCTCGCTCTTCACCACCGCGCGGATGCCGAGCGACGCCGAACAGCAGGCGCTGGCACAGGACATCGCCAAGCTGGGCGTCAAGTCCGACGTCTACCTGGAACACGGGTACACCGGCAGGTACGGCGCCGTACTGGCCGCGCTGACGCTCTTCGCGGGCCTGGTGACGATCGGTGCCGCGGGTGTCGCCACGGGTCTGGCCCAGGCCGACGCCGAGGCGGACCTCATGACCCTGGCCGCGGTGGGAGCCCCGGGCCGGGTGCGGCGCACGCTCTCCGGCTTCCAGTGCGGGGTCGTCGCGGCGATGGGCGTGCTGCTCGGGACGGCCGCGGGCATCCTGCCCGCCGTCGCGCTGCGGGGCGTCGACCGGCAGCAGCAGCGGCAGATCGCCGAACGCGCGCTGGCCCAGGGCCACGACGGCGCCTTCGCGCAGGTCGACGTGCCCGTGGTGGTGCCATGGCCCACGATCGGCATGCTGCTGATCCTGGTCCCGCTGGGGGCGACGCTGCTCGCCGCCCTGGTCACGCGCTCCCGCACCGGGATGGGCCGCCGGGCCCAGGACTAGGGCGGGGGACACACCGCGGACACCCACCGCGACCGCCCCGGGGGAACGGCGCACGGCGCCGGGAACCTAGCGGGTGGTGCGGTGGGTGTCGCGGGTGCGGCGGAGGCGGTTGACGGTGACGGGCGCGTGCGCGAGTGCCTCGGGATCGTCCAGCAGCGCGTTCAGGAGCTGGTAGAACCGCGTCGGCGAGATCCCGAGCCGCTCCCGTATCGCCCGTTCCTTCGCGCCCGGGCCCGCCCACGCGCGGCCGGCGATGTCGAGGACGGCACGGTCCTGGTCGGTGAGGGTCACCTCGCCACGATAGCCCCGTGGCGAGGAACATATGAGGTCTGCACCACACGGGCTTTCCCTTGTGCGGCACCGCCAGGATGCCTGGCGGGCGGCCGAACGGGATCTCTTTCGCCGAGTGGACTAGACCTTTTGCGCTGTCTCACGGGAGACTGTTCTCCGTGAGACACGTCATCGCCCTCGATGTGGGCGGCACCGGCATGAAGGCCGCTCTGGTCGCGGCGGACGGCACGCTGCTCCACGAGGCCCGCCGGGCGACCGGCCGGGACCGCGGTACCGAGGCCGTCGTCGCCTCCGTGCTCGACTTCGCGGCGGACCTTCGGGCGTACGGAACCGACGCCTTCGGCGAGCCGGCCGCCGCGGCAGGCGTGGCCGTGCCCGGACTGGTCGACGAGCGGGCGGGCGTCGCGGTGTTCTCGGCCAACCTCGGCTGGCGCGACCTGCCGCTGCGCGACCTGCTCTCCCGCCGTCTGGACGGCACGCCGGTGGCCCTCGGCCACGACGTGCGCTCCGGGGGTGTGGCCGAGGGCCGGCTCGGCACCGGGCGCGGCGCCGAGCGCTTCCTCTTCGTCGCCCTGGGCACCGGCATCGCCGGCGCCATCGGCATCGAGGGGCGGGTCGAGGCCACCGAGCTCGGGCACATCGTCGTCCGTCCCGGAGGCGCGGCGTGCGGCTGCGGCCAGCACGGCTGCCTGGAGACCATCGCCTCCGCCGCCGGCGTGGCCCGCGCCTTCGGCGCCGAGGCCGCCGAGTGCGCCACCGCCGTCGCCGCGGGCGACCCGCGCGCCGTCGCCGTGTGGCACGAGGTGGTCGCCGCCCTCGCGGACGGCCTGGTCACCGGGATCACCCTGCTCACACCGGAGACGCTGATCGTCGGCGGCGGACTGGCCGAGGCCGGCGAGACGCTCTTCGCGCCGCTGCGCGCGGCCGTCGAGGAGCGGCTGACGTTCCAGAAACTCCCCCTCATCGTGCCGGCGGCCCTAGGGGACACCGCCGGATGCCTGGGCGCAGGGCTGCTGGCCTGGGATCTTCTCTCCCTGGAGGTGACCGCTTGACTGCGGAACCAACCGTGCTGACCGGTGCCCGCGTGGTGCTGCCGGAGGGTGTCGTCGACGGCGGCCGGATCACCGTCGAGGGCCGCTCGATCGTCGCGGACGACCCGCGCCGGCCCGCGGCCGCCCGTGATCTGTCCGGGCACTGGATCGTCCCCGGCTTCGTGGACATCCACGTGCACGGCGGCGGCGGCGCGTCCTTCTCGGCCGCCCGCGCGGAGGACGTCCTCACCGGCGTCGACACCCACCGCCGGCACGGCACCACCACCATGGTCGCCTCCACGGTCACCGGCGAGCTGGACGACCTCGCCCGGCAGGCCGCGCTGCTGTCCGAGCTGGTCGAGCAGGGCGACCTGGCGGGCATCCACTTCGAGGGGCCCTTCATCTCGCCGCACCGCTGCGGCGCCCACAAGCCGTCGCTGCTGCGCGACCCGCACCCCTCGGACGTGCGCAAGCTCGTCGACGCCGCCCGCGGGACGGCGAAGATGGTGACCCTCGCGCCGGAACTACCGGGCGGGCTGGACTCCGTACGGCTGCTGGCCGAGAACGGCGTCATCGCCGCCGTCGGCCACACCGACGCGGCGTACGAGGCGACCTTGGAGGCCATCGAGGCCGGCGCCACCGTCGCCACGCACCTGTTCAACGCGATGCCCACCCTGCTGCACCGCACGCCCGGCCCCATCGCCGCGCTGCTGGAGGACGAGCGGGTCACCGTCGAGCTGATCAACGACGGCGTCCACCTGCACCCGGCCGTCCTCGAACTGGCCTTCCGCAGCGCGGGAGCCGACCGGGTGGCCTTCATCACCGATGCCATGGACGCGGCAGGCTTCGGCGACGGCCGCTACCTGCTCGGCCCCATGGAGGTCGAGGTCACCGACGGCGTCGCCCGGCTCGTCGAGGGCGGATCCATCGCCGGGTCCACCCTGACCCTGGACACCGCCTTCAAGCGGGCCGTCACGGTGGACGGGCTCCCGGTCACCGACGCCGTACGCGCGCTGAGCGCCAACCCGGCGCGGCTGCTGGGCGCGTACGACCGCGTCGGCTCGCTGGAGCCCGGCAAGGACGCGGACCTGGTGGTGCTGGACGAGGCGTACGACCTGGTCGGCGTCATGCGCCGGGGTGAGTGGGTCGTCGAGCCGTAACCGTCGTGGAACGGGCGGACCTCCGGCCGTCGCTGTCCGGTGCCGGAGGCCCGCCCTGTCACAGGGGGCGGGCCTTCACTGCCCCGCCTTCTCGCCCTTCGGCCCCACGGCGAACCATGTCCCGCCGACGCCCTGGCCGTTGAGGTCACCGGGCTTGGTGTCCCCGGCGAAGCGGTAGACCGGCATGCCGCCGACCGTCAGCTGCACCTGACCGTCCTGGCGGCGAATGGCGCCCACCTGGTCGCGGTCCACGCCCGCCAGGTAGACGTTGCCGCCCTGCTGGATGGTGACCGCGGGCCACTGGACGGCGCAGGCGTCGTTGCAGTGCGACTGCGACGGGTCGGCGCTGTCCGGGTCGAAGCGGTACAGCGCGGCCTGGTTGATGTTGATCAGGTGCGGCGCCGTCACCGGCGGCGAGGTGACCGCGGACAGCTGCACCCAGCGCGGCGGGGTCTCCTGCACGGCCGCCCCCACGACGGTCCCGCCGTTGCCGGTCAGCCCGGCCTGGGCGGCCGTGCGGTCGACGACCTGCAGCGCGGTGTTGCCCGCGGGCTGCGACGCGGCGGGGGGCGCCGCCGGCGCGGAGGCGGCCGGGGCCGCCGGGGCACCGGCGTCGCCGATGGTGATGGTCTTGCCGCACCCGGCCAGGCCCGCCACGCCGCACAGGACGACCGCCGTGGCGACGACCGCGCGGCGTACGGGACCGCGCGGGGCGGCGCCGGAGAAGTGGTGAAGAGAGGTCACCCCCGGTACACGAGGCCGCGCCCGGAAGGGTTCACCCGTCTTTCGCGGGTCCTCGCGGGGCTTCACGCGCCTTCACGCGCCTTCACGGGTGCCCGCCGGAAGCCGATTGAACTCCGCGGGCGGTCCCGCCCGTGTGACCCGTGAGGCCGGAAGCGGCGGAGCACGAGGGGAACGACATGGCCCAGGACATCAACATACCGGGGGACGAACTGCGCGAGGCCCAGCAGATGCTGGACTTCGTCCACGACTTCATCGACATCGGGCACCACACGTTCGACTTCGACGCGGCCTTCGGACCCGAGCTCTCCCACGGCTCGGCACAGCACTTCGAGAACAAGTGGGAGGACGGCAAGAAGCAGCTGCAGAAGCAGGTCAAGGGCATCCGGGACGCCATCGGGAGCATCCTCGACTCCTTCGACAAGACCGACCAGGACGCCGCTGCGAACCTCGACGACGGAAAGAGTGGCACGTGAGCACCGCGCACCGTTTCCTGCTCGACGTCCCCGACCTGTGGGACACCATCGACCTGAGCGGGGAGGAGCTGTCCAGGACCCGCGCCAAGGCGCTCGCCACCACCGACGACCCCCGCGAGAAGGCCCGGATCAACGACATGTTCCGGCAGGGGCGGGAGGTCAGCCGGGCCGCGCGGCGGCACGGGGCGCTGCTGGCCACCGGCACCGCGACCCTCTACGGCGACGACCTGTTCATGGCCTACGGCATGGTCTTCGCCGTCACCACGCCCGAGGGATCGGAGCTGACACTCCCGGTGCTCTCCGCGCAGCTGGGGGTCTCCTCCGCGAACGGGACGGCGCCCAAGGACCGGGTGATCACCTCCGTGAAGGTGCCCCACGTGGGCACGGTGCCCCGGGTGACCGGCACCGAGACCACCCGGCTGACCGGCGACATCGACGTCGAGCTGCTGACGATGCACACGATGATGCCGGTCCCCGGACGCGTCGACGACTTCCTCGTCGTCACCCTGGCCAGCCCCAACCTGCCGCTGAAGAACGAGGTGTACGACCTCTTCGACGCCGTCACCGGCACCTTCCGCTTCCTGACCGAGGAGGGCGAGCCGCTGGTGCCCGTCGCCTCCTGAGGCGCCCGTGCGCGAACGGCGGCCGGGACATGGCGTCCCGGCCGCCCTTCCGCGTACCGCGGTGCCGCAGGTCAGTCCTCGCTACCGGACAGCGGCACCTGCACCGCCCGCAGCGACCCGTCGCCGAGGTGGATCAGGCCGCGGCCGTGCTGCGGTGCCTGGCCGACCACGCCGCGGGTCAGCTTGACGCCGATGACCTCGCCGTCGGCCAGGCCCTGCGGCGACAGCAGCATGCCGGTGCGGTTCCGCTTCACCTGGCCCATCCAGCCCGCCAGGCTCAGCGCCAGCGACTCGGCGTTGCCCGCCGCCAGCACGCCCCAGCCGTTGCCCGCGCCACCGCGGGCGAGCAGCGCCAGGTCGGCGTCGATGTCGGAGCCCATGAACAGTTCGGCGTCGTCCACGACGACCACCGCGTTGTCCTGCGGGATGGCCCCGAGCACCCGCCGGAACTCCTCGACCGTCACCTGGGAGTCGGTGATCACGGCGGCCACCCCGGCCCTGCCCTCCAGGTCGCGCAGCGGTGAGCGGCGCGGCGCCAGCAGGACCAGTCCCGTGCCCTCCGCCAGCAGCGAGTGCGCCGCGGTGAGCAGCACCGTGCTGCGGCCGGTCCGCGGGGGTCCGGCCACGACGAACGTGGGGACGTCGGCGAGGTCCGGGCCCAGCGAGGTGAGGGTGTCGCCGCCGACCGCGACCAGCGGGCGCATCGGGCCGCGCCGCGTGTGCAGGGGCAGCGCGTCGCGGTAGGCGATCCGGTCCGGCAGGACGTCCAGGCGCAGCGGACGGCGTTCCCGCGGCACACCGGCCTCGCGCCCGGTGAGCGCCGTGCCGAGATCGGTGAGGAACTGCCCCTGCGCCGCGCCGGACAGGTCGCCGGTCAGTACCGCGATCTGGGCCTCCGCGAGGTCCAGGGTGCGGATGCCGCGCCCGGGGGCCGGGTCGCTCGGCGCCGACTTGGACGGGACGCCGACCGACGAGTAGTCCTGGCGGTCGTTGAGCTTGAGGACGATCTTGTCCTCGGTCGTCCCGGAGAACCGGCTGGAACCCAGTACCCGGTCGCCCGCGAGCACGACGTGGATGCCCACGCCCGCGCCGTCCCGCAGCAGCCTGATCATGCGCTCCATGAGGCTGCCGTTGTCGTACGCGGTGAACTCGCGCTCGTAGACCTCGAAGCGGTCGACCAGCACCACGATGTGCGGGAGCCGCTCCCCCGCGGCCTGGCTGCGGCGCAGTTCGGCGAGGTCCGCGGCACCACGGGTGCCGAGCACGCCCTGCCGGGCGGTGAGTTCGGCGTTCAGCCGGTCCAGCAGCCGGCCCATGCGCTCGACCTGGTTGCGGTCGACGACCGCGCCGCAGTGCGGGAGCGCGGTCAGCGCGTTGAGGGCGCCGTTGCCGCAGTCGATGCCGTACAGGTGGACGTCGTCCGCGCCGTGCGCCTGTGCCAGCGCCGCGGCGAGCGTGCGCAGCGACTGGGAGCGGCCGCTGCGGGGCGAGCCGATCAGGTGCAGATGGCCCGCCCGGTCGATGTCGAACTCCAGCGCCGCGCGGGTCTGCCGCGCGGGCAGGTCCACCATGCCGTAGGCGACGGGCGGCAGTTCGGCCTCCCGCTCGCCGGCCGGCTTGGGCTCGGGCGGCGCCGTCCACTCCAGCACCTCCGGCAGCGCCGGCAGCCAGGGGCTGGGCTGCCGGGGCACGTCGGCAAGGCGCGCGGCCTGGGCGACGGCCGCGGTGAGGACCGCGAGGTCGGTGACCGCCTCGGACTGCGCCAGGCCCGAACCGCCGCCGCGGGAACGACCGGTGGGCAGCGGGCCGCCGAGCTCCCGCCAGGTCACCGCGTGGGCCCGCACCGGCACGTCCGTTCCTTCGGCGACCGCACCGCCGGGCCGCCGGCCGCCGACGCGCCCGGACTGGAACGGCAGCAAGGCGGACGGTCCGAGGCGCGCGTAGGCGCGTCCGGGGTTGGCGGGCGAGATGTCACCGGAGTCGGGAGCGTCGATGATGTCGCGGCTCTCGGTGGTGTCGGTGGTGCGCAGCGCGATCCGCAGATTGGTGTTGGCCCGGATGTCCGGGGTGACCGCGCCGCCGGGACGCTGGGTCGCCAGCACCATGTGGATGCCCAGCGAGCGACCGCGCTGGGCGATGTTGACCAGGCCCGAGATGAAGTCGGGCAGTTCGCGCACCATGGACGCGAACTCGTCGACGACCAGCAGCAGCCGGGGCAGCGGCGGCAGCACGTCGCCGCCGCGGGACCGCTTGTCGAGGTAGTCCTCGATGTCCTTGGCCCCGGCCCGCGCCAACTGGGTCTCCCGGCGGCGCAGTTCGGCGCCCAGCGAGACCAGGGCGCGTTCCACCAGGTGCGTGTCGAGGTCGGTGACCAGGCCGACGGTGTGCGGCAGGTCGGCGCACTCGGCGAAGGCGCTGCCGCCCTTGTAGTCGATGAGCACGAAGGTCATCTCGTCCGGCCGGTTCACGACCGCGAGCGTGGCGACCAGGGTCTGCAGCAGCTCGGACTTGCCCGAACCGGTGGTGCCCGCGATCAGCGCGTGCGGCCCGTCGCGGACCAGGTCGACGGAGAAGTCCCCGTCGTAACCGGTGCCGAGGATCGCCCGCGTGCTGCGGCCGCCGAGCGACCAGCCGGCCACCACCGCCTCGGCGGTGGGCGGTTCGATGCCCAGCAGGTCCAGCAGCCGCACCGATCCGGGCAGGGCGCTCTCGTCGCTGTCACCCACGCCGCGCAGCGGCGCCAGCGCCCGTCCGAAGCGCTCGTACCAGGCCGGCTCCGGCGAGTCGGTGCGCACACCCTCCAGGGCGGAGCCCGTACCGGTGCGCACCCGCGAGACGCCCTGGGAGGCACCCCCGGTGACGACCACCGCGCCGCACTCCTCGGGCAGCAGCCGCTCCTCGCGGTCGATGCACAGGGTGTGGACGCCCACCGACGGCCCGTCGCGCAGCAGGGCGATCACGCCGGGCAGCGAACGGGCCCTGCGCGCCTGCTCCAGCACGACCAGGATGTCGGGGTAGCCGTTGACGCCGCCGCGGACCAGATCCGGTCCCGCCGCCATGCGCGAGGTGACGATCTGGCCGAGCTCACCGATCCGCCGGGCCAGCGAGTCGGTGGTGCTGCCCACCAGCGCGTAGGCGTCCTCGCCCTGCGCCTGCGCGTGCGGCAGCCAGCGGGTCCACGACCACGCCGCCTCCCCGTCCGCCCCGGCGAGTACCACGATCCGCAGGTCCGCCGGACTGTGCAGCGCGGCGGCCTGGGCCGCCATCCAGCCGGCCAGCCGCTCCGCGCCGGGGCCGGCGAGTCCCGCCACCCCCACCCGGCGCAGCGGCACGGAGACCGGCACCTGGCTGAGCGGCGGCACGGTGAACCGCCGGTGCTCGTCCTGCGTGGGGTCCTCGACGCTCAGCGAGGAGGGGAGATCCGCCGTCCCCACCCGGACGGAGAGGAAGTCGGGGTCCTGCCAACGGCGTTCCCACAGCCGCTCGGACGGCCGCACGGCCATCTGCAGCAGGGACGCCGGATCGGGCAGGGACAACCGCAGACCGCGCTGCTCCTCCAGGACGGTGGACTCGATGTCCGCCCGCAGCCGTCGCAGCGTGCCCTCGTACTCCTCCTTCTTCTCCAGGTACTTCAGCATCGCCTGCTTGCGCCCGCCGAACTGGGTGAACAGCGCGGCGAGCGGCGAGAGCAGGGCGATGAAGACGAAGACCCAGCTCTTGGTGACGAAGATGGCGATCGCGGCACTGCCGGCGGGCAGCAGCAGGATCGGCAGCAGCGGCACGGGCCGCTTGTCGGGCCGGACGGGAGGCGTCGGCAGCCGGAACTTGCCGCCCGCGGGTGCGGGCAGGAAGCGCGGCGGCCGGTTGAACTCCAGGCCCAGGCCGTCCGCGGCCGGGGTCAGCGGCGCGGTGGCCGCCTCGCGCGAGGCCAGTTCCAGCAGGGTGTCGCCGATGGCCAGCTGGCTGCCCTCGCGCCAGGCCGTACCGGGCTCCATCGGCCCGCCGTCGAGCAACGCGTCGGCGCCGGACAGCAGTTCCGCGCCGCCGTCGAGCCGCACCCGGATCCGGGCCGCGAACGCCGGGGCGTCCTCGGCCAGCCGGATGCGGCAGCCGGGGTCGCTGCCGAGGTCGTACTCGCCGGGCACCAGCCGGAAGACCGTGCCCGCGCCCCGCCCCGACACCAGCCGGATCTCGGTGCGGCCCTCCGGCTCGGGCTCCGCCGGCAGCGCCGAACCGAGCCCGAGCTCCATGCCGTCCCGCACCCCGGCGGCCTGCAGGGTGGCCTCCGGGTCGATCTCCCCGGCACCGATGAAGAGGGCGGGATCCCCCGCCCCCGCCCCGCCGGCCCCTTCGTGGTCGACGGCCCGCGCGAGCTCCGCCGCGAGACGGCCGGCCCGCGCGGTCGGCTCGGTCTCGACGACGACGGTGGTGGACACCCCCTCGACCCGGGGGTCACGGACGCTGACGTTCAAACGCACGATGCATCGTCTTTCTCACGAAGGGGCAGGACGGGGCGACGAGGGCACCGGCCTCAGCCGAGGTTGGAGCCGAGCTGGTCGTCGGTCTGGGAGAAGGCGTCGCCGACGGAGCGGACGTACTGTCCGATGCCCTGCAGACCCTGGTTGACCTGGTCGAAGCCCTTGGCGAACTCGTCGAAGAACGGCGAGAACTTCTGCTGGGCCGCCGGGGTGCTGTAGCCGTTGGCGAGCAGGTTGGAGATCTTGCCCTTGACCTCGCTCAGCTTGTCCTGCAGCTGCGAGAAGTCGTTGAGCAGCGCCTGCGAGGTGGAGGCGGTCTCGTCCGAGTTGACGCGGTAGTCGGGCATGTCAGTACTCCTTGCGTGATCGGGTGAACAATCCGTCCCTCCAGGGGACGGAGATCTGTGGAGGTGCGGGTCCGGACGGCGCTAGCCGCCCTGGGTACCCGTCGTCCGGCCGCCGCCGTCGCCACCGCTGCCGCCGTCACCGGCGGGGCTGGTCGGCGCGGTGGTGAAGCCGTCACCGGCGGGGCTCGTCGGCGCGGTGGTGAAGCCGTCGCTGCCGGAGTCCGAGCCGGACGGGGAGGTGGCCGCGCCCGGGGGGCTCGCCGGGCCCTGCGGGCCCTGCGGCGGGATGTCCAGCGGGGTCAGCGGCGGACGCCCTGCGGCCGGGGAGTCCGGGGTGGTCGTGGTGGTCGGAGTGGTCGGCGCCGTGGGCGAGTTCGGCGCGGCCGGGGTGGTCGGGGAAGCCGGCGGGGTGGCCGTGGTCGGGGAGTTGGGCACCGTCGGCGCATTCGGGGTCGTCGGCGAATGCGGCGCGGCCGGGGGCGTGTTCCCCGGATCCAGCGTCGGCGCCGCGGGAGGAGCCGCGGGGGGAGCGGGAGGAGCCGGCGTGGCGGTGCCCGTGCCCGGGCCGGTGGAACCCTTGATCGGGATGCCGTCGGCGACGCCGTCGATCTTGCGGCCCAGCCCCGCGACACCGACCGGTCCCGCACCCAGCTTGGGCGCGGAGTTGGCGATCTCCCCGGCCGCGACCTCGTTGGGGTCGCCGCCCTGGGCGACCCCGACACCGATCTTCGTACCGAGGGTCGCACCCTCCTCGACGAAGCCCCCGACCTGGTCCGAGGCCCGCTTGCCGATCGAGTCGCCCAGCGCGGGATCGGTGGTGTCGCCGAACCGGCCGCCGCCCCCGGGCGGGACCGGCGCGTTGCCGCGCGCGGAACCGATCTTGCCGATGCCGCCCTTGAAGGCCGCTCCGGCGACCGCGCCCGCGGCGGCACCGCCGAAGACGCCGGCCGCGGTGATCTTGTCGTGGTTGGCGGCCTTGGCGGCCGCCTCCAGCGCCGAGTTGGTCAGGAACTTGCCGGTGATGTCCACGGTCGTCTTGCCCACCGGGTTGGCCAGCACCGCGCCGATCGCCTTGTTGCCGGTGACGGAGTCGCCGACCTTGGTGATCGTCCCCGAGACCTTGGCGATGGTCCCCGAGTTCTTGATCGCGGCGACCACACCGGGTGCGATCGCCTGGACCGCCTTGCTGCCGAGCTTGAACAGGGAGGCACCGGGGATGATGCCGATCAGTCCGGCGACGAAGTCACCGGCCTTGATGCCGCCCGTCTGACTCGCCACCACTTGGTTGAAGACGAACAACGCCCCGCCGAGCAGCGCACCCACCACCGGGAAGAACACGGCCACCACGGCGATCAGCGCGGCCAGCAGGATCTGGACGAACGGGAAGTCCTTGAAGAAGTCGGCGATCTTCTGGAAGACGTTGCGCTCGGGGATCGCCTCCGCCGCCGCGCGGTCCAGGACCTCGGCGCAGGTGCTCTGGGCGGACTCCCGCATCTGCTTGGCCTGCTGGGCCAGCCCCTTGGCCGCGCCGAGCTCGTTGTTGCCCGCGTCGATCTCGTCCTGGACGGCGCGGGCCTGAGACTTCTCCTGGTCGGTGGGGTTCTCGCCGAGCGTCTTCGGGGTCTGGCCCGCCTTGGCCGCGGCCGAGCGGGCCTGGTCGACGGCGCGGTCGAAGGTGTCCTGCGCGTCCTGGAGGCGGGGTATGTAGTCGCTGTAGGCGCGGGCCGCGTCGTGGTACGAGGTGGCCGTCTTGTTCAGCTTGTCGGGAAGGTCGTCGCCGATCTTCTCCTTGAGCTGGTCCATGGCCGAGCCGCGGCCGCGGGAGATGGTGCCGTCCTTCTTGAGGATGTTCAGCGCCTTCTCGGCCGCGTCACCGACGTCCTGGTACCGCTTGACGACCCCCCGGATCAGTTCGGGATCACCCGGCGTCGGGTCCCGGTCGAGCCCCACGAGGCGGAAGTCCTCGTCGCTCGCGTGCCGGCGTCCCATCCGTGTCCCTCCCAGGTCCGTGTGCGTTGTCGCTTGCCACACGGCGCCCACCGGGACTTGGTTCAGATCTCCTTCGAACCTTTTTCCCGCGGCGCTCCGTGTAGGGGGTGACGGAGCCGGGGACCGGGGACCGGCACGCACACGAGAACTTGGTGGAGACGATGAGAGACGGCGTCAGCGCCTCAGGGCGGCACCGGCCGGCGGCCGCGACGACCGCACCCGCCCATGGGACGGCGCTGCGCCGCGCCGCGGCCGCGGTGCTGCTGGCGCTCTGGGCGCTGTTCGCCGCGAGCGCCGCCCCGGCGAGCGCGGACGACCAGCTGGTGAAGGTGTTCGTGGTCCAGGACGCCGCCACGACCGGGGGCGCCCCGGCGACCCTCGCGTCCGTCGCGGCGAGCACCCTGGGCGACCCCGCGCGCGCCGCCGAGATCTTCGACCTCAACCGCGGGCAGGCGCAGACCGACGGCTCCGCCCTCACGGGCCCGGACGAGCAGCTGCACCCCGGCTGGATCCTGCGCCTGCCGCAGGACGCCTCGGGCCCCGATGTCCAGCTGGCCCGGGACACCGCCGCCCAGAACGACTCCGCGCCCCCGGCCGCGACCGACAGCGGCGCGGGCACGGGGACGGACACGGGGACGGGCACCGGCGGCGGTGCCGCGTTCACCATTCCGCTGCCGGCCGCGATCGCGGTGCTGGGCGCGGTACTGCTCGCCCTGGTGACCGCGGGCATCGTCGGCAGGCGCCGGGTGGGTGCCGCGTGGGCCGCGGCGGGCCGCGCGGTGCGCCGGCTCGGCGACCCCGTCGCCCGGCGGCGCCGGCTGGCGCTGCGCCGTACGGTCGGCCGGCACTTCGCCGCCGACGCGGGCTCCGTGCGCCGCGCCTACGCGGCCGCCGCCGACCTGTCCGGCCCCGGGGACACCCCCGGGCGGCCGGTGCACGCCCTGCGCGTGGACAGCGCCGGGGTGACCGCGTGGCTGGCCCCGGGCGACACCCCGGGTGCCCCCTGGACGGCACTGGACGGACCGGAGGGCACGCGGTGGCGGCGCACGACCGACCCCGGGGCGTCCCGGGTCCCGGACGACCGGGCCTGTCTGGTGCGCGTCGGCGTCGACGCGGACGGGGAGCCGGTCTTCTACGACCTCAGCCGGCTCGACGGGGTCCTCAGCGTCACGGGCGACCGCGCCGTCGCCCGCGACGTGGTGCACGGCCTGCTCGAAGAGGTCGCCCGCAGCCGACCCGGCACCCCGGTGACCGTCCTGCGCGGCAGCGAGGACGCCACGCCGCTGACCCTGCCGTCCGGCCTCCGGCAGGTCGTCCGCATCGGGGCGGAGGAACACGCCCCGGCGTTCCCGGGGCAGTCGGCGCCCGAGGCCCGCGGCACGGTGCGCGGCGCCGCCGCCCGCCGGCCGGTCACGGGGCTGGTGGTCATGGCCGGCACGCCCACCGGGCCGGAGGCCGCGGATCTGGCCGCGCTGTGCGGTCCCGGCGGGGCCGGCTGGACCGGGCTGGTCTGCGGCGAGGTCGGCGGCGCCCACTGGCGCTGGCAGGCCGGCGCGGACGGCGCCGTGGACATCCCCGTGCTCGGTGTCCGGCTCACGGTCCCGGCGTGAACTGTCCCGGCGGGAACGGCGTGGACGCCGCGGTCACCGCGCCGCGGCGCCGACCCGGCTGCGCAGATGGCTGAGCGCGTAGTGCTGCCGGGACTTCACCGTGCCCGCCGGGACGCCGAGGATCCGGGCCGTCTCCTGGACGGTCCTGCCGAACAGGTACGTGTGCACGAGCACCTCGCGGTGCTCGTGCGACAGGTGCCGCAGCAGGGCCCGCGTGTCGACCGAGGCCAGGACGGCGTCGGCGTGGTCGGGCTGGAGCACGTCGTGGTGGTCCGCGCCGACCGTCTCGTGACGGGAGCGGGCGCTGCGGATGCGGTCGATGGCCAGGTTGCGGGCCACGGTGAGCAGCCAGCCCCGGACGGAGCCCTCGTTGCCGTACAGCCGGTCGGTGTGGTGCCAGGCGCGGATCAGGGTCTCCTGGACGACGTCCTCCGCCATGTGGCGGTCACGCAGCAGGCGTTCCGCGTAGGCGAGCAGCGGTTTGCCGTGGTCGGCCACCAGAAGGGTCAGCAGATGTCCGGAGCGTGCCGCAGGGCGGACACCCGGAGCAGCGGCGAAAGTCATGGTCGGTCCCGGAAGGCACAGCTCGTTCCCCGTCAGCGCTCCCGGCTCTCGCGCCGGCGCCGCCGCACGGCGGGGCCGGTGCGCGGATCGCCGAAGGACGGGGCGGGGCGGGCGCAGGCCGGACCGGGTGTGGGGCCCGCCGGCCGACGGGCACGACGGTTCGTGCCTGCTTCGGCGATGTTCCTGGCGGAAGCAGCGCGTGGCGCGATCGTAGGCAGGCCCCGATGCCGAAAATCTGACGCGATTCTGACGGCCGGCTCCGCCACCGCGCGGACCGGAACGCGGCGACGGCCCGCCGGGGCATCGCTGCCCCCGGGCGGGCCGTCGGCACGGCCCCCGGCCGGCGCGGGTGCGCCGCCCGGGCCGGGGCGGTCAGCCCTTGGCCGCCGGGACGGTCTTGCCGCGGTCGACGGTGATGTCCTGCTTGATCGCGAACCACACGCCCTTGACGTTCTGGCCATTGGTGTCGCCGGGCTGGCTGTCGCCCTTGAAGGTGTAGCCGGGCCAGCAGTTGAAGGCCTCCTGCTGCGTGCCGTTCGGCGTGTTGAAGGTGAACAGTGCCGTGGACTGCAGGCCCGCGGCCTTGGCGTCGGCGGCGGTGACCGGGGCGGTGGGCGTCCACTTCTGCAGGCAGGTCGCGTCGCACGCGGTCTTCATCGGCCACGGCTTGTCCTTGGTGAACAGGTACAGCGTCCGGCCGTTCTTGTCCTGAAGGATCTTCCCGAGCTTCGGGTCGTTCAGCACGCCGAGGGCCGGGCGCTCCACACCGGCCTTCCAGCCGTCGGGCTCCGCGGCGTACCACACGCCCTTGACGCCCTGGCCGTTGGTGTCACCGGGCAGGCTGTCCTTGGCGAAGTAGTACAGCGGCTTGCCCGCGAGGGTGAGCTGCTTGGAGCCGTCGGTGCGGGTGATGGAGCCGAGCAGGTCCTGGTTCAGGCCCTTCGCCGTCTGCGTGTCGTCCGCGGGGACCGGCGGCCACTGCGCCGCGCACTCGCCCTCGCAGCTCGAAGTGCCCGGCTCGGTGTCCTTGTTGAAGACGTAGACGGTCATGCCCTTGCCGTCCACGACGATCGTCTTGAGCTTGGCGTCGGTGCGCACCGCCAGTCCGGACGCCGCCTCCGTCACCGGCGGGGTCGACTCCGTGCCGTCCGCGCCGGGATAGCCGGACACCGCGTTCACCACCGGCTGCTGCACCGACGCCGGGGCGGCACCGGTACCGGTCTGCTGTCCGCAGGCCGTGACAGCCGTCAGCGCCAGGGCCGTACCGGTCAGGAACAGGGCGTTCCGCGCGTTCTTGTTCATCGCACTTCCTCAGGTCCACCAGACGTCCGCTCCGGGCCGGAGCTACGCCGCTATACACGGACCCGTGGCACCTGTGGGTTCAGTTCGATGTCGCGCAATTTTCCGCGGACCCCCTCGGCGTCGGGATGGCCCATGCCGTCCAGAATGGCCAGCGCCTGCCGCAGCGCGTGGGCCGCGCCGGCGGTGGCACCCGCGGCGAGCTGGGTGTCGGAGATGTGGACGAGGGTGTCGGCCTCCAAGTACGCGTCCCGGATCTCCCGGTACATCCCCAGCGCCCGCCGGAAGCAGTCCAGCGCCTCCTCGTGTTTGTGCAGCCGGTGGTAGGCGCAGCCCAGGCTGTCCCACGCGGCGGCCTCGCCGTTGTGGTCGCCGGTCTCCTGGTGGATGGCCAGCGAACGGCGGCACTCCTCCACGGCCTTGTCGTACTCGCCGAGCAACATGTACGTCCAGCCGACCTCGTTGTGCACACTGGCCTCGCCGTTGAGCTGGCCACCGGAGCGGTACAGATCGCCGGCGAGGGCGTAGTGGCGCAGCGCGTCGGCGTGCCGCCCGTGCCGGTTGGACAGGAAGGCCCAGTAGCGGTGGACCCGGGCCTGGCCGCAGGGTTCGCCGACCTCCCCGAACAACCGCAGGGCGCGCAGCAGGTGCTCGCGCGCGCTCTCCCACCGTTCGAGCCGCCCGAGCGCGAAGCCGAGCGCCCGGTGGGCGTGCGCCTGGCCGAGGACGTCGCCCTGACGCTGCGCGGCCGTGGTCGCCGTGGTCTGGGCGGTCCGCTGCTCCTGCCACCGGCCGTTGCGGTCCAGGTACAGCTCCACGAGCACGGCCAGCCGCCAGCTGTGCGCCCCGTCCCCGTGCCGGCCGTCACGCTCGATGACGGCCAGCAGCACGGACCGTTCGGCGTCGAGCCAGTCGGCCGCGGCGCGCCGGTCGGTGAAGCGCTCGGGGAGGGTGTGGGCGGCCGGGCGGCGCAGCGCGATCCGTTCGCGGTGCGGGGCGAGCGCGGCGTCGGCGGCGTGCGCGCTGTGCAGGTAGTGGTCGAGCAGCCGGGCACAGGCCGCGGCCGCCTCCGCCGGGTCGTCGTGCTCGCCGGCCAGCTCCGTCGCGTACGCCCGCAGCAGCCCGTGGCAGGAGAACCGGCCCGGCACGTTCTCGAAGAGCAGGTGCGCCCGGACCAGCTCCGCGAGCAGGGTGCGCGTCTGCCCGGGACGCCGGGCCGCCAGGCTCGCCGCGGCGGCCACCGACCAGTCGGGCCCGGGGTGCACGGCCAGCAGCCGGAACAGCCGGGCCGCCTCCGGGCTCAGCGCGTGGTACGACCAGGAGAAGACGCAGCGCGCGTCGCCGAGCGGCGGCTCGCCGGTGAAGGCGTCGAGGCTGCCGTGGCTCTCCCGCAGCTCCTCGGCGATGGCGGACAGCGGGAAACCCGGGTTCAGGGCCGCACGGGCGCTGACGATGGCCAGCGCCAGCGGCAGCCGTCCGCACAGCGCGACGATCTCCGCGGCCGCCGCCGGTTCGCGGGCGACCCGTTCGGCGCCCAGCCGCAGGGCCAGCAGTTCCAGCGCGTCGCCGTCGCCGAGCAGGTCCAGGGTGAGGGAGCGCGCGCCCTCGGCGGCCACCAGCCCCTGGAGCTGGTGGCGGCTGGTCACGACGGCCAGGCAGCCGGGCGCGGACGGCAGCAGCGGGCGGACCTGCTCGGAGTCGCGGGCGTTGTCCAGTACGACCAGGACCCGGCGGCCGGCCAGCAGGCCGCGGTAGAACGCGGCCTGCGCCTCCAGCCCCGCGGGGATGCGGCCGACGGGTATCCCGAAGGCGTCGAGCAGGGCACGCAGCGCCTCGGCGGTGCCCATGACCGCACCCGTGAGGTGGAATCCGCGCAGGTCGAGGTAGAGCTGGCCGTCCGGGAACCGGTCGGCGACCTGATGGGCCCAGTGCACGGCCAGGGTGGTCTTGCCCACCCCCGCCATGCCGCTGATCACCACGGCCTGCGCCGGGTCCCCGGGGACGGGGAGCAGCGTCCGGGACAGCTCCAGCTCCGCGCGCCGCCCGGAGAAGGCCGCGAGGTCCCGGGGCAGCTGCGCCGGGCGCAGCAGCTCGGTACCGCCCGGGACGTCGGCCGCGGGGGCCGCGGCGTCCGCAGGGACTCCGTCGACGACGGGCACCGGGTCGTGCGGCGCCGGCCGGACCACGGCCGTGCCGTCCAGCACCTTGTGCTGTGCCTCCCGCAGCTCGGGACCGGGGTCGAGGCCGAGCTCGTCGGCGATCCGGGCCCGTACTCCCTGATAGACCTCCAGCGCCTCCGCCTGGTGCCCGGTGGCGGCCAGCATCTCGATGAGCCGGGCCTGCAGCACCTCGTCCAGCGGGTGGTGGGCGGCGGCCTGGCGCAGGGTGACGAGCACCCGCTCGGTCAGCTCGGAGCCCGCCGCCGGGGCGTACCCGGCGGCCTCCTTCACGGCGAGCAGGTGCTCGTTGTCCACCGCCGCGAAGACGGGGTGCGCCCGCACCTCCTGTGCGATGCCCGACGCCGTCGGACCGCGCCACATCCCCAGCGCCTCGACCAGGAACCCGGTGGCCCGCACCCGGTCACCCTGCAGCGCCACCTGCTGCGCCCGTGTGCGCAGCGACCGGAACCGCAGCAGGTCCAGCTCGTCCGGCTGCACCTCCAGGCGGTAGCCGCCCGCGTCCCGCACCAGACGGCGCGAGGCGGTCCCCGACGGCAGGTCGGGTTCGAGCAGCCGGCGCAGCGCACCCACGTGCCGGTGGACGACGTTGACCGCGGTCGCCGGGGGCTCCTGCCCCCACAGGGCGTCCAGGATCGCGTGCAGGGGCACCGGTTGCCCGCTCTGGGCCAGCAGCAGCGCGAACAGGGCCCGCTGCTTCGGAGGGCCCAGTTTCACCTCGGCTCCGTCCCGCCAGGCACGGACCGGCCCGAGGATCTGGAAACGCACCACCACCCGGCCAAGCTTGGCATGCCCGCCGGGCTGCGTCGCCCGCGCACGCGAACGGACCGGCGGGCGGCCCCGCGGGCGGGGTCTGTGCCCGCGACCGTTCCTTTGGCATGATCCCTTCCCATCGCACCCGTTGTTCGAAGGGATCACGCGGTGATCGTCACCGTCACGCTGAACGCCGCCCTCGACGTGACCTACCGCGTCCCCCGGCTGCGTCCTCACACCACCCACCGGGTGTCGGAGACCGCCGAACGCCCCGGCGGCAAGGGCCTGAACGTCGCCCGTGTCCTCGCCGCGCTCGGCCACGAGGCCGTGGCGACCGGGTTCGCGGGCGGCCCGGCCGGCGACCGGCTGCGGGACCAACTGGCCGACGTGGACGGCGTGACCGACGCCCTCGTGCCGATCTCCGGGACCACCCGGCGCACGGTCGGCGTCGTGGACGGGTCGGGCGGCGACACGACCATGTTCAACGAGCCCGGTCCGACGATCACTTCGGAGGAGTGGACGGCCTTCCTGGGGGTCTACCGCAAGCTCCTGGACGACGGCGCGCGGGCCGTCGCGCTGTGCGGCAGCCTGCCGCCGGGACTGCCCGTCGGCTGCTACGCCGACCTCGTGCGGGACGCGCGCGGCGCGGGCATACCCGTCCTGCTCGACACCAGCGGCGAACCGCTGCGGCGCGGACTGGCCGCCCGGCCCGACCTGGTCAAGCCCAACGCCGGCGAACTGGCCGGTCTCACCGGCGCGTTGGAACCGCTGCGTGCCGCCCGCGACGCCCGGCGCCGCGGGGCCCGCGCGGTGGCCGCCTCACTGGGCCCGGACGGCCTCCTGGTCCTCACCGAGGACGGCTCCGTGCTGCGGGCCCGTCCGCCGGCGCCCGTCACCGGCAACCCGGCCGGCGCGGGCGACTCCGCCGTCGCCGGCCTGCTGTCCGGTCTCGTCGAGGGCCTGGACTGGCCCCGCCGGCTCGCCCGCGCCGTGGCGCTCTCGGCGGCGACCGTGGCCGCGCCGGTGGCGGGCGAGTTCGACCGCGGGACGTACGCGGACCTGCTCGCGCGGATCGAGGTCACGCACGCGGAGGAGGAGCCGCGCTAGGGCGTGTGTCAAAAGTCCCGCCCGTCACGCGGCCCCCGGCGCGTCAGCTCTTGTGCTCGCCCTGCTCCAGCGACACCTGGTCGAGGTAGAAGTTGCACGTGTTGCCCGCCTCGCAGGACAGGCTCACCGTGTTCTCCCCCTTCTTCAGCGCGATGTAGCTGAAGGAGTTGGTCCAGGCGTGCTCGTAGTCACCCGCCTTGGCGTGCGACCAGTTCGACAGGCTGATCGGCCGTGCCTGCTTCGAGCCGTTGACCGTTATCGTCGCCGTGCCGTCCGCGCCGGGAACGGTGTAGTCGACGAACAGGGTGTACGCGCCGTCCTCGGGCGCGTTGAACTTCCATGTGACGGCCGCCCCCACGGTCTCCATCCCGGCGACGTACTTGCCGCCGGCGGACTTGGCCCCGGGCACGTCCGTCGCGATGGCCGCGCCGCCGGACAGGGGCAGGCTCGCCGCGTCCGTCTTGCCCGGCAGCTCGCCGCCGCCGTCCTGGCTGGCGTCGGCGGACGGCTCGTCGCCGCCGGTGCCCGAAGAGGCGGTCGGCGACGGGGAGTTCCCCGCCTGCGCGTCGCCGCCGGAGCCGTTGGCCATGGCGACGCCGATGCCGATCGCGACGGCCGCGACCACGGCGACGGCGCCGATCAGCAGGCCCTTGCTGTTGGGCCCGGTGGAGCGGGATGCCGCCGCACGGCGCCCGCCGCCGGGACCGGCGGGAGCGGGCTGCGGCATGGCCTGGGTCGCCTGCGGCTGCTGACCGTATCCCGGCTGCTGCTGTCCGTAACCGGGCTGCTGCGAGGGCTGCTGACCGTAACCGGACTGCTGCTGCTGTTGCTGCTGCGGGTAGCCGTAGGCGGGGGGCTGCTGCTGGCGGCGCTCGCCGACCCGCTGGACCTGGTTGTACGACGTGCGGGGCACACCCGGCTGCGCGACGGACGTCTGACCCGCGTCCTCGCCGTCCTGCCGGTACAGATACCCGAAGGGGTCGTCGTTCCCGGGCTCGGGGGCGCCGTTGTTGCCGGCCGTCATCCGCTCTTCACCTTCCACTGCCTATCGCTTGCACAGCACCTATCAGTGCCGGGAGGCCCGGCATAAGGGGGTGTGCTCTCCGGATGGCCAATGTTCATGATCGATTCATCCGCGGCTGTCGCGGGCGGACACATCCCTGCCCCGGGTACCCTACCGGTCCGCGAAGAGCGACCACGGATCGCGAACCCTCCGAGATGGGCCCATACGGTGGAGCCGTGACCGAAGACACAACCGGGGACGGGCCCCCGGACGCGAACGAGTGGACGGGGTGGCGGGAGGCCACCGAGCGGGCGCTGTACGGGCCCGCCGGCTTCTTCCGGCGCGAGCGCCCGGCCGCCCACTTCCGCACCTCCGTGCACGCCTCGCCGCTCTTCGCCGGCGCCGTCGCGGAGCTGCTGCGGCGCGTCGACGCCGGCCTCGGGCACCCGCCGGAGCTCGCGTTCGTCGACATCGGCGCGGGCGCCGGAGAGCTGGTCAGGGCGGTCCTGGAGGCCTTTGACGAGCCGCCGCGGCTGCGGGTCTGGGCGGTCGAGAAGGCGCCGCGTCCGCCGGGGCTGGACGAGCGCGTGGTGTGGTGCGCGGAGCCGCCGCGGGGGGTGCGCGGGCTGCTCTTCGCCAACGAATGGCTGGACAACGTGCCGGTCGACGTCGCGCAGACGGACGCGGAGGGCGTCGCCCGGTACGTCCTGGTACGCGCCCGCGACGGGGCCGAGCGGCTGGGCGACCCGGTGGCCGGCGCGGACGCCGCATGGCTCGACCGCTGGTGGCCGCTGACGGGTGCGGAGGAGGGGACCCGGGCGGAAATCGGCCGGTGGCGGGATTCCGCCTGGGCCGACGCGACGGCCGGCCTCGACGCGGGACTCGCCGTCGCGGTCGACTACGGGCACGTGGCCGGCGCCCGGCCGCCGTACGGGACGCTCACCGCCTTCCGCGAGGGCCGCGAGATCTCCCCCGCCGTGCCCGACGGCTCCAGCGACGTCACCGCGCACGTGGCCATGGACGCCTGCGCCGCCGCGGGCGCCGACGGTGCCACCCTCACCACCCAGCGCGACGCCCTGCACGCCCTCGGCGTCACGGGCGGCCGCCCCCCGCTCTCCCTGGCGTCCACCGATCCCGCCGGGTACGTCCGCGCCCTGGCCGCCGCCGGCCAGGCCGCCGAGCTCACCGCCCCCACCGGCCTCGGCGGCTTCCTCTGGCTCAGCCTGCCCGTCGCGCCCAACCGGGCCGCACGGACGGCCCGGACGGGTGGGAAACTAGGCGCATGACGGAGACCACGATCGGGATCGGCGGCGCCGCCGAAGGCACGGACATGGTGCTGAACATCGGCCCGCAGCACCCCTCGACGCACGGCGTGCTGCGGTTGCGGCTGAAGCTGGACGGAGAGCGGATCAGCGAGGCCGAGCCGATCGTCGGCTACATGCACCGGGGCGCGGAGAAGCTCTTCGAGGCCCGCGACTACCGCCAGATCATCATGCTGGCCAACCGCCACGACTGGCTCTCCGCCTTCTCGAACGAACTGGGCGTCGTCCTGGCCGTGGAGCGCATGCTCGGCATGGAGGTGCCGGAGCGCGCGGTGTGGACCCGCACCCTGCTCGCCGAGCTGAACCGGGTGCTCAACCACCTGATGTTCCTCGGCTCGTACCCGCTGGAACTGGGCGGCATCACACCGATCTTCTACGCGTTCCGCGAGCGCGAGGACCTCCAGGCGGTCATGGAGGAGGTCTCCGGCGGCCGTATGCACTACATGTTCAACCGCGTCGGCGGCCTCAAGGAGGACCTGCCGAACGGCTGGTACGGACGCGCGCGCGCCGCCGTGGCGCAGGTGCGCTCCCGCATGGGGACGTTCGACGACCTGGTGCTGGGCAACGAGATCTTCCGCGGCCGCACCCGCGGCGTCGGGGTGCTGCCCGCGCGGGACGTCCACGCTTACGGCGTCAGCGGCCCGATCGCGCGCGCCTCGGGCGTCGACTTCGACCTGCGGCGCGACGAGCCGTACCTGGCCTACGGGGAGCTCCAGGACACCCTGAAGGTGGCGACCCGCTCCGAGGGCGACTGCCTGGCCCGCTTCGAGATGCTGCTGCACCAGACGTACAACGCCCTGGACCTCGCAGACGCCTGCCTGGACCGGCTGGCCGAACTGCCCCCGGGCCCGGTGAACCAGCGGCTGCCCAAGGTGCTCAAGGCCCCGGAGGGCCACACCTACGCCTGGACGGAGAACCCGCTCGGGCTCAACGGCTACTACTTGGTGTCCAAGGGCGAGAAGACGCCGTACCGGCTGAAGCTGCGCTCGGCGTCCTACAACAACATCCAGGCACTGGCCGTGCTGCTGCCGGGCACCCTGGTCGCGGACATGGTGGCGATCCTGGGCTCGATGTTCTTCGTCGTGGGCGACATCGACAAGTAGCCCCCGGCAGGGGCAGCGGCACCTACGACGACCGCAACGACTACGAGGACTGGGCGCGCAGCTCGCTGAGGTCGAGCTGCTCGGTCTCGTCGTGCGCGGTGAGGTCGATGACCTCGGCGCCGGACTGCAACGCGAGCGCCTCGTCCCCGACGACGTCGGCGAGGTCCGCCTCCGCGGCCCCCTCCGCGCCCGGCGGCAGCTCCTTCGGCTGGCCCTTGGCGTTCTTGGCCGTACCGAAGAAGTCGAACCCGCCCTGGGCCCGGGAGGCCTGCTTGTGCGGCTTGGCGTACGGAAGGACGGCCGCGGCGACGGCCGGCAGCGCCTTGGGCTGCCGCACCGGCAGCGCCGGGTTGCCCGCGGGACGCTCCAGGACGCCGGTGGTGGCCACGGCACCGTCCGAGGCGGCGTGCCGGCCGTGCTGCTCGTCGGAGTCCGCCACGTCGCGGCGGCGGGCCTCCTCGACGGTGGCGGCGGCCTGCTGGCGGGCGGCGTTGCGCGAGAGGTCCTTGAGCGCCGCGGCGGCCCGCAGATAGGCGGTGGGGCCGAGCGCGTTCGCCGGCACCGGCAGCGCGGAACCGGCGGCCTGGCGGGCCAGCACACGGCCGTCCTCCAGGGCGCGGGCGCGCTCGGACTCGGCGGTGGCGTAGCGGCGCAGCAGATCGGCGTGCTCGGTGCGCAGCCGGGCCAGTTCGGCGCGCTTGCCGCGCAGCTTGTTCTCCAGCTTGCCGCGCAGATCGCGGGAGTCCTCGAGGTCGACCTCCAGCTCCGCGATGCGCTCGTCGGCGCGCCACTCGTCGCGCACGCGGGCAGTCTTGAGATCGGCGACCTGCTTGCCGGCCGAACGGTCCCAACTGCGCAGCAGGAAAGCACCGGTACCGGCGGACGCCGCCGCCGCGAACACGAGGACACGGAGCAGCGCCGGATCACCGATCGCCAGCCCGCCGAGCGCGAGAGCCGCGGCGGAACCGGCGACCGTCACGGGCGGCAGCAGCCTGTGCAGCGGTTGGGAATGGCGGTGGCGTCCACGTGGCATGCCAAGGAACTTAGCGTGCCCGTGAGTCGCATGGGGCTCCGCCATCCGATTTCTCACTGAACATACAACGACAAATACGGAGGGCATCCGCACCGATACCATGCGTGGCCCCGATGCCCTGCGCGGACGAATTCCGACCCCGCCCAGCACCGCGGCGGGCCCTTGGACGTGAGGTGTTCCCCGGCCACACGCCGGCCGTCCTCCTCCGCTCCACACGGGCCTGCCGGACCGGCCTCGGCCCCCGGAGATCACTGGCGGGCGGGCGGCGGCCGCGTGACAATCGGCGGGAGGGCCGCCGGACGGCGTCCCGACGGGGAGCCGTGAGATGAGCACACCGCGGGACTTGCTGATCACCGCCTCGGAGCCGGCCATCGGCCGCTCCGTCGAGCAGGGCGATCTGTCGCTCGCGCTCGCCGGGGCCGAAGCCGTCGACCTCATGACCGCCGGGGCCGTGACGCTGGCGGACGACCGTCTCGTGCCCGGCGAGCGGTCCCCCCTGGCGGACCCGCTGCTGGACCGTGCCGCGGCGGCGCTCAACCGCCAGGCGCCGTACGAGACGGTCGCCGACTGGCTGTGGCGCCGGGGCCGGGACCTGACCCCGGCCTACCTGGCCGCGCTGGAGGCGGACGGCGAGCTGGAGGAGAGGCGGCAGCGCCGCTGGGTGGTCCTGCGGACGACCTCGATCGTGCCCGCCGACACCCCGGCCCGACGCCGCGCGGCGCAGCGCTGGGCGGCGGCGGAACCCGTACTGGCCGGTCTCGGGGCGGCCGTGGGGCTGCGTGACGCTACGCCGCCGGTCGCCGACCCGGGGACGGCGACCGTACTCGCCGCCGTGGGCGACGCCGTGGGCGAACTGGCCGCCGAGCGCCGGCGCCGCGCGAGGCGGCGGCAGGACGCCGCCGCCGAGAACGTCCGGCGCGGCTACTGACCCCCGTGCGGGGGGGGACCGCTACGCGCGGCCCCCTATGACCCCGTTGCGGTGGTCGTCCTCGTCCTCGGGGAGCCGGCAGACCCGCTCCATGAACAGCGCGGCGGCGCACACCGCGACACCCGCGATCACCGCCGCGCCACCGTAGATCGCCTGGTTGCGGCGGGGCTCGTTGTCGAGCTCGTACATGATCAGGAACACGACCGCGCCGCCGTACATACCCGCGACCAGAGCCGCCACCAGCGCGCTCGCCTGGCCGAAGACGACCGCGCGGGCGGCCAGCAGCGGGTCCACTCCCTTGGCGCCGGGGCGCCGCTCACGCTGGGCCCGCAGCCGGGACCGCAGCGACAGCGCGGTCGCGGCCAGCACGACCGCGATCAACGCCAGCACGATGGGGGCGGCCACCGGCACGCTGGGCAGCGTGCCCACCGAGTCCCAGAGCTTGGCGCCGGCCCAGGAAAGGACCCCGGCCACGACGAAGAGACCGACCAGGGTCCTGATACGCAGCGCCTTCACCGAGTACTCGCTCCCCACATCGACGGACACAACGACGAAGTCGTCAACGATTACTCGGGCAGCCTGAGTTCCACGTCACCGCGGGACCAGACCGCCTCCCGCCCCACACCGGCCAGCAGCCCGGCCACCGTGCCCGCGCCCGGCAGTTCCGCCGCGGGGTCGATGTCGTGCCACGGCGCGAGCACGAACGCCCGCTGGTGCGCCCGCGGGTGCGGCAGCGTGAGCTCCGGGTCGTCGGACACCACGCCCTGGTAGGCGACGATGTCGACGTCGATCGTCCGGGCTCCCCACCGCTCGGTGCGGGTCCTGGCGAAGGCGTCCTCGATGGCCCGGCCGCGCTCCAGCAGCGAGGACGGCGGCAGGGTGGTCTTGATCAGGACCACGGCGTTGAAGTAGTTCGGCTGGGAGCCCGGTTCGACGCCCCAGGGCTCGGTCTCGTACACCGGCGAGACCTTCTTCACGCGGACGCCCGGAGTGTCCTCCAACGCGTCCACCGCGCCCTGGAGGGTGTCCAGGCGGTTGCCGAGGTTGCTCCCCAGGGAGATCACGGCGTACTTGGGGTTCTGCAGCGTGGAGTCCGCCGCGTCGACCTGCGCGACAACGGAGGCCGGGACGGGCTGCACGGTGGGGTCGTAGCTCACGGGCGCCTCCGGATGATCGATACGGTCACGTCGTCAAAGGGAACGGTGATCGGGGCCTGCGGCTTGTGCACGGTCACCTCCACCTCCTCCACCAGCTCGTGCTCGAGGCACTGGTCGGCGATCCGCTGGGCGAGGGTCTCGATGAGGTCCACCGGCTCGCCCTGCACGACGGCCGCGACCTCCTCGGCGACGATCCCGTAGTGCACGGTCCTGGTCAGGTCGTCCGTGGCCGCGGCCGGCGCGGTGTCCAGCCCGAGGACGAGGTCCACGACGAAGTCCTGGCCCTCGCGGCGCTCGTGCTCGAACACGCCGTGGTGCCCACGGGCTCTCAGGCCACGCAGCGCGACTCGGTCCACGATGCACTCCCACTGGTCGTCGAACGGATGGACGAATTGGACGAGGGGGCAGGACGCAACAGTACGCCCTTACTCGAATCTACCTGCGACCGCCGACAGCCCCCAGTACCGGGGCAGCGGGGGCCCGAACGACCCGCGCTTACCCCGTAGCGGAGGCCCCTACTCCGCACCCGTCGTCCCATTGGCACGAACGGGTGGCACCCACCGGGGTGTTCAGGCCGCGCCCTCGCCGCCGTCCGCGCCGTCCCCGTCCTCCTCGTCGTCCTCACCGGCACCGGCCATGACCGGGGAACCGTGGTGCACCCACAGCCGCCACCCCTCCGGTGTGCGCCGGAACACATTCGTGGCCACCACCAGACCGCCCACCAGCGAGCCCATCTCGCCCTCCTCCTCGGCGGGGCCGCCGGTGAGGATGTTCTCGGTGCACGTCACGAGCGCGGTGTCCCCGTCGACCGCGACCTCCACGTCCGTGAGGAAGAACTGGATGTACTCGGTGTTCGCCATGATCAGCGCGTACGAGCGCATCACCTCGCGGCGGCCGCGCAGCACCGGCCACCCCGGGTGCACCACCGACACCGTCTCCGCCAGCGGGCCGGTCAGCACCAGCTCCTCCAGCGCGTCCAGGTCCGAGCGCTCCACGGCGTCGTAGAACGCCTGGTTCGCCTGCTCGACCTGGGCCGCCTCGGCCGTGCGCGGCGTCACCGCGACACCCCCCGCGCCACGGGACGACCCCGTCGCCCGCCCCGACCCCACTGCCACCGCTCGCTCATCGCGCCCCTTCGATCGCCCGCGCCACACGGACCGCGTCCGCACTGTCGTGCACCTCGTGCACCCGCACCGCCCACGCCCCGCGGCTCGCGGCGATCGCGGTCACCGCGGCCGTCGCGGCGTCCCGCTCGCGCGCCGGCGGCGGATCGCCGCCCTCTCCGGCGAGGACCCTGCCGAGGAACCGCTTGCGCGAGGCCGCGATCAGCAGCGGGCGGCCCAGCGTCCGCAGGTCCTCCATGTGCGCGATCAGCGCGAGGTCGTGCTCGGCGTCCTTGGCGAAGCCCAGACCGGGATCGAGGACGATCCGCTCCGGGTCGATGCCGCCGGACACCGCGGCGTCGAAGCTGCGCCGCAGCTCGTCGGTGACCTCGCCGACCACGTCCGCGTAGACCGCGCGGTTGTTCATGTCGATGCTCTGGCCGCGCCAGTGCATCACGACGAAGGGGGCGCCCGACGCCGCCACGACCGGGATCATCGCCGGATCGGCGAGGCCGCCGCTGACGTCGTTGACCAGCGCCGCGCCCGCCCCGACCGCCTTCTCCGCGACCGCGGCACGCATCGTGTCGACGCTCACCACGACCCCGGCCCTGGCCAGTTCACGGACCACCGGGATCACCCGGCGCAGTTCCTCCGACTCGTCCACGCGCGCCGCGCCCGGGCGGGTCGACTCGCCGCCGACGTCCACCAGGTCGGCACCGGCCGCCACCAGGTCCAGCCCGTGCTTCACGGCCAGCTCCGGGTCGAACCACTCGCCGCCGTCGGAGAACGAGTCCGGCGTGACGTTCACCACGCCCATGACCGCGCACCGGTCCCAGGACGGCAATCCGGCCACCTGGCCGCGCATCGTACCCATGAGGTCAGCCTATGTGGCGGCCCGGACACCGGTCACCGAAGACGCCGGGAGGCCCAGGCGGGCAGGGCCAGGGTGACGAAGCCCTCGGCCTGCATCGCGGCCAGGCCGATCCGGGGCAGGTCCTTGGTGGCGCGGAAGACCAAGAAGCGGGGCAGCCACTCGGGCTGGAACTTCGCGTTGAACTTGTACAGCGACTCGATCTGGAACCAGCGCGACAGGAAGACCAGCAGCCCGCGCCAGGTGCGCAGCACCGGCCCGGCGCCCAGCCGCTCCCCGCGGGCCAGCGCCGAGCGGAACATCGCGAAGTTCAGCGAGACCCGCTTCACCCCGAGTTCCGGAGCCCGTTGCAGCGCCGCGACGATCAGCAGCTCGTTCAGACCGGGGTCGGCGGCCCGGTCGCGCCGCATGAGGTCCAGCGACATCCCGTCGCTGCCCCAGGGCACGAAGTGCAGCACCGCCCGCAGTGCGCCGTCCGCGTCGTGGGCGGTCGCCACCACGCACTCCGCGTCGGACGGGTCGCCGATCCGGCCCAGCGCCATCGAGAAGCCGCGCTCGGTCTCGGTGCCCCGCCACGCGTCGGCCGCACGGCGGATCACCTCGCGCTCGCCCTCGTCCACCTCGCCCACCCGGCGCACCTTGCACGCGTAGCCGGCCCGCTCGATCCGCTTGACCATCTGCCGTACGTTGCGCATGGCCCGCCCGGACAGCGAGAACGCCGCCGTCTCCACGATCGCCTCGTCGCCCAGCTCCAGCGCGTCCAGCCCGGTCTCCCGGGTCCACACCTCGCCGCCGGTCTCGCTGCAGCCCATCACCGCCGGGATCCACGCGTGCGCGCGGGCCTCCGCCATGAACCGGTGTATCGCGCCCGGCCAGGCCTCCACGTCGCCGATCGGATCACCACTGGCCAGCATCACCCCGGACACGACGCGGTAGCAGACCGCCGCCTTGCCGCTCGGGGAGAACACCACGCTCTTGTCCCGGCGCAGCGCGAAGTGCCCGAGCGAGTCCCGGGCGCCGTGCCGGGCCAGCAGGCAGCGCAGCCGCTCCTCGTCCTCCGCCGTCAGTTCGGCGACCGGGTGGGCGGGACGCAGTGCCAGGTACGCGGTGGTCGCGGCAATCAGGAAGCCGAGCCCGCCCAGGGAGTACGCGACGACGTCGGCCGCCTGGTCGCTGGCGTAGCCGACCGGCCCGTCGAAGCCGAGCAGCCCGTACACCACCTCGGTGAACCGCTGCGCCACCGTCGGGTCGCCCCTCTCGGCCGCCGGGTGCGCGCTGACGATGAGCAGTCCCAGCAGCACGCTGAGCCCGCTCAGTCCCGCGAACGCCGCCACCGCCCGCCATCGCGTGCGCGGATCGCCGAGCGCCGAGAACTCGGCCCGGTAGCGGATCAGCAGGGCCAGCAGCACCGCCGACAGGACCGCGCCGCCCAGCGAGTGACGGTGCAGCAGCTGCGCCACCCCGCCGATCGGCAACAGCACCACCGCGGCCCGCCAGGCGCGCTTCTTCCCCCGCTTGAGGGCGTGCGCCAGCATCAGCATGAGGATGCCGGTCACCACGGCCGCCGCGGCGGCCACCGACGTGACGGTCCCGGGGACGACCCCGGCCAGCACGTGCATCCGGCTGTAGCGGAACCGGGGGAAGATCCCGGCCGCCAGGTCCATCAGCCCGACCAGCGCGCACGCCGTCCCCACCGCACGAGGTGACGCCGCGGCGGGCAGCACCGCGGGAAGCCTCCGCTCTGCTCCCCGGGAAACCCGTGCGCCGGGGTCTTCCTCTGCGACGACAGACATGGCCCACCAAGCTCCAGCGATGCGGAAAAGTCCCGTACGCCCGACTCGCGTACGAAGATGTGCGCCCAGTAGGACGTGAACACCCGCCCGAGGGTTCCGTCGGTGGCACAACCGTGTCCCCCCGGATACCGAACCTTTCCGGGGACCCTCGCCGGACACCGCCGGCGATCAGCTCATCGCGACATGATCATGCTCATGGCCTCGGCCCGCGTGGCCGGGTCGCGCAGCTGCCCGCGCACCGCCGAGGTGAGGGTCTTGGCGCCGGGCTTGCGGACCCCGCGCATCGTCATGCACATGTGCTCGCACTCGATGACCACGATCACACCGCGCGGTTCGAGTATCCGCATCAGGGACTCGGCGATCTGCGTGGTCAGCCGCTCCTGCACCTGCGGACGGCGGGCGAAGACGTCCACCAGCCGCGCCAGCTTGGACAGCCCGGTGATCTTGCCGTCCGCCGACGGGATGTAACCGACGTGCGCGACGCCCACGAACGGGACCAGGTGGTGCTCACAGCTGGAGAGCACCTCGATGTCCTTGACCAGCACCATCTCGTCGTGGCCGAGGTCGAAGGTGGTCGTCAGCACATCCTCCGGCTCCTGGTAGAGCCCGGCGAAGATCTCCCGGTACGACCGGGCCACCCGTGCCGGGGTGTCGCGCAGGCCCTCCCGGTCGGGGTCCTCGCCCACGGCGATGAGCAGTTCGCGGATCGCGTTCTCGGCACGCTTCTCGTCGAACTCGCCGATGGGGCTCAGCTCGCCCTCAAGGGTCACCGGGTCGGTCATGTGTGCCTCGTTCCTCGTACGCCGTACCACGCGGAAAAGCCGCGCCCCCCAGGATAGGAAACCTGGGGGGCACGGCGGACATTCCGGTGAGCGTGAGCGTTGCCACGCCGGGGGCGTCAGCCCTCGGTGCCGGGGTCCTCCGGGAGCTCGACGCTCTCGGCGGACTTGCTCAGGGAGCCGGCCGCGGTGGCCGTTCCGTTGGCCGACGGCTGGGTGCCGTTGGTCAGGGCGAGCTCCTTGGGCGAGAGCACGGGCGGGCGGGTCGACGGCGTACGCCGCGAGGAACCCGTCCAGGCCGGCCGCGGCGGGCGCTTGACGATCTGCTTGAAGACCTCGGCGATCTCCTCCTTGTTCAGCGTCTCCTTCTCGAGGAGGGCCAGAACGAGGTTGTCGAGGACGTCGCGGTTCTCGACCAGGATCTCCCACGCCTCGTTGTGCGCGGTCTCGATGAGCTTCTTGACCTCTTCGTCGACCAGCCCGGCGACCTCTTCCGAGTAGTCGCGCTGGTGGGACATCTCCCGGCCGAGGAACGGCTCGCCGTCACTCGTCCCGAACTTGATCGCGCCCAGGCGCTCGGTCATGCCGTACTGGGTGACCATCGCACGTGCCGTCGTGGTGGCCTTCTCGATGTCGTCCGCGGCACCGGTGGTCGGGTCGTGGAAGACGAGCTCCTCCGCCGCGCGGCCGCCCATGGTCATGGCCAGCCGGTCGAGCATCTCGTTGCGCGTGGTGGAGTACTTGTCCTCGTCCGGCAGCACCATGGTGTAGCCCAGGGCACGGCCGCGCGACAGGATCGTGATCTTGTGGACCGGGTCGCTGTTCGGAGAAGCCGCCGCGACCAGGGCGTGTCCGCCCTCGTGGTACGCGGTGATCTTCTTCTCCTTCTCGGACATGATCCGGGTGCGCTTCTGCGGGCCGGCCACGACGCGGTCGATGGCCTCGTCCAGCATCGAGTTGTCGACCAGCTTCTTGTCGCTGCGCGCGGTGAGCAGCGCCGCCTCGTTGAGGACGTTGGCGAGGTCCGCACCGGTGAAGCCGGGGGTGCGGCGGGCGACGGCCTTGAGGTCGACGTCCGGCGCGACCGGCTTGCCCTTCTGGTGGACCTGGAGGATCTCCAGGCGGCCCTGCAGGTCCGGACGGTCGACGGCGATCTGCCGGTCGAAGCGGCCGGGACGCAGCAGCGCCGGGTCCAGGATGTCGGGGCGGTTGGTGGCGGCGATCAGGATGACGCCGCCCTTCACGTCGAACCCGTCCATCTCGACCAGCAGCTGGTTCAGCGTCTGCTCGCGCTCGTCGTGCCCGCCGCCGAGGCCCGCACCGCGGTGCCGGCCGACGGCGTCGATCTCGTCGACGAAGACGATGGCCGGGGCGTTCGCCTTGGCCTGCTCGAACAGGTCACGGACCCGGGAGGCACCGACACCGACGAACATCTCGACGAAGTCGGAACCGGAGATCGAGTAGAACGGCACACCCGCCTCGCCCGCGACGGCACGCGCGAGCAGCGTCTTGCCGGTTCCGGGCGGGCCGTACAGCAGCACACCCTTGGGAATCTTGGCGCCCACGGCCTGGAACTTGGCCGGCTCCTGGAGGAACTCCTTGATCTCCTGGAGCTCCTCGACCGCCTCGTCCGCGCCTGCGACGTCGGAGAAGGTGGTCTTCGGGGTGTCCTTGGTGATCAGCTTGGCCTTGGACTTCCCGAAGTTCATGACCCGGGAGCCGCCGCCCTGCATCTGGTTCATCAGGAACAGGAACACGACGACGATCAGCACGAAGGGCAGCAGCGAGAGCAGGATGCCGACGAAGGCGTTCTGCTTCGAGGGAGCGACCGTGTATCCCTGCGGGAGCTGGCCGTTCTCCGATTTCGTCTGCAGCGTCTTCGCGATGTCGACGCCCTGGTCGCCGATATAGCTCGCCTTGATCTTCGAGGAGCCGAGGTCCTTGCCGTTGACCTTGGCGCCGTCCTTCAGCTGGACCTTGATGGTGCTCTCGTCACCAGTGGTCAGCTCTGCCGACTTGGCCTGATTCGTGTCGATCGCCGCGATGACCTGGCCGGTGTCCACCGTCTTGTAGCCGCCGGACGAGCCGACGACCTGCATCAATACGACCACGGCGAGGACAGCCAGCACGATCCACATGACTGGCCCACGGAAATAGCGCTTCACGTCCATCCATGCGGGGCGATCACGCCCCGTCCCTCCTGCCACAGTGAGGCACAGCGGCCGGAGAGCCGCCGGTGCATCCGGTGTATGAACCGACCTTCGGACGGTACCCCAGCATTGTCACCCGAAGTCGCCGGAGACCGTTAACAAACAGCGTTACCACCCTCCAACGCCGCGGAGGGCGTGAGGGTTCCCGCAGGCCTCAGCCGCCGTACACGTGCGGCGCAAGAGTGCCGATGAACGGCAGGTTCCGGTACTTCTCCGCGAAGTCGAGGCCATAGCCGACCACGAACTCGTTCGGGATGTCGAATCCGACGTACTTGACATCGATCTTGACCTTGGCGGCATCGGGCTTCCGCAGCAGCGTGCAGACCTCCAGCGAGGCCGGACGGCGCGAGCCGAGGTTGCTGATCAGCCAGGACAGGGTCAGGCCGGAGTCGATGATGTCCTCGACGATCAGGACGTCACGGCCCGCGATGTCGGTGTCCAGGTCCTTGAGGATGCGCACCACGCCGGAGGACTTGGTCCCGGCGCCGTACGAGGACACGGCCATCCAGTCCATCGTGACGTTGGAGGACAGGGTGCGGGCGAGATCCGCCATGACCATCACCGCGCCCTTGAGGACGCCGACGATGAGCAGGTCCTTGCCTTGGTAGTCCCGGTCGATCTTCGCCGCCAGCTCAGCCAGCTTGGCGTCGATCTCTTGCTTGGAGATGAGCACCTTCTCGAGGTCGGTGCCCATGTCGTTCTCGTTCACCCGTACAACTTCCGGCTCGGTCTACAAGGCCTGGAAGAACAGTCTGCCATTGCGCCGCCCGACGGCGACTCCGCCCGGCAGGTTGAGCGGCTTCTGGCCGCGCCAGGCGGTGAGCAGGCGGTCGGTCTCCTCGATGTGGCGGGCGAAGAGCGAACCGGCGGGGGAACCCGCGGCGAGGGCCGCGCGGCGCAGCACCCGGCGGCGGACGGCGGGGGGGAGCACGAGCAGGCGGGAGATGTCCAGGCCGCCCTCGGCGTCGGAGGCGGACCGTTCCGCCTCGGCGGCCCACTGGTCCAGTGCGTCCGCGTCGTCGCGGGAGAGCTGGGCGGTACGCGCCAGCGCCTCGACCACGCCCTTGCCGAGGGACTTCTCCAGCACGGGCAGCGCCTCGTGGCGGACGCGGGAGCGGGTGTAGGCCGGGTCGTGGTTGTGCGGGTCCTCCCACACGTCGATGCCCTGCGCCAGGCAGGCCTTGCGGACCGTGTCGCGGTCCAGCAGCAGGAACGGGCGGCGGTAGCGGCCGTTGACCGACGGCATGCCGGACAGCGACCGGATGCCCGAGCCGCGGGCCAGCCCCAGCAGCACCGTCTCGGCCTGGTCGTCGCGGGTATGGCCGAGCAGCACCGCGGACGCGCCGGCGCGCTCCGCGGCGGCGTCGAGGGCCGCGTAGCGGGCGTCACGGGCGGCGGCCTCGGGGCCGCCCTGGCGGCCCACGGTCACGGCGACCGCGTCCACCGGGTCCAGGCCCAGGCCGCGCAGGCGGGCGGCCACGTCCACGGCGCGGACGTCCGAGCCGTCCTGGAGGCCGTGGTCGACGGTCACACCGCCGGCGCGCACGCCGAGTTTGGGGGCCTCGAAGGCGAGCGCGGTGGCGAGTGCCATGGAATCGGCGCCGCCGCTGCAGGCGGCGAGCACCAGCGGGCTACCGCCCGCGTGGTCGGTCAGGACGTCCTGGAGTACGCGGCGGACCGCGAGGCGTATCGCCGCGACCGCGGGGTGGGGACCCATGTCCGGTTTCCCTCCTGAAGAGCACTGGCGGAGCAGTGGAGGCAGTGGAGACGGTGGAGTGACGCAGGGTAGCTAGATGGTGACAGACAGCGTGCAATACCCGAGCATTGCACGCTTACGCTGCGCCGACGGTCCCTCGGACGGGTGAAAGGAACAGGCGAAAAGACGAGCAAAGGGCGGCTGGAACAACGGCTGGGGACGGGGTGGGGTAACGGGTGGGGAGGGGGTGCGCCGGGGCGGGAACGGCCCCCGCGGGTCAGGTCTCGGTCCTGCGGTGCACCCGCGCCACCCAGTCCGCCGGTTTGGCGATCTCCAGCTTCGTCGGCAGCGTGTTGGGCGAGGTCCAGATCCGGTTGAAGCCGTCCATGCCCGCCTGGTCGACCACGGCCCGCACGAAACGCTCGCCGTCCCGGTACTGGCGCAGCTTGGCGTCCAGCCCCAGCAGCCTGCGCAGCGCCTGGTCCAGCCGCCCCGCGCCGCTCTGCCGGCGGACCTGGAACTTCTCCCGGATCTCGGCCACCGACGGCACCACGTCGGGGCCGACGCCGTCCATCACGTAGTCGGCGTGCCCCTCCAGCAGCGACATCACCGCCGTCAGCCGGCCCAGGATCTCCCGCTGGTTCGGGGTCTGCACGAGGTCGATCAGGCTGCGGCCCTCCTCCGGCCCGGCGTCGACCGCCTCCTCCTCCGCCTCGGGACGACCGCCGGAGAAGGACTGGAACGCCTCGCGCAGCCGCTCGATCAGCGTGGAGGGGTCAATCTCGGTCTCGCCGAGGAAGGCCTGGACCTCCTGCTCGATGTGGTCGCGCAGCCACGGGACGGCCGTGAACTGCGTGCGGTGGGTCTCCTCGTGCAGGCACACCCAGAGCCTGAAGTCGTGCGGGTCCACGTCGAGTTCGCGCTCCACGTGGACGATGTTGGGGGCCACCAGCAGCAGCCGGCCGGTCCGCGGCTCGCCCGGTCCCGGCACCGCCGGGCCGGCCGGCATGTCGCGGGACGCCGGGGCGAACGTCTCGTACTGGCCGAGGACGCGCGAGGCCAGGAAGCTCAGCAGCATCCCGACCTCGACCCCGGTCACCTTGCCGCCGACGGTGCCGAGCACGGCGCCGCCGGGGCCGCCCGGCTTGCGGGCCTGCATCTTGTCCAGCAGCGGCTTCAGCACCTCGCGGAAGCCGGCCACGTTGGCCTTGATCCATCCTGGGCGGTCCACGATCAGCACGGGCGTCCCGGCGTCCGCGGGCTCCTGGTCCCCGAACATCCGCGTGAACGCCCGTACGTGGGCCTCCGACTCCTTGGCGTACCCCCGCAGCTCCGCGACCACCGCGCGCGCCTCGTCCCGGCTGACCTCGGGTCCGGGCCGCACGAAGCGGGTCGCGGTCGCCACCGCGAGATTCCAGTCGACCATCTCCGCACCACCGATGCTCGTCATTCCTTCACGGTACGTGCTGTCCCCCGTGCTCGGGAGCGTTCGCGGGGTGTCGGGTCAACCGCGGCAACGTCATCGGGCCACCGCGGCGGCGAGCCGGTCCAGGGCGCGCATCGCCGAGGCGGGGCTGGTGGTGCCGTTGCTGAGGAAGGCGAAGGTGACGAGCCGCCCGTCGGCGTTCACCACGGTGCCGGCCAGCGCGTTGACCCCGGTGAGGGTGCCGGTCTTGGCGCGGATGACGCCCATGCCGCCGCCGGCGTCGCCCGCGGTGAAGCGTTCCTTCAGCGAGCCGGTGAAGTGGGCGATCGGCAGGCCCGTCAGGGTGGGCCGCAGCTCGGGGTACTCGGGGTCGCCGGCCAGCACCAGGAGCCGGGCGAGCTGGTCGGCGGTGAGCCGGTCGGCGCGGTTCAGGCCGCTGCCGTCGGTGAAACGGGCACCCTTGAGCGGGACGCCCAGCTCGCGCAGGGCGGAGGAGATGCCCTGGGCGCCGCCGCTGAAGGAGCCGGGCAGACCGGCGGCGAGGGCGGTGTGCCGGGCCAGGGCCTCGGCGATGTCGTTGTCGCTGTTGGTGAGCATCCGCTCGACCAGGTCGGACAGCGGCGCCGAGCGCACCACCGCCAGCCGGTCGGCGGCGCCCCCCTCGGGGGCCGAGCGCCGGTCCACCGCGCCGGTGACCTTCACGCCCCGGTCGCGGAGCATTCCCGCGAAGGTGGTCGCCGCCTTGGCCGCGGGGTCCCAGACCCGGGCCACCGGGCCCTTCCAGCTCTTGCCGTCGGCCCGGCCCTCGTCCGTCATGAGGGCGTCGACCGGGGCGATGTTGTCGTTGTGCCCGATGGGATGAACCGTGGGCCCGCTGTAGAGCGACGTGTCGTACGACAGCCGCACGGTGCGCGTGCCGCGGGCCTTGAGGGCGCGGGCGGTGCCGTCGGCGAGGGCGCGCAGCGAGGCCGCGGCGTAGCCGCCCCCGGCGGACTTGCGGGCCGTGAGGGTGGGATCGCCGCCGCCCACCAGGACGACGCGGTCGTCGCCGTCCGCGACGACACCGGTGGTGAGCCGGTGGTCGGGTCCGAGCAGCGACAGCGCGGCGACCGCCGTGGCGATCTTCGTGGTGGAGGCGGGCACCGCCGCGGTGCCCTCCCGGTGCCCCCAGACGCCCTCGCCGGTGGCCGCGTCGACGACCGCCCCGGTGGTCAGCGGCCCGAGCGCCCGGTCCTTGAGCAGCGGTGCGAGCCGGCCGGCGAGGCCGCTGTCGGCCGGCGGCACGGCTCCCTGCGTGCCCACGGCGGCGGCGAGCACCTGGGGCGCAGGGACGGGCGCGGAGGCCCCCTTGCGGCCCCCGGCGGGCCTGCTGGGCGGCCTCCCCGCCCCGCCGGCCCCGACCGGCCTTTCCTCCCGGGAGGCGGCCCTCACCCGTTCGGCCGTACGCTGGCCTGACTCCCACGGTCCCGCGAGGGCCACCGCTGTCAGCGCCACGGCGAGGCCGGCGGCGGTCGACCCCGCCACCACCTGCCAGTTCTTTGAGACGGGCACCCCGGACCAGCCCCTTTCGCGACCACACACAAGCGTGGGAGACACTTAATCACCAGAAGTATGTGCTGATCATGGAGGACAGGCTGTGCTCGAGTTCGACGTCACGATCGAGATCCCGAAGGGTTCCCGGAACAAGTACGAAGTGGACCACGAGACCGGTCGTATCCGCCTGGACAGGCACCTGTTCACCTCGACGGTCTACCCGGCGGACTACGGCTTCGTGGAGAACACCCTCGGCGAGGACGGCGACCCCCTGGACGCCCTCGTCCTGCTGGACGAGCCGACCTTCCCGGGCGTCCTCGTGCGCTGCCGCACGATCGGCATGTTCCGCATGACGGACGAGGCCGGCGGCGACGACAAGCTGCTGTGCGTGCCGGCGTCCGACCCGCGCGTGGAGCACCTGCGGGACATCCACCACGTCTCGGAGTTCGACCGCCTGGAGATCCAGCACTTCTTCGAGGTCTACAAGGACCTGGAGCCCGGCAAGTCCGTCGAGGGCGCCAACTGGGTCGGCCGCGCCGAGGCCGAGGCCGAGATCGAGGCGTCCTACAAGCGCCTGAAGGAGCACGGCGGCCACTGACGCCGTGCCACCGCCGAGGGCGGCGCGCTCCCTTCCGGGGCGCGCCGCCCTCGTGCGTGCTCAGGGGCGCCGCGCAGCCTCCTCGCCCTCCCCGCAGGCCGCCAGCAGTTCCGCCAGGGAGCCGTGCAGCGCGGTGGCCAGCGCGTCCGCGTCGGGCACGGCGGTGGCATCCGCGAAGAGCCCGATGTGGACCCGGCCCCGGTAGGTCGAGATGGCCACGGCCAGCGACTGGCCGCGGGCGAGCGGGGCGATCGGATGGAGTTCGGTCATCCGGCAGCCGCCCAGCGTCAGCGGCACGTCGAGCATCGGCACGTTGGTGACCAGCACGTCGAACAGCAGGCGCGCGGAGGCGGCCAGCAGCGGCGCCGCGAAGCGGTGCGCGAGCGGCGGCACGCTGTCGGCGAGCAGCGCCACCGCCCCGGGGCCGGTGTCCGGCCCGGCGGCCTTGTTGCGGTCCATGCCCTCGCGCACACCGCGCAGCCGGGCCAGCGGGTCGGCCTCGCCGACCGGCAGCCGCAGCAGGTAGCCGGAGATGCGGTTGCCCCGGCCGCCGCGCACGCCCTTGCGGCGGCGGCGCGCCACCGGGATCAGCGCGCGCGGGCCGGGGCCGTCCGGGTCGTCGCCGCGCGCCTCCATCCAGCGCCGCAGGGCGCCGGCGACGACGGCCATGACGACGTCGTTGACGGTGCCGCCGCTGGTCTTGCGGACCCGGTGCATGTCGTCCACCTCGAGCGAGGCGCCGGCGAAGCGGCGCGGCGCGCCGCCGTGCCGGGGGGCGGCGCCGAGCGCGGCCGGGCCACCGGGGTCGAGGGAGGCACGCAGCACCGCCGAGCCGATGCCCAGCGCCCGGCCCGCCTCGCGCACCCGCGACGGCAGGGAGGCGACCATCTGCCGCGGGTCGGGGAGCCCGGAGAGACCGGGAAGACCCGGCAGGCCGGGCAGCCCCGGGAGCGCGGGCAGGTGGAGACCGGCCGGCTGCCGGGGCGCGGGCGGCGACGTGGCCGCCGCGGCGCGCGGCGCGGGGGTGGCCGGGGCCGCCGGGCGTACGCCCTGGTCGAGCAGGACCGCCCCGAACTCCACCGCGCGCAGGCCGTCGGCCAGCGCGTGGTGCAGTTTGACGAGCACGGAGAAGGGCGCGTCGGGCGCGCCCTCGATGACGTACACCTCCCACGGCGGGTGCTCGCGGTCCATCGGACGGGACATCAGTTCCGCGACGGCCGCCGAGGTGTCGGCGCGCCGGACGGCGTGCACATGCCGCCGGACGTCGAAGTGCTCGTCGGGGGCCCAGGCGGCGCCGCCGACGCCGTACCAGACGTCGCGCACGCGCTGGCGCATGCGCGGGGCGTTCTCGGCGCGCGCGGTGATCAGGGCCGCGAGGCCCTCGGCGTCGACCGGGTGCTCCGGGTCGCGCTCGAAGACGGCGACGGCGCCCAGGTACATGGGATGGCCGGGTGAGTCGAGATTCCAGAAGGCGAGATCCAGCGGGCTCAACAGCTCGTCAGCCAAGGCTCCTCGCCTCCGAAAGTTCGGTTTTGCCCCGGATCGGACACCCATGTACGCAGTGAAACGCCTGGGAATGATTACTCAACTACGACCACGATACGGACAGTTAACATCAGATTTCCCGACGCATCATCAGGAACGGCCGTCCGGGGGGCAGCAGGGCTCAGAATCCGCGCGTGCGCTTCGCCGCCGCACGGCGTCGTGCCTGGTCAGCGCCGCCGGGCAGCCTCAGGAAGAGCCGCGCGATCTCGCCGCCGAGGTTCACTCCGATGGCCACGGCGAGCGCCAGCGCGGCGGCTTTGGTGAGCGAGGCGAACCCCTGGTCCAAATGGCCCCGGGTGAGTCCGAGCAGTCCGTAGTACGTCGCCGAGCCGGGCAGCAGCGGCCCGATCGCGGCCGTCACGTACGGCAGCGCGGAGGCGAAGCGGTAGCGGGAGAGCATCTGCCCGAACAGGCCCACCAGCCCGGCGGCGACGGCGGTCGCGGCCACCGGCGACATCCCGATGCCGAGGGACTCCTGGTGCAGCGCCGCGTAGACCGTCCACGCCACGCCGCCGTTGAGCGCGGCCAGCGCCAGCACCCCGCGCTCGCACTGCAGCAGCACCGCGAAGGCCAGGCTCAGCACCATCGCCGCCACCAGTTGCAGCGGCGGGTTCTCGTACGCGCGCAGCGCCTGGTCCGGGTCGAGCTGTGCGCCCAGGCTGACCCCGGCGTACAGGATCAGGGTGACGCCGATGACGATGCCGGTGAAGAGGTACATCACCTCCAGCAGCCGGGCCGAGGCGGTGATGTAGAAGCCGGTCAGGCCGTCCTGCACGGCTGCCACCAGGGCCCGCCCCGGGATCAGGGCGAACAGGCCACCGGTGATGACGGAGGAGGCCTGCAGCGTGCTCGTGCCGGGCAGCACATGGCCGAAGCGGGCGATGAGCACGCCCAGCGCGGCGGCCGGCATGGCCGCCGCGACGAACTGGTAGAACTCCGGCAGCCCGCGTCCCGCGCACAGCCAGGCCAGCCGGTCGCCCAGCATGGCCCCGAGCGCAGCGACCGCGAAGACCACCGGGCCGCCGCCGCCCACCAGCAGGCTCGCCGCGCCCGCGAGCAGCCCCGCGGCCCCGGTCAGCAGCCAGCCGGGGTAGGGGTGGCGGTTGCGCCGGATCAGCGCGAGACGGCGGTAGGCGTCCTCGAGGGTCAGGTCGGCGGCGGTGATGTCGTTGATCAGCCGGAAGACGGCCGCGAGGCGCGTGTAGTCGGTGGCCCGGCGGCGCACCGTGCGGTTGGCGGTGGCTGGCGGGTCCACCAGCGAGGGCTGGTAGGAGATGCTCAGCAGCGTGAAGGTCACGGACGGCTCGACCCGGCCGAGCCCGTACGCGTGGGCCACGCCGAGCATCGCGGCCTCGACGTCCTCCGCGCCCTCGCCGCCGGCGAGGAGCAGCTCCCCGATGCGCAGCGTCAGGTCGAGCACGCGCGGCACGGCGGGCCCGGTGCCGGCCTCCGGCTGCGCGGCGGGCTGCTCCGGCGCCGGGCGCTCGCCGAGCGGCATGCGCAGCATCGTCCGCATGCGGTCCGGCCAGGGGGCCTCCTTGGAGAGGCTGACCACCGGGATGCCCTCGGGGGGCGTGAACGCCGGGTGCGACAGCTGCGGGGAGGTCCTGGGGCGCGTGAAGGCGGACCCCCGCGGCTCCGGCTTGGGCAGCTCGACCCCGAGCGGCGGGGTGAATTCCGAGCCGCCGGTCGGCTGCTCGGGCTCCTCCGGGTACGCCACCGCGGTCCTCCTCTCGGTCCTCGACGTGATTCCGCGCCGGGCGTGGCAGGGGGAGGGTGTCGCCACCCTCCCCCAGGCACAGCGGTTCGACTGCCCATTAACCCCGGACGTTAACGCCGGTTCGCACGGTGGCGCCCGCCGCCGGAGGCGGTGGGGCTCTGGACGGGCGGCTGCATCGGGCCGGCGCCGTCGGCCGGGGACTCCGGCCGCGGCGGGGCCTTCTTCGCCGCGGAGCGGGCCCGCAGGAACTCGATGGCGATCGGAACGACCGAGACCAGGACGATCGCGACCAGCATCAGCTCGATGTGCTCGCGCACGAACGCGATCTGCCCGAGCCAGTAGCCGAGCAGCGTCACCCCCGCGCCCCACAGGGTGCCGCCGATGACGTTGTAGGTGACGAAGGTGCGGTAGTTCATCCGGCTGACACCGGCCACGATGGGCGTGAACGTCCGCACGATCGGCACGAAACGGGCCAGGACGATCGACTTCGCGCCGTACTTCTCGAAGAACTCGTGCGCCTTCTCGATGTTCTCCTGCTTGAACAGCTTGGAGTTCGGGCGGCGGAAGAGCGAGGGGCCGACCTTGCGGCCGAAGAGGTAGCCGACCTGGTCACCGGCGATGGCGGCGAGCACGACGAGCAGGCAGACGGCCCAGATCGGCCAGTCCAGCTTGCCGCCGGCCACCAGCAGGCCACCGGTGAACAGCAGGGAGTCACCGGGCAGGAAGAACCCGATGAGCAGACCCGACTCGGCGAACACGATCGCCAGCAGGCCGATGAGGCCCGCGGACGAGATGAGGTAATCGGGGTCGAGCCATTGCGGGCCCAGGGCGATAGTCGTCACGCGCCAAAAGTATCAACGCGGTCGGGACCGAACCGTCCCCCGTGGGCGAACGCTCGGCCACGGCCACCCCACGCGTTTCACCGTGCACCACCGCACATCACCCGTCACCGCGGAATCCTCCCCTTCGGGGGGAACCCGCGGGAAGTACGGCATTTCCCCGGCGGCCCGGCGTGCGTCCCGCGCGGGACGGCGATCGCCGCGCACGATGCCCCCATGGATATCGACGAGTACGGCGGCGGACAGCGGCAGGGGTCCGACGTCCTGGTGGTCACCACGAACGACGTCCCCGGCTTCCGGGTGGAGCGGGTGATCGGCGAGGTCTTCGGCCTCACCGTCCGCTCCCGCCATCTGGGCAGCCAGATCGGCGCGGGCCTGAAGTCCCTGGTCGGCGGGGAGCTGAAGGGGCTCACCAAGACCCTGGCGCAGACCCGCACCCAGGCGATGGAGCGGCTGGTCGAGCAGGCGCGGGCGCGCGGCGCGAACGCCGTGCTGACGATGCGCTTCGACGTCAGCGAGGCAGCCGACGTCGGCACCGAGGTGTGCGCCTACGGCACGGCGGCGGTCATCACCCCTGAGCCCGCCTAGCGTTGGCGACGATCGCGTCGTGCACGTACTGGGCGGTGCCCGGCGCGATCGCCTCGTAGAAGGCGTTGAAGCGCGGGTCGGCCAGGTACATCGCGGCGAGACCGGTGTGGATCTCGTACGTGCAGTCGTAGTAGTGGTCCACGATGAACCGCCGGTGCTCCTCGGCGAGGTCCATCGCCGCCTCGCCGTCGGCCGGGGCACCGGACGCGCGGAGCGCCACGAGCCTGCTGCCCCAGTCGTCCTGCTCGGCCTTGATCCGCAGCCAGTCCTCCTTGGTGTACGAGGCGGCGCGGCGCTGCGACTGCTCGTACGCCGCGGTGTCGCCCCAGCGCTGCCTGGTCTCCTCGGCGTGCTGGTCGGGGTCGTAGTCGCCGAAGACCTCGAACTTCTCCTCGGGCGTGAGGTTGATGCCCATCGTGCGTGCCTCCATGGCTCGTTGGACGGCGTCGGCCATCTCCGTCAGCTTCCCGATCCGCTCGGTCAGCAGCTCGTGCTGCCGCCGCAGGTGCTCCCGCGGGTCCGCGGCCGGGTCGTCGAGGAGGACCGCCACCTGGTCCAGGGGAAAGCCGAGCTCCCGGTAGAAGAGGATCTGCTGCAGCCGGTCGAGGTCGGCGTCGCCGTAGCGGCGGTGGCCCGCGTGGCTGCGGTCGCTGGGCGAGAGCAGCCCGATCTCGTCGTAATGGTGCAGCGTACGGACGGTCACGCCGGCGAAACCCGCCACCTGCCCGACCGACCAGCCCGTGCTCGTGTTCATGACCACACCCTCCGGCCTCACGCCACGTGAGGTGCAAGTGCCATATTGGTGCCCATGCTGGGTATCACCGACCTGTCGACCTACGTGCTGGGCACCGTACTGATCGTGCTGCTGCCGGGGCCCAACTCCCTCTACACCCTCTCCGTCGCGGCGCGGCGCGGGGTCCGTACCGCCTACCGCGCGGCGCTGGGCGTCTTCCTCGGCGACACGGTGCTGATGACCGCCTCGGCGGCCGGGGTGGCGGGCCTGCTCACCGCCAACCCCGTGCTCTTCGGCATCGTGAAGTACGCGGGCGCCGGCTACCTGGCGTGGATCGCGTTCGGCATGGCGCGGGCCGCCTGGGGGATGTGGCGGGCGCGTCCCGGCGACGCCGAGCCGGAGCCGGTGCCGGCGGCCGCCGTCGTGGCCGAGGGGCCCGCGCAGACCGAGCAGCCGTTCCGGCGGGCGCTGGTGATCAGCCTGCTCAACCCGAAGGCGATCCTGTTCTTCATCTCCTTCTTCGTGCAGTTCGTCGACCCCGGCTACGCCCATCCGGCGCTGTCCTTCCTGGCGCTGGGCGCGATCGCCCAGGTCTTCAGCTTCAGCTACCTGACCCTGCTGATATTCGGGGGCACCTACCTGGCCGCCCAGTTCCGCCGTCGCAGGCGGCTCGCGGCCGGGCTGACCTCGGGCGCGGCGGCGCTGTTCCTGGGCTTCGCGGCGAAGCTGTCGATGGCCTCCTCGGTCTGACGGCTCGACCTGCCGAGGTGCCGCATCGCGCTTAGTGTGAGCGCTATGTCGCTGCACAAGGGTGCCGAGGGTCTGCCGAAACTCGCCGTCAACCCCTTCTACGCGGGGGCCGATCCGGTCACGGGCATGCGCACCGCGCCGCCCAAGCACCAGCTCCCGGACGGCCCGATGCCGCCCGCGACGGCGTACCAGCTGGTCCACGACGAGCTGATGCTCGACGGGAACGCCCGGCTCAACCTGGCCACCTTCGTCACCACCTGGATGGAGCGCGAGGCCCAGGTGCTGATGGCCGAGTGCTTCGACAAGAACATGATCGACAAGGACGAGTACCCGCGCACCGCCGAACTGGAGCGGCGCTGCGTGTCGATGCTCGCCAACCTGTGGAACGCGCCCGACCCGGAGAAGGCCGTCGGCTGCTCCACCACCGGCTCCTCCGAGGCCTGCATGCTCGCCGGGATGGCGCTCAAGCGCCGCTGGATGAAGCGCCAGGGCGACCGCTATCCGGCGCAGGCCCGCCCCAACCTGGTCATGGGCGTCAACGTGCAGGTCTGCTGGGAGAAGTTCTGCAACTTCTGGGAGATCGAGGCGCGCACGGTGCCCGTCGAGGGCGACCGGCTGCACCTGGACGCCGCATCCGCCCTGGCACGGTGCGACGAGAACACCATCGGCGTCGTCGCCGTCCTCGGGTCCACCTTCGACGGCTCCTACGAACCGGTGGCCGAGATCTGCGCCGCCCTGGACGGCCTCCAGGAGCGCACCGGCCTCGACATCCCCGTCCATGTCGACGGGGCCTCCGGCGGCATGATCGCGCCCTTCCTCGACGAGGACCTGGTCTGGGACTTCCGGCTGCCGCGGGTGGCGTCGATCAACACCTCCGGCCACAAGTACGGGCTGGTCTACCCGGGCGTGGGCTGGGCGCTGTGGCGGGACACCGAGGCGCTGCCCGAGGAGCTGGTCTTCCGGGTCAACTACCTCGGCGGCGACATGCCGACCTTCGCCCTGAACTTCTCCCGGCCCGGATCGCAGGTCGCCGCGCAGTACTACACCTTCCTGCGACTCGGCCGCGACGGCTACCGCGTCGTCCAGCAGACCGCCCGCGACGTGGCCACGTACCTGGCCTCACGGATCGAGGAGTACGGCGACTTCCGGCTGATCACCCGGGGCGACCAGCTGCCGGTGTTCGCCCTCACCACCGCCGACCACGTCACCGCGTACGACGTCTTCGACGTCTCCCGGCGGATGCGCGAGCGCGGCTGGCAGGTGCCCGCCTACACCTTCCCCGCCGACCGCGAGGACCTGGCGGTGCTGAGGATCGTCGTCCGCAACGGATTCTCCGAGGACCTCGCGGACCTCTTCCTCGCCGACCTGGAGCGCTACCTGCCCCAGCTGCGCGAACAGGAGCACCCCCTGCACCCGCCCGGCCAGGCACCCACGGCCTTCCACCACTGAGCCGCCCCGCCCCGGGCAGACGCATCCCATGGGCAAGGACACTCAGACCAAGGGCACCGTATTCGTCGCTCTCGCCGCGAACCTGGTGATCGCCGTGGCGAAGGCGGTCGGAGGCCTGATCAGCACATCGCCGGCGCTGCTGTCGGAAGCGGCGCACTCGGTCGCCGACACCCTCAACGAGATCTTCCTGCTCGCCGCGCTGCGCCGCAGCCGGCGCAGGCCCGACGCGCAGCACCCCTTCGGCTACGGGAAGGAGCGGTACTTCTGGTCGCTGCTCGCCGCCGTCGGCATCTTCGTCATGGGCGGCTGCTTCTCCTTCTACCAGGGCATCACCGCCTTCCACGAGCACGAGCCGCACACCCTCAAGGCCTTTCTGATCGCCACCGCCGTGCTCGTGATCTCCCTCATCGCCGAGGGATCGTCCCTGGTCAAGGCGCTGCTCCAGGTACGGGGCGGGGCGCGGGAGCACGGCCGCTCCTTCCGCACCGAGCTGCGCGAGGGCGAGGACCCCACCTTGCGCACGGTGATCGGCGAGGACAGCGCGGCCGTCCTCGGCGTCCTGCTGGCCCTGGCGGGTGTGGGGCTGCACTGGGCCACCGGCGGGCGGCAGTGGGAGGCCTGGGCGTCCCTGGCCATCGCCGTACTGCTGATGTTCGTGGCCTACCGGCTGGGCAAGGACTGCCGCGACACCCTCATCGGCGAGGCCGCCGACCCGCGGCTGCGGCAGCGGGCGCACGAACTGCTGACGCGGCAGCCGGAGATCGACACGGTGACCGCGCTGCTGACGATGCGGCTCGGCGTCGACTCGGTGCTGCTGGCCGTCCGGGTCGACCTGACCGAGGGCATCGACAGCGAGACGGTCGAGGAGGCCGCGGTCCGGATCAAGAGCACGCTCGCCGAGGAGTTCCCCGAGCTGGACCAGATCTTCCTGGACGTCACGGACGCGACCGCGGAGGACCGCCGCGAGGCGCACGAGCTGGGCCGGTCACTGCGCGCGGAGGCGGCACGGCACGAGGGCAGGAACTGACCGGTCGCCCGGTCGGTCCCTGCCCTCGTCGTGGTGCGTGCCTGCGCGCGTTACCGCACGTCGACGAAGACCGCGGTCCCGTCGCTGTCGAAGTGCTTCGCGTCACCGAAGTACTGGATCAGCCACTTTCCGTCCGAGGCCGGCTTGCCCTTGAGGGTGGCCCTGCCCGTCGAGTTCGTGGTGCCCGACGAGATGTACGTCCACTTCGTCGAGCCCTTCTTCTGGAAGAACAGCTCGACGTGCCCGCTCCTGTACGGCCGCCACGTGCCGGACACGTACTCCTTCAAAGTGCCGGTGAACGTGACGGCGGCGCCCTTCTTGACCTTGGTGGAGGACGCCTTCATCGAGTACAGCCGCGTGTTGGTGCGGGTCAGCCGGACGGGCCGGCTGGCGGACTCGGCGAACTGGTCCGAGGTGTAGTGGTGCAGGCGGTAGTAACCGTCGAGGTAGCCCCACTTGCTGATCGTGACCGTGCCGCCGTTGTTCTGCGCGTACCCGGTGCCGATGTCCTTCCAGCCCGACTTGCCGTCCTTGGAGTACTCGAGGTGGACGAACTGGGGCTCGTAGATGCTCGACACCCGGTCGTAGGCCGCGAACAGCCGGGCCGACACGGTCACCTTGACGTCGGCGCCGATCCTCGAGGTCACCTCGGTGAAGACGGAGTCCGCCGGCAGGACGATCGGGCCACTGGCGGCCGCGGAGGCGCTCAGGTAGGGGTCGTCCTCGGCGGCGGACCAGCCGCCCCAGTCGTTCTGCGCGCGGGCCGCGATCACCTTGCCGCTGAAGGAGCCCGTGGCGCCGGTGACGACCGTGACCGGCTGCGCCGCGCCGAGCGCCAGTCGCACGGACGCCCCGGCGACGGGGGTGCCCGCGGTGTCCTTGACGCTGCCGCTGATGGTCACCGCCTGGCCGGACACCGCGCGGGTGCGGTCGGCCTTGGCGGTGACGACCACGTTCGTCTGCTGCATCTGCGGGTTCCCGGCGGCCGCCTGGGCGGTGCCGTGCACCTGCGCGTCGTCCGCGGAGAACGCCGCGGACAGCCCTGCCCACGTGACGACGGGGAACTCCGGTGAGACGAAGGAGCCGTCCGCCCCGGTGACGGCCTGCCCGGTGCTGTCCGGGCGTCCGTCCACGGAGTAGTAGGTGCGGGTCACGCCGACCGTGGCGCCCTCGAGGGGCACCTCGTCCCCGCTGCCGGGCTGCACACCGAGGAGCGTGCCGGTGACGCCCGCCGTGCGGTGGTCCTTGTCGAGCAGCGTCCGGGTCAGAGCGGTGGTGAGGACGGGCCTCAGGGTGAAGTCCAGGGAGCCGGCACCCGTGCGGACGGCGGTGTCGCCCTGGTCGTCGGTGGCGGTGATGTCGATGGCGTACCGGCCGAGGTGCGGCATGACGCCGCCGTCCTCGGTCAGCTTCAGCACGGCGTCGGAGGGCACGGACCACTGCTCACCGGAACCGGCGAGCCGCAGGCCGTCCACGACGACCGCGTCACCGTCGCGCACGGTCGCCGTGACCGAGGTGACCGAGCCACCGGGGGCGTCGGTCCACACCGGCACGGTGAAGGACCCGCGCTGGGTGTCGGCCGTCCGCGCCACGCCGATGCCGAGCGGCCCGGCGTCGGCGGCGAGGGCGGGAGCGACGGCGAGCCCGCCGGAGAGCGCGGCCACCGAGGCGATCAGCGCGAGAACGCGCCGGGAATCAACGGGCATTGATGTACTCCGTCTTCGACTCGCTGGAGAAGTGCGTGGAGTCCGCCTCCAGGTACGCGCCCCACGTGGCGTCGGCGTACGCCTTGGTGCTGAGGCTGAAGTGGCCGGCCGCGTCGGTCTTCCCCTTCACGGTCCAGTACCAGGAGCTCTCGCCCTTGGGCTTGAGGACGATCACGATCTTCCCGCCCTTGTACGCCCTCCACTTGCCGCCCGACAGGTACTGCAGCGTGCCCTTGGCCTTCAACGCCCCGCCGAGACGGGGGCTGTTCGGCGTCATGTCGAAGGACACGATCCGGGTCACCGTGCGGTGCAGGCGCTTGGTGCCCGACGCCACCGCGAGCATCCCGTCCGACTCGGAGTGGTAGACGCGGTAGTAGCCGTCCGTGTAGCCCCAGGCGCCCATCGAGAAGGAGCACTTGCCGGTGCCGTTGTCGCTCGCCTGGACCGACGTGAGGGACTTCCAGCCGGTCCTGCCGTCCTTGGAGTACTGCAGCCAGACCTGGGCGCCCCAGCAGGAGCCCGCCAGGATGCCCTTGGCGGTGACCTTCCCGTAGGCGTCCAGCGACATGCTCACGCCCGAATAGGTACCGGCCGTGGGCACGTTGACGAGGTGCTCGGCGTCCGCGTAGTCGGCCAGGTACTCCGACGGCCTGACGTAGGTGTAGTGCCAGGTGCTCTTGGTCGCCGTCACCGGGAACGCGAAGTTCCCCGAGGCGTCCGCGGTGCCCGTGCCCATCAGGCCGGGCACGGTGTAGCGGTACACGTCCGCCGGCTGCGGGGTGGTGACCAGCGGGGCACCGGCGAAGGGCTTCCACCCCTGGTCGGTCAGCCGCTGGACGGTACCCCGCATCGTGAAGGTGCTGCCCTTGTGGACCCGCTTGGCCGACGGGTCGCCGCTGATCCGGTACTCGACCGCGCGGGCGGGCAGTTCGGGCAGCGCGACCGCGGCCGCCGGGTCGGTGTCGGCCCTGCCGAGGGCGACGGCGCTGCCGGCGGTGACCGCACCGCCGGGCGTGACGCCGACCGAGAAGGTGCCGTCGGCGCCGGAGGTCGCCGTCGCCGAGCCGGACTTGAAGTCCGCCCCGACACGGGCGGTCCAGTTCACCCGCACCTGCGTGCCGGGCGCGGACGGACCGGTCGTGCCGGTCGCCGGGTCGAAGGTCGTGACGGTGCCGCTGAGCACCGCCGTCCGGTGGTCGAAGTCGGTGGTGTCACGGTCGTAGCCGAGCTTGCCGACCCCGGTGTGCAACCGGTAGACGAACCGGCCCGCCGTACCGTGCTCGGCACCGGTCCAGTGCTGGACGGTGCCGCCGGGCAGGCGGTAGTCGACGTCCACCGGATAGTCGCCGTAGGCCTTGCCCTCGGGCAGGGCGAGCGGCTCGACGGTGGACCAGCCGCGCTGCCAGGAGTAGGTCAGGTCGTCGGTCGAGGCGAGCACCGCGGCGTCCGCCGCGGCGGACTCCCGGACGCTCACCTTGACCCACAGTGCCTCACTGGTGTCGAGACCGACGGCGAGCGTGCCGTCGTCGCCGGTGGACAGGCCGCGGACGGTCTCCCCGTCGGCGAAGGCGGGCGCGGCGGCCAACGGTCCCACCGCGAGGCCGCCGGCGAGAAGGAGTACGGCCGCGCTGCGGATGACGGCAGGCCGGTGTGCGCGCGATATGCGCATGCAGGACCCCCCACAGGTCAGAAGAACCGGCGGCGGCAAGATCGCACGCCGGAGGCCGAACAGTAACGGACCTGTGTGACCGCTGTGAGGGGTGGGGGCCCGGGACCGAGCCTCAGTCCCCCGGGCCGGGCACGCGCACCCCGTGCCGGGCCAGCCAGGGGAGCGGGGGGACGGCTGAGCCCATCTGCGGGGTGACGCGGACCTCGAAGTGGAGGTGGGGGCCGGTGGAGTTGCCCGAACTGCCGGACAGCCCGATGGGCTGCCCGGCGCGCACCCGGCGGCCCGGCGCGGTCTCGATGACGGACAGGTGGGCGTAGTGCGTGCAGTAGCCGTCGTCGTGCCGGACGACGATCTGGTTGCCGAAGCCGTCGCCGCAACCGGCCGCCACCACGGTGCCGTCGCCGACCGCGCGGACCGGGGTGCCGGAGGGGACGGCGAAGTCCTGGCCGGTGTGCCGGTGCGCCCAGTGGGACCCGGCGTCGTCGAAACCGGCGGACAGCCGGTAGTGCGCCACCGGGCTCACCCAGTGCGGAAGGCCGCGGCGGGCGGCGGCCGGGACCGGGACGTCGTCGGGGTCGGTGTGCGGGCAGCGGTCGGGGACGTCGCCGCCCAGCAGGCCGAGGTCACGGGCGGCGAGCCCGGCGCCGGCGCGCACCAGCTTCTCCTGGATGCTCCGCCGGAGTTCGGCCTGCCGCCGCGCCTGGCGGTCCAGCGCCTCCAGCGCGGCGGTCAGCGCCGCCGCGTCCTCGGCCAGCCGGCGCTGCGCGACCCGGTGCGCGGTCAGCAGCGCGGCCTCGGCGTGCTCGCCCTGGCGGACCAGGGTCACGTCCTCCAGCAGGCGGTCCGGGCTCCCCGACAGCAGCAGCCGCGCCGACGGGCTCAGTCCCGCGTTGCGGTACTCCGTACGGGCCATGGCCCCGACCCGGTCCCGCAGCAGCCGCAGCCGGCGCCGCTCACCCCGGGTCGTCGCCCGCAGCCCGCGCAGTTCGGCACGCTTGCGCTCGGTCGCCAGCTCCACCGCCTGGTACCGCTCCACGGCGCGTTCGGCCTCCGCGTACAGCCGGTGCACACCGGGACTGTCCGCGGGCCGGTCCGTCGCCGCTGTCGCTGTCGTCGCCGCGGCCGTCCCCCGCAGCGCGAGGGGCACCGCCAGCAGCAGGCACAGCACAGCGGCCACCGCCTTGCATCGCATCGGCCCGATCGTGCGGCCGGCCGCCCGCGGCGCTCCGCCGACACGCCCCGCCGGGCCCCATAGCCACCCGCCGGGGTGATCGCATCCGGGCGTGCGCCGAACGGCCGACCGCCAGATCATGGGTACGGGCGCACTCGGCGGACGGGAGGATGACCCGGGTGAACGGTCGCAGTGAGCCCGGCAGCTGGTCGCCACTGGGCCACGAGGTCCTGCGGCAGGTGCTGGACGGCACACCGGCGGGCGTGGGCATCCTCGACCCGCAGTTGCGCTACGTCTACGTCAATCCCGCCCTGGCCCGGATGAACGGCATCCCCGCCGAGGCGCACGTGGGCCGCACGATCACCGAGGTGCTGCCCGACCTCGACGACGCGGGCGAGGAGGCGATGCAGCAGGTCCTGGCCGACGGCAAGTCGCGCGAGGTGCCCTCCAGCGGCCACACCCGGGCGCCCTCGGGACTGACCCGGCGCTACTGGCAGGGCGCGTACCACCGCCTGAGCGGTCCGGACGGCACGGCGGTCGGCCTGGTCGGCATCACGCTGGAGGTCAGCACCTCCCGGCACGAGCAGCACGAACTGGAGCGGGCCCGCGAGCGGCTGGCCCTGCTGGACCGGGCGGCCACCCTGATCGGCACCACGCTGGAGATGGAGGCCACCTGCTCCGAGCTGGCCCGTTTCCTCGTCCCGCTGCTCGCCGACATCGCCAGCGTCGACGTCCTGCCCCCCGAGGGCACCGCCTCGCACAGCCGCGGTCAGCTGCGGCTGCGGCGCGCGGCGATGGCGGCGCTGCCCAATCTGCGCGACGAGGTGACGATCTTCGGCGAGCCCGGGCAGTACCTGGACTACCAGGAGGGATCGACGATCCCGCGCTGTCTGCAGTCGGGCCGCCCGGTGCTGGAGGACCTGTGCGGCGACGGGACGGTCGCGCGCTCCACGAGGGGCCGCGAGCGGATCGCCGCCTACCGCGCGGTCGGCATCCACTCCGCGCTGGTCGTGCCGCTGACCGCGCGCGGGCACCCCATCGGGACGGTGACGATGGTCCGCGGCGGGGAGTCGCCGGGCTTCACCGACCGGGACGTGGAGATCGCCCAGGACGTGGTGGGCCGCGCCGCGATCAGCCTGGACAACGCCCGCCGCTACACCCACGAGCACGGCATCACCCTCGAACTGCAGCGCGCGCTGATGTCCGAGCCGGGCTCCCCGCACCCCACCGTCGAGGCCGCCTTCCGCTACCAGCCGGCCGGCAGCAGCGCCCTGGTGGGCGGCGACTGGTACGACACCGTACGGCTGTCCTTCGGACGCACCCTGCTGGCCATGGGCGACGTCATGGGGCACGGGGTGGAGGCCTCCGTCGACATGAGCCAGTACCGCTCGATGCTGCGCTTCGTGGCCAGTGCCGACCTGCCGCCGCACCGCATCCTGCGCCGGCTGGACACCCTGATCTCCGAGACGGAGTCGGGACGCCCGGCCAGCTGCCTGCTGGCGCTGGTGGACCCGACCCGCGGCAAGTGCGCCTACTCCAGCGCCGGGCACCTGCCGCCCGCCCTGATCCGCCCGGACGGCTCAGTGGAGCTCATCGAGGTACCGGTCGGCCCTCCGCTGGGCACCGGGCACGGCGGCTACGAGATCGTCTCCGGCCGGTGCGGGCGCGGCGACGTGCTGCTGCTCTACACCGACGGCCTGGTCGAGCGGCGCGGCGAGGACATCGACGTGTCCCTCGAACGGCTCGCCCGGTTGCGGTTGCACCCGGACGGGGATCTGGGCGGCCTGGTCGACCGGATCCTGTCCCTGTTGGTCTCCGAGCCCGCCGAGGACGACATCGCGGTCCTCGCGGCACGCATCGTGCGCTAGGCCGCAGGAGGGACGCGTCCTCCGGGCGGCGCAACACTACGGGCGAAATCGGGGCAATACCGTCACGATGATCATACGGGACTGCCACCGGGGCGGTCCCGGGAACCGGCTCCCTCGGGGAGGACCTGCCGTGACCGTCAGCCTCGCGCAGTTGCGCCGTTGTTCCGTAGCCGTCGATCTCGGCGCCTCACGGACCCGCGTCTACATCAAAGGACAGGGACTCGTCGTGGACGAGCCCAGCGTGGCCGCCGTCAACGCCCACAGCGGGGCCCTCATCGCCGTCGGATCGCTGGCCGAGCAGATGACCGGGCGCACCCCCGACCACATCCGCGTCGTCCGCCCCATCCAGGCCGGCATGGTCGTCGACATCGACATGGCCCAGCGCATGCTCCGGCACCTGCTCGGCGGCCGGTTGCGCAAGGCGTGGCGGCGCAAGCCGATGCTGCGCGCCGCCGTGTGCACCCCCAACAGCAGCAAGCCGCTGGCCCAGCGGGCGGCCATCGAGACGCTGTACGGGCTCGGCTCGCGGCGGGTCGAACTCGTCGACTCCGTGATCGCCGCGGCGGTCGGCTGCGGGCTGCCGGTCGAGCAGCCCGAGGCGACGATGATCATGCTCAGCGGGGCCGGCACGACCCAGATCGCCGTCCTGTCGCTGGGCGCCATCGTCGCGGCCGAGACCATCCCGGTCGGCGGCGACGCGATCGACCACGTGGTGGTGCAGCACGTGCGCAACGCGCACGAACTGGTGCTGCCCACCCAGTCGGTGCGGCCGCTGCACGAGATCCTGTCCGCGCCGGGGCCCACCGCGCCGAGCACGGAGGTCCAGGGCCGGGACGTGGCCAGCGGCATCGCCCGCACGGTCACCGTCGACATCGAGAGCGTCCGCCGGGCCATCCGCATGCCGATGGCGGCCCTCGTCGACGGCATCGGCACGGTCCTGCGGCGGTGCCCGCCCGATCTGGTCGCCGACCTCACCGACCGCGGCATCATGCTCGCCGGGGGCAGTGCCCTGCTGCCGGGCCTGGACATGATGCTCCGTCAGGCCACCGGGATGCCCGTGACGATCGCGGACCGGCCGGACGTCTGCGCGGTGCGCGGGCTCGGCGCGATGATGGAGGGCGAGGTCCTGCCCATGCCGATGGACCCGCTGTCGGCCTGAATCCCCGTCACACGTCCAGGACCAGGCCCGCGCCCGCCTCGGCGCGGGAGACGCACACGAGCATCGCGTCCCGCGTACGGCGGGCCGCCGCGCTCCCGTGGTGGCGCACGCTGTCCCCGCCGGACAGGACGCCCCGCCGGCACGTGCCGTAGAAGCCATGACGGCAGGAGTACGCCGTGTCCGGACGCGCGGCACTGAGCACGGACAGCGCGGACCGGTCGGCCGGGACGGGGAGGACCGCCCCGCCCCGGCCGAGCCGGATCCCGCATCGCACGTCACGGGGCTTGACGACGATGTGCTCGGGCTCGGCGGTCATGCGGCGGCCCTCTCCTTCTCCGCGCGCCCGACCAGCCGCTCCACGAACTCGGCGACGAGGCCCGGGCGGTGGCTGGGCAGCCAGTGGCCGCCGTCCACATGGTGGATCTCGGCACGGGGCGCCCAGTCGGTGATCTCCGTCTGCCACGGCGGCAGCACGAACACGTCCTTGGACGGGGCCAGCACCTGCGCCGGCAGGCCGGCGTGCCGCACCCGCGGGCGGAACATGCGGGGCAGCACATTGGCCCGGTACAGCCTCAGCCCGGCCCGGTTGCGGGCGGCCGACCCCGGCCCGTACCCCTCCGGGGGCCCACCGGTCTCCAGGCGGCGCAGCCTCGTGACGACTCCGTCCAGGAAGCCGCTGCGACAGGCCAGTTCGGCGACCCCGGGCAGATGGAAGAAGCCCACGTACTGCGAGGCCAGCGACTGCCGCACGAGCTTCCGCAGCCGCGCGGGGGTGGGACGGCGCACCTGGGCCCGGTACCAGCGGCCGGTGTGGTCCAGGTCGGGGCCCGAGATCGACGTCATCGAGGCGTAGCGGTGCGCGAGTTCGGGCGTGCTGACGGTGTGCCAGCTCTGTACGGAGCCCCAGTCGTGCGTCAGCAGGTGCACCGGCGCGTCCGGGCTCACCGCGTCCGCCACGGCGGTGGTGTCGGCGGCGAGTTGCGGCAGCCGGTACGCGCGATTGCGGCGCGGCGCGCCGGACGCGCCCGAGCCGCGCACGTCGTACGTCACGACGTGGAACCCGCGTGCGGCCAGGCGCGTCGCGACGCCGTCCCACACCCCGTGGTCGTCGGGAAACCCGTGCACGCACAGGACGGTGGTCCCGGCGGGGTCGCCCTGCTCGTACACCGCCAGACGCACCCCGTCGGAGGCCGTGACCCAGCGCTGCGCCATGCTCGCCGCCCTTCGCGGTCGTTGTGCGGCCTCACGATGGCAGCTTGTTGACGCGCTGTCTACCAACGCGCTGCGCTGGCTGTGCGGGGTTTTTTCCCCGCCCTCCCGCCCGTGTGCCCTGTGAAGTCAGGGGACCCCGGCGCGCGTTTCGTGGGGGCCGGGGTCGGGGCCTCCGGGGCTGGCCATTCTGGACAGCACATTTAGGTGCCTCTGGTGCTTTACATCGATCGCCCCGGGTGCCGCACCCAAATATGCTCCACAGTCCAGAACACCCACCCCTCCACCCCCGCCCCCTCCGTAGGTTGTCGCGCCTGATCCCCGGCGGGGGATAAGTGCGGCACCGTGCTCGGGTCATCCGTTGGCGCGCCGCTGCCCAGGTGCGCAGCCGTCACCGCCGACAGCACCCCCCCGGCCGTCAGTCGCCCGAACCGGCCGGGGAGGGGTGTGGCGGGGTGCCCCCGCTGGGGGCGCACCCCGGGCCGAAGGTTGGGGGAGGGCGGGAGGGCAGGGAAAAGGCCGCCGCGGCGCGTTGCGTGAACGAGACGGATCCGCAACGCCACCGAAGCCCCCCTGGGAAGGCCCCGTACGTCACAGTCACAGAAGCCGGACGGGGAGGGGACCCACATGAGGCGCACGGCAAGAGCGGTCACGGAGGCGGTCACAGCGGCAGTCGCGGTGGCCGTCGCGACAGCGACCCTCGCGGGATGCGGCGCCGTCGGCCCGCGCGGGAGCAGCCACGACGCGGGGCCCCGCCCCGCTCCCGGCCCCACGCGCGTCGCGCAGGGCACGCAGGCGCCGGACGGCGAACGCGCGCCCGCTGGGGACGAGTTGTCAACGTTCGCGCTGGACGTGGACACCGCGTCGTACGGCTACGCCACGCGGCAGCTGGGCAACGGGCAGCTGCCGGACCCGTCGGCCGTGCGGTACGAGGAGTTCGTCAACAGCTTCCGCCAGGACTACCCGAGCCCGGACGGCGACGGCTTCTCCGTCACCGCGGACGGCGCCCGCACCGCCGGGGCCGGTTCGCGCTGGTCGCTGCTGAGGATCGGGCTGGCGACGCGCGCCGCCGACAAGGCGGCACGCAAGCCCGCCGCGCTGACCTTCGTCGTGGACGTCTCCGGTTCGATGGCGGAGCCGGGCCGGCTGGACCTGGTGCAGAAGGCGCTGCGTTCGGCGGTCGGGGAGCTGCGCGGGGACGACTCGCTGTCCGTGGTCACGTTCAGCGAGCGGGCCCGGGTGGCGCTGCCGATGACGCGGCTGGGCGCCGACGGCGCCCGCGCGCACGCGCGGGAGGTGGTCGACGGGCTGCGGCCGGAGCAGTCCACCAATCTGGAGGCGGGTCTGCGCGCCGGTTACGACGTGGCCCTGGAGGGCGCCCGTGCGGGCGTCACGAACCGGGTCGTGCTGCTCTCGGACGCGCTGGCGAACACCGGCGAGACGGAGCCGGAGGCCCTGCTGGAGCGGATCGACCGGGCCCGCAGGGAGCACGGCGTGACGCTGTACGGGGTCGGTGTCGGCAGTGAGTACGGCGACGCGCTGATGGAGGAGCTGGCCGACAAGGGCGACGGCCACACCTCGTACGTGTCCACCGAGCGCGAGGCCCGCGCGCTCTTCGTGGACCAGCTGCCGGCCAATGTGGAGCTGCGCGCCCGCGACGCCAAGGCCCAGGTCGCCTTCGACCAGCAGACGGTGGAGCAGTACCGCCTCATCGGCTTCGAGGACCGGGCCGTGGCCGACGAGGACTTCCGCGACGACGCGGTGGACGGCGGCGAGGTCGGCCCGGGGCACACCGTGACCGCGCTGTACACCGTGCGGCTCAGGCCCGGCGCCCGGGGTCACGTCGCCACCGCGACCGTGCGCTGGCTGGACCCCGCGAGCCGAGCCCCGCACGAGGAGTCGGCGACGATCGAGGCGGACCGGCTGGCCGGTGCGCTGTGGGACACCGCCACCTCGCCGCGGCTGCGGGTGGACGCGGTGGCCGCGTACTTCGCCGACGCGCTGCGGACGTACTCCACCGGTGACGAGCAGCTGCCCGGCGCCCCGGGGCTGGCCGAACTCGCCGACCGCGCGCACGCCCTGGCCGGCACCACCGAGGACCCGGCCGTGGCCGACCTGGCGGAGTCCGTCGACCGCGCGTACGCGCTCCGCGCGGCTTGATGGAGTATCAGTGGAGTCATGGCAGCAGAAAAGGAACCCGAGGCCGAGCTCGACGCCCGCTACAGCAGTGACGGCGCCGACCCGACGACCTGGAGCCAGGCGCGCCGCTTCCTGGCCGATGCCGAGATCTACTGGCTGACCACCGTGCGTCCCGACGGGCGTCCGCACGTCACCCCGGTCATCGGGGTCTGGCACGAGGACGCCCTGCACTTCAGCACCGGTGCCGACGAGCGCAAGGCGCGCAACATCGTCCGCAACGCCAAGGTGGTGATCACCACCGGCAACAACGCGCTGCGCGAGGGCCTGGACGTGGTCGTCGAGGGCGAGGCGGCGCGGGTGCGCAGTGACACGCAGCTGCGCCGGATCGCCGCGGTGTACGAGGCCAAGTACGGCGAGGAGTGGCGCTTCGAGGTGCGGGACGAGCTGTTCCGCGGGGAGAGCGGCAACGAGGCGCTCGTCTACGAGGTCGAGCCGAAGACGGCCTTCGCCTACGGACGGGGGACGACGTACAGCCAGACGCGCTGGCTGTTCTAGCCGGCGCGCTCGAGGCGGAACAGCGCGGTCCACAGGAAGGGCTCGCCGAAGTGCGGGGAGCCGGGCGGCTCGGCGCGCATGCGGCGCAGTTCGACCTCGGTGAGCCCGGAGAAGATCGCGCGCAGGGACTCGGGGGTGTAGGCGAGCCCGCCGTGCAGGCGGGCCTGCCGGTAGAAGTCGGCGTCCGGCAGCTCCGAGCCCATGCCGCCGGCGGCGAAGCAGGTGAGGGCGAGGTGACCGCCGGGGGCGAGGACCCGGTCGAGCAGGGCGAGGTAGCTGACGCGTCGGTGCGGCGGCAGGTGGTGGAAGCAGCCCGAGTCGAGGACCAGGTCGTACGGGCCCTCCAGCGGGCCGCCGGCCGCGCTCAGGGCGAAGGCGTCGCCGCGGTGGAAGCGCACGCCCCGCGTACCGGTGTCGCGGGCCCGGTCCTCGCCCCAGGCGACGGCCGCGGGCGAGAGGTCGACGGCGTCCACGGCGAAGCCCCGGGCCGCCAGGTGCAGGGCGTTGCGGCCGGGGCCGCAGCCGAGGTCGAGGGCCCGGCCGCCGGGGGCGAGCAGGCCCCGGTCGAGGTAGGAGACCAGGTTCTCGTCCGGCTTCGGCACGAAGAACGGCACCGGCCTGGAGCGGTCGGCGTAGAAGCCGTCCCACCAGTCGGCCGCGCCGTCCGTCCAGCGGTCGGCCTCGGGCGCGAACAGGTCGTCCAGCAGTTCCAGCACGTCCTCGACCGTACGGATATGACGATCCATCACATTCCCTTCCGCGACGCCCGCAGCCTAGGCGCGTGGGGCGCGGAAACCCAGCTCAGGGCGGGTTCGGCGATCGTCCGTGCGGGTGTGTGCGGGGCTGCCCCGGTCGTGGGCGACGGCTTCCTCGGGGCCGGGTGCGCACGGCCGTCCGCGCGCCCGTGAGGGGTCGCCGCGGGCCCCTTCCCGGCGACGCGCGGGCGGGTTTTCGACCCGCTACAACCGGGCGCCGTCCGCGGCGGCCGTGCCGTGCTCCCAGCCCTCGCGGTCGCGGCCCTTGAGCCGCTGCGAGCGGGTCTGCGGGAACATCTCGTCGGCCGCCCGGCCCACCGCGACCTCGCGGGCCGCGAGCACGGGCAGCACCTCGGCGGCCGCGCCGCTCTCCTCGCCGGCCTCGCGGGTGGCGTCCCGGGTGGCCGTGGCGAGACGGTCCCCGATCCGGCCGGCGTAGGCGATGAGGAAGGACTCGCGGAAGTTCCGGGACAGGTTCTTGCGGCCCTTGGGACGTGCCGTGCCGCCCGCCGCCGGCGCGCCGCCGCGGAGCATCGCGGCCTCGGCCTGGACGAGCAGCGAGGTGTAGAGCACCTCCACGGCCTCCAGATCGGCCTCGTAGCCGACCACCGTCGAGAAGCCGAACTCCGCCGACCACACCGCCCGGCAGCGGTTCGCCGCCGCGACCGCGTCCAGGAGCAGCGCCTTGGGGGCCTCGTACGGCCGGTCCACACCGACGCGCCGCGCGCCCGGCCCGTCGCCGGGGGCGGTCCCCGCGACCAGGGCCTCGTCGACGCTGTAGCGGGCCATCAGATGCTGCGCCTTGGCGCTGAGCGCCTCGGCCTCCTCCGGGTACGGGGTCGACTCGGCCTTCGCCAGCAGCGCCCGGATGCGCCCCAGCTTGGAGCCCGCGCCGCCCCCCGCGGCCGCACGCGGCGGCGCGGCGGTCAGAGGGGTGATCCGGGGGAGCCGGCCGAGCAGCCGGACGAGTTCCAGCACGGCGGTCGCCGCCCCGAAGCGGTCCATCCGCTCCGCGCGGGCGTACGCCGTCAGCAGGGCGGCCGCCTCCGGGCGCGGCACGCCGTCCGCGGCGAGCAGCCGCTCCGCGAGCCGCACGTGCTCGGGGCCCAGTTCCCTGCGGGCCATCCGCACCAGGTCCGGGTCCCCCCAGCCGCGGGCCCGGCAGCCGCTCAGCAGATCGTCCGCCGCGGCCACCACCGCCGGACCGGCCTGCTCCCAGCCCGCCGCCGCCAGCGCGGACGCCCCGGCGTCCATGGCGAACTCGGCGTCCTCGCCGGCCGCCCCCACGGCGCCGGCGAACGCCTCCCGTACCACCGTCGTCACGTCCCGCACGCCGTCCAGGATCGCATCCCGGCGACACGCCGCGTACGGAGCACGGTGGTCGCGCGACCAGGGCGGCGGCACCAGGGTGGGGCCCCGTGAGCACCGAGACGCGCCCCGCGGACTGGGACATCCGGACCGCCGGACCGGCCGACGCCCGGCACCGCGCGCTGCTGCTGCCCGGCGGCATGTGCACCGCCGAGTTCTACGCCGACGTCATGGCCGAACCGGCGATCGCGGACGCGCGCCTCGGCATGACCGCCGTCACCCTCCCCGGCTTCGGGCGCACCCCGGCGCCGGAGGACGTCTCGGTGGAGAACTACGCCCGGCTGCTCGGCCGGCTCGCCGCCGAGCGGGACTGCGACCTGGTCGTCGGGCAGGGCCTCGGCTCCACGGTGGCCATCGAGATGGCGGTCACCGGCGCCTTCGCGGGCCCGCTCGTGCTGCTCTCCCCCAGTTTCTCGCGGGACGACGAGGCCCGGGAGTTCGCGCTCCTGGACCGGCTCGGCCGCGTCCCGGGACTGGGCGGCGCGGCCTGGGCGGTCGCGCTGCGGCTCTTCCCCAGGGCCGTGCGCGACGGCCTGCCGCCCGGACGCCGCGACACCCTCGCCGCGGTCCTGGCCGACAACGACCCGGCCTTCTGCCACCGCGCGCTGCGCCACTACTACGACCACCTGGACCGGCACGGCTCCCTCGTCCCCCGGCTCTGCGCCACCGCCCTGCCCGTCTGGGTCGTCCGCGGCGAAGCCGACGACATCGGCCTCACCGACGGCGAACGCCGCGACCTGGACGCCTGCCCCACCATCACCCTCGTGCCCGTCCCCCGGGCGGGCCACGGCGTCCTCGTCGAGCAGCCCGCCCGCGTCGCGTCGATCATCGCCGAGGCCGCGGGCCGCCTCGGCTGACGCCGCGCCACGTTCGGTGCGGGCCGGACGACCGTGGGGGGCGCATGACGAGGAGCGAGGCGATCAGCCGCATCCGGATGCTCGCGGCGGACCGCGCGTACAGGTGGCCGGGCACGGACCGCGGGGAATGGGTGCGGGCGGGACTCGACGCGCTGCTCGCGGGCGCGGACAGCCCCTCGCCGCGGATGCTCGCGGGACTGGGCCGCAACGAGACCCACGAGGCGGACGCGTTGTTCGACCGTGTCCTGGAGGAGCTCGGCCTGCTGCCGCTGCTCCCCGAAGACGTCGCCGCCGCCCGCCGGGAGACGGCGCGGTACTGGGCCGGGCTGATCACCCACGGCACGCTCGCCCCCGCCGACGGGGTCCGGCTGATCCGTGACGCGGCCGTGGAGTCGGACAGTCCCGGCGAACTGGTGGAGCTGCTGCGGTGGGCGGAGGAGCTCGACGAGGTGGACCACGGCCCGCAGGCGCCACCGCGGGCGCGGGAGGACGTGCTCACCGGCATCGTGGAGGCCGCCGCGCGGCTGCTCGCGGGATGATCGGTCACTCGCCCGTCGCCCGCGCGTCGTTCCGCGGTCACCCGGCGATGCGATCGTGCGGTAGTGACTCGCACCATGGCCCTCGGACTCGCCGGGACGGTCGCGCTGGCCGTCGGCGGAAGGGCCGCAGGGGCGCTGCCCGTTCGGGACGGAATCGCGCTGCCGCGGGGCGAGGCGGCGATCGGGCTGCTGGTGGCCTACTTCGGGCTCGGGCTGCTGATCGCGGCGTGGTGGCAGCTGGGCCGGCTGGTGCGCGGGCCGCAGCCGCCGACGATACGGAGCCTGCTGACGACGTTCGCCGTGTGGGCCGCGCCGCTGCTGCTCGCACCGCCGTTGTTCAGCAGGGACGTCTACAGCTACCTGGCGCAGGGCGCGATGGTCAGCAAGGGCATCGACGCCTACACGTACGGGCCGAGCGTGCTCGGCGGTGCGGCGGCGGCCGAGGTGCCGGCGATCTGGCGGGACACCCCGGCACCGTACGGTCCCGCCTTCCTGGCACTCGCGCGACTGAGCGCGCACGCCGGGATAACCGGGATGCGGGCGCTGGCGCTGCTCGGAGTGGCGCTGCTGGCGACGCAGTTGCCGCGGCTGGCCCGGCGCTGCGGCGCGGACCCCGCGCAGGCGGTGTGGCTGGGGGCGCTCAACCCCCTCGTCCTGCTCCACCTCGTGGCCGGCGCGCACAACGACGCGGTGATGCTCGGCCTGCTGGGCGCCGGTCTCGGCGCCGCACTGGCGCGCCGGCCGGTGATCGCGACGGTGCTGGTGACACTGGCCGCGCTGGTGAAGGCCCCGGCGGCGCTGGGACTGCTGGTCGTGGCGACGCTGTGGGCGGAACACATGGAAGGTCGCTGGCGATTGGCCCGCGCGGGCGCCGGCGTCGCGGTGGTCGCCGGGGCGACGACGGTCGGCATCACGGCGGTGACCGGCGTGGGGTACGGATGGATAGGCGCCCTGACCACGCCCGCCTCCGCCTCCAACTGGTCGCTGGTCAACATGATGGCCCGCTTCATAGGCACCCCGCACACCTGGCGGGTGCTGAGCCTGGTCGCCGTGGCGCTGGCGATCGGCGCGGTGTGGCTGTTCCGCAGGCGGCTGGGCCCGGTGTACGCGCTCGGCCTGAGCCTGCTCGCGGTGGCCCTGCTCGGCCCCGCGATACGCCCCTGGTACCTGCTGTGGGGGCTCGTGCCGCTCGCCGTGGCCGCCCCCGACGGCCGGGTGCGCAGGGCGGCCGCCGTGGGCAGCGCGGTCCTGGCCCTGGCGGTGCTCCCGAACGGCTTCCCGGCCACCGTGCACCAAGTGGTGCTGGCGACCGCGGGAGCCGCCGCGGCCCTGCTGCCGATCGTCCTGCTCCATCTCGTGCGGCTGCTCCGGCCGACCCGCCCGGCGCCGGCCCCGGCCTCATGAACGTCAGGACCTCCATGGCCCGTTCCCTCCGCGCACTCGGCTCCCTCGGATCGCCCGGTACGCGACGCGTCGTGAGCGCGGTCGTGGCGGTGACCGCGACCCTCGTCTTCCTGGTGACGGTGCCGCTGCACCGGCACTGGTTCGACGTCGCCGTCTACCACGGGGCGGTCAACTCCTGGGTGCACGACGGCGGCGCGCTCTACGACTACCTGCGGCCCGGCACCGTCTACGGCTTCACCTACCCGCCGTTCGCCGCGCTGTGCATGCTGCCGATGGCCTGGGTGGACTGGCCGACCACCGTGGTGCTGGCCGCCACCCTCAACATCGCCGCCGGGCTGCTGGTGCTGCAGTGGACGGCAGGACCGCTGATCCGCCGCCAGGGCTGGCCGTACTGGTACGCGATGGTGCTGGCGGGCTGCCTGCTGTCGCTGCTCGAACCGGTCCGGGACACCTTCACCTTCGGTCAGGTCAACCTCGCGCTGCTCGCGCTGGTGCTGCTCGACGCCGAACTCCTGCGCCGCGGCAGCCGTTGGGCCGGGTACGCCACGGGCCTGGCCGCCGCCATCAAACTGACCCCCGCACTGTTCATCGGCTGGCTGCTGCTCGCCGGGCACCGCCGGGCCGGGATCACCGCGGCGGTCACGGCGGCCGGGGCGACCCTGTTCGCCGCGCTGGCCGCGCCGGGTGCGTCCCGGACGTTCTGGACGCAGGCGATGTGGGACACGGACCGCGTCGGCTCGCTCTCGTACGCCGGCAACCAGTCGCTGCGCGGCACCCTGGCCCGGCTCGACGCGCCGGAGTGGGTGTGGGCGGTCGCGGTGGTGGCCGTGCTGGCGGTGTGGGCGTACAAGGTGCGGCGCGCCGACGTCACCAACGGCGTGGCCCTGACCGGTGTCACGGCCTGCCTGATCAGCCCGGTGACCTGGGTGCACCATCTGGTGTGGATGATCCCGGCGCTGGCCGTACTGGCCGGTGAGGCGCTGCGGGTGCGGACCCGGGCCCGGATCGCGGTGGCGGCCGGCGCGTACGTGATCCTGTGCAGCAGCATCGTGTGGCTGTGGCTGGACGAGCCCGGCCAGGGCGGCGTGGGCTCGCTCATCGGCGGCAGCGCGTACGTCTGGATCGCCATGGGACTGCTGCTGGGACCCCGGCACGGATGGCGTAGCCGGGCGCGCACCGGTGCGATCTTGGCTGACAGGGTGGGAGAACGGGCCGGCTGACGGCCCGACGGCTCACGCGGCCCCCCTGACGACCGAGGAGTTCACGCATGCGTGTGTCCCTGCGCCGGACGTTGACCATGACCGCCGCGTGCGTGAGCGCCGTCAGCGTCGTGTGCGTGCTGCCCATGGCGGCCGCCGCACCCGTGCGGGCGCCGGCCCCGCTGCCCGCCCTCGCCCCGCTGCTGGGCGCGAGCGCGCCCACCGCCATCCCCGGCGAGTACATCGTGACCCTGGTCCCCGGCAGCGACCCCGCGGGCGTCGCGCGCGACGCCGGGATCACCCCGCACCACCTCTACCAGGACGCGATGGTCGGCTTCTCCGCGCCGCTGACCGAGCCGCAGTTGGCGCAGGTGCGCGCGCTGCCCCAGGTCCGCAAGGTCGAGCAGGACACCAAGGTCACCCTCGCCCCGGAGGACCGGCCCGGCTCGCCGCGACGGCTGCTCCCGCGCCCGGGCGCGCACGACGGGCACGGGACGGACGGTCCGGGGGCCACGGACGCCGAACTCGCCGCGCCCGGCATCTTCTGGGGCCTGGAGCGCATCTCCCACCGCACCCCCCGCACACACGGTTTCACCGTTCGGGCCACCGGCTCCAAGGTGACGGCGTACATCATCGACAGCGGCATCGACTTCGCGCACGAGGAGTTCGGCGGCCGCGCGACGCCCGGCATCGACGAGGTGGGCGACGGCCTGGACGGCGAGGACTGCGCCGGTCACGGCACGCACGTCGCGGGCACGGTCGGCGGCGCGCACGCCGGCATCGCCCGCGCGGTCCACCTGGTCTCCGTCCGGGTCCTGGACTGCGACGCCGCGGGACCCAACTCGGGGATCATCGCGGGCATCAACTGGCTGGCGCGGAACGCGGTGAAGCCCGCCGTGGCGAACGTTTCGCTGGGCGGCATGTACTCGCCCGCGATGAACGACGCCCTGGACGGCCTGGCCCGTGCCGGGGTCTTCCCGGTGGTCGCGGCGGGCAACGACGACATCAACTCCTGCGTCATCTCGCCCGCCAGCGCGACCGAGGCGTTCACCGTGGCCGCCACCGACCGGGCGGACCACCTGGCCTCCTTCAGCAACTTCGGCAGCTGCGTCAACCTCACGGCGCCCGGCGTGGACATCGCCTCCGCCTGGCCCGACGGGTCGTACGCCCTGATGAGCGGCACGTCGATGGCCGCCCCCCATGTGACCGGGATCGCCGCGCTCTACAAGGACACATACGGGGACGCGCCGTTCGAGGTCGTGAAGAAGTGGCTCATCGCCCAGGCCACCCCCAACGCGTCGGCCGGTGCCCCCTGGGGGACGCCGACGCTGCTGGCCTTCACCGGCGATCTGTGAGCGGGGTCCGCCGAGTTTCCGGAATCCTGGATTCCAGATATCCGCGATCGAGGGTTCTGGACATGTAGCATCGAGAACATGCGGATGAACGAGGGCGTGGAGTGGGCACTGCACTGCTGCCTCAACCTGGCCTGGGCCGGTCCCGAGGAGGCCGTCACGGCGGCCCGGCTCGCCGCCTTCTACGAACTGCCCACGGCGTACCTCAACAAACAGCTCCAGGCACTGGCCCGCGAGGGCATCGTCTCCTCCACCCCCGGACCGCGCGGCGGCTTCCGGCTCGCCCGGCTGCCGGAGGAGATCACCGTCCTGGACGTGGTCACGGCCATCGAGGGGCGCGACCCGGCCTTCCAGTGCACCGACATCCGCAAGCGGACCCCCGGCCACGGCCGGATGCTCGGTGACGACTTCCGCCAGCCGTGCCTGGTGCACCAGACCATGTCCCGCGCGGACCTCGCCTGGCGCCGGGAACTGGCCGGCCAGACCCTCGCCGACCTCAAGGCCTCCATCGAGGCCGTCGCCCCCCAGGCCCCGGACCGCACCCGCGGCTGGCTCCTGGAGGCCCGCGCCTGACCCGGCGCGGACGCGCGGCCGCCCCGCGCTCTCAGCCCGGCCCGGCCCGGTCGGCGCCGCCCTCGGCGCGCATCCGGCCGACCGTGGCGGGCGGCGCGATCGAGGGCAGGAAGTGCTGCCACATCCGGGCCACGCGCTCGGCGAGATCGGCCCGCCCGGTGCTCGCCTCGGAGACCAGCTGCACCCCGGTGAAGGCCGCGACGACGACCTCCGCGCTCTCCTCGGGAACCACGTGCGGCAGCACCTCGCCGCGTTCCTTGGCCTCCGCCAGCAGGCCGCCGGCGATCACCACCCACTCCCCCCACGGGTGCGGACCGCCGTAGAAGACGCCCTCGACGGCCAGCCGGGCGCCGGCCCGCACGAGGGAGTCCGTGCGCAGCAGGTACGCCAGGTGCTGCGTGACGTCGATGAGGGTCTGCAGCGGTGAGTCCCGGACCGGCGGCACCGCAGGCGCGGTCTGCTCGTCCATGACCGCCTGTGCCAGCGCTTCCTTCGACGTGAAGTGGAAGTACAGCGCGCCCTTGGTGACCTCCGCGCGCCGCAGGATCTCCGAGACCGCGGCCCGCTCGTAGCCGTACTCGTCGAAGACCCCGGCCGCCGCCTCCACGATCCTGCGACGGGTCTGCACCGCGCGCGCCTGCTGCGCCATCATCGCCTCCCGGCCCCGCGCTCGCCGGCCGACTCCTCGCGCCACCGTATCGGCCCGCCGGGGCGCCCGGGGCCGTCCCGTGGCGCACGGGACGGCCCGGGGCACGTTCAGGACAGGTCGCGGGCGAAGTGGAGGGCCGTGATCGCCATCCGGCACGTGTGGTAGAAGCGGTGCGCACCGTGGTTGGTCACGCCCGAGTCCAGCTCGACGCGTTCGCAGCCCACCTTCCGGGCTCTGATCTCCAGTTCCTCCAGCAGCCGGGCGCCCACGCCGGCCCGGCGCGCGTCGAGGGCGGTCACCAGGTCGTCCACGAAGAGAGTGCGGCCCCGGCTGGTGGCGAGCACACGGTGCGTCGCGACGGCGAGGTACCGCCCCAGGTTGTCGCGTGCGGCGGTGAAGACCAGCCCCTGCGTATGCGCCTCACCGGCGAAGGCGGCGAAACCGTCGGCGGTCAGAGCGGGCCTCAACGTCCGTATGAGTGGACCCACTTCTGCCGTCATGTCCGGATCACCGGGCCGTACATCCACGAATGTCAGCTCCATGCGCAGATCCTAAGAGGGCCTGACGGACACCCGGCGGGCCACAAGCTTCTGTGCTATCGCCCTCGGTGTCGCCCCGGGGCGCGCGGGACAGAGCGCAATTCGGCGTTCACCCCGAGAACTCCTCTTCTCTTGTGGAACCTACGCCGTGCGCTGTGCAATCGGGTGTAGGAAGGAGTCGAGGGATGTCTGTGCGACTCCCTGTGACGGACGGGACTCGTCCTGGTCCGGCAGCACGTCCCACCACCAGGAGATCGCGGGGATGTCCAGGGGCTCCGGGCTGTCGTCGCTCGGGGTGTCACGGAAGGTCGAGGGGAGGTTCGCCGGATCATCGGGTGTGGTGTAACGGATCGAGCTGACACCCCAGTCCTCGGCCCCCCGGATGAAGTGACCCAGGCTGTCGAGGAATTGGCGCAGTTGCGGGCTGCCGTAGGTCTGGAGGTACTCGGAGGTGCGCAGGAAGAGATTCATCACGCGGTCGCGCTGGGCGATGGCCATGCCCAACGCCTGGTCCCGCGGGATGTCGTGCTCGACTTCCAGCACGCGGACGGCGTTGAGGTAGAAGCCGCCGGCCCGCGCCTCCTTGTGGTGCGAGAAGACGTCGTTGTCCCAGCAGATGATGAAGTACGCCATCTCCGCCGCCGCCCGTACGGCCGTGAGGTCACGCTCGTGCGGCTGGAGTTCGTAGCCCTGCCCCATTTCCAGGAGCGGCATCATGACGGACGTTGCGCCGTCGTAGATCCGCATCAGGGTGTAGTCGTTGAGGTCGGGCACGGTTCCCGCGCTCCGGAACGACGCCTCCCAGACGACCGAGGAGAAGTACTCCCGCAGGGCGTCGATCCAGCGGGCGACCTGCCCCGGCGTGCCGTACAGGTCCATCCGGTACCGGAGGTCGCGCAGCCCCTGTGCCAGCGGGTCCTCCGCCAGCATGGGGACTTCGGGGTTCTGGGCGATGCGGAGCAGCCGGGAGAGCGCTCCCATGAGTTCGCCGGGACGGGTGCCGAGTTCGCCCTCCTCGCAGTAGCCGTCGTCCACGCCGAAGAGCCAGATGATGAAGTCCGCGGCGATGGCCACGACTTCCTCCCTGCCCTCGGGCAGGACGCGTGCGGCGAAGGTCCCGATGTCGTGTTTCACCAGCCGGCCGCGCAGTTCGTCGGAGCCGATCCGGAACTGCTCCGCCCAGGCCGCCGCCCGTGCGTCGATCGCCGCGTGGTGCGGGTGGATCGCCGGCTTGAGGGGAGAGTAGATCGGTGGAACTACCAGGTCAGGCCCCACTGACGATCACCTCTCAGTTGTCCGCGCACTGACCACCACGAAAATCCGCACGGCACGTGGCCGAGCGGAGTACGAGTGGATCAGTTTCAGCGACCATTACCCCGGCATATCGCCACCCCGTCAAGGCGCGAAATCTCGCCATGCGAACGGCAGTTGGCGCACCCCCTCCTTGCGCGGGGCGTGCGCTTCCTGTGCGCCGGGCGCATGAGCCGGTCACGACCAGGGGACATGGACGCACCGAGCACGGACAAGCGCACGGCGGGCGCACGGGCGCATTCGCCCGTGCGCCCGCCGTGCGCGGGTCACAGAATGAGACGATCCCCTGGCGCCTCAGCCATTCCGTGAGAACCCACCACCACGAGCGCCTCGGCGCGCGGGTCGGGAAGGCCGGCTGCGGCAGAAGCGGAGGCCGGGCATTCCGGGTGTCGAGCGGTCACGATGCCCCTGTGGTGACGGCAAGGGAGTGCAGGTATCGCATCAAGGTCATCAGGACATCGCGGCTGGACTCCCGCTTGCGGGCGTCGCAGTCGACGATCGGTACGTGCGCGGGCAGGTCGAGCGCGGCCCGCAGGTCGTCGACCGGATGGCGGGGCGCCTCGGGGAACGTGTTGATCGCGACGACGAAGGGCACTCCGCGCTCCTCCAGCCGCCCGATCACGTCGAAGCTGACCTCCAGCCGGCGGGTGTCCACCAGCACCACCGCGCCCAGTGCCCCCTCGAACAGGCCGTTCCACAGGAACCAGAAACGCTGCTGGCCCGGTGTGCCGAAGAGGTAGAGCACCAGTTCCCGGTTGATGCTGATCCGGCCGAAGTCCATCGCGACGGTGGTCGCCGTCTTGCGTTCGACCCCGGCGATGTCGTCCACGCCGACACCCGCCTGGGTCATGGTCTCCTCGGTGGTCAGCGGACGGATCTCGCTGACCGAGCCGACCAGGGTCGTCTTGCCGACCCCGAAGCCCCCGACGATCACTATCTTGACCGCGGCGGCGGCGGATTCCGGGAGTACGTCCTCGCTTCGCGGTCCCGGGACCACCTGCGGGTCAGAGCTTCTCAAGTCCATGTATCACCGCCTCGATAAGAGCGACATCGGGAAGTTGCGCGGGGGGGATCGGCGAACGCGCCTCGACCCGCTTCTCGGCCAGGAGGTCGAGCAGGAGCACCGTGACCACACTCACCGGCAGGCCCAGGTAGGCGGAGATCTCCGCGACCGAGAGCGGCGAGCTGCACAGCCGCACGATCGCCGCCTGCTCGGGGGGCATCCCCGGTGGTGGCCCGGTCCGCGACCGGACGAGCGTGACCAGGTCGAGGGCGGAACCGCCGGACGTCCCGCTGCGGCCCCGGGTGATCACGTAGAGCCGCTCGGGACTTCCTTCCTCCCATCCCTGGTCCGCTTCGCTCATCCTGCCTGCCCGTCACTACGCGGAGGGCTGCTGAGGTGCTCGCCGATGCGGGCGACGAGGTCACGCATGCGCTGCCCCATCAGCCCCGCGTCGACGCCCTCGTCCGCCAGCACCGCGAGATACGCCCCCGCCCCGGCCGCCATCAGGTAGAAGAAGCCGCCCGACATCTCGATGACGACCAGGCGCATGCGCCCGTCACCGTGCGGGAACTCCGTGGCGACGGCCGCCGCCAGGCTCTGCAGTCCCGCGCAGGCGGCGGCGAGCCGGTCGGCCGTGTCCGTGTCCGCCCCCCACTGGGCCATGCGCAAGCCGTCCGCCGAGAGAACCACCACATGGCGGGTCTGCGGAACGCTGGTCGCCAGGTCCTTGAGCATCCAGTCCATGTTGGCCCGCTGCTGAATCACGGCTACTCACCCTTATCTAACGACTCGTCACTCTTGACGGGAGCGGCAGGCGGCGTCTCGCCGGACACGCCGCTCTGGAAGGCGGCCAGCCACATGCCCGGCTGCACCGGCTCATCGGCCGACGGCTTGGCATGGGAAGCGGTGACGGAACCGGCGGAGGACTCGGACCCTGTGCGAGCGCCCGGAGCCGGGGGAGTTGCACGCCGACGGCGTTGCGGCAGTCCGTTCACGGTGCGCTCGTGCACCACGGGGATCTCGTCCGCCATCTCGGCCGACACGGTTCCGGTCTCGACCGTCTCCGACCGGCGGGGACCGGTGGCCGGGCGGGTCTCCGGAACGGTCCTCGAACTCCCGGGGCGTGGGGCCGGCACCGGACGCGGACCGGACGCGGCACCGATGCCGTGGGCCAGCCCCGTCGCGTTGGTCATCGTCGTGATCAGGTCCTGCGGTACCACCAGCACCGCGCGGACACCGCCGTACGCCGACGTCCGCAGGGAGACCTGGAAGCCGTACGCCTTCGAGAGCCGGCCGACGACCGCGAGGCCGAGCCGCGGGGTCTCGCCCAGGCCGTTGAGGTCGATGCCCGCCTGGGCCTCGGCGAGCATCTGCTCGGCCCGCTGCCGGGCCTCCTCACTGAGGCTGACGCCGCCGTCCTCGATCTCGATCGCGATACCGGACTGCACCTCGACCGCGGTCACGTGCACCCGGGTCTGGGGCGGGGAGTAGCGGGTGGCGTTGTCCAGCAGCTCCGCGGCCGCGTGGATCAGCGGTTCCACGGCGGGGCCGATGATCGCCACCTCGGAGACCGAGTGCAGCTCGACGCGCTGGTAGTCGATGATCCGCGACATGGCTCCGCGCAGCACGCTGAACAGCGGTACGGCCTTGCTCCACTGGCGGCCGGGACGGGCACCGCCGAGGACCGCGATGCTGTCCGCGAGACGGCCGATCAGCGCGGTGCCGTGGTCGAGCTTGAGCAGGTCGCCGAAGACCTCGGGGCTCTGCCCGTGCCGGTCCTCCATGTTCCGCAGGTCGCTGGCCTGCTGGTGGACGATGGCCTGCACGCGGCGGGCGATGTTGACGAACGCGCGCTGCGAGGACTCGCGGATGTCCTCCTCCGCGGAGACCGCTCCGAGCGTGGCGCGGATCAGCGCCTGGTGCGCGCCCAGGAATTCGGGGGTGAGACCCTCGGGCCGGGTCTCGATGTCCTTGAGCACGTCCTCCATGAAGTCGCCGCGCTGCAGGCGGGCCATCGCCGCGGGCACCTGCTCGCGGGCCAGCCGCAGTGTCTCGGCCTCCTGCTGGGAGAGCCGGTACTGCAATTCGGCGTACTGCCGCGCGGCTTGCTCGCGCAGCTCCTCATTGAGGGCTCCACGGCGGGCGACTTCGACCGCCAGCACGGCGACGGCGACGGTGGCGGTCACACCGCACCAGAAGACCGCCTCCCTCGCCCCCGCCGGGACGGTCCATACGGCGACGGCCGTGACCGCCGCGACTATGACGGCCGGCAATAACCACGCGGACGTGGCGGCAGGCCGGCGGTCTCCGGGGGACGATCCAGCACGAACCATCAGCATCCTCAGGTGATCGCTTGACAGGGACGACAGCACGAGCACGAGCACGGATTCGGCATAGGCGGTGCGCAAGCGCCGGACACATCACCACAAGTGCCGTGACCAGGCGTAATTGCTACAACACGCTGAGCCGCAAGTAGCATAGCCACTTCCGATCGTGGCCGATGCCCCGTCATGATGCCTATGACACATGCCGGTTGACGTATCGATACCGGCTCGGAAGCGCGTACGCAAACCCTCCGCAGCGATCACGCCACACCCGGCCACCGGCCCCGCCGGGCGAGGGATCCGGCGGCGCCGCCGTACCGGCCGGAAGGAACCCGGGGCCGGACCGGCGCGGGCGGCCCGGGCGCGCCCGGTGGGCGGCCGCAATCCCCCCGTGACCTGTACTTCCGCAGGTCGCGTGCCTGCGGCGACGGCGGCCCGGTGGACGGGCGACGGGCCGCGAGGGAGCCGCCCGGGCAGCCGGCCGCGGCCCGGCGGCACCGGCCCAGGGACCCGCGGGCCCGAAGATCCGGTCGCGGCGAGCCGGCCGCCGAAGGCCGCCCCGCCCCCGCGCGCGGACGCAAGGATCAGGCCGACGCCGCCCATCCCACGCGTCCGCGCCGCCGCCGGGCGCGCCACGCGGGCGTCCACCTGCTTCATCCGTAAGAGTGATGGGGACTTGCGCCCGGCTGGAATCAGTGGGATGCGAACCCCTGGCGCTGCACGGCGGCCGTCAACGCCATGCGTGATCATTACGTCGTCCGGGTGAGCGACGGGCACGGCGACCACTCGGCCTACGTCACCCCGCCCGCCCGGTCTCCGCTCCCCGACCACCCCTGCGTACGCTCGCCGCGGCGCACCGGCTCGCGCCGCCCGGGTCCGGGGCCTGCCGGGGGCGCCCCCGGCAGGCCCCGCCCGCCGCGAAGACCTAGCATGAAAGTCACGTTCCCGCAGAAATGGGGCACCGTGATGGTCACCCCGAAGGAAGGTGCGCCGGACCCGGCGATGGCGCCGTTCGACATGGGGTTCGCCGCGTCCATGGTGATCGACGCCGACGGCACGGTGGTCGCCTGGACGCCCGCGGCGGAACGCCTGCTGGGCTGGTCCGCGGCCGAGGTGATGGGCCGCCCGGCCGAGACGCTGCTCGCTTCCCCGCAGCACGCCGACGGTGCCACGGAGATCGCCGACCAGTGCCGGATCCGCGACGCCTGGGGCGGTCTGGTGGCCGCCCGCCACCGCGACGGACGGCGGCTGGAACTGGGCGTACGGGTCTCCGCGCTGTCCGACTCCGACGGCCGCGAACGCTGGCTGCTGTCCGGCATCGACCTGGCCCGCAGCCCCTCGTGGGCGGTCAGCGGCACCGTCCTGGAGGCCTTCCTGACCCGCTCGCCGCTCGGCATGGCCGTCCTCACCCCGGAACTGCGCTACGTGTGGATGAACGAGACGCTGGAGCGCTTCAGCGGCGTCCCCGGCGAGCAGCGCATCGGCGGCCGCATGGAGGACGCCCTGCCCGGCATCGACACCGCGGCCCTCGAGAAGGTCATGCGGAACGTGCTGGACACCGGCCGGCCGGTGATCGACTTCGAGTACCGGGGCTGGACCCTGGCCGCGCCCCACCAGGAGCACGCGTACTCGACCTCCTTCTTCCGCCTGGAGGACGCCGACGGCCGCGTGATGGGCGTCTGCTACATGGCCATGGACGTCACCGGCCGCTGGAAGGCCCGCGAGCGCCTCGCCCTGCTCAATCTGGCGGGTGCCTGCGTCGGCACCACCCTCGACATCCGCCAGACCGCGCAGGAACTGGCCGACGTGGCGGTGCCCCGGCTCGCCGACTTCGTCACCGTCGACCTGCTGGAGGGCGTACTGCGCGGCGACGAGCCGCCGCGCGGCCGCTCGCTGCGGGCCACCGCCCTGCGCCGCGCCGGGCTGAGCTCGGTGCGCAAGGGCGTCCCGGAGGCCGTGGCCCGGATCGGGGAGCCGATCCGGGCGCCGGAGGACTCGCCGTACGTGCGCTGCATGACCGAGTCCCGGTCCCTGCTGCGCCGCGACTTCGACGTGGACCGCGCGACCTGGCTGACCGCGGACGCGGCCCGGCTCGCCAAGATCCGCGAGTACGGGATGGGCACGGCGATGTGGGTGCCGCTGCGGGCGCGCGGCAACGTCCTGGGCGTGGTCGCCTTCTTCCGCGCCGGGCGGCCCGACCCCTTCGAGCGGGACGACCTGCTGCTGGCCGAGGAACTGGCGGCGCGCGCATCGGTGTGCGTGGACAACGCCCGCCGCTGGACCCGCGAACACGAGGCCGCCCTCGCGCTGCAGCGCAGTCTGCTGCCCCACACGCTCACCGGCGGCACCGCCGTGGAGGTCGCCTCCCGCTATCTGCCCACCGACGTCCAGGACGGCGTCGGGGGTGACTGGTTCGACGTCATCCCGCTCTCCGGGGCGCGGGTGGCGCTCGTCGTGGGGGACGTGGTCGGGCACGGCCTCACCGCCGCGGCGACCATGGGGCGGCTGCGCACGGCCGTGCACACCCTCGCCGACATGGACCTGCCGCCCGAGGAGCTCCTGGCCCACCTGGACGACCTGGTCATCCGGCTCACCGAGCAGGACAGCGACGACGCGGTGGCCACCGCCGTGCTCGGCGCGACCTGCCTGTACGCCGTCTACGACCCGGTGACCGCCCGGCTGACGGCGGCCCGCGCCGGCCACCCGCCGCCGGCGATGATGACGCCCGACGGCACGGTCACCTTCCCCGAACTGCCCCCCGGGCCGCCCCTGGGCCTGGGCGCGATGCCCTTCGAGTCGGCGGAGCTGAGCCTGCCGGAGGGCACCGTCCTCGCGCTGTACACCAACGGGCTCTTCAAGGCCTTCGGCGAGGACCCCGACATCGGCCTCGACAAGCTCGCCCACGCCCTCGACCGGCCAGGACTGCCGCTGGAGGACCTGTGCGCGTCCATCACCGGCTCGCTGCTCACCGGTCCGCCCGAGGACGACGTCGCCCTGCTCCTCGCCCGTACGCTGACCCTCGGGCCCGACCAGGTGGCCACCTGGGACCTGCCCTGCGACCCCGAAGTGGTCAGCTGCGCCCGCGGACTGGCGGTCCGTCAGCTCGCCGCCTGGGGGCTGGGGGAGGCGGCGCCGACCACCGAACTGGTGGTGAGCGAACTGGTCACCAACGCCATCCGGCACGCGTCCGGGCCGGTCCGCCTGCGGCTCATCCGGCACGCGGTGCTGATCTGCGAGGTCTACGACGGCAGCAACACCGTGCCGCGGCTGCGCCACGCCCGCACCACCGACGAGTCCGGCCGCGGCCTGTTCCTGGTCGCCCAGCTCACCCGGCGCTGGGGCACCCGCTACACCGGCGACGGCAAGCTCATCTGGGCGGAGCAGGAACTCCCCGACGTCCCCGATGTCCCGGACGCCGCCGCGGGCTGAGCGGGCCACGGCGGGACGGGGCCGGCCACGGCGGGACGGGGCCGGATCGGGCGGGTCGGGGGCGGGATCCGCGAAGCCGGGGACCACTGTCAGTGGGGTGTGCTGAAGTGGACTCGTGGGCGTTCCCGGACCGACGGAAGGCGGAGAAGCCCCATGAGCGACCTTGCTGCACCACCGGACGTGGCGACGGAGCTGGAGCGCCACCGCACCGAGCTGACCGGCTACTGCTACCGCATGCTCGGCTCCCTCTTCGAGGCCGAGGACGCCGTCCAGGAGACGATGGTCCGGGCCTGGCGCGCGTACGACCGCTTCGAGGGCCGCTCCAGTCTGCGGTCGTGGCTGTACCGCATCGCCACCAACGTGTGCCTGGACGCCCTCGGCGGCACCGGGCGCCGGGCCCGGCCGATGGACCTGGCCTCCCCCGGCAGCGCCGAGGGGCCGCTGCCCGGCGCGCTCCCGGACGCCGCCTGGATCTCGCCGGCCCCCGACGGGCGCGTCCTGCCGGAGAACGGCGACCCGGCCGACCTCGCCGACCGGCGCGAGTCCGTACGGCTGGCCTTCGTCGCCGCGCTGCAGCACCTCGCCCCGCGGCAGCGGGCCGTGCTCATCCTGCGCGAGGTGCTGGCCTGGAAGGCCGCCGAGGTCGCCGAACTGCTCGACACCACCGTCGCCTCCGTCAACAGCGCCCTCCAGCGCGCCCGCGCCACCCTCGCCACGGCCGCGCCCGCCGCGGGCGACCCGGCCGCACCCCTCGACGAGGAGCAGCGCGCGCTGCTCGCCCGTTATGTGGCCGCCTTCGAGTCCTACGACCTGGACGCCCTGACCTCGCTGCTGCACGAGGACGCCACGCTGTCCATGCCGCCCTACGAGCTGTGGCTGCTCGGTCCGGCGGAGATCAGGGCCTGGATGGCCGGGCACGGCATCGGCTGCCGCGGCTCGCGGCTGCTGCCCGTCGCGGCCAACGGCATGCCCGGCTTCGCCCAGTACCGGCCGAGCGCGGACGGCGGGCACGAGCCGTGGGCCCTGCAGGTCCTCGAGATCTCACAGGGCCGTATCACCGGGCTCAACTCCTTCCTCGACACCCAGCGGCTCTTCCCGCTCTTCGGTCTGCCCGCGCATCTGGAGGCCGGCCGGCCCTAGCGTCCCGGCGAGCCCCACCAGGGCGATCAGCTGCCGCAACGGGCGCCCGGCACCGCGCAGGACGACACGGGCGCCCTGACGGCGGGCGGTGAGCTGCAGCCGGGCCAGCGCGTCGATCAGCGCCATGTCCGGGTCGGCGGTGAGGCCGCTCACGTCGCAGATCACCGTGGCGGGCCCGGCGGCCGCGGCGGTGCCCGCAGGTACCGCGAGCAGGCACCGCAACTGCTCGCACAGGCCCGGGACCGCCTCCCGGGCCACCGTCGCGGGCAGCACGAGGACGGGCGGTCCGTCGTCGGACCTGGGCACGGGCTGGACCATGGGCGACCTCCTGCGGCGGGCGTTCACCGGTTAGGACCGTGCGCGCCGGCGGAATCCATCGGCCCCGCCCTGCCCCGCCCCTCGTCACCGTCGCAGCAGCGCCTCGATCTCCCCGGCCGTCCATGCGCCGCCCGTGCATTCCGCGAGGTAGACCGCGATCCCGGGCAGGTCCCACGCCCCGGACTCGAAGAGCCCCTCGGCGATGTGCCGCAGATAGGGTCCCGACGGCCGCACGGGCGCGACGTCCCGCCGCGACCAGGGCGCGGTGAACGTGAGCACCGGGTGCCCGTCCACCTCACCCGGGTACAGCAGCGTCTCGTACCGTCCGTCGCCGAGGTGTGCCCGGCCGGTCTCCAGCACCGGCGCCAGGTCCAGGTCCCGTCCCGGCGCGCGGTACATCTCCTGCGCCGCGATGTCGGCGAACTGACCGGCCGACACCAGATGGGCCCGCGCCCGGACCACGCCGTCCGGCGCGCCGTCGTCGTAGAAGGCCCGGCCGCCCGACCACACGGGCGACCGCGTCGCGAAGTACAGCCGCCCCGGCAGCTCCAGCGGCAGCGACCGCAACGGCGGCCGCGCGTCCCGGCAGCCCGGGTACTCCCGGCCGCCCCCGGGCGGGGAACCGCCCGCCAGATAGCTGTTCAGGCGTGTCATGTGGGTGTTGGAGCCGTACGAGGCGTACCAGACGAGGCCCGGCGGCGCCGTCCGCGTCCCGGCGGCGCGCCGCGCTTCCACACGTCGGGGTTCGGTCACCGCACCATGATGCGCCGCCGTCAGGCCGCCGGCACCGTGCCGCGGATCTGCCGCAGGAACGCGGCGTTGTCGGGCGTCTCCCGCAGCCGTGCGAGGAGCGTCTCGAAGGAACCGGTGCCGCCGCGCAACGCGCGCCGCAGCCCGTGGGAGGCGGCCAACTCGGCCGGGGAGAGGAGCAGTTCCTCGCGCCGGGTCCCGGAGGGGTGGACGTCGACCGCCGGGAAGACCCGCCGGTCGGCCAGGGCGCGGTCCAGACGCAGCTCCATGTTGCCGGTGCCCTTCAGCTCCTCGAAGAAGTAGTCGTCCGCCCGCGATCCGGTCTCGACCAGCGCCGTCGCCAGGATCGTCAGCGAGCCCCCTTCCTCGGCCGCCCGCGCCGCCCCGAACAGCCGCTTGGGACCGGTCAGCGCGGCGGCGTCCACGCCACCGCTCAGGGTCCGGCCGCCCGACGACGCGGCGTTGTTGTGCGCCCGGCACAGCCGGGTCACCGAATCCAGCAGGACCACGACGTCCCGGCCGCTCTCGACCAGCCGCTTGGCCCGCTCGACCGCCAGCTCCGCCACCGCGATGTGCTGCCGAGGAGTGCGGTCGAAGGTCGAGGCGATCACCTCGCCCCGCACCGACCGCCGCGTCTCGGTGACCTCCTCGGGCCGCTCGTCCAGCAGCACCACCATCAGGTGGCACTCCGGGTGGTTGTCGGCGACCGCGTCCGCGACGGCGCGCAGCAGCATGGTCTTCCCCGTCTTCGGCGGCGCCACGATCAGCCCGCGCTGCCCCTTGCCGACGGGCGCCAGCAGGTCCAGGACCCGTGTCGCCAGGCCGCCCTTGGGCGACTCCAGGCGCAGCCGCTCCGAGGGGTGCAGCGGCGTCAGGTCCGCGAAGTGCCGCCGCCCGCGCGCCGCCTCGGCCGGCAGCCCGCCGACCCGGTCGACCCGCACGAGCGCCCGCCCCCGCCCGCTCCCGGCGGCGGCCCCCTCGACGGCGTCGCCCTTGCGCAGCCCGTACCGCCTGATCCGCTCCGGCGGCACGGCCAGGTCGTGCGGCCCCTGCGCGTAGCCGCCGACGCGCAGGAACCCCCGCCCCCCGTCGATGTCGAGGACCCCGGCGACGGGGGTCTGCCGTTCGCCGTCGGACGGAGCCGCCGCGGAAGCCCGGGGAGATGGGGTGGTGATGGATGTGGTCATGTGGATTCCTCACGTGGAAGGGATCGCGCACACGGCGGCATGAACCGCCGCGACAGGCGCGGAAGCAGAAGGGGCCGGTCGGCCCGGAGAGAACGCGAGCGGGAACGCGTACGCGGACGCCGTCGACAGGCGGTCACGCGGTGGGGCGGTCCTACGGGAGAAGCACCGGCGCCACCAAGGGGCGCACAGCCGTGCTCGTTTCAACCGTAGCACCGGGAAGGCACTTGCGGGGAGGGGCAGATGCCGGGGCGCTCCGACGCGGGGGACGCCCGCGGCCCATACTGGGCCCGTGCGCAAGGCATTCGCCCATGAGGCGGTCGTGGTTCTGGGGCCCGGTGGGGACGAGAGGGCGCCCGGGGGCGCGATCACCGTGGCGTTGTGCGGTGACTGGGAGCACGAGGGGCCGTGCCCGCTGGCGGCGCATCACACGGCGGTGTCGCCCGGGGAGGACGGGGGCGTGCGGCTGCGGGTGCTGTTCGCGGCGGAGCCGGCGGACGAGGCGGAGGTGCGGGCCCGGATCGAGGCGGCGCTGGCGGCGGGGACGCTGGGCAGGGAGCCGGCCCCGGACACGCGGTGGGACGTGCGGACGTCCGGCCCGAGCCCCGTCCGGGAGGACGAGGCCGGGCACGCGGCGCGGCTCAGCGGCTGAGCCAGCCGGTGTCGCCCATGACGACGACGGGGTGCAGGGCCGGGTCCAGGGTGCGCAGCAGTTCGCGCATGTCGGGACGGGGCAGGCTCACACAGGCCTGGGTCGGGCCGCCGTGGTCGACGTGGAACCAGATGCCGCCGCCGCGGGAGGCGCCCAGGGGGCGGGTCCAGTCGCGGGGTGTGGTGCCGGGCTGCCGGTTGTAGTTGATGGCGACCACGTAGTCGAACGAACCGGCCAGCGACTCGCCCTTGAAGCCGGTGCCGGAGATGAAGAAGCCCGTCGAGTGGTCGTAGGGCAGCCTGCTGCCCGGGTCGGGGAGCAGGCCGCCCGCGTCGGTGAGTCCGTAGACGCCCGCGGGGGAGCGCAGGTCGCCGACGCGGTGGTGGGTGGTCCAGCCGTCGCGGGCGTTGTGGCCGGACCAGGTGGGGCCGTCGCTCCAGCTGCCGTCGGCCCGGCGTTCGTGGACCACGACATGGGAGACGGAGGAGTTCTTGCCAGCGCCGGTCACCACGACGACCTGGCGGGCGCCGGCCGGGAGGGCCGCCAGGGTGCGCGGGCCGAGACCCGGCAGGGTGGTGTCGACCGGCGTGGGCGTCGGGCTCGCGGACGGCGCGTCGGGCTTGGCGGAGGCCGCGACGGGCAGCGCGGCCGGCGAGACCGCGGTGGTCGGCGTCCCGCAGCCGGCGAGCAGTCCCGCTCCGGCGGCGACGGCCGCGACAGCGGCGAGCAGGGATATCGCGGAGCGGGCACCGCCGCGCGGCACGCGGTTGGGCATGGCAAGGCCTTTCGGGGTGAACGAGGTGGGGGGAGTGAAGGGCCGGACGGCCGAGGCGATCAGCCCTGCGGGAACCGCGCGGTCTCGAAGGCCACGCGGACCGCCGTGATGGTGTCCTGCGACGGCTCGCGCAGGCAGACGCTGACGTTGAGCATCAGCGGCCGGTCCTTCTTCGTGGGGATTCCGCCCCACGCCTGCATCTCGGCGTCGCCGTCGAGGACCTGGCAGCCCTTGCTGGGCGCGCTCGGTTCCAGGACGTCGAAGCCGGTCTTGCCGTCCTCCTTCGTGTACATCAGCTTGTGCACGTAGATGAGCGCCGCGCCCTTGCCCAATTTCCCGACCGGCGGGCAGGCCGAGTACCCCAGGTCGAGGGTGGTCTTGCAGGAGGACTGCTGCTGCATGGGCTGCTGCGACACGAAGCCGATCATCATCGCGTCCTTGTCGAGGGTGGTGAAGCCCTTCCAGCCGCGCGGCAGCCGGAGCGTCAGCCCGTACAGGTCCGTGAGCCGGACGGTCGTGTACGCGTCCTCGCCGGTGCCGGTGCCGGCCGACGGCATCGATGAGGACGTGGGCGGGAGCGTGGCCGCGGACGTGGACGTCGCGGTCCCCGCGGCGGCGGGCGTCGCGACCGTCTGCCGGTGCGGGCCGGCACCGCTCCCGGTCAGGCCCGTCACCGTGAGCACCCCGACGCCGACGGCCGCCACCGCGGCCGTGGACAGCGCCGCCATCCGGCGCCGCCTGCGCCGCTGGACCCGGCGCCTGACCTGGGCCATCCGGTCGGTGGGGGCGAGGGGCTGCGGCACGGTCCGCTCCAGGAGCACACTCAGCTCCCACTCGTCCTCGCCGCCCGGTTCCTGCTCGCGATCACGCGAAGTCCCGTTGCGCATGCCGCTCACCCCCTTCCCTCAGGCCGGGCACCGCCGCCAGTTCCGTGCGCAGCATGCTCAGCGCCTTGGCCGCCTGGCTCTTGACCGTGCCGGGCCGGCAGCCCAGCACCGCGGCGGTCTCCTCCACGCTCAGGTCCTCGAAGTAGCGCAGGACCACCACGGCCCGCTGCCGCGGCGGCAGCCGCCGTACGACCGCCGCCAGCGACTGCTCCAGGTCGACGGAGGCGAAAGCGTCCCTCACCGACGCCCCGGCCGGCACCTCGCCGTGCGGCACCTCGCCCCGCCAGCGCCGCTGCCACCACGACGAATGCGTGTTGACCAGCGCCTTGCGCACGTACGCCTCGGGGTTCTCGCCGGCTATCCCGCGCCATTTGGGCCAGACCTTCGCCAGCACCGTCTGCAGCAGGTCCTCCGCGAGGTGCGCGTCCCCCGTCAGCAGCCAGGCGACCCGGAGCAGCCTCGGCCCGCGCGCGGTGACGAACTCCTCGAAGTCCGGCCCCGCGTCCCTCACCGTGCTGTCCTCGCCATCGCATTCCTGTCCCTGATTCCGGCCTCACACCCGCCCAACCGGGTGGGGCACCTGTTCGGTTGCCTCGGGGACGAAGATCGTTCCGCTCGCCTTGCCATCGCACCGCCCACGGGCAATGGTGGACAGTGCCCGCTTATGCGGCAGAGGGCCAGGTATACGCCATGGACAGACCCGGTACGCCGGCGGGCCCGCTTCCCCCCGGACCGGCGGGCTCGCGCCTCGACGCGTCGGCCGCCATCGCCGTGACGGACGTCGACGGCCGCGTGACGTCCTGGAGCGCCGGGGCCCAGCGCCTGTTCGGATACACACCGCGGGAGGCGGTCGGCGCACCTCTGGACGATCTCGTCGGCGGGGGTACCGCTCTGCCCGCGGACGGCCGGGCCCGCGTCGTGCCGCTGCTGGACGGCGAGCACTGGGCGGGCTTCCTGTTCCTGGCCCTGCCCGAGGACGAGCCGGAGCAGGCACCCCCGGACCTCGGCCCGTACGCGGACGCCACCCTCATGCGGTGGATGTTCGAGCAGAACCCCGACGCCCTGATGGTCTTCGACAACGACGCCCGGGTGCTGCGCGTCAACCAGGGCCTGGAACGGGCCACCGGCCGTGCCGAGGCGGAGCTGCGCGGGCTGCGGCTGACCGAGTTCCTGCACGGTCCGGCCTTCGAGGAGAACGAGCAGCGCATCCGGAAGGTGGCCGCGACCGGCGTGGCCGACTACATGGAGCACTACGCGTCGCGGGTGCCCGGCGAGACCAAGGCGCACGTGTGGGGTGTGGACATCTACCCGCTGAAGGACGTCGGCGGACGGGTGCGCGCGGTGGGCCTGGTCGCCTTCGACCACACCCAGGAGACCGAGTCCCGGGAACTGCTGGCGCTGCTCGCCGAGGCCAGGACCCGGATCGGGGCGAGCCTGGAGGTGCAGGGCACGGCGCAGGAGCTGGCGGAGGTCATCGTGCCCCGGCTCGCCGACTTCGTCAGCGTCGACCTGCTGGACGAGGTGTTCCGGGGCGAGCAGCCCCCGGCCGTGCTGTCGGGTCCGGTCGCGCTGCGCCGGGCGGCGCACCGGTCCGTCCCCGAGACGGTGCTCTCGCCCGGCGGCATGCACCTCCACCCCGTCACCTCGCCCATCACCGAGTGCATGGTCACCGGCCGGCCCGTGATGCGCTCCTTCGCGGACCCCGAGATCACCGAGTGGCTGGAGCAGGACCCGCCGCGCGCCGCACTGGTCCGCAAGTACGGGGCGCACTCGCTCATCGCGGCGCCGGTAAGGGCCCGGGGCGCCACGCTCGGCGCGGTCACCCTGGTCCGCCACGGCGGCAGCCCGGAACGGTTCCGCGCGAGCCACCTGGCGATCACCGACGACCTGGTCACCCGGGCCGCGGTCTACGTGGACAACGCCCGGCGCTACGCCCGCGAGCGCGGCATCGCCCTCGCACTGCAGCACAGCCTGCTCCCGCAGGGCCCGCCCCGGCTCAGCGCCGTGGAGGCCGCCGCCCGCTACCTGCCGGCCGGCGGCGAGGCGGGCGGCGACTGGTTCGACGTGATCCCGCTGCCCGGCGCGCGGGTGGGCCTGGTCGTGGGCGACGTCGTCGGGCACGGCATCGGGGCCTCGGCGACCATGAGCGGGCTGCGGACGGCCGTGCGCACCCTCGCCGACATCGACCTGCCGCCGGAGGAGCTGCTCACCCACCTGGACGACATCGTGACCCACGCGGCGTACGAGCGGGAGACCGAGGAGTGCCCGGTGAACGCCGAGGCCCGCGAGGCGACGGCCGACATCCCCGGCGACGTGGGCGCCACCTGCCTGTACGCGGTCTACGACCCGGTCTCCCGGGTGTGCTCCCTCGCCCGCGCCGGCCACCCCGCCCCGCTGCTGGCGCTCCTGGACGGCACCGTGACCGTGGTCGACCTGCCCGCCGGGCCACCGCTGGGGCTCGGCAGCCTGCCGTTCGAGGCCGCCGAGATCACCGTTCCCGAGGGCGGGGTGCTCGCCCTGTTCACCAACGGCCTGCTGACCTCCCGCGGCCGCGACGTCGACCAGCGCCTGGAGCAGCTGCGCCGGGCGCTCGCCGCCCCCGCCGGTTCCCTGGAGGACCTGTGCGACCGGGTCCTGGCGGCGATGCGCGGCGGCGAGGCGATCGGTGAACGGCGGATCGACGACATCGCCCTGCTGGTGGCCCGGACCCGGGCCCTGGACGCGAACCACGTCGCCTCCTGGGACCTGCCGAGCGACCCCGTCTTCGTCGCGGAGGCCCGGCAGCGGGTGGGCGAACGGCTGGCCTCGTGGGGACTGGACGAGCTGGCGTTCACCACCGAACTGGTCGTGAGCGAGCTGGTCACCAACGCCATCCGGTACGGCGGGCCGCCCATCCAGCTGCGGCTGATCCGCGACCGCCGCTCCCTGATCTGCGAGGTCTCCGACGGCAGCGGCACCACCCCGCACATGCGGCGGGCCCGGCTGTCCGACGAGGGCGGCCGGGGTCTGCTGCTGGTCGCCCAGCTCACCGACCGCTGGGGCACCCGCCACGCCCCCACCGGAAAGACCATCTGGGCCGAGCAGTCCCTCGCGGCGGCCTGACCCGCGCGCAGACCGCGGCCACCTCCTGACGACTCGTCACTTTCTCTGACGACGGCCTGAACTCGCCGCCGTGCCCGCGCCCCCGACCTGGTGATCTTGTGAACGGGGGGCGTTCCGTCGGAGACTCGAACTCGGCGTCCCCGCCCGCCGATTCACCCGTACCGACGGAGGAACAGCAGTGAGCACCCTCAACAAGGGCGTCAGCAAGGTCGAGGTCCGCCTCAAATGGGACCCCAGCCCGCTCGGCACCCCCGCCCACGACCTCGACATCGTCGCCGCCACCTACCTCGCCACGTCCCCGCACGGCGATCCGGCGTACCTCGTGCACTTCGACAGCCGCTCGCCGGACGGCACGATCACGCTCAACCGCGACAGCAAGAACGGCAAGGGCCTGGGCGACGACGAGGTCATGACCCTCGAATTCGACCGGCTGTCCCCGGCGTTCGGCCGCGTCGTCGTCGGCATAGCCATCCAGCAGCGCGACGGCCGGATCACCTTCGGCGACGTCGCGGGCACCCGCGTGCGGGTCGTCGAGGGCTACGCCGACCTCGCGGCGTCCGACTTCTCCGAGGTCGCGGGCTCCACCGCCGCGGCACTCGGCGAGTTCGTCCGGGCCGGCTCGGGCGAGTGGCACTTCCACCCGGCCGTCCGCGGCCACGACACCGACCCCGGCTCCTTCGCCCGGGAGATGGGCGCCTCCTGAGTCCCGGCCCCGCACGCACGCGAAGGCCCGCCACGACGGCGGGCCTTCGTGTTCCGGCCCATCGTCAGACGACGCCCTGCGCGGTCATCGCCTCGGCCACCCGCAGGAAGCCCTCGATGTTGGCGCCCAGCACGTAGTCGTCCCCGCTGCCGCCGTACGTCTCGGCGGTGGCACGGCACTCGGCGTGCACGGACTGCATGACCGAGGCGAGCCGGGCCTCGGTCTGCGCGAAGGTCCACACGTCACGGGAGGCGTTCTGCTGCATCTCCAGCGCGGAGGTGGCCACACCGCCGGCGTTGGCGGCCTTGCCGGGGCCGAAGAGCACCCCCGCCTCGCGGAAGGTCTCGATCGCCTCGGGCGTGCACGGCATGTTCGCGCCCTCGGCGACGGCCACGACCCCGTTCTTGACCAGCGTGCCGGCGTCCTGCCCGGCCAGTTCGTTCTGCGTCGCGCACGGCAGGGCCACGTCGCAGGGCACCTCGAAGACCGAACCGCGCTCCGACCAGCGCGCCTTCGGCTTCGCCTCCGCGTACGAGGAGAGCCGGCCGCGGCGCACCTCCTTGATGCCCTTCAGCAACTCCAGGTCGATGCCGTCCTCGTCGACGACGTAGCCCGAGGAGTCGGAGCAGGCCACCACCATGCCGCCGAGTGAGCGCACCTTCTCGATCGCGTACACCGCGACGTTGCCCGAACCGGAGACGACGACCTTGCGGCCCTCGAAGCCCTCGCCGCGGGTCGCCAGCATCTCCTTGGCGAAGAACACCGCACCGTACCCGGTGGCCTCGGTGCGCGCCTGCGAACCGCCCCAGCCGATGCCCTTGCCGGTCAGGACGCCGGCCTCGAAGCGGTTGGTGATCCGCTTGTACTGGCCGAAGAGGTAGCCGATCTCCCGCCCGCCGACGCCGATGTCCCCGGCGGGGACGTCGGTGTGCTCGCCCAGGTGACGGTAGAGCTCGGTCATGAACGACTGGCAGAAGCGCATGATCTCGCCCTCGGAGCGGCCCTTGGGGTCGAAGTCCGAACCGCCCTTGCCACCGCCGATCGCCAGGCCCGTGAGCGCGTTCTTGAAGATCTGCTCGAAGCCCAGGAACTTCACAATGCCCAGGTTGACGCTGGGGTGGAAGCGCAAGCCCCCCTTGTACGGCCCGAGGGCGCTGCTGAACTCCACCCGGAAGCCCCGGTTGACCTGCGGCCGGCCCTCGTCGTCCACCCACGGCACCCGGAAGATCACCTGCCGTTCCGGCTCGCACACCCGCTCCGCGATCCGTGCCTCCAGGTACTCCGGGTGCGCCTGAAGTGCCGGCGCCAGCGAGTGCAGCACCTCCCCCACCGCCTGGTGGAACTCGGGCTCGCCGGCGTTGCGCCGGCAGACCTCCGCGTAGACGGCCTCGATGTGTGCACTGACGTTCATGCGCGCCTTCTCTCGTCTGGTGTCCCGGACGCGCCCGCTCGTGCGGCGTGCGACCGGCCGTTGCCGTGACAACGAGTACGGACGGGGGAAGGCCATGTGTCAGCGGAGGGACAGCGCGTACGGCGCGAGGCCACCCGGGTGTCAGAGCGTGACCAGGCGCACGGCCGCCAGCAGGGTGAGCACGACCGTGACGCGTTCGAAGACCTTCGGGCTGATCCGGCTGATCGTCGCGCGGCCGGCCGCGGCCCCGGCGAGGACGGCGGGCGCGGTGAGCGCTCCGAAGGCCAGCGTGTCCGGCGTGATCAGGCCGAGGCCGACACTGAACGGCACCTTGAAGGCGTTGAGCAGCAGGAAGAACCAGGCGCTGGTGCCGAGGAACCCCAGCATCGGCAGCCCGACGGCCAGGAAGTACAGCGCCATGATCGGTCCCGCCGCGTTCGCCGTCATCGTCGCGAACCCGGCCAGCACCCCGGCCCCCGCCGCGACGGCCCGGTGGTGCACCACCCGGTCGTCCGGGCCGCGGCGCCGGCTCCACCAGTGCACCGCGAGCATCAGCAGGAGCAGCGCGCCGATCAGCTCCCGCATCCGCGCGTCGTCCACCCGGCGCACCACCGCCGCCCCCAGCAGTACGCCCACGACCACCCACGGGAACAACCGCACCAGCCGGCTCCAGTCGGCGTGCCGCCGGTACGACGCCACCGCCACCACGTCGCCGACCAGCAGCAGCGGCAGCAGCACCCCGGTCGACAGCTTCGCCGGCAGCACGAGCGCGAACAGCGCGACCCCCACCGTCCCCGCCCCGGACACCCCGGTCTTGGAGTACCCGACGAGGAAGAGCGCGAGCAGGGCCACCGCCCACTGGGCGGCATCGAGGGACGGCATCAGCGCCGCCGGCACGGTATCCGGGTCATCCGGTCTTCTTATCCGCTCGCCCGCTCGACCCTCCGGGCGGGGTCCTGTCGGCGTCCCGTCCGGGGCACCCGCCGGACGCCTCCGCTTCACCCGGGCACGACAACATCTGGAGATGTTGTGAAACGTTGTGACCAGCCGGTAGCTTGACGGAGCGCTGGATTCCGGGATCAAAAGGCTGGGAATCCCGGCGAGTTACCGAACTCACACCCGGTCCGTACGGGGTGGCCGCGGCCTCGCGGTCCACATCGAGGAATCGATGTCAGTACCAACGAAGCGTGTGATTGAATGCTCGGCATGCCGCTGATCGATCGACGTCGACGGGTCGTCATGACATCGATGTCGGGTTCGGCGGGCACAACAGAACTCCGGTGCGCACCTCCCCCGTCCACGCCGGTGCACCCGCATCCGGGCGGACTCCGCCCGGTCGGCCGCGCCGACACCGCGGGCGTGACCGTACGTGGCAGGGGATCACGGATCGGACACCTGCCGGTCCCGCGCCGTGCGTGCTGCGCATCACACAGCAGTAGAAGCAGTATCGGAAGGAATGCCTTGCACAAGCGAACTAGGAAGCGCGTGCTTCCGGCCGTCGTCGCCGGCGGAGCTCTGGCCGTGGGTGCCTTCACGCTCCTGCCCTCGACCGCCCTGGCGGGTCAGTCCGCCCCGGCCCAGCACCAGTCGGCCACCCAGGCGGACTTCGAGGCGGCCGCCGCCGAGTACCACGTGCCGGTCTCCGTGCTCCTCGGCGTGGCCCGCCAGGAGTCCGGGCTCCAGTCCCACTCCGGCTACAGCAACAACGCCGGGTGGGGATTCATGAACCTCACCGACGCCACGCCGGAGATGCTGCGGAAGGGCGCCTCGGGCATACCCGGCACCTCGGACCTCACCTCGGCGACCAAGCACCCCGAGCTGCACACCCTCCTCACCGCCGCGAAGCTCACCGGCATCCCCGCCGACGACCTGCGCCACAACCGGCGGGACAACCTCCGCGGCGGCGCCGCCCTGCTGGCGTCGTACCAGAAGCAGTTGACCGGCCAGACCCCGGACAACGCCTCCGACTGGGCCGGAGCGGTCGCCAAGTACAGCCAGATGCCGAACGAGAAGGCCGCGCAGTCCTTCGTCTCGGACGTCTTCGCCTCGATCCGCGGCGGCGTCCGCCAGACGACGTCGGACGGTCAGCGGGTCACCGTCCAGGCCGACCCGTCCGCCACCCCGGCCACCGGGCAGCTGGACAAACTCAAGCTGGCCAAGGCCGGTCCGAACACGCCGGCCGAGTGCCCCAAGTCGATGGACTGCCAGTTCGTCCAGGCGTCGTCGACGGGTGTCCAGGTCTCCAACCGGCCCGCCAACGGCATCAAGATCACGCAGATCGTCCTGCACACCACCGAGGGCTCCTACGACTCGACCATCCAGACCTTCCAGGGGCCGAACGCGGCCGCCGCGCACTACGTGATGCGGTCCTCGGACGGCGCGGTCACCCAGATGGTGTCGGACAAGGACGTCGCCTTCGGTGACAACAACTACGACAGCAACCTGCACGCGATCCAGATCGAGCACGAGGGCTTCTCCGCCTTCGGCGCGCAGTGGTACACCGACGTCGCCTACCAGCAGACGGCCAAGCTGGTGAAGTACCTGGCCGACCGGTACGGCATCCCCCTGGACCGCCAGCACATCCTGGCCCACGACAACGTGCCCGGCGGCAAGACCGCCGACCTGGCCGGCATGCACTGGGACCAGGGCAACGAGTGGGACTGGACCCGCTTCATGAAGAAGATCGGCGCCCCGTTCGACGACGGGACCAGCGGTGTCGGCCCGGTCGGCAGCGTGGTGACCATCGCGCCCACCTTCACCAAGAACCTGCAGACCTTCACCGTCTGCCCGGCCGACGACCCGACGGGCAGCACCCCCGTGTGCACCCCGAAGACGGTCCCGGCGAGCTCGCTCTTCGTCCACCAGGGCCCCAGCGAGGACTCCCCGCTCATCCTGGACGCGAACGTGCACCCGACCGCGACGAGCGGCACCGACGACGTCAGCGACTGGAGCACCACGGTCCAGGCCGGCCAGCAGTTCGTCGTCGCCGACCAGCAGGGTGACTGGACGGCCATCTGGTTCGACGGCCAGAAGGGCTGGATCGACAACCCCCAGGGCGCGAACACCATCCCGACCACGGGCGTGAAGATCCTCACCGCGGCCGGCACCACGACCGCGCCGGTCTACGGCACGGCCTTCCCCGACCCGTCCGAGGTCCCGGCCGGCTGGGGCCCCGACGCGCAGAACCCGCTCGCGGCGCCCAACTACGGCATCCCGGTGGGCCAGGCCTACGTGGCGGACCAGCCCCCGGTCAACGGCCAGGACTTCTTCCCGAGCCGCCAGGGCGTCGTCACCGGCGCGAAGCAGTACTACACGGTGCAGTTCAACCACCGCTACGTGTACGTGAACGCGGCCGACGTCACCGTCGCCACGGCCTGACACCCGCAGCGGCGATCGCCGCGCGCGATCACTGAACCACCGCTGCACGCAGGGCCCCTCGGCACCGCGGCCGGCCACCACGCCGCCCGCCCGCCGAGGGGCCCTGACGCTCACCCCGTCCGTATCGCCGGTCACCGCGGGTATCGCGCTTCGGCGGAAGCCCCCGGTCCGCCGCGAACCACCGTCATGTGACGCTCGATTGCGTCACCCCCGCACGCCTAGCGTCTTCTCACGTCAGGGGCTCGATGACGGGGGATTCCCATGGTGTGGCGCGGAGCTCGTTACGGGACGACGCGGCCGATGGTGGGCCGCTTCGCCGAACGAGAAGCGATCGGCGAACTGCTCGAAGCGGTGCGGGAGGGACTCAGCGGCGCCCTGGTGCTCGTGGGCGAGGCCGGGATCGGCAAGACGCGGCTGCTGGAACACGCCGCGGCCCAAGCCACCGATGTCAGGCTGACGAGACTGGTGGGCGTCGAAGCCGAGCAGCTCCACGGCTACGGCGCGCTGCACCGGCTCCTGCGGCCGCACCTCCACCACATCGACCGGCTTCCCACCAGGCAACAGGACGCGTTGAACGCGGCGTTCGGCCTGACCGACGCATCGCACTCGGACCGGCACCTCGTCGGTCTGGCGACCTTGACCCTGCTGTCCGCCGCGGCGTCGGAGCTGCCGATGCTGTGCCTGATCGACGACGTCCACTGGCTCGATCCGGAGTCGGCCGGGACGCTGGCCTTCGTCGCCCGGCGGCTCCACGCCGACTCACTGGGCCTGATCTTCGCGGCCAGGGACGACCTCGGCGACCGCGGTCTGTTCGCTGCCCTGCCTTCCCTGCGTGTCGGCGGGCTGCCCGCCGCCGATGCCCGTGAGCTGCTGGCCCTCGCCGTTGCCGGGCACCTGGACCAGGCGGTCGCGGACCGGATCGTGGCCGGCACCGGGGGAAATCCGCTGGCGCTCGTCGAACTGGCCGCGCATCTGGGCGCCGAGCAGCTGGCGGGGGTCGCGCCGCTGCCCGAGCCGCTGCCGGTGAACGCGCTGCTGGAGGAGCATTTCCGGCAGTCCGTGGCCGCGCTGCCGACGGACACCCGGACGCTGCTCCTCCTCATCGCCGCGGCGCCGACCGACGACATGGCGGCGGTCTGGCATGCGGCGGGGGTGCTGGGCCTGCCCGCCAAGGCCGCGTCCGCGGCCGTCGAGGCCGGAATCCTGGACCAGACGGCCGGCATCGGGTTCCGGCATCCGCTCATCCGGTCCTCGGTCTACGCGGCGGCCTCCGGGGACGACCGGCGCCGGATCCACGCCGCCCTCGAGACGGCCAGCGACCCGGACCGTGTTCCCGACCGGCGCGCCTGGCACCGAGCCGAGGCGGTCCTCGGCGCCGACGACGCGGCGGCCGCGGACCTGGACGCCGCCTCCGACTGGGCCCGGGCCAGAGGTGGCTATTCCGCCCAGGCGTTGTTCCTGTCCAAAGCCGCCGAACTCACCACCGATCCGGCCAAACGGGCCGAGCGCTACCTCGCCGCGGCCGGGGCCCACCTGGCCTCCGGAGACCACGCCGCGGTGCACCCCCTGCTCGACCTCGCCGTACCCGCCCTCCACCAGCCCTCCGACCGCGCCCGTGCGCTCCGGATCCGTGCCTCGGCAGAGCTTTTCCACACCCGCAACGACCGCGTCCCGGCCATGATGCTCGACGCCCTGGCCGAGCTCGGCGACGCGGATCCCCGTATGACATGGGAGCTGCTCTACGAGGCCATGCACGCCGCCGTCATCGCCCGGGACCCGATCCACCGCACGACCCTGGCGGACGTGGCCAAGGCCGCGGTCGCCGCCTCGCCCGACCAGGAGGCCCCGGCGTGGAGCCCGGACGGGTTGGTCAGAGGCCTGGCTCTCCGTACGGCCTACGGTTACGAGAGCAGCGTGCCGACGATCCGGGCCGCCTTGGCCGAACTCCGTGCGGCGACCGAACTCCACGACGCGGCCAGCCCGTTCAGCGTCATCGTGGGACTCGCGGCGGACGACGTGTGGGACATCGAGGCCTTCGTCGAGATCGTCGGCCGGCTCGCGGCCGCGTGCCGCAGCCAGGGAGCGCTGTACGGCCTCAGCCTGTCCCTGTCGGTCTTGGCGTACACCGAGATATGGAACGGACGGCTGACCGCGGCCGACGCGCTCTTCGCCGAGGCCGACGACTACGCCACGGCTATCGGACTGACGACTCAGGGAGATCTCAACAGGGCCCTGCTGTACGCGTGGATGGGCAGGGAGAGCGATGTCCGCGCGGTGGTCGCGACGATGGACGCCGCCGCCACGACGTACGGACTGGGCATGCTGCGCCAGCTGGCGCTCCACGCCCTCTGCGTTCTCGATCTGGGCATGGGCCGCTACGACGAGGCGCTGCGCCACGCGCTGCCCGTCTACGAGGAAGACGTCCCGTCGCAGGGCAATCTCGTGCTGCCGCTCCTCGTCGAGGCCGCCGTCCGCGCGGGCGACCGGCGCACGGCGGGCCGTGCGCTCAAGCGGCTCGAACACCGCGCGCAGCTTGCCGGAACACCGTGGGCACTGGGGCTGCTGGCCCGATGCAGGGCCCTGATGGACGAGGGTGCCGATGCCGAGAAGTGGTATCGGGAGTCGATCGACCTCCTGGGCCGTGCGCCCCTGGCCGCGGAGCTCGCCCGGTCGCGGCTGCTGTTCGGCGAGTGGCTCCGTCGACGCAAACGCCGGTCCGAGGCCAGGACCCATCTACGGGCCGCGTACGAGTCCTTCGACGCCTGGGGCGCGTCCCTGTTCGCCGAACGAGCCCGGATCGAGCTGCTCGCGACAGGGGAGACAGCACGCAGACGCGTCCCCGAGACCACGTTCGACCTCACGCCCCAGGAGCGGCACGTGGCGCTGCTGGCCGCTTCGGGGCTCACCAACGCCGAGATCGCGTCCCAGCTGTTCATCACGACCTCGACGGTCGAGTTCCATCTGAACAAGGTGTTCCGCAAGCTCGGCATCACCTCGCGGAGGCACATCGCCGCCGCACTCGACCGCACAGGATGCGAAGGCGGTCCCTCAACGACCGGCTAGTTCCGGCCAGGGCCTCTGGGGACGTGAACCGCTCCATCGCATCGGTCGCGTGCCCGAGCCCACGATCCGGTCGCAGGTGGACAGGCGCCGCTGTCGACCGGATGATCGATTCCGTGAGCACGACCAACGACCGGCGTCTCGTCGGGCGCGACGACGAGCTGCGATCCCTGTTCGGACGCCTGGAAACGGTCGGTTCCGGAGGGCTCGCGATCGGGCTGTTCGGAGAGCCCGGGGTGGGCAAGAGCGCGCTGCAGGCGGAGGTCGTGGAGCACGCGAGGTCCGCCGGGTTCACAGTGCTCACCGCGCGGGGCAGTCAGTCGGAGACGCACCTCCCGTTCGCCGCCCTCCATCAGCTGCTGCGTCCCCTGCTGCCCCGGGTCGACCGGCTGCCGGCCCAGCAGCGCGACGCGCTCCTCGTCTGCTTCGCCATGAGCGATTCGGTCGAGGTGGAACCGTTCTTCACGTCCCTGGCCGTTCTGGAGCTGCTCGTCGACGCGGCGGGACGACGGCCGGTCCTCGTGAGCCTCGACGATCTCCACTGGATGGACCAGCCGTCGATCGACGTGCTGGCCTTTGTCAGCCGCCGGATCGCCAGTGAGCGGGTGATCGTGCTGTGCACGTCGCGACCCGAGTCCCTGTCGTTCACCGATGCCCACACGATCGAGTGGACGGAACTGAACGGCATCGACGACGCCGCATCGGCGGAGCTGCTGGACACGCGGGCGCCGCAGCTGTCCTCGGCCGTTCGCGATCGTGTGCTGCGGCAGGCCCGCGGCAATCCGCTCGCCCTGCTCGAGTTCGCCGGCGCGCTGGGGTCGGGGCGGTACGCGTGGACCGAGTTCGACGAGGACCTGCCCATGACCACACGTCTGGAACGGGCGTTCGCCACGCGTGCCGGGCAGCTCGACGGAGCCGTGGGCGCAGTGCTGACCGTCGCCGCGGTGGACGACGGTGACGACCTCGACGACGTCCTCGCGGCCGCGGGGATCCTCTTCGGTTCGCCGGTCGACCTCGCGACGGCGCAGCCCGCCTTCGACCACGGGCTCCTGACCGTGGTCGGCGAGCGGTACCGCATCGCCCACCCGCTGGTCGGTTCGGCCCTTCGGCAGGGCATGCCGCTGGCCGTACGCCGTCAGGCGCACGCGGCACTCGCGCACGTCCTGGCCGGTCATCCGGACCGCGCGGTATGGCACCGGGCCTCCTCGGTGCCAGGACGTGACGAACAGATCGCGGCCGAGTTGGAACGGGCGGCCGTCAACGCCCAGCGCCGTGGCGCGGTCGCCTCGGCCGCCGCATGGCTCGAGCGCGCGGCCGCGCTGAGCCCGGACCCGCAGTCACAGGCCGCGCGTCTGCTCAGTACCGCGGAACTGGGTTACCAACTCGGCCGGTTCAGCTACGTCGAGCAGATCAAGGCTCAGGTCACGGGGATGACGCTGCGGCGCCGGGACCGGTCGCGGCTGGCGTGGCTCGAGGGCGTCTTCCACGACGGCTCCACGGGTGAGCCCGCGGAAGTGCGCCACTTGGTGGGCCTGGCACAGCACGCCATCGGCGAACAGGACGTCGACCTCGCCATGCAGCTGCTGGTCGGTGCGGCCCGGAGGGTGTGGTGGCGCGATCCCGGTCCTGCGGTGCGGCACGAGATCGTCCGGACCGCCCAGCAGGTGAACCTGCCGGCCCGCGACCCGCGGCTGCTGGCCATCCACGCGCTCTCCGGGTCCCACGAGCAGAGCGCGATGGTCGCCGAGCAGCTCGCGCGGTGGCCGGCGGACGCCGACGGGCGCCCGGATCTGGCCGGCCTGCTGGGCATCGCGGCGTTCTGCACGGGCGATTTCCGCCATGCCGTCACCTTCCTGTCCACACCCGTCCAGGAGCTCCGTGCGCAGGGCCGCATGAGTCTGCTGGCCGAGGCACTCGCGATACGGGCGTGGGCCGAGGCCTACCTCGGGCTCTTCGACGCGGCCCGCTCGGCGGACGAGGCCATGCGACTCGCGGACGAGACGGGTCAGTCGCTGTGGGCCGCCACCGCACGCATCGCGGTGGCGCTGATCGGTGCGGTGGGCGGGGGCCCGGACCCGCGCCACGACCTGCTCGCGGAAGCCGAGCACGTGGCGCTGCGGACCCCGAACGCCGCGTCGTCCCTGCTGGCCGGCGTGCAGCTCGCCCGGGGCATCGCGGAGTTGGGCGCGAACCGTCACGAGCAGGCGTACGGCGAGCTCCGCCGCGTGTTCGTGCCCACCGACCCCGCCTTCCAGCGGATGCAGCAGGTGTGGACGCTCAGCTACTTGGCGGACGCCGCCGTCCGCACCAATCGCCGGGCCGAGGCGAGATCCGTACTGACCTCCATGGAACGGATCGTGGGTGCCACGCCCTCCACCGGGTCGGCCATCGCCCTGGAGTACTCGAGGGCGGTGCTGGCCGACCGCGCGTCGGCCGAGCCGCTCTTCCAGGCCGCCCTGGACGGCGCGGGTTCCCAACTGCCGTGGCATCGCGCCCGTATCGAGCTGGCTCACGGCTCGTGGTTGCGCCGGCAGCGACGCGTCGTCGAGTCCCGCGAACCGCTGCGGGCGGCGAGGGCCACGTTCGACACCGTGGGTGCCCGCACGTGGGCGCGCCTTGCCGACCAGGAGCTCCGTGCGACGGGCGAACGCGGCTGGCAGCCGACGTCGAACCCGCGCGAGCTGCTCTCGCCGCAGGAAACCCAGATCGCCGAGCTTGCCGCGCAGGGGTTGTCCAACCGCGAGATAGGACAGCGTCTGTTCCTGTCGCACCGGACGGTCAGCTCGCACCTGTACCGCATGTTCCCCAAGCTGGGTATCGCCTCCCGCAATCAGCTGGCCGCCGCGCTGACCCACCACGGCGACCGGTCCTCGCCGAGGCCTCCTTCGGTCGGTTGACGCGGTCGGCCGACGCCCCCTCCCGGCGACGCCCCCTCCCGGCGACGGACCTTCCCGGCGACGGACCTTCCGAGCGCGGACGGCGGGACCACGCGTCGCCGCGTGGTCCGCCGATCGGTGGTCACCGGTCAGGAGGTGGCCCGGGCGGCCGCCACGACCAGGTCCGCGACGGCCTTGGGGTGGGAGACCGACACCGCGTGCGACGCGCCCGGTACGGTCACGGTGTGGGAATGGGCGCGCTGGGCCATGGCCCGCTCGGCGGCCGGCGGGATGGCCTGATCGGCGCCGGCGACCAGGTACCACGACGGGATGGTCCGCCAGGCCGGTGCGCTGCTGGGTGCGGCCAACGCGGCGAGCGCGACCGGACGTTGCCCCGCCGCCATCAGGCGGGCCTCACCGGTCGGCACATCCGCCGCGAAGACCTTCTTGAAGGCGGCGGGGTCGATGTACGCGTCCTGGCCGCCGCCGGGGAACGGCCGCACCACGAGGGACGACGGCAGCCGGCTGCCCGGGTACTCACTCGTGATCCCCAGGCTGCTCTCGCCCTGATCGGGCGCGAAGGCCGCGATGTAGACCAGGGCCTTGACGTTGGCGTGGCCCGCGGCGGCGTCGGTGATGACCGCGCCTCCGTAGGAGTGGCCGACCAGGACGACCGGGCCGGGGATGGTGTCGAGGACGCTGGACACGTAGGCCGCGTCGCCGGCCAGGTCGCGCAGCGGGTTCGCCAGGCCGACGACGGAGTAGCCCTCGCGCTCCAGCCGGTCCACCACTCCGTTCCAACTGGAGGAGTCGGCGAAGGCGCCGTGCACCAGGACGATCGTCGGTCTGGCCGCGTGCGCGGCGGCGGCGGGCGCCGGGGCGGAGGAGTTCGGCACGGCCTCCGAGCTCGCTGGAATGGCGAGCAGGGCCGCGGCCACCATCGCGGGGACCACTACGCTCTTGCGCCGCAGCAGGGCCGCGCGTCCGGACGGCACGGGCTTGGTGTACGTCATGTCAACTTCCTTCGGTCGGCGGTGTCCGGTGGAACATCACAGCGTCGGCGGCGGCCCGGTGACGCGCAGGCTGAAAGCCGCGGCCGAGCCCACGACGGCCGCCAGGTCGAAGGCCGGCGGGAGGTCCCCGGCCTCGCCGACCGGGGTCCCGTTGGCCCTGAACCACTCCTCGATGCAGGCCGGGCTGAAGACGACGGCGATCCGCGCGCCCTCGGAGCGGACCAGGTAGCTGTGCGGCACGCCGCGCGGGCCGTGGGCGACCTGCCCGGCGATCAGGTCGTGGCGCTCGTCACCGACGAAGAACGACACCTCGCCGTCGAGGACGAACCAGAGCTCTTCCTCGTTCTCGTGCACGTGGTGCGGCGGCGCGTGGCCTATCGGGTCCGAGAACTCCATCAGGCTCAGCGCGTTGCCGGTCGCGGGGCCCGGGAGCAGGATCCTGGCCCGCCCGCCGAGGAACCAGAACGGCTCGCGGTCGGGCGTGGGCTCGAAGGCGGGGAAGCTCTTGATCATGATCGCTCCTCCAGAAGCAGGGCGCTTCAGGGCCGGCCGAGGAAGCCGAGCAGCATGGCGGTCAGCTCCTCGGGGTGTTCTTCGTAGATCCAGTGACCGGAGTCCGGGACGGTCACCCCGGTGACGTCGGAGGCGTACGACGCGACCTGCTCGCCCTCGGCGTCGCCGAGGCTGCCCGAGGCGCCGATGGCGAGCACGGGCATCGGGAGAGGGGTCTTCCGGAACTGCGCGTTGTCGCGGATGTCCTGCGGGAACACGCGGAACCAGTCCAGGCTCGCCGCCAAGTGGGCGGGGTCACGCAAGTAGTGGGCGAACACCCGGATGTCGGCTGGGCTCACCGCGCCCGGGACGCCTTCGAACCCGCCGATGAAGCCGGCGGTCCACGCGACCTCGCGACCCTTGATCATGTTCTCCGGCAGCCCGTCGGTCAGGTTGAAGAACCCGAAGTTCCAGACACCCGGGCCGTGTTCGGTCAGCGAGGGGATCGTGTAGATGCCCAGGTCCAGGATCGGCGCCTCACTGAGGACCAGCTTCTTGACGGTGGCCGGGTATTGGGCGGCGTAGGAGTAGGCGACCATCGTGCCGATGTCGTGGCCGACGATCCGCACGTCACCGCCCCTGCCGAGCGACATCAGCAGCGCGTGCAGTTCGGCGGCCATCGTCTTCTTGTCGTAGCCGGAGGGCGGGGCGTCGCTCTGTCCGGCACCGGGCAGATCGGGGGCGATGACCGTGTAGTGCTCGGCGAGGACCGGCATGATGTCGTGCCACTCGTACCAGGTCTGCGGGTAGCCGTGGACGAGCAGCAGCGTCGGTCCGCGGCCGCCGATGACGTAGTGCAGGCCGATGCCGGCGACGCGTGTCTTGTGCTCGCTGAACCCCGTGGGCATCCGCTCGCCGGCGGACGACGCCGATGCGGGAGCCACGGTCGCGGTGATCGTGGTCACTCCCAGGGCGACGGCCATGGCGAGGGCCACGCCGAGCAGGCGGCGGTTTCCGGGCAGGTGGAATCTCACTCGGGCTCCAAGATCGATGGTGGGTGACGGTGAGCCGGGGTGTCCGGCGGCACTGCCCCGGGATCAGAGGGCGTCGGTCATGCCGCCGTCGATGAGGAAATCGGCACCGGTGACGTTGCCCGAACGCCGGCCGGCCAGGAACACGACCAGGTCGGCCACTTCGGAGGGCAGGGTGAAGCGCCCGGTGACCGCCTCGGCCGCGGCGGTGTCGGCGACGGTGCGCGGATCGATGCCCAGGCCGGCGCCAACGGCCGCGGCCACCCCCTCCGCGCCTCGCCACAGCTGTGTCTCGACCGGGCCCGGGCTCACCGAGTTGACGCGTACGCCCTGGGGACCCACCTGCTTGGACAGCGCCTTGCAGAAGCTGGACAGAGCGGCCTTGGCGGCGCCGTAGTCGATGACCAGCGGATCGGGAAGCCGGGCGTTGACGGAGGAGACCGTGACGATCCGGCCGTCCCCGGTGTCGATGAGGTGCGGCAGCGCGCTGCGGGTGGTTCGTACCGCGGCCATGAGGTTGACCGCGAACGTCCAGTCCCAGTCGGCGTCGGTCGTGGCAAGGAAGCCGTCGACGCGCGGCCGTACCGCGCCGACGTTGTTCACCAGGACATCGACCCCGCCGTACAACTCGACCGCGGCGGCAACGAGCGTGCCCGGGCCCTCGGGAGTGGCCAGGTCGACCTCCACGACGGTGAGTTCGGCCCCCTGCTCGATCAGGCCGTCGAGTGCCTCCGTCCGGTTCCTGGTCCCGGCGACTACTCGGGCCCCGGCCGCCAGCAGGCCCTCGGTGATCGCCAGGCCGATGCCCCGACCGGCGCCGGTGACCACCGCTCGCTGCCCCGCCAGGCCGAGGTCGAACGAAGGAGCGGTCACCGCGCGGTCCCCAGGCTCTGCCGCCGCAGCCACGCCAGTGCCTCGTCCGCGACCTCGCGCCAGCCGCCGTCGATGGTCAGCGAGTGCCCGCGGTCGGGGAACGTCATGAACTCGGTGACCGCCTCGGAGTGCCGGTACTGCTTGAGCGTGGCGCGGGTGACGGTCTCCGGGACGGTGTGGTCCTTGCCACCGGACATCAGCAGCAGCGGACCGCGCCCGGAGTTCTCGGTGTCGACCTTGGCCGGCGAATGGGGATTGAAGTTCGCCGCGGCGGCCTCGAACAGCGGCTTGCCCGGCGCGGGAATGGTCCACTGCTCGAACAGCGCGTCCGACTCCTCCTCGCTCACGGCGTTGCCGAACGCGAAGCGGAACTGCTCGGCGGTCAGGGACACGGCGCGATGCTTGTTCGCCGGGTTCTTGAACACCGGCAGCGTCGACCGCAGCGCCGACAGCGGCAGCGGCAGGACCCCCTTGATCTGAGCCGCGTCGATCGCCACCGCGGCCGCGGCCAGGTCCTGGCCGAGCAGCTTCTGGGCGATCATGCCGCCGAAGGAGTGCCCGATGAGGATCGGCGGCGTCTCCAGGCCGCGGATGATCGACGCGTAGTGCTCGACGACGTCGTCGATGCCGTGGTCGGCGATGCTCTCGGGGTTCTGCCGTGCCTCCTCCACGGTGTCGGGGTCGCCGGGCCAGCCGGGCGCGGACGGGGCGTAGCCCTCGTTGCCGAACAGGTCGATCCACGGCTGCCAGGACGCGCTGTGCAGCCACAGGCCGTGGATGAAGAGGACGGGTATCGGGCTGGTCATGGCCGTTCGGCCTTTCTCGGGATACCGCTGCGGATACTCGCGTTGCGGACGACCGGCTCGGCGCGGTCGTCTCTCCTGCCGGGCTTGAGGTCCGCCACGGACAGGGATGTCATCGGAGCTCCTCGCGGCGACGGGTGATGCCTGCAGGACACCACCCGGCCCGGTCCCTTCGAACCGGGGACAGACCCCTGTCCTGGCGCCCCGCGACCGCGTCGCACGGCTGGGGATCCACCCCGATGCGAGGCCGGGGCGAGCCGTGCCGAGGTGACCCCGACCCGCCGGCCGGGGCTGACCGCGCCGAGCGCCCGGCACCGCGCCGGCCTGGACCCCACGTCGACTTCGGCACGTTCCGCGTCGTGGGCGGGGGCCGGGAAGCCATCGGGTCGCGCAGCCGGGGTCCAGTGGTGGCGCCATGGGAGCCGCGGAAGGGGCGCCCCATCGCCGGGATTGTCTACGCAAACACAAGGGCCCAGGTCACGAATGTGACCTGGGCCCTTCAAGATGGAGCCGCCTTCGGGATTCGAACCCGAGACCTACGCATTACGAGTGCGTTGCTCTGGCCAACTGAGCTAAGGCGGCAAGCTGCCGAGACAGCTTCGCATCGGCAGCGGGCACAAGTCTACACAGTTCTGAGGGAGGCCCTGACCAGGGTCGGGGCCTCCCGGTGGGCCCGGTCAGCAGGTCTTGCCGGCGGCGGGCGGGGTGCCCTTGAGGAGGTAGGTGTTGACGGCCTTGTCGATGCAGTCGTTGCCGCGGGCGTAGGCGGTGTGGCCGTCGCCCTTGTAGGTCAGCAGGACGCCGGAGTCGAGCTGCTCGGCGAGGGACTTCGCCCAGCCGTAGGGGGTCGCGGGGTCGCGGGTGGTGCCGACCACGAGGATGGGGGCGGCGCCGCGGGCCTCGATGCGCTGGGGGTGGCCGGTGGGGTGGACGGGCCAGTAGGCGCAGATGAGGCTGGACCACGCGAGGTTGTCGCCGAAGTGCGAGGAGGCCTCGCGGAAGGTGGAGACCGCCTGATCGGCGGCGGGCGGGCCGGTGAGGGCCGGCGGGAGATCGGTGCAGTTCACCGCGGCGTTGGCGTACATGAGGTTCGAGTAGTGGCCCTGGTTGTCGCGCTCGTAGTACGAGTCGGACAGGCGGAGCAGAACGCTGCCGTCACCCTTGGCGGCCTTGGCGAGCCCGGTGCGCAGGGTGGGCCACATGCTCTCGTCGTACATCGCGGAGATCACGCCGGTGGTGCCGAGCGCCTCGGTCAGCTTGCGGCTGGAGCCGGTGGGCAGCGGCTTGGCGTCCAGGGAGCGGAAGACGGCGTCCAGGCGTCGGCCGGCGTCGGCGGTGCTCTTGGTGCCGAGCGGGCAGTCGTGCCGGCCGATGCAGTCCTTGGCGAAGGCGTCGAAGGCGACCTCGAACCCGCCGGCCTGGGCGCGGCTGCTCTCCAGGGCGGAGACGGACGGGTCGATGGCACCGTCCAGGACGAATCGGCCGACGCGCTGGGGGAACAGGCCGGCGTAGGTGGCGCCGAGGAAGGTGCCGTAGGACTTGCCGACGTAGTTCAGCTTCGCGTCGCCGAGCAGCGAGCGGAAGATGTCCATGTCGCGGGCGGCGTCGACGGTGGTCACGTGTTCCAGCAGCTTGCCGGAGCGCTGCTTGCAGCCGTTGGCGAAGGTCTTGTCCGCGGCGACGAGCTTGTCGACCTCGCCCTTGTTGTCGGGGGTGACGTCGGTGGCCGAGTAGGTGTCCATCTGCTTGTCGGGCAGGCACACGATCGGCTCGCTGCGGGCGACGCCCCGCGGGTCCATGGCGGCCATGTCGTACCGCGCGGTGACGGCCGAGGGGTAGCCGAAGGCGGCGTACTGCAGGTAGTCGATGGCCGAGCCGCCGGGGCCGCCCGGGTTGACCAGCAGGGAGCCGAGGCGCTTGCTGGGACCCGCGGCCTTCTTGCGGGCGACGGCCAGGTTGAGGTCCGTGCCGCCCGAAGGATGCTTGTAGTCGAGCGGCGCCTTCATCGTGCCGCACTGCATGCCGGGCATGTCCTTGCACGCCTGCCAGCTGATCTTCTGCTCGTAGTACGGCCGTAGATCCTGCGGGATGTCCGCGGGCAGGGCACTGAGCGATTCCGCGGCCGACGTGGCCGCGGAGGAATGGCTCGTCCCCCCGGTCGTACAGGCGGACAACAGGAACCCGGCGACCGCGAGGACGGTGCCGGAAGTACGGAGCAGGCGCGGGGTGTCCATCAGAGCCTCGGTTCCTCGTGGTGGTATTTGCGAGCGTATCCGCACGGCCGCGGGCGAACCGTTATCCACAGCCCTCATACGGGTGATTCCGCGACAGAGTCCGAATACGGTCACGGCCGTCCGGGCCCGTCCAGCTTCTCGGTGACGTATCCCGCGACCAGCGCGAAGAGCCTGCGCCGGGGGGTGATGTTGTCCAGTACCCGCACTTCGGCGGGCACCCCGCGCATCCGGTCCCGCAGGGCGAGGGCGGAGCTGCGGGCGCTCTCCTCGCCCGAGGGGACGGCGAGCAGCAGCTGCGGGCGCGCCGCGGCGCGGTCCGGGTACGCGTCGCCGCCGTACGGCCGTGAGGGGGAACGGGCGGGGCCGCTCTCCAGGTCCTGGGGGCCATCCGGTTCGTAGGCGCCGGAGACGCCGATCGCGGCCGCGTACCGGGAGGGGTGCCCCAACTGCCCGCGCACCACGCACGCCGCGTCCTGGCCCACGCCGAGCACCGCGCGGGCGGTCCGGCCCGGCAGGACGCGGTAGAGCCGGCCCACCGCGTCCGGCAGCTCCACCGCCCCGCCGCCGCAGCGGGCGGGCAGCACGACGACGACGGGATCGGCGAGGCCGCGCAGCGACTGGGCGGCGAACCCGGCGAACAGGTCCGGGTCGGCGGGGTCGAGGTGGGCGACGACCAGGGGGAAGTACAGCCCGGCGGAGTTCGGGAAGTCGTACTGCGGCGGCAGCCAGACGCGCGTGCCGTCCTCCAGTTCCTCCAGCGTGCCGCCGGAGGGATGTCCCAGGGTGCGCGGCGGGGCGTCGTCCTCCTCCGGCTCCGGGGGCTGCCCGGGCCGGACGTCCTCGGGTGCGGGCGGCGCCGGGGCCGCCGCGACGACCACGTCCCGGGCCCCGTCCGGCGCGAGGCCCGCGAGCGGCGGGAAGGCCGCCGTCAGGAACGCGGCACCGAGGGCCAGGACCGCCCCGCCCGCCCGCAGCGCCGCGCCGCCGTAGGCGACGGGCAGCTCGTAGACGCGGCCCGCGCGCTGCTCCCACCAGTGCCGCAGCGCCGAACGGGCGAGCAGCAGTGCGGCGGCGCCGGCCAGCGCCGGCAACGCGTACAGAAGGACGACCTCGGCCACCATGGGCACGTACGGCACACCACCTCGCGCAGGTCCCCCACAGCCCTCCGGGCGCGGACGGGCACCCACGCCGGAGGCAGGGGCGCGCCCCCGCTCGCTTCGCTCACCCCCGCGGGGACAGGGAGCGGGGGCACCGGACGCCAGCCTGGGGCAAGGGCCCGCGCGGCACCGGGCGACGACGCGGCGGAACGCAAACGATCACCCGTCCGCCGCACAAATGAGCAGGTCGGCGGCCCTGGGAGGGCGTCCGCGACGGCGGTGCGGTCAGCCGGCCCGCAGCGCCAGCGTCATCGCCTCGACCGCCAGCAGCGGCGCCACGTTCCGGTCGAGCGCGTCGCGGCAGGCCAGGACGGCCTCGATGCGGCGCAGCGAGTTCTCCGGGCGGGAGCCGGACGCGATGCGCTCCACGGCGTCCCGCGCCTCGAGGTTCGCGATGGCCACGGACGTGCCGACCTGCACCGCCAGCACGTCCCGGTAGAAGCCCGCCAGGTCGGTGAGGGCGAGGTCGAGGGTGTCGCGCTGGGTCCGGGTGGAGCGGCGCTTCTGGCGATCGGCGAGGTCCTTCATCACGCCCGCCGTGCCGCGCGGCATACGGCTGCCCGCCCCCGCGGAGGCGCCGAGCGCGGTGCGCAACTCCTCGGTCTCCTTGCCGTCGAGCTCCTCCGACAGCTGCTTGGCGTCCTCCGTCGCCGCGTCCACGAGTTCCTGCGCGGCCTTGAGGCAGCCGCCGACGTCGTCCACGCGCAGCGGCAGCTTCAGCACGGCCGCCCGCCGCGCCCTGGCCTGCTCGTCGGTGGCCAGCCGGCGCGCCCGGTCCATGTGGCCCTGGGTGGCGCGGGCGACGGCCTCGGCGACCTGCGGGTCGATGCCGTCACGGCGTACGAGCGCATCGGCGACCGCCTGGACGGGCGGGGTGCGCAGCACCAGGTGACGGCAGCGGGAGCGGATCGTCGGCAGGACGTCCTCGATGGAGGGCGCGCACAGCAGCCACACCGTGCGCGGCGCGGGCTCCTCGACGGCCTTCAGCAGCACATTGCCGGCGCCCTCGGTCAGGCGGTCGGCGTCCTCCAGGACGATGACCTGCCAGCGGCCGGACGCCGGGGACAGGATGGAGCGGCGGACGAGGTCACGGGTGTCCTTGACGCCGATGGAGAGCAGATCGGTGCGCACCACCTCGACGTCGGCATGGGTGCCGATCAGCGTGGTGTGGCACCCGTCGCAGAAGCCGCAGCCCGGAGCGCCGCCCAGGGCCCGGTCCGGGCTCACGCACTGCAGCGCGGCGGCGAAGGCGCGTGCCGCCGTGTCGCGGCCCGCGCCGGGCGGGCCCGTGAACAGCCAGGCGTGGGTCATCTTCGACGCGGACGGCAAGGCGGTGCCCGCGGCGGCGGCCGTCACAAAGGCGTCGGCGTCACGCGCGGCGGCGGCAAGCTGCTCCGTCACCCGGTCCTGGCCGACCACGTCGTCCCATACCGCCATCGTGCCCGTCCGTCCTGTGGTGCTCCTCGGTGTCCTACGGCTCCACCATTGTCGGGCACGGCACCGACAGCCCCGCCTCCGGCGGTCTCAGCCCGCCGCCCTGCGGTGCCGGCTGACCCTGCGCGCCGGGCGCCGCCTGCGCAGCAGCACCGCCGCGGCCCCGGTCCCGCACAGGGCGGCCGCGGCCAGCGCCGCCCCGACCGCGCCCGCCGTCCCCGACGCCTCCCCCAAGGTGCCCGAGGCCGCAGACAACGGCCCCTGGCCCGGCAGCACCACGGCCGTCGAAGCGGCGGGCACCGGGGTGTACGAGGGCACCGGCGAGGCCGGCGCCGCCGGTGCGGGCGTCTGCGTCATCGCCGCACACGCCACCGTGAAGCTGCGCGGCTTCGCGCCGTCTCCCAGCCATGTCAGCCGGTAGCCGCCGTTGGCGAGCACAATGCGGGCCGAACTGCCCGTCCCCTCGTCCCCCGTCACAAAGGTGCCGTTCATCGCCGGGCCGCCCTTGGCGCGGCCCACGGACCAGTTGACCGCCTGCCCAGGCCCGAAGCCCTCGCCGCGTATGTGGAAGGTGCACACCGTGGCCTTGTCGCCCCGGACCGCACCCAGTGCCTCGTCGTAGACGGCGACCGTGCCCTTCCCGTCACCGCTCTCCTTGGTGGCGTACGCGACCGGGCCGAGGGCCACCAGGGCCGCCAGCCCGGCGAGGACGACCGCCGTGACGGAAGGGATGCGCATGAGGAGAGTTTCCCGGATTCCTCCTGCGACGCCAAAGCGGGGTGGTCATGGCGGGCGCCAGGGGTCGCTCCCGCGTGTGACGTTGCGTCATATCCCGTGTGCAGGGCCCGCCTCGGCGTCACGAGGTGTCATGCGGTGCGCCCTTGCACCGAAGACGCTAGTCGTCCAGGCCGCCCATGGTCAGGTTGACGATGGTCCCCGTCATCCCGCTCGCCTTGTCGGACGCCATGAAGGCTGCCGTGCCGGCCACCTCTTCGAGCGTCATGACCCGCCGCGGGTGGGTGCCGCCCGCCAAGTGGCCCTGGAACTGCTCCCACGTCATGACGCCTTTGGCCTTGACGTCGAAGACCTCCGCCATCGTGCCGGTCTCGGGGATGCCGTGGGGCCTCAGGCCGACCACGCGAATGCCCTGAGGGGCGAGTTCGTACGACAGGTCGCGCGTGAGCGCCTCCTTCGCGGCCTGCGCCGGACCGTATCCCCCGTTCAACGGGGAGCCCATTCGCGCCGGAAGTGCGGTGACGGTCATGATCACCCCCGACGCGTTCGGGATCATGTGCCGTGCCGCCAGGCGTGCGGTCAGGAAGTACGACGTGGTGTAGGCGGTGATCGGAAGGGCGAAAAGCGCGGCGTCCATCTCGGTCAGGGGTACACCCAGAATCCCCGTGTCCGGAATGCCGACCGCGTTGAAGGAGATGTCGACGCGGCCCGCCGTGCCGATCACGGACCTCAGGTGCCTGTCCACGGCCTGCTCGTCGAGGGCGTCGACCTCGGCCGCCTCGGCGGATCCGCCGGAGGTGACGATGTCCTTCGCGACGACGTCGACGGGTGCCTGGAGGCGTCCGGTGAGGAAGACCCTGGCCCCCTCGTCCGCGAAGGCCCGTGCGACGGCGCCGCCGATCGCGCCGCCGGCTCCGTAGACCACCGCGACCTTGTCCTGCAGGATCATTTTCTGGTTCCCCTCTGTGCCCGGGTGAATCCGACGACGATGCAGACACCGCGCCGCCCGGAAAACGGGCGCCCGCCGGCCGCCCAGTTCGCGGGCCCGCCGGTGTCCGTATCCCGGTGGGCGGGCGACAACGAGCGGGAAGAGGGTGGCGTGACGGTGAGGGTCGTGACAGCAGAACTGATCGCGAAGGCGCGGGCCGGGGACGGCGACGCGTTCCGCGAACTGACCGAGCCGTACCACCGGGAGCTGCAGGTGCACTGCTACCGGATGCTCGGTTCCTTCCAGGATGCCGAAGAGGTACTCCAGGACACCCTGCTGGCGGCCTGGCAGGGCCTCGCCGGGTTCGAGGAGCGTGCCTCCCTGCGCACCTGGCTCTACCGCATCGCCACCAACCGATGTCTCAACGCGCGCCGTGCGGCGAGCCGACGGCCTCCCAAGGAGTGGGACGTGCCCCACGTCGAGCAGCCGCGCCCCACCCGGCTCGGCGAGGTCGTTTGGCTCGAGCCGTTTCCCGACAGCCTGTTGGGGGGCGTCGGCGACGTGCCACTGGGCCCCGAGGCCCGCTACGAGCGGACCGAATCCGTCTCCTTGGCCTTCGTGACCGCCCTGCAGGTGCTCCCACCGCGCCAGATCGCCGTCCTCATCCTGCGTGACGTCCTCGGATTCCACGCGAACGAGGTCGCGGGGATGCTGGACTCGACCGTCGACTCGGTCAACAGCGCGCTGAAGCGAGCCCGTGTCGGCCTGGAGCGCCGGCGGTCGGCGTCGGCCGGCCGTGAGGCGGCCGCCGCCTGCGGCTCACCGGCCGAGGACGCCATCGTGGCGAGGTTCGTCCAGGCGTACGAGGACGCCGATCTCGACGCCCTGGTAGGCCTGTTGACGGACGACGTCTTCATGTCGATGCCACCGATGCCGTTCGAGTACGAGGGCCGGGAGGTCGTGATCGGCTTCATGAGCCGCCTCTTCGGCGCGAGCCGCAGGTTCGAGCTCGTCCCGACGCGGGCCAACGGCCAGCCGGCGTTCGGGGCGTACCTGCGCGCCCCTGACGGCGCCCGCCACGGAACCGGCCTCATCGTGCTCACCCTCGCCGGTGGACGGGTCTGTGCCATGACCCGGTTCGAGAACAGCGTGCTGCCCTCGTTCGGGCTCCCCCGGTCGCTTCCCGGCCGGTAGCCGGACGCCGCGAGGCCGAGGCCGGGCTCAGATCGTGAGGCGGTGCACGCCGCCCGCCACGGCGCGCTGCGCGGGGGCGTCGGTGCCGGTCCAGCAGGAGCCGCGGCGGGCGAGGAGGCGTCGCAACCACACCTCGGTGGCGACCAGTTCGGCGAGGCCGTCGGTGGCGACGGGTTCCCCGCCGGCGGCCGCGCGCAGGGCGGCGCGGACGACACGCGCCTCGACGAGGCCGGCGTCCGCGAGCAGCGGGGCGTCGAAGAGGTCGAGGAGGCCGTCGACGGAGGCGCGCAGGCCGGTGCGGGCGGCGGCGGCCGCGGAGACCTGGGAGTTGGCGCCCCAGCCCGGGGGGAGGTCGCGGATGCCCGCGCCCTCCAGGACCGAGCGCAGCACCGTGGCGCGGGCACCGGGCTGGACGCGCAGGGTCTCGGGGAGCGCGCGGCAGGCGCGGACGACCTGGTTGTCGAGAAAGGGGGCGTGGATCCGCTGGCTGCGCACCTCCGCGGCCTGCTCGAAGACGCGGTGGTCGGCGGCGTGCCGGGCGAGCGCGGCCTGCGCGCGGCGCTCACCGGGGCGTTCGACCGCGGTACGGGGACGGGCCGCCGCCTCCTGCAGGCGAACCGATACTTCAGCCAGCGCCTCGCCGGTGAGCCAGCGTGCCGCCGGGCCCGGACGGCACCAGGCGAGCGCCGCCAGGGAGGCCTGGAGGGGGCCGGCGTGCTCGTCGAAGCGGCGCGCCATCAGTTGCGCGGCCGCGTTCTGCACACCCTGTTGATAACTCGTGCGGGCCAGCCGCCGTGCCGCGCGGTAGACAGTGAACGGTACGAACACCGAGCGGCCCGCGGGCCCGTCGGCGCGGGCGAGGGCCGTGACGGGTCTCAGCAGGCTGCGGCGGCGCCGGTCCAGCAGCAGGTCGGCCAGGCGCGCCGGGTGCGCGTCCAGCACCTGGCGGGCGCCGTGCCCGACGAGGTGGTCGGCGCCGCCCGCCGCGAGGCGCAGCCGGTGCCGTCCGGCGGCCACCAGGGAGGGCCCGGGCTCGTCGGTCAGGGGGACGGCCTCGAGGTCGGCGTAGGGCAGCGCCCGCGCGCCACCGGGCACGACCACATGGTGCAGGCGCGGGTCGGCGGCCAGGGCGCGGGCCCGCTCCAGTTCGGCCTCGCGGGCCGGACCGCCGCCCGCGGTGAGGTCGTTGAAGGTCACCGCGAGCAGCCGCTGGCCGGCCGCCGCGCCGTGCCCCAGCGGTGTGCCGGGCATACCGGGCAGTCCCGCCGCCAGCAGGGCGAGCGTGGAGGAGGCGCTGCCGCCGGACAGGTCGGAGCCCACGCCGGGCGCCGGTTCCTCCCCGGGCTCCGGTACGAAGCGGGGCTGCGTCAGCCGGGCGCGCACCGCGTCCACCAGGGCGTCCCGTACACCGGCGATCGCGCGCTCCGGCGGCACATGGGCGGCGGGAGTCCCGGCCACCGCCAGCGAGGCCGTCGGCTCGTAACCGCTCACCTCGGGCACCGCCTCCCGCAGGATCAGCGCGTGCCCCGGCGGCACCCGGCGCACGCCCGCGTACGGCGTGCCGTCGCCCAGCGCCTCGGGGGAGTCCGGGCAGGCGAGCAGTGCCGCCAGGTACGTCACGTCGAGCGCGGCCTCGGTCAGGTCGGCCAGCGGAAGCGCGGCCGTGGCGTACGCGGTGCCGCGCGCCCACCGCGTGTGGAACACCGGCCGGGCGCCGGCGAGATCGCCGAGCACGGTGATCCGGCGCCCTATCTGCAGGACACACGTGTAGCTGCCGGCCCAGGTCGTCAGATGGCGCAGCGCGCCGCCGCGCGCCGCGAAGAGCCCGACCCGCAGGTCGGCGTCGGAGGCGGCGCAACGGCCCAGCACGGCCAGCCGGGCGACGGAGCCGTTCTCGGCGTGCACCAGGCGCACCTCGTCGGCGCGCCAGTCGCCCACGGCCCACAGCGGATCGGGGTCACTCCACAGGAGTTGGGCGCCCACCGGAAGCAGCGTGCGGCCGCGCGCCCCGGGGACCTGGCCCACTGCGGCGTTGCTCCAGCCCACCAGCCACCGCATCGCCCGCCTCCACAGGTTGTGGACCAGGGGGGCCTCTTCGTGGACAACTGGCCCCCGCGGCAGGCCGAACTGCCGCTCCGTCCGGGGAACATGCTGCCACGGAGCGGCGCGAAAGGAGGCGCATGAGGGCATGGTCGAGCGCCGGGCCCCGTGCGACGCACGGTCCGGCGAGGGGCCGTTTAGACCCAACTCCCCGCTGATCAAAGGCACTTCGCGTGCATCGACGGACTTGAAACGTCATTTTCAGGCCAATGTCCCACCGGCCCGCATTCGTCCGTTGTGCGCCATGTGGGCGGCGCGGTCCGGGAGGCGTGGCACGCCCCCCGGACCGGTCCGCCACCCGCGGGGATTGTGGTGGCGGAGCCCCCTGGCCCGCTGCTGCCCCCCATAGCCGCAAATGAGAGCCGCGGGCCGACCCACGGCACCATGGAAGCGCCACCGTACGAATCGGCACAGAGCGCGCGGATGGGCGCACGGCCGCATACGCCGGTAGCACGCGCCACCAGCAGGAGTCGCGAGGCCGCATTCAGGGCAGGAATCTCGCCATCCGGGACAACAGCTCTTAACGGTCGGGATGCGGAGAACTACCCTGGGTTCACCCGAGAAGCGAAGGTCCCGGCGGCTCGGGGTCCGGCGCATGCCCTCGGGCGGCGGCGGTCCCCGCTCGTCTCCACAAGAGACGCCGGGGCAGCCGTTGTGGTGCGTCGAGAGGGTGTGACAGGCGTGGCAGGCGTACACGGCCCTCGCGCTTACGGCGAGAGGTGGTAGTGGTCATGACCAAAGAACCCCGAGGGCCCAACGAGAAACTCGGCACCCTTCTCGCCCTGGCCGGCATCAGCAACGCGGGACTCGCCCGCCGGGTCAACGACCTGGGCGCCCAACGCGGTTTGACCCTGCGGTACGACAAGACCTCGGTCGCCCGCTGGGTGGCCAAGGGCATGGTCCCGCAGGGCGCCGCCCCGCACCTCATCGCGGCCGCCATCGGCAGCAAGCTCGGCCGTCCCGTGCCGCTGCACGAGATCGGCCTGGCCGACGCCGACCCCGCGCCCGAGGTGGGCCTCGCCTTCCCGCGCGACATCGGGGAGGCGGTGAAGTCCGCGACCGACCTGTGGAAGCTCGACCCCGGCCGGCGCGGCCCGGGCGGCGGCGGCATCTGGCAGAGCCTGGCCGGGTCGTTCGCGGTCAGCGCGTACGTCACGCCCGCCTCCCGCTGGCTGATAACCCCGGCCGACGCCCGCGTCGCCCGCGAGGACCCGGCCCCGGGCATGCACCACGTCGGCCACTCCGACGTCGGCAAACTCCGCGAGGCCGCGGAGGACGCGCGCCGCTGGGACTCCAAGTACGGGGGCGGCGACTGGCGTTCGGGCATGGTCTCGGAGTGCCTGCGGGTCGAGGCGGCGCCGCTGCTGCTCGGCTCGTACTCCGACGACGTCGGCCGGTCGCTGTTCGGCGCCACCGCCGAACTCACCCGGCTGGCGGGGTGGATGGCCTTCGACACCGGGCAGCAGGAGGCCGCGCAGCGGTACTACATCCAGGCGCTGCGGCTCGCCCGCGCCGCGGCCGACGTCCCCCTCGGGGGCTACGTCCTGGCGTCCATGTCGCTGCAGGCCACCTACCGCGGCTTCGCCGACGAGGGTGTCGACCTCGCCCAGGCGGCCCTGGAACGCAACCGCGGGCTGGCCACGGCGCGCACGATGTCGTTCTTCCACCTGGTCGAGGCCCGCGCCCACGCCAAGGCCGGGGAGAGCCACGCCTGCGCGGCCGCGCTGGCCGCCGCCGAGTCCTGGCTCGACCGCGCCCGCGACGGCGACGCGGACCCGGCCTGGCTCGGCTTCTACTCCTACGACCGGCTCGCAGCGGACGCCGCAGAGTGCTACCGCGACCTCAAGGTGCCCGGCCAGGTGCGGCGGTTCACGGAGACGGCGCTCGCCCGGCCCACCGAGGAGTTCGTGCGCTCGCACGGGCTGCGGCTGGTCGTCTCGGCCGTCGCGGAGCTGGAGTCCGGCAACCTGGACGCGGCCTGCGCGGCCGGCGTCAAGGCGGTCGAGGTCGCCGGGCGGATCTCCTCGGCCCGTACCACCGAGTACGTGCGGGACCTGCTGCACCGGCTGGAGCCGTACGGCAACGAGCCGCGGGTCGCGGAGCTGCGGGAGCGGGCGCGCCCGCTGCTGGCGGCGCCGGCGTAGGGCGTCGTCACTCGCCCCGGCGCGCGTTCGTGCGCGTGCCGGGGGCGCTTCGCTCGACGGCGACGGCCGTGAGGGCGCGCCCTCCACCACCATTGCCGTCGACCGGGAGACCCCGGTCCGGACGACCCGCCCGAACCCGCCGCGGCTCGCCCTCACCAGGCTGGGCGGCCCGCGTCCCGGCGCGTTCGTCGTGGACGTGAAGCCCGCCGCCGCGGACCAGAACCGCAGGCTCAGCGGCTGCAACTGTGAGTTCAGCGGCTCCTGCGGCTTCTCCGGTCCGCAGAGGATCAACGGCGGGACCGGCACGCTCGGCCGGCAGCCGCCCTGCAACGGGCCCTGCACGCCGGAGGTCTGGTCCGTCGACCGCCACGGGACCGGCACGAGCGGGACGCCCGCCACCGCGGACTTCGTGATCCGCTGACGCACCGGCAGGCCGGCACGAAGGGGCTCCACGATGTGGGGCCCTTCCGCTTTCCCTGCTCCGGTCGCGGATCACGGGTCAGGGGTCACGGGTCACGGGTCACGGGTCACGGGTCACGGGTCACGGCAATCGCACCGCGACCTGTGATGTTTCTGTGACGTGCCCATGTACAACGAAGCCGGTTTCCGGCAGGTCTGAAGGACGTGTGCCCAGGACGGCGCACGCGACAGACACCGAGACCCGACAAGGAAGCGTTGATGAGACGTTCCGTCCGCAGTTCCGTCCCCCGGGCAGCGCGCGCGCTCGCGGCGGTCGCTGTCCTGGCCGCCGGGTTCGGAGCCGCCGCGCCCGCCGTCGCCGCCGACGGCGCCCCGCTGCCGGTCAGCATCACCGGCGCGAACCGCGTCGATCTCTCGCTCCAGGGCGACAACGACGACCCGAGCGAGCCGCAGGTCACCCTGCGCCTCGCGGCGCCCGGCGACGACGAGCCGGGCGACGACGGCGTGATCCCCGTCGTCCACGAGGGCGAGTACAAGATCAGGATCGACGCCACGGCCCTCGCCGGTGTCGCGGCCGTCAAGCTGCCCTGCGCCGCGAGCGGTCTGACCGCCGTCTGCGAGGGCAACACCATCAACGCCGGCGAGCTGAACAACCGCCTCGGCGGCATCCGGCTGGACCTCAACAGCCAGAGCGAGGCCGGTGACTTCGGCTCCATCAAGGTCACCGGTGAGGGCGAGGGCGTCGACTTCACGCCGCTCACCATCGACGTGCTCGTCGGCGGCCCCGAACTCCTGGGCCACAACCTGAGCGAGCCCAAGGGCTTCGCCGCGGGCGACACCTACGACGCCCCGGTCGGGTTCCGCAACGCCGGCGGGATGTCCGCCGACGGCGCCGTGCTGCGCTTCCACGGCTCACGCGGGCTCAGCTTCCCCGAGAGCTTCGGCAACTGCGCCTACAAGCAGACCACCGACGGGTCGCTGCTGCACCAGGGCACGGACGCGATCTGCACCTTCGACGGCGTCTACAAGCCCGGCACGGCCTACACCCTGGCCGGGCCGCTGAAGGTGAAGACGGCCGGCTTCGCGCTCGGCGACGTCCTCGGCTACGGCTTCTCCGCGGTCAGCGCGCAGAAGGCGAAGGCCCTGCTGACGGGGGACGACTACACGCCCGGCACCGGCGCGCCGCTGACCCTCAAGGAGGTCCCGGGCGCCCCGGCCGGTGACTACTCGCGCTACACCGAGCTGGACCTGCCCAGCCACAACACCTACGACCTCGTGCTGACCGGCGCCACCGCCCGGGGCGGGGTGGGCGACACGGTGACGGCGGACATCGGGTTCCGCAACGACGGCCCCGCCTGGATCAGCGCGCTGCGCTCGGGCGGTGAGCCGCTCGGCTTCACGGTCGGCGTGCCCGCGGGCGCCAAGGTGACCAAGAGCCCCAGCAGCTGCCGCTTCACCACCATCGACGAGGGTGTCAAGGGCTACCTGTGCTGGGTGGACACCCCGCTCCTGGAGAACACCAAGCTCTCCTTCCCGTTCCAGCTGCGCATCGACACGGTCGTGGAGAACGCCAAGGCCAAGATCACGCTGCCGGCCTGGAACAACCCGCACGAGCCCAACCAGTCCGACAACACCGCGTGGATCGTCCTGAACCCCGCCGACGACGACGGGTCGTCGACGGACGGATCGTCCTCCGGCGGCACGTCGCCGAGCCCGAGCCCGTCCTCCTCCGACGACGGGTCGTCCGTCTCGGGCGGGACGTCCGGCGACAGCGGTGCGGCCTCCTCCGGGGGCGACTCCGGTGGCGGCGGCCTCGCGTTCACCGGCGCCGCCGGCGCGCTGACCATCGGCGGTGCCGCGCTCCTCATACTCGGCCTGGGCACCGCGATCGTGGTCCTCGTCCGCCGCAAGTCGGCTGCCTGACGCTCGCGCAGCAGGTCACGACGGCCGCCGCACCGGTCCCGGTGCGGCGGCCGTCGCCGTCCGCGGGACGACCGCGTCACACCGGCCCCCTCACAGGTTTGACGGGGGCGCGGGCGGGCCAAGCCTCAAGCGGGAGGTGACCGCGCGCATGGACACCGCGGACGTCGTCGTGATCGGCGCCGGCATCGTCGGCCTGGCCACCGCGTACGCGATCACCCGTGCGTCGCCCCGGACGACCGTGGTCGTCCTGGACAAGGAACCGGGTCCGGCACGGCACCAGACCGGCCACAACAGCGGCGTGATCCACAGCGGCATCTACTACCGCCCCGGCTCGCTCAAGGCCCGCTACGCGACGCAGGGTGCCGCCGAGATGGTGAAGTTCTGCGCCCGGCACGACATCCCGCACGAGGTCACCGGCAAGCTGATCGTCGCCCCCACGCGCGAGGAGCTGCCCCGGCTGCACGCCCTGGTGCAGCGCGGCCGCACGAACAACATCCCGGTGCGCGAACTCGGCCCCGCCCAGATCGCCGAGCGCGAGCCGCACGTCGCGGGCCTGGCCGCGATCCACGTCGGCACCACCGGCGTGTGCGACTACACCGCCGTCGCCGAGGCGATGGCCCGCCTGGCCACCGAGTCCGGCGAGGCGCGCACGGCGTACGGCGCCGAGGTCCGGGCGGTCCACCGCGACGGCGGCACCGTGATCGTCGAACCCGCCGCCGGACCCCCGGTCCGCGCGAAGGTGCTCGTCAACTGCGCGGGCCTGCAGTCCGACCGGATCGCGCGGCTGGCCGGCGACGACACCACCGGGGTACGGATCGTGCCGTTCCGCGGCGAGTACTACGAGCTGGCCCCGGCCCGCACCGGGCTGGTGCGCGGCCTGGTCTACCCGGTGCCCGACCCCGCGTTCCCCTTCCTCGGCGTCCATCTGACCCGCGGCATCGACGGCACTGTGCACATCGGCCCCAACGCGGTGCCCGCCCCGGCCCGCGAGGGCTACCGGCGGCGCACGGTCAGCGCGCGCGACCTGCTGGAGACCGCCCTGTTCCCCGGTACTTGGCGGATCGCCCGCCGGCACTGGCGGTACGAGGCGGGCGAACTCCGCCGGTCGCTGTCGAAGCGGGCGTTCACCGAGGAGGTGCGCCGGCTGCTGCCCGAGGTGACCGCCGCCGACCTCGTGCCGTCCGCCGCCGGTGTGCGGGCGCAGGCGGTGCTGCGCGACGGGGAACTCGTCGACGACTTCCTCTTCGCGGGCAGCGGCCCCTTCGTGCACGTGCTCAACGCCCCGTCGCCCGCCGCGACCGCGTCCCTGCCGATCGGCAGGGAGATCGCCCGGCGGGCACTGGAGGCCGCGGGGCACACGTAAAATCGACCCACCATGTACAAGCCCCACACCCCCCACTTCCCGGGCGGCCCCGCCTCCCACCCGCATCCGGACGCGCACACCGAGCAGCGCATCCGCACCTTCCACCCCCGCCGCGGCCGGGTCACCCACGGGCAGCAGGCGGCACTGGAACGGCACTGGGCGGACTGGGGCGTCGACATCGACGGCAGCCCGCTGGACCTCGGCGCACTCTTCGCCGGCGCGGACCTCGCCCCGGACCGCCCGGTGGTCCTGGAGATCGGCTTCGGCATGGGCGACGCCACCGCGGCCATGGCCGCCGCCGACCCCGGGACCGGGATCCTCGCGGCGGACGTGCACACCCCCGGGCAGGGCAACCTGATCCGCCTCGCCGAGCGGAACGGCCTGTCCAACATCCGGGTCGCCAACGGCGACGCCGTCATCCTGCTGCGCGACATGCTCGCCCCCGGCTCACTGGCCGGGCTGCGGGTCTTCTTCCCCGACCCCTGGCCCAAGGCGCGGCACCACAAGCGCCGCATGATCCAGCCCGAGTTCGTGGCCCTGGCCGTCACGCGGCTGCGGTCCGGCGCGACCGTGCACTGCGCGACCGACTGGGAGCCGTACGCCGAGCAGATGCTCGAGGTGCTCGCCGCCGACCCCCACCTCGTCAACGCCCATGGGAGGGGCTACGCGCGGCCGCGCCCGGAACACCGGCCGATGACCAAGTTCGAGCGGCAGGGCATCGCCAAGGGCCACGTGGTCAACGACCTGGTCTTCACCCGCCGGTAGCACCTGTTGACGTCGGCCGGACACCGGGCGATCGTTGTGGCTCACCAGTGACGTTGTGCGTAACACCGTCGCGCGCCGCAACCACTCCCCCGTAAGGTCGATGGGTGTCCTCGTACTCGCATTCGCCCGACCCGCCCCTGCCGGGCCCGGCGGCCCACCCGGACGTCCCCGAGTACCCGGAACGCCGGCACGAACCGAGTTTCGCGCTGCCCGCACCCGGCCAGTGGCACTACAAGCCGCGCCGCCACTTCTGGGAGAACCGGACGCTGCGCCTGGTGGTGCTCTTCTCGGTGCTCGCGCTGTGCGGAGTGATCATCCTGGCCCTGGTGCGGCGGCAGACGGGCACCGAGGGCTTCCTCGTCGGCCTCGCCCTGGCGATCCTGCCCGTACCGCTGCTCGGCGGCGCCTTCCTGTGGCTGGACCGGGTCGAGCCCACCCCCCTGCGGAACGCCGTCTTCGCCTTCGCCTGGGGCGCGTGCGCCGCCACACTGGTCGCCATCCTCGCCAACGAGTACGCGACCGAACTGCTGGCCTCGACCTTCACCGCCAGCCCCGCGCAGAGCGACAGCTGGGGCGCCACCTTCGTCGCCCCCTTCGTGGAGGAGAGCGCCAAGGGCACCGCGATCCTGCTGCTCTTCCTCTTCCGCCGCCGTGACTTCACCGGCGTCGTCGACGGAGTCGTCATAGCCGGGCTCACCGCCACCGGCTTCGCCTTCACCGAGAACATCCTCTACCTCGGCTCGGGCTTCGCCGAGGACCAGGCGCTGGGCGGCGGGGGCGTCGGCCCCACCACCGCCGCGATGTTCGTGGTCCGGATCGTGATGACCCCGTTCGCCCACCCGCTCTTCACCTCGCTGACCGGCATAGGCTTCGGCATCGCCGCCACCTCCCGCCCCGGCCGGGCCCGCCGCTGGCTCGCCCCGATCGGCGGCTGGCTGCTCGCGATGACGCTGCACGGCACCTGGAACGGCTCCGCCTCCTTCGGCCCGCTGGGCTTCCTGGCCGTGTACGCGACGCTGATGATCCCGCTGTTCGGCCTGCTGGTCTGGCTCGCGATCTGGTCCCGTTCCCACGAGCTCAAGACCATCCGGACCCAACTCCCGCTCTACGCCATGGCCGGCTGGCTGACCCTGCCGGAGCCCCTCGCCATCGGCTCCATGCGAGGGCGCTCGCTGGCCCGCTCCGCCGCCCACCGCGCACAGGGCGCGGCCGCCGCCCGTACCGTGCGCGAGTACGTGTCCTTCGCCACCTCGCTGGCCTTCCTGCGGGCCCGCGCCAACCGCGGCGCCGCCGGCCCCGACTTCCACGCGCGGGAGCAGGAACTGCTGCACCACCTCTGGGAGCGCAAGACCGTCGCCCAGCCGGCGCTCACCCATGCGGCCCACACCATCCGCCCGCCGTTCCCGCCCGTGTACGCCTGGGCGCAGCGCCCCGCGGCCCCGTACGGAGCCGCGTCCTACGGGGCTCCGCAGTGGGGGGCGCCTCAGTGGAGCGCACCGCAATGGGGGTCGGCGGCGTACGGCGCGACGGGGGGCTGGGGACACCAGGTGCCCCTGCAGTCCTCCCCGGCGGCACCGGAGGCCCAGGCCCAGACCCCGGCCCCGGCTCAGGCACCCGCCCCGTACTGGCAGCAGCCGCCCCCCTACCCGTACTCGCAGGGCGGCCGCCACCGCTGATCCCGGGCGCCCCCGTGCCCGTGGCCGTTCACCGGCTGCGGTTGCCGGGGCCCCCGGCCGGGGTTGCAATGACGATGTGAGCCCCCACACGAGCAGCTCGCCCAGCCCCCGCCACCGCCCTTCCGGCCGGACCAGCTGGAAACGGATGGCGATCGCCCTCGTCCCGACACTGGCCGTCTCGGCCGCGCTCGTGGCCGGGATAGGCGCCGGCGCGGTACCGGTCTCCCTGGCGATATCGCCGACGACCGCCACGCTGTCGGGCCAGAGCTTCCAGGTGGCCGCGGACTCCCTGGAAGGCACGGGATTCACCCAGTACCTCGCCGTCGACTCCTCCGCCCACGGGGACTTCCCCGGGGCCGTCTCCGCGATCAACTCCGCGGAACTGCACAACCTGTGCCAGTCGGTGGTCAGCTCCCTCCCCGGCATCGGCGAGGTCACCATGCTGATCAAGGCGGGCGGCGGCAGCAAGCCCGTCCACGCCGACCAGCTGATCGTCGACACGGACGCCCTGGAGGGCGACGCGACGTTCCACAACATCCAGATCGGCACGGACGCCGCCCAGTTGCCCGGCGACGGTCGCGCCAAGGGCCCGTCCGGCGCCTTCGCCCAGCAGGCCGACAGCGTCCGCATCGACCACCTGCGGCAGACCACACGTTCGATCAGCGCCGCTACCTTCCAGCTCAACGATCTGCACCTGACCGTGAAGAAGGGCGCGCAGCCCTGTTTCCGAGCCGCGCCCTGACCCGAATGGGCGAGCGCGTACCGCCGTCGGAGTGATTGCCACCGCGCACCGAGCCACCGATCAGACAGTCCGACGGTTGACCAGGCGTGCAGACCTCTGACGCCCGCCCCTCCGGCCGCACCAGCTGGAAGCGGCTCGCCCTCGTCATGGTGCCGACACTCGCCACCGCCGGCGCTCTCGTCGCGACGATGGCCTCCGGCGCGCTGGCCACGTCCTTCGGGGTCTCCGCCACCTCCTTCCCGGTCGCCGGCGAGAGCTTCCAGATCGCCTCCACCCGGCTCGAGGGGGATGGCTTCGTCCAGTTCGGCGTCGTCGACCGGGGCCGCGACGGGCTCTACCCCGAAGCGCTGTCCGGCATCCGTTCGGCCACCCTCCACCACCTGTGCCAGTCCGTCGTCCAGAACGTCCCGCTGCTGGGCCCGGTCACCCTCCGGTTCACCTCCACGCCCGCCCACGCCGACCGCCTCATCGCGAACGCCCACGACCTCCGGGGCGACGCCGTCTTCCAGAACATCAACATCGGCCAGGACGCGGGCACCGTGCGCGGCGTCCCCGGCGTGCAGGGCACCCCCGGCACGTTCGGCGAGCAGGCCTCCTCGGTCGTCATCGGCGACCTCCGCCAGACCACGCGCTCCATCAGCGCGGCCACGTTCAGACTGCCGGACCTGCACCTCACCGTGCGGCGCGGCGACCACTCCTGCTTCTGAGGGGGCCCGCCGCCTTGATCCCACCGAGGAAAATCCGGTCCCGCTTCCGCCACTGGCGCCGGTCCCGGCCCTTCTGGGCCGGTTTCTGGACCCTGCTCGCGGGCCTGGAGATCCTCTCCATCCCGCTCGCGCCGCTGTCCCTCATGATCCACGAGGGCATCGCGGGCGTCTCCGGCCTGCTCATGGGCGTCTTCCTGGTCGTCCTCGGCCTGACGATGTGGTTCGCGCCGCACTACCGGACGTTCGCCGGCATCGCCACCCTGATCTTCTCCGTCGCCTCCCTGGTGCTGTCCAACTTCGGCGGCTTCCTGATCGGCTTCCTGCTCGGGGTGGCGGGCGGCGCGATGGCCGTCAGCTGGGTGCCGTACGGCGACGGGAACGGCCGCTGGGGCCGCGGACGGCCGGTGCCGGACTGGGGCGGCGGGGGCGGTGCGGGCCCGGCGCGCGATCCGGAGGCGCCGGGCGAGCCGGATGCCCCGGAGGGGCCGGGCGCACCAGGGGGTGACGTGCCGGAGCCGCCGCCCGCCGCGCCCCCCGCCGGGCCGCAGCCGGGGACCAGCCGCAGCCTGCGGGCCGGCACCGTCACGCGGTTGCGGGCCCTGAGCGTCATCCCGGTGGGCGGCGCGCTGCTCGCCGGAGGGCTGCAGCCGATGGCGGCGCCCGCGGCGCACGACCACCACGCGGCCGACGGGCCACCGTCCGGCACGTCGGGTGCCTCCGGCGCGGAGGCGAACCGGCGCGCGCGCGAGGCGATCTGCGGCGTCCTGGACGGGCTCTACCAGGCACGCCACCCCACCGTGCACGGCACCGGCACGGCCAAGGAGGCGCGGGCGGGCCTGCATCTCGGCATCGGGCTGGAGGCGCCGGTGCCGGTGCACGGGAAGCTGGACATCGGCCCGCCGGCGCCGAGGCGGGCCCCGCACCTCCCGCATGCCCCGGCCGCCCCGCTGGTCCCCGTGCCGCCGCAGCGCCGGGCGGCACCGGCGCCCTCGTTGACGCCGTCGCCCTCCCCGTCGTCGTCATCCGGGGGCGGCGGCCTGCTCGGGGCGGTGTCCGACCTGCTCGGGCTGCGCCACTCGGCGCCGTCCGCGCCGCCCGCGCCGCGCGCGGAGGGGATCCCCCGGCGCGCGGCGCCGCAGCGCGGACGGGAGGCTCGCGGCGGCGACCCGGGGAAGAGGAGGCCGCAGCCGCCGCACGTCCCGACCGGCATCCTGTCCGGCAACAAGATCACCCCGGACAGCCTGCTGGATCTGATCGTGCCCCGGCTGCCCTCCGACCGCGGCATGGACGCGCCGTTGTCGCTGCTGCCACCACGCATCCGGATCGGCGGCAGCACGCCGGACTCGCCCTGGTGCCTCCCGCAGGTCTCGCTGGAACTGTCCATCGGCGCCGGGCGCTACCGCCCGGCCGGCCTCGCCGCGGAGCAGCCGTTCCGGGTCCTGACCCCGCTGCTGGTGCTGACCGGGCTGACGTACCAGGGCATCACGGGCGTCCCCACGCGGCACGGCCCCGAGCGCGTCCTGGTCTTCACCGCCTGGCGGGTCGACATCGCGAACCTGCGCCAGACCGCCGGCCTGCTCTCACCGGCCTGCGCCCGCGGCCGCGCCGAGAACTGGACGCCGCCGTTCCACGGGCTGCCCGGCCTCGCCCTGCCGCTACTGGACATCGGCCTGCCCGGGATCGGCCACGTATCGCCCGAACCCGCGCCCTGGGCGCCCTGCCAGGGCGAACTGGAGACCGACGGCCGCCCCTGGAGCACCACGACGGCCACCGGCCGCCCGGTCGTCCTGCTGACCCGGGTGCTGAGCGGCAACCTCCTCGGGCTGCTGCCCGTCACCTTCACCCCGGACACGCCGCCCCCGCTGCCGCCCGGGCTGACGATCCCGATCCCGCTGTTCTTCACGCAGGTCGTGACCTACAACCAGCTCCTGCGGGCGAACCTGCTCACCATCCCGGGCCTGCACCAGTACGTGTCACTCCCCGGCCGCTGACTGGCAGACGACCGCGCTCGCCAGCAGGAGGGCGGTGAGCGCGGTGACGACGAGGGCCTTGCGGACAACGGACATGGCGTACCCCAGTGGAGCGTTGGACGGACAGACAGATGCAAGCAGGCGACAACCTACCGAAATCGCCCACCCGCCCTGAGTGACACGCCCCGCTACGCCGGCGTCTGCTGCCCCCGCACCTCGATCCCGGAGAGCAACTCCCGCGTGGCCGCGGCCACCGCGTCCACGGCCTCCTCGAAGACCTCCCGGTTGTGCGCCGCCGGCGCCCGGAACCCGGAGATCTTCCGCACGTACTGCAGGGCGGCCGCCCTGATGTCCTCTTCACTGACGTCGGCCGTCATCGGCGGACGCAGCGTCTTGATGCTTCGGCACATACGACCAGTGTGCCCGGCCCCACTGTCACGCCCACCCCGCCCGCGGCCGCCGGCCCCACCACCAGCCGCCCCCGCCGCCCGGAGCGTCGTCGTCCTCCACCGTCAGCTCCATGTACCGGCCGTCGACCTCCCCCAGCGCCTCCCCGTACACCTCCGCCACCGGCCCCGGCAGCTTCCGCGCCAACCCGGCCACCCCGTCCCGGCACACCAGCTCCGGCCGCCCCGTCACCCGCCCCGCCCCCAGCCCCCGCACCACCCGCTCCCACGCCTCCAAATGCATGCGCGCCTCCCACAGCACGCTCCCCTCCACCTCCCACAACGCCTCGTCCCCCACCCCGTACGGCGCCCGCCGCAACGCGTCCAGCGCCTGCTCGAAGCCATCGGTGACCGGGGTCTCGCTCGCACTCATGCGCCCATGCTGCGCCAATGGGTCGCGCCGCGCCCGCCGCGAAGGGGTCGTTCGGGCCACGAGTCCACTGCTCGGTCCCGGCACGTCATATCAGGACGTAATTCGGGACGCCCGCTCGGCCGCCACCGCGTCGGCGACTCGATGTGCGACGTCTTCGGGCGGTTCGTGCTCCCAGAACCTCAGGACCGTCCACCCTGCCGCGCTCATGTGGGCCGTGGTCTCGTGGTCACGTGCCATGTTCTTGTCTAGCTTCGCGCGCCACCATTCGGCGTTCGAGCGCGGGCTCGTGGCGTGCTGCGGGCAGCCGTGCCAGAAGCATCCGTCGAGGAACACCGCGATCTTCAGCTTGCCGAAAGCGATGTCGACGCTCCTGCGCGGCATGCCCGGCACGGGGACGTGCACCCGGTAGCGCAGACCACTGCCGTGCAGTATCCGGCGAACGGCCAGTTCCTGAGCCGTGTCACGAGAGCTCTGCCGGCTCATGCGCGCCGCGACGGCCGGTGAGGATGCTATCGGGGGCATGGGACCAGTATGGCCGCGTCGCCCGGCCCCGGCGGCGTTGCCAGGCCGATGTGCCCAGCGGCAATTCGTCGCCTGATCTTGTTGCAGAACTGCCGCTTGAAGGTTCCTGCACCACTCCCCGGAGCGACCTTGTGTCACCGCCGTGCAACACGGCGTACCCCGTGATCCACTCCTCCCGTTTCCGGTGCATCCGCAGTTCAAGAGCATCGGAGGAGTCCCCATGGAGCGAGCGAACGTTGCAGCGCGGTACGTCGCGCTGGTGATCACCAGCGCGACCGCCCTGTTCATTTCGTCGACTTCACCTGCGTCGGCCTCAGCCATTGGCTACGGAAAAGTCGCGGGCTACTGCTTCGACATGAAGGGAACCCAGGTCTGCGTCCCGGCCACTACCATCGGGCACTTCATCCAGGGTTCGAGCCGCACCATCACACGCCAGGAGGCGTCCATTCAGGACACTCTCGGCGCAGACACGGCCGGCGGCCGGTGGTGCAACTGGCGGATCGACTGGCGCTACTCCGACACAGATGGCCGCACATATCTCACGAGTCGGGGGCCTGAGCACCCGAAGTGCGCGTACATGAGCTCCCTGGGCCGCATCGACACGACGCGACGGACGTTGAAGCACTACGGAAAAGCCTGCGCCGACTTCATCGCGGGAGGGACCAGGCGCGGGACGCAGTGCCACAACATCATCGACTAGCAGGTCGGGAGCAGCACAATGGGCAATGGTTTTCAGAGCGCACTAGGCAGCAGGTTGGTGCGCTGGTTCCTGGCCGTGACCCTGAGTTTCGTCGTCGTCGCGATCTTCGTACCGCTGTGCCTGGCGTTGCTCCCAGGCGGTGTGCAGGACTCGCTCTCGGACGCCACTGTCGGATGGATCGTCCTGATCGTAGGCGTAGCGCTCAGCGCGATCGTCCTGTGGTGGACCTCGTCCCGCGACAGTGCTCAGGAACGCAATTAGGCCCGGGGCTACCTCATTCATCCCCACCCCACAAGCAACACCCGTGAATTGACGGCGCCGTGAGCCCGTGTCGGGGACTGTGGGCGGGCGTTGAAGCACTGACGGGAAAGTCCCGGTGCCTGAGCAAGGTCACGGAGCAAGGCGGAATCCCCATGAGCGACAAGTCGTCGAGTACACGGCAGGGACGGTTGGTGCGGTGGCTGCTGGCGGCGGGGGGCAGCTACCTGTGCGCGATGTTCGTCGTGCTGGGCGGGCTGTCGCTGCTGCCGAAGCACACGCAGACGTCGCTGTCGGAGACCGCCGTGGGGTGGGCGGTCCTTGGGGTGGCGACGGCGATCTTCGTGGGGTTCGCGGGGCGGCGCAGCGGGAGGTCGTGAGGGAGGCGGGCCACCCGCGCCTCACGTTCGCATCCATGCGCGCGTGCCGAAGGAGGCGCAGGAGCGGGAGGCGGTGGTGGCCGCGGAGCGAAGGGTGGTGGTGAGGAGGGCGGGGGTGAGGCGGGTGCGGACGTGGGTGAGGAGGGCGTGGGCGAGGGCGCCGTGGAAGATGTCGCCGGCGCCGAGGGTGTCGGCGACGGCGGTGGGGGCGGGGACGGGGACTTCGCCGCCGGCCCACAGGACGGGGAGGGGACCGCGGGTGACGATCGGCCAGGGGACGCCGGCGCCGCGGAGGAAGGCGAGGACGTCGGCGGGGGACGACGTGCCCGGGGGGCGGAAGTCGGCGGAGCAGACGGCGAGGTCGGTGTAGGGGAGCAGGGGTGCCGTGCCCGGGCGCCAGCTGCCGGCGTCGAGCAGGGTGGGGATGCCCGCGGCGCGGGCGTGGCGGACCGCCGGGAGGGCCAGCGCCGGGTGGTGGGCGTCGACCAGGACGAGGTCGGCGGAGGCGACGATCGCTTCGAGGTCGTCCGGCGGCGTCGGCTGGGCCGATGCCGGGGAGGCCACGGCCCGGTCGCCGGTGGACTCGGTGACCAGGATCGTGGAGACGGCCGGCGGCTCCGGGGAGTCCGCGGTGAGGTTGAGGACGGCGACGCCGAGCGCCGCGAGGTCCTCGTCGATCGCCGTGGACAGCGGATGGCCGCCGAAGGCGGTGAGCAGGACGGCCTCGCCCCCGAGGTGGGCGAAGGTCGCCGCGGCGTTGGTGGCGGGCCCGCCGGCCGCGATGAGCTGGGACGAGGCGGTCAGCTTCTCGTTGGGGGCGGGGACGCGGTCGACCCGCGTGATGACGTCAAGTGTGCAGAGGCCTACGAAGAGCGCGCGCATGGGCGCATAGTGGCATCGGGGGGTACGCCACGGGGGCCATCCCGTTTACGCGCCTCCTACGGGTAGGGGTGCACCATTTTTCCCGTACCCCCGACGCGGAGTGCTCACGGACCACTACGCTGTGTGCTCAGCAATGGTGCGCGGGGAATGCCGTAAGCAGGAGGACCGCATGGGGAACGCGCGACCAGGTGGGGCAGGTCCGGCGGACGTCGAGGTGGTGCTGGCCCGGGCGCAGAACGCGTTCGAGATCGACGACGTCGTGCTGGGGCGGCTGGAGACCGCGCTGATGGGCTGCACGGAGCTGGCGTCCTTCCGCCAGCGCAAAGGGCCGCCACGGCGGTTGAGCCGGCGCACGCTGCGCCACACGTTCCTGCTCGCGGACGGCGGCACCCAGGTGCTGTGGGAGATCGAGCACAACACCGGCCCCGGCGAGGACCCGCTGTACGAGGTGTACGCCGACCCCGAGGTGCTGCTCGCCGCGCAGCATGTGATCGACCTGCGTTTCGGCGAGCCCGCGCCGCAGGAGCTGGAGGCGGAGGCCGCGGAGTGGCTGGCCCGGCTGCCGCGGGTCGGTGCGGAGCCGCTGCCCGGTCCGAGGCAGTACATGCGGGAGGACTCCGCGGAGCACGCCTGGCGGCTGCTGCGGCGTGCCGAGAACCGGGACGCGCCCGGTGACGACCTGCGGGTCCGGCTGGGCTCGGCGGTCGGTCACGACATCGCGTACGTCACCGGCCGGCACACCCGTATCGGGACCGGCCGCGTGGTGGGCTGGACGCTGTACGAGCACGCGTTCCTGCTCGCGAGCGGCGAGGAGCTCAGCCTGTGGGAGGTCGAGCACACCATGACGCCCGACGGGCGGCCGGTGTGCGAGGTCTACGCGGACGAGACGGTGGCCTGCGACGCGGCGGACGTACGGATGGAAGCGCTCTAGCGCCTTTCCCGGCCATGGCGCCGCCGCGCGTCCCCGGGGCGCGCGGCCTTCTCCCGTTGCGGCCTTCTCCCGTTGCGGCCGTCTCCCGTTGCGGGCGCTCCGCAGCCGGGGGAAATTGGGCGTAGAGGGAAACGGGAGGTTCCCATGACGGTCCTGGCGGAGGTCGAGTTCCCGGGCGTGACGGCCCTGCAGTACGAGGAGGCCAATCACCGCGCCGGATTCGGCCCCGACCATCCCCCCGCCGGATTGCTGGCCCATGCCGCCGTGATCACCAACGACGGTCTGCGGATCGTGAACGTGTGGAACTCGGCGGAGGCGCTGGAGGCCTACCTGGTGATCATGATGCCCGCCGCCAAGGAGTCCGGGTTCCCGGAGCCGAGCGGGCCGCCGCGGGTCTCGGAGCTCTACAACTTCCTCGTCCCGTAGGTCACCGGCGCGGAAACGACGGACCGGCGGCCTGGTGTCGGGGGTGTCACCAGGCCGCCGGGGTCCGTACGCAGAGCGTCAGCTCAGGATCACGGGGTCATGCCCATGCTGCGCAGCCACGGCATCGGGTCGATCGGGTCGCCGCCGCCGGGGCGGACCTCGATGTGCAAGTGCGGACCGGTGACGTTGCCGGTCGCGCCGACGCGGGCGATGGTGTCGCCGGTGGAGACCTTGCCCGAGGTGATGAGCATCGAGGAGAGGTGGCAGTACCAGAGCTCGGTGCCGTCGTCGAGGGTCAGGATGATGCGGTAGCCGTACGAACCCGCCCAGCCGGCCGAGGTGATGGTGCCGCTGTGGATGGCCTTGGCCGGGGTGCCGGTCGGGGCGGCGAAGTCCTGGCCGGTGTGGGTGTTGGCCCACAGGGAGCTGGACTGCCCGAAGCTCGCGGTGAGGGTGTACGAGGTCAGCGGCAGGGTGTAGCTCTTGGCGAGCTCTGCCAGCCGCGCGGCCTCGGCCTTCTTCGCGGCCTCCTGGGCGGCCTTCCTCTTGGCCGCGGCCTCCTCGCGCACCTGCTGCGCGGCGGCGGCCTTGGCCGCCTTGGCGGCGGCCTGCTGCTGCGCGGCGGACCGCGCGGCCGCGTCGGCGGCGTTCCGCTGCTGCTGGGCCTGGTCGAGGATCCGGGTGCGCAGCGCCTCGCCGGCGCCCGGGGTCAGGGCCTGGGCGACGGGCTTGGCGGTGGGCTGGCTGTCCAGCAGAGAGCCGAGCCCGGGCACCTTGGCCACCTCGGGCAGGTTGGGGAGGGAGACCGGGAGCGGGTTCTTGCCCTCGGCGGTCGCGACACCGCCGACGCCGAGCACCGCCACGGCCGCGACGCCGAAGACCGCCGAACCGCGGCCCAGGGTGCGCTGCTTGGCGACCCGGTGCCGGCCGCGGACGGGGGCGGTGGACTCCTCGGTGGGGTTCCACGGCTCGGCGGCCGGCTCGGGCTCGCCGAACGGGGAGAAGGCCTGCGTGGTGTACGCGTCGCGGGTGTCCGCGTCCGGGGCGGGGCCGGCCTCGGGGGCGTCGTACGCCTCGTCGACGAAGGCGGCGGCCTCGACCGCGCTGCGCGGCTCGGGCACGGGTGCGACCGGCTGGAAGGGGGCGACCGGTTCGGCGACGGGGGCGGGGGCCGCGGCGAGTGCTTCCTCGACCCAGCCGGCGGCGAAGTTCCACTCCGCGGTGTCCCAGCCGTCTATCGCGTTCTTCGTCGGCGGAGTCTGCTCGGCGGCCGGGGGATTCCAGCCGGCGGCCATGTTCCACTCGGCGGTGTCCCACTCGGGGTTGTGGTACCCGGTCCCTTGTTGCTGTTGTCCGGGTATCAGGGCAGGCTCGTTCGACGCCACGCGGGCGCACTCCTTTCCTTCCTTCTCGCCTACCGGGTTAGCTGACGGGTTCGGAGCAGGAAGGTCTCCTACGAGGACCGTGAAGGCCCCCGATTCACCCCAGGAAGTGGTTCCCCGGTTCCCGCGGACGGGATTCGGCAAGCGCACGGCGCCGCCCTGGCGGGCGACGGGTGACCGCGCTGCGTTATCGAACGTTAATAGAGGCGGCACCCAATTCCAAGCCGCTTCGGCGAGTTCGCACTGGGAATCTATGGGGATGGAACGGGCATTTATCCACATTCCGCTGTGACTGCCGTGACCAACGGGAGATGTGAGTGTGCATCAGTCGTTATGCGGAAGGGAGTGCTCTGCTCACGAGGAGTGAGGGTCACCCCGGACCCCGATCGCCCAACGACCCTTTCCTGCGGGCCCCGAGACCTCGCGCCGCACCCTCCGCCGCGCCGCGCGTCGGGAGCCTGCGGTGCACTTCACGCCACTGGGCGCGGCTGAAAGCAACGCGGCGGACGGCGGCCGCGGGGGCGGCGCGGAGCGCGGCGCGCGTGCCGGCGGGACGCGGCGGACGGCGACAGCGGGGAGGGCTTCGGCACCGCGGCCCCTCGCGCATCCCCCCGCACCACTCGACGGCGGCGTGAGGATCGTCACCCTTGACACCCCAGGGTGCGGCATGCTCGCCGCGAGGCAGGTAGGGAAACCCATGCGAAGCGGGGCATGTCGGTCCCGGCGGCGGCCCGCATGCTGATGTGTCATCAACCGCGGGGTCGCCGAGGGGCCGTTGCCACGGCCGCCGACCGCCCTGTCGGGGATGGCCTGGGGCGTACGGCCGGAGCCGGCCGGGAGCGGCGGGGAGCCCCCACGCCCCCTATGCGACGGCCGCGAGGGTGCGTCATCATGCCCGAGTACGGCGGATTCGCCCGATCTTGGAGGCTGGCATGAAGCTGGGCAAGGCACTGGCCAAGGGCTACGCGGAGGAGACCGGCGACGAGCCGCCCGGTGTCGCGAAGGAGCTCGACGTCGCGACGGCCGTGACGGCACGGACGGCCTCCGGCACGGACGACACGCCAGCGCGGGAGCCCGAGAGCGCCGAGGCCGCGGTCCGGTGAGGTACGGGCGCCGCTTGCCGGAGGAGCGGCCGGCGGTGCCGCCGACGGGCTGGAAGCTGGCGTTCCCGATGCTCTCCGCGGACGGCACACACGTCGGCTTCCGAGGCGTCTCCCTCGGCGGGCGCATCGTGTACGGCGTCCTGGACGACGCCCGGTGCGGCTACGGCAGGCGGCACGCCAGCCCCGCCCGTGGCTGCGACTGCGGCTTCTACTGTCTGCACACGGCCGCCGAGGCGCAGGCGCTGACCTGCGCCACGGACTGCGGTGACGCGGTGATCCTCCAGGTTGGCGTGCTGGGGGCGTACACCCGGTACGAACGCGGCATGCGCTACGCCCGGCAGCGGGTGCGCACCGTCCGTATGGCGGCCTGCCGCTGCGGCCGCCCGGCGCGGGTCTTCGTGCGCGACGGCACGGGCCTGCCGGGCTGGCGCGCGCTCCAGGCCAACTGCCACGCGTGCGCGGCGGGCCTGTGGGTGCTGACCCCGGCGGAATTCGGCCGTCTCGCGGGCCCCGGCGTCAACGTCACCGGCGAGGCCCCGCACCCCGCCGACAGCGCCCCGCCCCTGCGCCAGCAGCTCGCCGCCGAGGCGGCCGCCCTGCGCGCCCGCCTCGACCACTTCCAGGAACGCCTCCGCCACCTGGAGGACGGCGCCTAGTGCCTCCCGGAGCGCTGCCCCGCCCCGCGTCGCCGGCCCCGCGAGCCCCCGACCTGGGCGGGGACGCGGGGCCGGGCGGAGGTATGACCGGCCGCCCATACTGGAGGACATGGAGCACAACGCCGAGCTCAGGGAGTTCCTGCGGACCCGCAGGGCACGGCTGAGCCCTCAGGACGCGGGGGTGGCGGTCAGCGGCACGGCGCGCAGGGTGCCGGGGCTGCGGCGGGAGGAGCTGGCGCGGCTCGCCGGTGTGAGCACCGACTCGTACACCCGTTTGGAGCAGGGCCGGCACCAGAATGTCTCCGACGCGGTGCTGGACGCCGTGGCCCGGGCCCTGCGGCTGGACGCGGACGAACGGGCGAACCTCTTCGAGCTGGCGAGGCCGCGCCGCGCCGCCCGCCGCCGCCCGCCGCACCGGCCCCAGCGGGTCCGACCCGAGGTGCACCGCGTGCTGGACCTGCTGGACGGCCGCTCCCCGGCCCTCGTGCTGGGCCGCCACGGCGACGTACTGGCCTCCAACCGGCTGGCCCGCGCGCTGATCACCGACTTCGACGCGCTCCCGCACCGGGACCGCAATCTGGCGCGCTTCCTGTTCCTCGACGAGGCCGCGCGTGACCTGTACCGGCAGTGGGCGGCCTACGCCGCCGAACTCGTCGGCGCCCTGCGGGCGCAGGCCGCGCGGTATCCCGACGATCCGGGGCTGACCGAGCTGGTCGGCGAACTGACGATAAAGAGCACGGAGTTCCGCGACTGGTGGGCCGACCAGGGCGTCCGGGAACGGACCCACGGCGTCCAGCACTACCACCACCCGGTCGTCGGCGACCTGACGCTCGCGTACGAGTACGTCGTCTTCCCCGCCGACGCCGACCAGTCCATGTGCCTCCACACCGCCGAGCCCGGCTCCTCCTCCGAGGCCGCGCTGCAGCTGCTCGCCACCTGGACCGGCGACGAGGCGCTCCGCAACGGCGTGCCGCACCACGAGCGCGACCACCGCTGACCCGTCCGCCACGTCCGTCACGTCCGGGCGCGCGGAAGGGGGCGGTGCCCGCCGGCACCGCCCCCTCCTGCGTGATCACACGGCCGTCGGGGACCGTCAGTCGTCGGCCTGGGCGCCGCTCAGACGCATCCGGACGATCTGCGGGTCGTGGTCGCTGGCCTGGTCGGCGAACTCGGCGTTGATGTGCACGACGTCGTAGTCGTAGCGACGCAGGTCCGGGCTGAGCAGGATGTGGTCGAGGGACTGGGAGTTGCCCTCGTACACGTAGGTGTAGCGCTGCTCGGCGGGGAGGGTGGTGAGCAGGTCGGTCAGCACGCCGCCCGAGGTGAGCGTGGACAGGGCGTCGGAGAACTCGTAGTCGTTGAGGTCACCGAGGACCACGACGCGCGCGTTCTTGTCGACGTCCAGCAGCGACTTCACGAACGAGTTGACCTCGGTGGCCTGCTGCTTGCGCTGCGCCTCGGAGGTGCGGTTGGGCTGCTGGTCCTTGCTGTGCAGGGGCTCGTCGCCGCCCTTGGAGTTGAAGTGGTTCGCGACGACGATGACCTGCTTGTCGTTGAACTCGAACTCGCCGACCAGCGGCTTGCGGCTGCTGTTCCACGCCGTGCTGGTCGGGTCGATCCGGCCGGGCGAGACCGAGAGCCGGACGCCCTTCTTGGTCGCGACGGGCGCGACCGAGGTGGAGGCGTCGCCGCCCGGGCGGTCCTTGAAGACCACGCGGTCGGGGTTGAAGAGGAAGACCTGGCGGATGTTGCCGCCGGGCTCGCCGCCGTCGGTGTCGTTCGTCGGGTCGACCGAGCGCCAGTCGTAGCGCGGGCCGCCGGCGGCGACGATCGCGTCGACGAACTTGCGCACGGTCTGGTCGGCCGCGACGGTGCCGTCGTCGACGGCGCCGTTGTTGTCCTGGATCTCCTCCAGCGCCACGATGTCGGGCGAGGAGAGGTTGGTGACGACACCCTCGGCGAGCCGCGCGAACTTGTCGGCCGGGTCGGACGGGTCGAGGTTCTCCACGTTGTACGTGGCGACCGCGAGCTCGGCGTCCTTCTGCTTGCGGGTGACCTCGCGCTTCAGGCCCATGTCGACCCGGGTGCCCAGGGTGGTGGCCTGAAGGTTGTAGCCGCCGAAGTTGTCGTAGTCGATGGGGCCGGTCGTGTCGCCGGTGAACTTGTCGCCGACGTTGGCGGTCGGGACCGGGGCGCCGGTGTTCACCGACATCACCTTGATGCGGCCGGTGTTGGGCTGCGCGTACGAGCCGTACACGGTGCCGCCGCGCTCGGAGGGGTTCTCGTTCGGCTTCAGCGTCACCCACACCTCGCCGAACTCGTTGGTGCCGCCGACGACCCTGCCGCCGGTGAATTGGGCGAGCTCGCCCTCGTGGGCCTCGTAGAAGTCCAGGGCGTAGACGTCGGGCTGCAGCGGCAGGTTCTCGATGCTGCCGCCGGCGGCGTCCGGCCCGTAGGTGTTCGGGATGGTGGTCTGGTCGAGGCGGACCACGGCGGGCAGGGTGTTGCCGCTGGAGAGCACGGTGGCCGTCGGGCCGGTGATCTCGGTGAGCGACTGCGCGCCGGTGCCGGGGTAGTACTCGGAGACCTTGCCGGTCACCAGCACCTTGTCGCCGACCGCGACGGTCGGGTTGGCCGAGCCGGTGTAGACGAAGACGGCCTCGCTGGTGCGCGGGTCGGCGTCGACGTCGGTCCCGGTGGACTGGATCCAGTAGCCCTTGGACCCGGTGGTGCGCACGGCGGTGACGATGCCGGGCACGTTGGTGACGGTCTGGCCCTTGAGCGGGGAGACCCGGGTGGCGCCCTGGATGTCGTGGATGCGGGTGGTGCCGGGCTCCGTGGGGCCGCCGTCGCCGGGGTCGCCCGGGTCGCCGCCGGGGCCGCCGGGGGTCTGGCCCGCGGTGTTGACCGGGCTCGGGGTGCCGGCGGTCAAGTCGGCCGCGTTGTTGTCGGTGTCGGCGAGGGAGGAAGCGCGCGACACGGAGGCGGTGTTGCTCGCGCCGGTGACCGGGCTGCCCTCGCGGACGGTGGCGGTGCCGTAGCCGACCACGTCGACGATGCGCGTGTCGGCGGCGCAGTCCGCGGCGTTGAGGCAGGTCAGCGGGGTGGTGCCGGAGACCAGGGCGATGGTGCCGGTGGTGCCGCTCATCGCGATGTTGCCGCTGGCGTCGGCGGCCGGGAGGGCGGTCGTACCGCCGGTGCCGGCGGCCTCGGAGACCAGGTAGCGGCCGCCGGGGGCGATGGACCCGGTCAGCGGCGTCACGCCCCACTTGGAGGAGGCGGAGGGCGAACCGGGCAGGTACTGCACGCTGTAGCCGGAGAGGTTGTACGCGGCCGTCCCGGCGTTCGCGAGCTCGACGAAGTCGTTCGTCAGCGTCGCGCCCGAGTTGCCGCCACCGCCGTACACCTCGGCGACGACCGCGGAGGCGGACGGGGCCGCGTGGGCGGCGGGCAGTCCGGTCAAGGCGACGGAAGTGGCGATTCCCGTCGATATCAGAGCGAATGCCGCGGTGCGGCTGCGGTTTCGGCTCGGTCTTGCGATCGGCACGAGGTTCTCCTTCAACGGCCGTCGGCCCGTCGGATTCGGGCCAACGTACGGCGGACTGCGTCAAGTTACGCGCGTAGAAAGGGGCACGACAAGTGAGTTCAGGTTAAATCTGGAAGTCGCCCCCCATTTTGATCACGACGCCGAACGCACGTGCGGGCATGCGGACATGGCGCGGTTGTTCGATGCGCGGCGCAACGTTTCCCCTGGGCCCGTACGCCGCGCAGCGCGCTCGGACAGCACCGCCGTCACGTCGCCTTCCCCAGCCCCACCGCCCCGGCGCTCCGGCGCTCCGGCGCTCCGGCCGGAAAACGCCCGTGGGGGCACTTTCCCTCACCGGAAAGTGCCCCCACGGAGCGGCATGCGCCGCCACGCCCTGCCTTGCGGTGCGGTCAGCCCCGCGCTGCGGCGACCGCCGCGCCCAGCGCCTCCTTGATGCGCGGCCCGAGCCGGGCGAACCCGAGCTCCTTCATCGCCGCCCGCAGCAACTCGTCGTCCGTCCGCTTCACGCCGTCCGTGTCGATCCACCGCACGAGCGCGGCCAGTTCCTCCGGCGCGTACGCCGTCACGGCCTTCCCGGCCAGGATCGCCGGCTTCGCCGGCCGCACCGCGCCGGCCTGCTCGTCATGCGCCTCGGGCTCGACCGCCTCGGACTGCTGCGCGCGCTCGGGCTCGGACTCCGGGGCTTCCGCCACCGGCTGCACGGGCTCAGGCTCGGGGACGGATACCGCCTCCGCCTTCGGCTCAGGCTCGGCAGCCGTCTCCGGCTCAACCTCCGCAGGGACCGCAGCCTCCGCCACCGGCTCGGGCTCAACTTCCGCCGGGGCCACGGGCTCCGGCTCAGCAACAACCTCAGGCTCAGGAGCGGAAGCATCCGCCACCGGCTCAGGCTCGGGCTCGACCCCGACCTCGGGCTCGACTTCAGCCGTGACCGCGGGAGCCTCGGCCGCCGGCTCGACCACAACTTCCGCCGCGGCCACGGGCTCCGGCTCAGCAACAACCTCAGGCTCAGGAGCGGAAGCATCCGCCACCGGCTCAGGCTCGGGCTCGACCACGACCTCGGGCTCGACATCAGCCGTGACCGCGGGAGCCTCCGCCACCGGCTCGGGCTCGACCACGACCTCGGGCTCGACATCAGCCGTGACCGCCGGAGCCTCCGCCACCGGCTCGGGCTCCGCAGAGGTCAGGGCCTCCGGCTCGCCCTCGGAGGCCGAAGCGACCGCCTCCGCCTCAGGCTCGACGTCCGCGGGGACCGCAGCCTCGGGTTCGGGCTCCTCCGCGGCCGTGACATCGGGCACGGCCTCCGGCTCCGGCTCCGCCTCGACGCCGGACTCGACGTCCGAAGCGGCCGTGTCGGCCTCGTCGGCATCCGGGTCCGTCGACGACCGGGGTGCGGGGACCGGCGCCGTACCCGTGGCCGCGGTCTCGCCCAGGAGGGCCGCGAGGGCTGCGGAGTCGGTGCGGTGCTCCGTGAGGTCCGCGAGGAGGTCGGTGAGGCCGCCCTCCGTGAGGCGGTCACGCGTGACGCGGAGGGTGGGGAGGCGGAAGAGGGTGCCCTCGTCCGCGGCGAGGCGATCGAGGAGTTCGGTCAGCTCGGCGAAGGGAAGAACCGCGAGGTCGCCCTCCGCCCGCAGAAGTCGGCCCAGTTCGCGCAGGCCCTCGACGGCCGCCTGCGATGCGCGGGCGCCCTCGTCGAGGAAGTCCGCGTCGGCGGGGAGGGCCGGGCGGCCGGGGACCTCGAGCGCTGCCCACTCGGCGCGGTCGGCGGAGGTGGCGGTCAGCGCGGCGTGGAGGGCATCGCGCCGGGCCCGCCCGGCAGCAAGGGCACGGGCCCGCTTGCCGGGGGCGCGGCGGCGCAGCCAGGACAGCTTGAGGCCGCGCTCGCGCCGCCACGCGCCGTTCGCGGTGGCGGCGATCAGCTCGTCGAGGTCGTCGTCGGACAGCCCGTACGCCTCGGGGCTCAGCGTCCGCAGCGTGGACCGCACGCGCAGCAGGAGCGCGACGATCCGCTCGGCCTCCTCCACCGTGCCGGGGGCTTCGAAGTCCGTGCCCTCGCCGATGCGGCTCGCGGCCTTGGTGACCGCGGGCAGGTCACGGACGCGCAGTTCCGTGAGAACCGTGGAGGCGGCGCGGGCCTCCTCGGGGCCGCCGACGGTCTCCGCGGCGGCGTACCAGGCGTGGGTGGCGGCGGTCAGCGTGAAGCCGCCGAGGTCCGCGTACCCGCGCAGGTCGTCCCGGAGTTCGGGGCTGAGGGAAGCGAGGTCGGCGGAGCTGTGCAAGGAGGGTGCGGTCATATGAGGTCCGGTTCCTGGCAAGTGCGATGGGCGTCGGCGGCGCAAGCGTGCCGGGACGAGCCGCGCGGCGGCGCTCGCGGTGGCCCCACGATACGGGCGCGCCGCACTCCGGCGCACACGCCCCATCCGTTACGGAACACCGGACCGCGCCCCGAACCCGCGCCCCGCGGCTCAGCCGTCCGGTTCCAACTGGCCGCGTACAGCGAGCGATCCGTCCCGTACGCCCGACAATGAGCGATCCGTCCCTATACGGTCACGGCCGCGTCACGGAGTTCGTGGTGACATCACCCGTCATACGCCGCTGTGCCACGTTTGCGCCACACGCAGCACGACTCAGGGGGACGCCATGTCACAGCCTCAGTACCCGCCGCCGTCCGGACCTCCGCAGCCGGGATGGGGTGCGCCGCCGGCACCGAAGAAGTCCGGAGCGGGGAAGATCGTCGGCTTCGGGTGCCTCGGCATCGTGCTGCTGTTCGTCCTCTTCGCGATCATCGCGGTCGCGGCGAGCAGCGGGGGCGGCGGTGACGACCCCAAGCCGGGGGCGAGCATGGCGTCGGCCGACGCGCCCGGGAGGCACGGAGACGACGGCGCGAAGGAAGCGTCGGCCGGCCCGAGTGGCGATGTGAAACTCATCGCGTGCGAGATCGAGGCCTTCACCACGTGGCCGAGCGCGAAACTCACCATCACCAACCGCAGCTCGAAGACGTCGAACTACATGGTGCAGGTCGAATTCGTCGACGCGAAGGGCACGCGGATCAGCGAGGGGTTCGCCGGGACGAACAACCTGCGCCCGGGCCAGAGCGCCCAGGAGGTGGCGCAGGGCACGGCGGAGGCCACGGGGAAGGTGACGTGCCGGGTGACCGACGTGACCCGCTACGCGTCCTGACGCGAGCCGCCGATGGTCAACGGTGGAGCAGGACCCGGGACTGCGGGGCGGCGACCGGGACGGTCGCCGCCCCGCAGAGCAGACCGAGGTCACCTCTTCGGGGAGGCAAGGCCTTTCCGCGCCCTGCCGACGGCGTAGCTCGCCGCCAGACCGCTGAGGAACAGGTGCCCGGCACCGACGACGACGTCAGTGAACCCGCTCCGGAACCCGGTGATGATGTCGACGAGGCTGGACACGACGAGAGCGCCGAAGAAGAGTGCGGCCAGCGTCCAGAGCACGGTCCTCATGGTGGAACGGTAGGACCGCCCGCGCCGCGTTGTCAGCCCTTCCATCGCTCAACGGCGTGAGCGCTCATTCCTTGGGATCCACCGACGCCGGGCCCAGGAAGACGCGGCGCAGGCGCGCCAGCAGTTCAGGTGACGGCGGTGCGGTCTCGACCGCGCGGCGGGCCTGGGCCCGGACGGTTTCGGCACCCCCTCCGCCAAGGAGGGCGTGGGCGTCTGCGGCGTTCATGGGCTGCACCTCCAGAACTGGGGTCTGCTCTGGCTGCTGTCCCGCCCCGCGCCTCGGCAATCCGGTGCGCACGGCAGCGACGCGCGATCCCCACTCTCGGCGGAAACGGTGAAGGCCCTGCTCGTGTGCATCGGCCTTCGCCTTATCCTCGAGGGTCATCTCAGGCCCCGGGCGGCGTGGTGCCGCCCGCCCGCTTCTTCCGAGGGCTCGCCGAGGATGACGACCGTCGCTCACACGCCTTTGAGGGAGATATGCGCACGCACGCCTTCACGTTCGTCCTTGCCCCCGCACTGCTCGCGGTGCTCACCGCGTGCAGTGGCTCGTCACAGCCCACGACGACCCCGGAGAGCGACCCGCCACGTGCGGCCGCGGCCACGCACAGCCCCACCGTGGTCGGCGCGGCGACTGTGCCGATGCCCGACGTCATCGGTGGCAACGTCCAGGGGGCGCTCGACCAGCTCGGGCCCGACGCCGACGTGAGGATCACCGATGCCGGCGGGCAGCACCGCGAGATCGAGGACCCGTCCACCTGGAAGATCTGCACCGCGGCCATGGACCCCGGCCCGGTCTACCGCTTCGGCGCGGTGATGACGAACGAGCACTGCTGAACGGGCTGGTGCTCGGCGACCCCGCCGCTCGGGCGTGGGGCACCCTGGCCGGCAGCGTGCTTCGGCTGAGCGGCGTCCAGCCGTCGGAGCCGACGACGATCTCCTTGGCGATGGTCAGCAGACCGGCCTCGAGGTCAACGCCTGTCCAGTCCTGGCCGACGCCCTCGCCGCGGCGCAGGCCTCGGAACGCCATCAGGTGGAAGAAGGCGTAGAGCCTGTCCTGCTCGGCCTCGTCGAGGAACGCGCCGATCCGGTCCTCCATGCAGATCGAGCTGCTCAACCGCAAGCGCTGGAAGACCCGGGTCGAGTGGCACGGGCGTCGTCTGCGCCGACGCGGCCGCGTGCGTCAGCCGCGCCCCGGCGCCCCGCTGGACCGCACCCTCCTGAGACTGCCGGCCGCCCGACGGCAAGCACCACGGGACGGACGGCACGAGGCCCCCACCGCGCCGCGGTGGGGGCCTCGTCACGGTAGGGCGCACTGTCAGTGCATGCGCTCCACCTGGAAAGCCCGGCTCTGGCAGACCGGGCACAGTTCAAGACGCCCCTCGGAGGTGACGATCGTTCCCCAGCCGCGGCACGTCTTGCAGCCGCGAGCGAGGGAGATGACTGGACGGGGGGCGGGCGGTGCATCGCAAACGCCGTAGGCCATCAGGGGCTCCTCAGAGGCGCAGTGACGCGACCGATATGTGGTTTTTGTGCTTCTTACTACAAGGTCTACACCCCGGCGGGCCGCAACGGGCGCTTTCGGCGGGAGAATCTCAGCAGCCACCGCAGCCCGTGAAGGAGGGCTCCGCTCGGGGGGGGTGAGCGGAGCCCTCGGCAGGTTCCACCCGGGGGGGGTGAGCGGAGCCCGCACAACCACAGTAACTCTCCGGCGCTCGGCAGCCCCGGCGCCGGGCGCCGGGCGCCGCCACCAGGATGCGACCGTCACCGCCCCGGGTCATCCTGAGCGAATGGACCACCGCGTGATCGTCATGCCGGTCTCGCCGGGCGGCGGCCGGCAGGTACGCGCAGGGGAGGAGATCCTCGGCGTGGCCTTCAACGCGAGCGACCTGCTGGAGTTCCTTCGGCGCGCAGGCCTCGACCCGGACACCGTCGACGTCACCGACCCCGAGCTCGTCGACTGGCGCGGCGACGGGCCCGAGGCGTGGGAATGACGGGGCCAGCGTTCTGCTCTCTACGCCAGGCGCCCGCACATGATCTGAGCCACAGTCGGCCGCCCGCGCAGCAACGAGTGGGCTCTCGCGGGGATTCACAGGCCGGATGGGCAAGACATGATCGCTGCACTCTCGGGCCGGCAGCGGGCCGGCACTCGATCTTGGGGGCCGGAGAAGAGGCTGCGGCCCCACCGGTCTGAACCGGTGGGGCCGCATTCACGCAGGACAGCGGTGGCGAGACCAACCGCCTGCGGGTAGGCCGTGTGGGACTCGAACCCACAACCAATGGATTAAAAGTCCACTGCTCTGCCAATTGAGCTAACGGCCCGCACACCGCAGCATAGCCGGACGTCGGCCGTCGCTCCGAGCGCATTGGGCCTGTTGGGCGCGGTCGCCGTCGCGGAGGGGACGGCGGCGGCCACCGGCGGCGTCAGCCCGCGGTGTCCGTGGGGGCCGGGGCGTGGTCGCGGAGGAACCAGCGCCGGGCGGACGCGAACCACCAGGTGGCGGCGAAACCGAGCACGACCAGGACGGCTATGGGCGCGTAGTTGAAGGTGTCGACGGTGACGGGACTCACCTGGGGGAGCATGAACAGGACGGTGATGAAGGCCACCCACACGACGGCGAGGATGCCGATGGGACGGGACCAGCGGCCCAGGTGCCAGGGCCCGCGGTCGAAGGCGTCGCCCTTGCGGAGGCGCAGCAGCGTGGGGATGACGTACGCGATGTAGAGGCCGATGACGGCGATGGACGTCACGGCGGCGTACGCGGTGAGGTTGATCAGGTAGGGCAGCCCGAGGACGAGGGCGCCCAGGGCGGCGAGCCAGACCGCGTTGGTGGGGGTCTTGGTGCGGGGGTTGATGCGCCGCCAGGTGGCGGAGAAGGGCAGCGCGCCGTCGCGCGAGAAGGCGTAGATCATGCGGCTGTTGGCGGTGACGGAGGCCATGCCGCAGAAGAGCTGGGCGCCGATGACGACGAGCAGCAGCAGCTTGCCCCCGACGGCGCCGGCGCCGTCGATGAGGATCTGGGCGGGCGGCACGCCGGTGGCCGTGCCGAGGGTCTTGTCGTACGACTGGATGGCGTACGTGAAGCCGAGCAGCAGCACGAAGCCGGCGATCCACGAGATCCAGATGGACCGGACGATGCCGCGCGGTCCGGCGGTGGCCGCGTCGTGGGTCTCCTCGGTCATGTGGGCGGAGGCGTCGTAGCCGGTGAAGGTGTACTGCGCCATGAGCAGGCCCAGCAGGACGACGTACACGCCGCTGCCCCAGCCGGTGTTGTTGACGAAATGCGTGAAGACGAACGAGGTCGACTGGTGCCGGTCGGGCACGAAAGCGAGCACGCCCACGATCAGCGCGACGCCGAGTACGTGCCACCAGACGCTGATGTCGTTGAGGAGCGCGACGACGCGGACGCCGAAGGTGTTGAGCAGTCCGTGCAGCAGCAGGATCGCCGCGAACAGCACGATGGTGTGACCAGGAGTGCTGGTGAATCCGAACTGCAGGTCCAGGTACGCGTTGAGGAAGCTCGCCGCACCGAAGTCGATGCCCGCGGTCACGGCGACCTGGCCCAGCACGTTGAACCAGCCCGCGAACCACGCCCAGGCGGCGGCGCTGCGCGCCGGGGCGAGCTTGTAGGCCCAGTAGTAGAGGCCGGCGGAGGTCGGGTACGTGGAGCAGATCTCGGCCATGGCCAGACCGACGACCAGGGTCATCAGCCCGACGCCGACCCAGCCCCAGGTGATGACCGCGGGGCCGCCGGTGTTCATGCCGAACGCGTAGAGCGTCAGGCAGCCGGAGAGCACCGAGATGATCGTGAAGGAGACCGCGAAGTTGGAGAACGCGGACATGCGGCGGGCCAGTACCTGCGTGTACCCCAGCTGGGCGAGGCGTTCCTCGTCGGTGACCGGGGCGGCGGGCCCTTCGGTCGCGTCCGATCCTTTTGGAATTGTCATGCCCCCAGCGATTCCCTCGCAGGGGGCACGGCATGCGTCGGCCGCTGGCTGAAATTGACCGTATTCGCCCTGTGGACGACGGGGGTGTCGCCGTCCCGTTTCCTTCAGTCGCCGAGCGGCACGGAGACCGCCCGGTCCCGTACCGGGGCCAGGCAGCCGTCGTGCTCGCTGCACGCCCCGTACGTCAGGAACACCCGCGCTCCGTGCGCGTCCGCGACGCGCCGGACCGGGAGTTCGAGGGTGACCTCTCCGTCCTGGTAGACGGGCAGGCGCACACCGAGGCCCTCCGGACTCAGGACGCGCTCCCGCGCGTCGGTGGCCGCCGGACCGGTGGGCCGCAGGGCGCCCTCGGCGCGGATGCGGGTCGGGATGCCGATCCCGCCGACGCCGCCGTCGGGGAGAGCGAGGCTGTAGAGGTGGAACCCGGCCCGCTCCGGCCGCAGGTCGGCGACGACCCGCAGCACGCCGTCGCCGGACTCCACCCGGACCGTCACGGCGACCCCGCCCTCCGAGAACCGGCTCGCGGCGGAGGCCGCAGGGTCGTCGCCACCCGCCGCGCAACCGGTGAGCGCGAGCACGGCGGCGGCCCCGAACCCGGCGGCCCGGCGCCCCGCGGTCACGCCCATCGCTTGAGGAACGTCCCGACCTGGGCCGCCGACATCGTGCGGGCGTTGGAGAACTCGCCCTGATCCGTAGCCACCTTGATCCGGCCCGAGGAGGGATCGAGCACGACCAGAGCCGGGATGCCGCTGGTCCGCAGGTCCACGTAGCGCCCGGCCACATCGAGGTTCCGGTCGAACTCGCCGACGTCCACGCTCACTACATGGTAAGTCGCCAACAGGGCGGCCGGTTCGGGCTGCTGGAAACGCGTGCCCAGCACGACGCAGTCCAGGCACCAGTCGGCGCCGAAGTCGATCAGCACGGGCCGGCCGTCCTTCTTCGCCGCCGCGCGGGCTGCCCCGATGTCCGCGGCCGCGTCGCGACTGGGGTCGTAGCCGTGCGGGGCCTTCGCCGGGGCCGCGGACGCCGATGGAGCAGCCGGCGTCGTGATGGGAGCCGCCACACCGGAGGACACCGTCGTCCCGGCGCAGCCGGTGAGCGCCAGCAGGGCGGCCCCCACCATCACTTTCCTCATCGTCTCCCCCATCAGGCGATGGCCTTGTAGCCCTTCCAGCCGGTCGCGATCTTCACGCGCCCGCCGAAGAGGCCCTTGCCGTTGCCGCCGTATCGGTACAGGACACCCGCGGTGTCCCGCACGACCAGATCGGCCTTGCCGTCGCCGGTGATGTCACCGACGCCGACGACCGCGTTGTACGAGGCCCCCCAGTTCTTGGCCAGCAGCACACGCGGCTTGAAGTGACCCTTGCCGTCCCCGGAGAAGCGCCACAACTCGTTCGACGTGTCCTGCGCCAGCAGGTCGCCGAACCCGTCGCCGTCCAGGTCCCCGGCACCCACGATCTTCTTGAAGACGGTCCACCTCGAAGCGATCTTCACCCGCGCGGCGAACGTGCCGGTACCGGTCGCCTTGTAGAGGTAGATGTCACCCGTCGACGACTGACGGGTGATCAGGTCGGGGCGCCCGTCGCCGCTGATGTCACCGGGCGACGTCAGCACGTTGTACTGCTGGAAACCGGTACCGAGCGAGGTGTACGGCGTCGACGTCGTCAACGCCCTCCCACAGGCCGGCTTGTACCCCCGCAGGCTTCCGTTGCTGAGCCGCACCAGCACGTCATTGCACCGGTCACCACTCAGATCACCGAACGGCACCGCGGTGACCGAGGTGGCCCACCCGGCACCCGCAAGGGAACCCGAGAACTTCCCCGCACCGCCCTGCTGGAAGGCCAGGGTCCCCGAGGAACTCTGCGTCAGCAGGTCGCCGAACCCGTCCGGACCCCCTACGCCGGTGAAGTCCCGCCGCACCGCCGCACCGCCCGTGACCTTGATCGTCCCGGACTGCACCTGCGAGTCCACGCCGTTCTCCCCCCAGGCCGTCAACGTCCAGGCGTACGTGCCGTTGGGGACCAAGCGCCCGTTCATGTCGCGGCCGCCCGGCCACGCCGCGGAGACCACCGCGTGCCCCATGATCGCCGCGGGTTGCCGCGACCAGACCACCACCCCCGTGGCCTTGTTCTTGATCGTGAGCTGCGACCTCACGGGCCGGGAGAACCATGACGTGGCAACCCAGTTCGAGCCCTTCCTGAGATCGAGGGACGAGGCGCCGGGGCTCTGATCGATCACGGCGAGACGGGACGTGGGGACACCGGTGGGCACGATGTGAACCCGCTGGTGGTCGTCCGCGTAGGCCACGTCCCCACCGAACCGGTCGACGGTCCAGCTGGTCCGGCGGCCCTGCTGCGCGCCGAGTTCGTCGGAGGTCGCCAGCACGCGGCTCGGCAACTGGCTGTACTGACCGCCGAACGGAAGACCGTCGTGCAGGTCGTAGAGCGTCAGGCCGGTCCCGGCCGCCCGCAGCACCAGGTAGCCGTCACCGAGCAGTGCCTCGTCGCCGGGCATGGTGCTGGTCCCGCGGGTCCAGCAGTCGTAGACGCCGGCCCCCCGAGAACCGCCCCGGGAGTCCGCGCAGTTCCAGTACACCCAGCGGCCAACGGCCTGGAGTTCGGTGGGGACGCACCCATTGCGTGTCACGAAGACGGGCAGAGGAGAGCCCGAGGGAAGGGACGTGGCCGTCACCTCGGAACCACTGGTGCCGGCGCTCCACAGCGTCGAACCCCAGAGAGCGGACGCGACACGGTCCCGTTTGAACAGGATCTTCCCGCCCGACCCGTTCTCGTCGACCTCGCCCACGTATTGCTTCCCCGACAACGCTCCGTCGACGAGTACGTAACGGCCCGAGTAGTCGGCGAGTTCAGGGTTGTCGTCCCCCGTGTCGATCTGAGGTCCCCAGTCCGCGAGCCCATTGCCACGCACCATGGTGAGGCCCGACTCCGTCGCGAAGCGCCGGCCGTGGAATCCGTCACCACTCGCGTACATCTCGATGCAGCGCGGGGTGTATGTGGAGCAGCCCCAGTCTCCGTCGTGGCCGCTCACCAGGCCGTCCACCGTGGACCGGAGCGGCACCGGACTGCCCGACGCCGACAGCCATGTGCTGCGATAGGCGCCGATAACCGTGCCGGGTTCGTACAGGGTGCTGTTGTCAGCCGTGGTCAGGACGCCGCCACCCAGGGAGAGACCATAGACCTGTGCGGGTACCGGCGCGACGGCCGTGACGCGGGTGCGCTTCACCGTGCCGTCGGCCGCCGCCGTGAAGCGGTGGATTCCCCAGTCGAGGTCACCCCGGTCGACGTAGCGTTCCGCCCCCGCGACGAGCACCGACCCGTCCGGAACCTGGACGATCTGGTGGGCGGCGGGGTCCATCAGCGTCTGTCGGGCGGAGCCGTCCAGAGGCAGCCGGCCCAGAGGCTGGCCGCGGTACAGGTTGTTGCCCGGCCACACGGGTTCGACGGCGAGCAGCGAGTCCCCCACCAGACCGTACGCGGCCTGGTAGTCGTACGCGCTCGTGTCCACCGTGCGGGGAGCCGCCGCCAGGTCCTTCCGGTCCAGGACGTCCACCATGCCGCGGCCCATACGCAGCCGGAGCACCGCGCCGGGAGCGAGCCGGAAGCCGCTGACCTCCCACGCGGCGTCCGGGGAGGGCCGGTCGGGCAGCGGGGTGAGCGCGCCGCCGGCGACGTCGAGGATGCCCCAGTGCCGGGAGTTGTCGCCTGAGCCGGTTCCGTAACCCAGGACAACGGACGTCGCGTCTCCGTCCTCCACCGACGTGGCGACGACGCCGTCGGGCAGCCCGGTCACCGGCCGGTCGGTCACCGCGCCGTCGTCGGCCGTCAGCAGGTGGAAGCCGGTCGGGGACTCCGGGGAGCCGGTACGAGTGAGGACCGTGCCACCGAAGGTGCCGACGTACTCCTGCCCCTGCGGCAGGGCCAACTCGGTCACGTCACCGCCGGCCCGCTGCCGGAGGGTCACGTGCGGTGCGGGTGTCTCCTCGTACACCGCCACGGTGTCGGAGCCCGCTCCGAAATAGCCGGGGTCCAGCGACTCGCTCCAGCGCAACCAGCCGCCGTCGATGTCGTAGTCGGGCGCCGGGACGGTCTCGGGCAGCGCCGACGTGGTGCCCGTGCGGTAGTCCGTCCACAGCAACCGGTTGTCGTCCTCCTCGACGAACAGGAAGCCGGTGGTGCCCGCGTCCAGGATCTGCGTGGCGCGCGGCACCGCCCTGGCCGCGGCCGGCAGGACCACCGGCAGCGGACCCGGGTCGTCGTCAGCGGCGACGGCCGAGGGAAGCACGGGGCCGGCGCCCGCGGTCACCGCGAGTATCAGCATCGCGGTCAGCGCCGCTGTCGTGCTCTTGCGTCGATTCATTGTCCGTACACGTCCCGTGGGTGGTTCAGCCGATGGCGTCGTCATTGCTCGGGCGGCGATCACAGAAGCGCCTTGTAGCCCGTCCAGCCGGTCGCGATCAGCACGCGTCCGCCGAAGGTGCCCTTGCCGGTTCCGCCGTAGCGGTACACCCTGTTGGAGGTGTCACGGACGATCAGGTCCAACTTGCCGTCGCCCGAGTTGTCGCCGATGCCGACGACCATGTTGTACGAGGCTCCCCAGTTCTTGGCCAGCAGGACACGGGGCTTGAAGTGCCCCTTGCCGTCCCCTGAGAAGCGCCACAACTGGTTCGACTTGTCCTGCGCCAGCAGGTCGCCGAACCCGTCGCCGTTCAGATCACCCACGCCGACGAGCCTCTTGAACACGCCCCAGGCGGAGGCGATCCGCTTGCCCGCCGCCAGTTTTCCGCTGCTCGTCGCGGCGAAGAGGTAGATGTCGCCCGTGGAGGACCTGCGGGCCACCAGGTCCGCCCGGCCGTCACCGGTGAGGTCGCCGGGCGAGGTCAGCACGTCGTACGCCTGGAAGCCCTTCCCCAACAAGATTCGGGGGGAGGCCGTGGTGATCGCCCCCTTGCACCGGCCGCTGTAGCGGTAGAGATCGCCGGCGGTGTTGCGCACCAAGGTGTCCATGCAGCGGTCGCCGTCGAGGTCACCGAAGGGGATGAAGCGGTAGTTGGGATTCCATCCCTCGGAGGCACCGGTCCACAAACCGCCCTGGTTGCCGGGGAGGAATCCGGCGTACTCAAGCTCTCCCGACGGCCTCAGTGCCACCAGTTCCCCGAAGCCGTCGCCGTCGCTGTCGCGCCACGCGCTCTTGGCGCCGGCCAACTGCATCGCGCCCGAGGCCGCTGTGCGGAAGCCGGTGCCGTCACCCGGGTCCGCGGCCAACGTCCATGTGTAGAAGCCCCCGGCCGGCACCGTGCCGTGGTCGTCGGTGCCCTTCCAGGTGGTGGTGACCTGCGCGCCCTGGTGCCCCGTGCCACGCATGGTCCGCACGGCCTTGCCCGCCCGGTTCCGGAAGGTCAGGACCCAGGCCGTGGGCGGCCGGGTCAGCAGCCAGCTGCCGTGCCAGGTGTTGTCGCTCTCGTCGGGAAGGCCGAGGTTCGTGTAGGTGTCCACCCGTGACTCAACGGTGGTGACGGGGGAACGCGGCACGGTGACCGGCTTGACGTGGACCCGTTGGGCGGAGTCCACGTAGGCCACGTTGCCGCCGTACTTGTCCACGGTCCACGTGATCCGCCGGTCGGCGGGCGGATCGCCGGCCGGCAGATCGGCGAAGGCGGCCGTGGCCGCCGCCGTACCCGCGCCCTTGTGGAAGTCGGTCAGCAGCAGCTTGCCCGCGGCCCGGTCGTGACGTACGAGGAATCCGTCACCGAGCAGCGCCTCGCCCGACGGGACGGGGATGTCCCTCTTCGCCGTCAGGTCCCACACACCCGCCTTGGCCGTGGGGCCGCACGACCAGTACAGCCAACGCCCCACGACCTGCAGTTCCTGCGGAACGCAGCCGGAACCGAGGGCGATGTCGGCGGAGGTCTTCTTCGTCTTCAGATCGTAGGAGTTGACGCTGCCCTTCGTCCCCGCGGGCTTCCACAGCTTGCTGCCCCAGACGGACGCGGCAGACCGGGTCCGGGTGTTCACGATGTTGTTGGTGGAGTGCTGTTCGAAGTCACCGACGTACTGGCGGGCGACGGTACCGTCGTCGACGACCGTGTAGCGCCCGGAGGAGTCCACGATCCGGTTGAGCGAATTCGGCAGGAGCACAACCTGACCCGTGCTCTGCGAGATCGGACTGTCCACGGACCCCTTGGACAGGTGGGCGGTGCGGCCGTCGCCGAGGGCGTGAAGCTCGATGCACGCGGAGTCCGTCCGGCACGGCTGGTACCAGGTGTGGAGGACGGCGCGCAGGGTGCGCGGGCCCGGCACGGGAGTCCCCTTGAGCGCGAGGTCGTAGTCGTACTGGACGCGAATGGAACTGTCGGAGGCGGTGGCGACCGACAGCCGGCCGCCGCCGAGCGCGATGCCGTCGACGGCCATGGAGATCGGGTCGACCGTGGTGACGGAGGCGACCGTGGGGACCCCGGCCCCCGCCGCGGTGACCCTGTGCACCGCCCAGTCCGTGGAGGCGCTGCCGCCCGCGACCAGGACGGTGCCGTCAGGGGCGGTGGCAAAGTGGTCGACCGCGTAGGGCAGAAGAGTCCGGGACGCACCGCCCCCGACCGGGACGGCGGTCAGTGCCTCACCCGGGTCAGTCGTGGGTTGCGTCTCATGACGGCCGACCAGGATCCAGTCGCCGGCCAGGGCGAGCGTGACGTCCGGCTGCGGTGACGCCCCGGCCAGCGGCGGGATCGCGGTCGCCACCGGCTCGGCGGCCGGATCGGCGCGCGGCACGGTCCAGGCCGTTCCCGACGCCGGGTTCCAGCCGAGCACCCGGTCGCCCGAGAGCGCGACCCTGCCGGGCTTGGCGGCCATCGAACCGAAGGCCTCCGTGGCCGTGGCGGTCGCGAAGTCGACCAGCAGCAGGCGCAGTCCGGATGCGGTGACGAACACGAGCACCGCGCCCTTCCGGTCCTGGGCGAGGACGGCGACAGAGTGGGCTCCCGGGAGCACTCCCTCCGCGGCCAGCGGAACGTCGGTGACCTGTCCGTCGGCCAGACGCACCAGGTGCAGCGCCGTGATCGCGCCGGCCGCGTCCTTCTCGTACGTCACGGCCGACGACGCCCCGTAGGCCCCGGTCCAGTTGTGCCCCTCGGAGAAGGGGACGGTCGTGGTACCGCCGGTCGCCAGATCGCGCACGACCACGTTGTGCGAGCCGAAGGGCACGGAGGCGTACAGGCCGGAGTTGAGCTGGTGGGTCGCCACGGAGGACAGGGACGGCGTCGTGGTGCCGGACGCGTAGTCCGTCCACAAGTAGCCGTCCGTTCCCTCCTGTACGTGCAGGTAGCCGGTGGGACCGGCGGTCACCACGGTCTCGCCGCGCGGAATCTTGCGGGCGCCGGCCGCGATCACCGCCTCCGCGGGGATGCTGCTGCCCGCCGCGGCCGCGGGAGGAGAGGCCGGGCCGAGGGCCACGGCGGTGGCGACTGCGGTGACGGCGGCTGCGCCGCCGCGGACGAGGGCACGTCTGGCCACCCGTTCCTCCTGGAAGTCACGAAGAAGCGGAGCGGCACAGCGGTCACTGGTGTCGCGGCGTCCGGCGCCGCGGAATCCCCCAAGCCCCCCGGCTTGTACCCCCCACGCAATTACCACGGACCCTAACAGCCGCCCCACAGGCCCCGGAAGCTGCATGGAGCATGAAAAGGCCCGGCAGGTGGTGTGCACCCGCCGGGCCCGTTCGCGTTCAGACGCGGTTCATACGGCGTCAGCCGTTGCGCTTCCAGCGCGGCTTGTCGTCGCGGCGGCCGAACGAGCCGGTGCCGGTGCCGGTGCCCGTGGTGCCGGGGCGGTGGTCGTCACGACGGCCGTACGGGCGGCGCTCGTTGTTGTCGCGGTCGCGGCCGAAGGACGACGGGCGGTCGTCACGGCGGTCGCGGTTGAACGGACGGTCGTAGGAGCGGGCCGCCGGGCGGTCGTCGCGGTTCCCGTACGACGGGCGGTCGTCACGGCGCTCGTAGGACGGACGGGCCGGGCGGTCGTCACGGCGGTCACGGCTGTTGTACGACGGACGGTCGTCACGACGGTCCCGGTTGCCGTACGCGGGGCGGTCGTCACGACGGTCGCGGTTGCCGTAGGACGGACGGTCGTCGCGGCGGTCGTGGGACGGACGGGCCGGGCGGTCGTCGCGGCGGTCACGGCTGTTGTACGACGGACGGTCGTCACGACGCTCGTAACCACGGTCACCGCGGTCACCGCGGTCGCGGTTGCCGTACGACGGGCGGTCGTCGCGGCGGCGGTCGTAGTTGCCCCGGTCGTCGCGGCGCTGGAAGGTGCGCTGCTCGGCCGGCTCGGCCGGGGCCTCGGCCTGCGCCGGGACGGCGGCAGCGGCGGCGACCGCCTCGGCGGCCTCGGCCTGGGCGGCGGCCACGGCGGCCTCGGGGTCGTCACCGCGCTCGCGGGCGGCGCGGGCGGTGAGGCGGTCGGCCTCGTCGCGCAGTTCGGCGGCCCGACGCTGCGCGCGCTCCAGGGACTTGGTGAGGTCGGCGACCTCACGCTCGGCCTGCTGCGCGGCGTTGCCGGCCGCGTCCGCCTGGACCTCGGTCAGCGAACGGGCGCCGGTGATCTTGGCGACGTCCTCGTCGAACGCGCCGGCGCCGCCGACGATGTGGCGCGAGGCGTCGACGCCCGCGTCCTCCATCAGCCGGAAGATCTGCTTGCGCTGGTGCGGCAGGGCCAGGGAGACGACCGTGCCGGACTCGCCCGCGCGGGCGGTGCGGCCCGAGCGGTGCAGGTAGTCCTTGTGGTCGGCGGCCGGGTCCACGTTCAGCACCAGGCCGATGCCGTCGACGTGGATACCGCGCGCCGCGACGTCCGTGGCGACCAGGACGTTGACGTAACCGTCCTTGAAGTCGGCCAGCGTGCGGGTGCGCGCGCCCTGGGTCATGCCGCCGTGCAGGGCGTCGGCCTTGACGCCCGACTCGCGCAGCTGCTCGGCGACGCGGTCGGCGCCCATCTGGGTGCGGACGAAGATGATGGTGCGGCCCTTGCGGGCGGCGATGGCCGCGGTGACCGGCGCCTTGTCCTTGGGCTTCACGATCAGCACGTGGTGGGTCATGGTCGTGACCGCGCCCGCGGAGGGGTCGACCTCGTGGGTGACCGGGTCCTTCAGGTAGCGCTTGACCAGCGTGTCGATCTCGTTCTCCAGCGTGGCGGAGAACAGCAGCCGCTGGCCGCCCTTGGGCACCAGGTCGAGGATCTCGGTGACCTCGGGCAGGAAGCCCATGTCGGCCATCTGGTCGGCCTCGTCGAGGACGGCGATCTGCACCTGGTCCAGCGAGCAGGCGCCGCGGTCGATCAGGTCGCGCAGCCGGCCCGGGGTGGCGACGAGGATGTCGACGCCGCGCTCGAGGGCGTAGATCTGGTTCTGCATCGACGTACCGCCGCAGACGACCTTCATCTTCAGGCCGAGCACGTCGCCGTACGGCTGCAGGGCGTCGGCGACCTGCATCGCCAGCTCGCGGGTCGGGGTGAGGATCACACCGCGCGGACGCTTGCGGTCGGTGTGGCCGCCGGAGAGCTGCGTGAGCAGCGGCAGGCCGAAGGAGAGCGTCTTGCCGGAGCCGGTGCGGCCGCGGCCGAGGATGTCCTTGCCGGCCAGGGCGTCCGGGATGGTCGCGGCCTGGATTGGGAAGGGGGTGGTGACGCCGTTCTGCGCCAGCTTGCGGACGATGGCCTCGTTCAGGCCCAGGTCGCCGAAGGTGGGCCCGGGGGTCTCGACGGCCTCGGGAGCGGTGTGCTCCTCGGTGACGGCCTCGTCGATGACGTCGGTGGTGTCGTTGCTGTCGAAGGGCATGGCGGAACGGTCGGCAGTGTCAATAGACATGCTGAAGCTAAAACCTCTCGGAGATTTCGGCACGCGCCAGCTCCGGAGGTTGCTTACAACCGCCTCGATGCGGTCAGCCACAGGAGAAAAGGAACGCGCCAACGCGGCGCGTCTCGGTTCGGCGCCGGGCAATGGGATCAAACGATCTACCAGCATACGCATAGGTGGCCGCTTTGGCCAATTCGGTCCTGGGAGCCTCAGGCGGCCCCGTTCGCGGACGGTGCGCTGGAGGGCGACGGCTCGGGCGAGGACCCGCCGGAGGGCGGTGCGGACGACTCGCCGCCGCCGGGCGACGACGAGGGCGAGGGCCGGTCGGACGGTGACGCCGGCGTCGAGGGCCGGGGCGAGGACGACGGCCGCCCCGAGGGCTTGCCGCTGTGCGGGCCGCCCGGACCCTGGGTCGGCCCCGGCACCGATTCCTGCGCGGTCGCCGACGGCGACCCGGAGGCCGACGGGGAGTGCCCCGGCCGGCCCGGGCGGCCCGCGGGGGCCCCCGGGGCGACGCCGGGCATGCCCAGCCCGCCGTCCGAGCCGGCGCCGCCGGCCCCACCGTCCTCGCCCGAGATCCCCGAGGAGATCCCGTCGGGCTTGGCGTCGCTGCCCGTGCCGCCGACCGTCATGCAGCCGGTCAGGGACCCCAGGGCGAGTACGGGAAGAAGCAGTGCGGCCGCCGTGCGCGCGCGGGCTGTGGCAGGGGTCACGGGAGCACCTCGGAAGGTCTGAAGACGTCTGAAGAGGGTCTGGAGATGATCAGGAGTGGAGCTGCGGGCAGTCCGTCCCGCTGAGCGGGTCCCGCGCTGCCCAACGGGCCCGCGGCCCCCGGGGACACGCCCGCGGCCGCACGCCGCCCGGCCGGCCCTCCCGTGACGCCTCTCGGATACCGTCCTGGGCATGAGCAGTCGGCCGGCACAGGCAGCGGGCGACCCGCCGCGCTCCCGGTGGACGGCACCGCTGCGCGACCAGGGTCCGGTGGTCGCCGTCGTCGCGCTCGGCGGGGTCGCCGGGGCGTTCGCCCGCTACGGCGCGGGGCTGCTCCGGCCCACCGCGGCCGGGGCCTTCCCGTGGACGACCTTCCTGGTGAACGCGGCCGGCTGCGCGGCGATCGGCGTACTGATGGTGGTGGTCACCGAACGCCTTCCCTCGCCGCACCGCCTCGTCCGGCCGTTCCTGGGCACCGGCGTGCTCGGCGGCTTCACGACCTTCTCGACGTACACGGTCGACGTGCAGCGACTGCTGACCGCCGGCCGCGTCGGCGTCGCCCTGCTCTACCTGGCGGCCACGCCCGTGGCCGCCCTGCTCTGCGTATGGTCCGCGGCGGTGCTGACCCGCCGCGTGTGGAGGACGTGATGATGCTCACCGGTCCCGCGCTTCGCCTCACCGTCCACCTGGGGGAGATCGACACCTGGCACCACCGGCCGCTGCACAGCGAGATCGTGCACCGCGCCCACGCCGCAGGACTCGCCGGGGCGTCGGTGTTCCACGGCGTCGAGGGCTTCGGCGCCGGCTCGCGCGTCCACACCTCCCGCCTGCTGTCGGTGAGCGAGGACCTGCCGGTCATGATCGTCGTCGTGGACAGCGCCGAACGGGTGAGGGCCTTCCTGCCGCAGCTGCGGGAGGTGCTGACCACGGGTCTGGCCACGGTCGAGGAGGTGGAGGTCGTGCACGGCACCGCCGGGGGTGACGAGGGGTGAACTGGCTGCTGGTCGCCGTCGGCGCCGCGATCGGCGCGCCCCTGCGCTATCTGACGGACCGTGCGGTCCAGTCGCGGCACGACGGCGTCTTCCCCTGGGGCACCTTCACCGTGAACGTCGCCGGGTCGCTGATCCTGGGCGCGGTCACCGGCGCGGTGGCGGCCGGCGCGTCCACCCGGCTCCAACTCCTGCTGGGCACCGGACTGTGCGGCGCGCTGACGACGTACTCGACCTTCTCCTACGAGACCTTGCGGCTGGCCGAGGGCGGCGCGCGGCTGTACGCGGCCCTCAATGTGGCGGGGAGCGTCGCCGCGGGAGTGGCCGCCGCCTTCGCCGGCGCCGCGCTCGTGTGACCCAATCCGCGTCGGACGCTGCCCGATCGCCCTGCCGTCCCGGACAATGGGCGGTGTGCTGGAGATGTCGCGCGAAGCGTTCGAGGAACTGGTCAGCGACGCGCTGGACCGGATCCCGCCCGAGCTGGCCCGGGTCATGGACAACGTGGCGGTGTTCGTCGAGGACGAACCCGACCCGTCCGACCCCGGGCTGCTCGGCCTGTACGAGGGAACTCCCCTGACCGAGCGCGGCGAGTGGTACGCGGGGGTGCTCCCCGACCGCATCACGATCTACCGGGGCCCGACCCAGCGGCTGTGCTCCACCACCGAGCAGATCGTGGAGGAGGTCGCCACCACCGTCGTCCACGAAGTGGCGCACCACTTCGGCATCGAGGAGGAGCGCCTCCACGAGCTGGGCTGGGGGTAACGGGGCTTACGCGAGGGAGGAGGCGGGCATACGTCGGCAATGCTCCGAGATCTGCCGCACCGCGTCCGGTCCGTGCTGCGCCGTGCCCTTCGGCGCCGTCCCGCCCCCTCCTCCGGTACATCCCGTCCGACTCGTGCCGTCCCCGCCCTCGGCACACCGCACCGCCCCTGGCTCACGGCGCTCGCGCTGGTCGCGGTCACGCTGATCGGCGGCTGGCTCGGGCTGGTGGTGCTGGGGAGCATCAAGGAGCCGGTGGGGCCGATGAACACCCGGATGTCACTGCACCCGGCGTGGACCGGCGACACCCAGGTGAACGTGGCGCCGCTGGGAGCCCTGCAGCTCGACAGCCACGACGGCCCGCTGCGGCTGGTGGTGGACGTCGACACGCTCGACCCCGAACGTGCCCAGGCCCTGGTCCGGCACCCGGAGCGGCTGAGCGGGCTGCAGGACGAGATCGCCTCGGACGTGCGCAACAGCACCGCGGAGCTCGCGCTGCGCTCGTCGCTGGCCGTGCTGACCGGCGCCACCGCCCTGGGCCTGGCCGTCTACCGCAGGCCCCGCAGGGCGCTGGCCGCCGGCGGGCTGTCGCTGGTGGTGCTGGCGGCCTGCGCGGGCACGGCGTACGGGACGTGGAACCCGCGCAGTGTCCTGGAGCCCAAGTTCTCCGGCCTGCTGAGCAGCGCGCCGTCGGTGGTCGGCAACGCCCGCAGCATCGTCAGCGACTTCGACGTCTACCAGCAGGAGCTGGCACGCCTGGTCACCAACATGACCCGGCTGTACGACGCGACCTCCACGCTGCCCGCGTACACCCCCGACCCGTCGACCCTGCGGGTGCTGCACGTCTCGGACATCCACCTCAACCCGGCGGCCTGGCAGATCATCCAGTCCGTCGTCGCCGAGTACCGGATCGACGTCATCGTGGACACCGGCGATCTGATGGACCACGGCACCGCCGCCGAGAACGGCTTCACCTCCGCCATCCCGGACCTGGGCGCGCCCTACGTCTTCGTGCGCGGCAACCACGACTCCATGGACAGCCAGCGCGCGGTGGCGGCGCGCAAGGGGGCCATCGTGGTGGACAACGGGGACTCGGCGGTCGTGAAGGGGCTGCGGATCGCCGGCATCGGCGACCCGCAGTTCACCCCGGACCGCTCGGTCGAGGCGGCCGGCGACCCCGCGGAACGCCGGGCCGGGCAGCGGCTGGCCGACTCCATCCGGCGGCAGGACGCGGCCGGGCACACGGTCGACATCGCCATCGCCCACAACCCCGTCGCGGCCGCCGAGGCCGACGGCACCGTCCCGCTGATCCTGGCCGGGCACACCCACCAGCGGAACGTCAGCGTCCTGGAGCACGGCAGCCGTCTGATGGTGCAGGGCACGACGGGCGGCGGCGGGCTGCGCGCCGTGGAGGGCGACACGCCGCAGAAGGTGGAGGCCTCGGTGCTCTACCTGGACCGCGACAGCCACACCCTGCAGGCCTGGGACGAGATCACGCTGGGCGGTCTGGGCCAGTCGACGGCCGAGGTCTCCCGCCACCTGCCGGCGGAAGTGGAACCCGGGCGGGAGCCGTCCCCCGCGGTCCGCCCGACGGGCGCGGGCTAAAGCGTTTTGGCGATCCCCCGCCGCATCCCATATGCTTCTCACGTCCCCGACGGCCGAAACACCGCCCGGCGGGCCATCAGCCCTCATCGTCTAGTGGCCCAGGACGCCGCCCTTTCAAGGCGGTAGCACGGGTTCGAATCCCGTTGGGGGCACGCACTGACCTGTGCGAGACTGTGTCTCGCACAGAGAAGCGCAAAGCTGGGTCCTGTGGAGCAGTTTGGAGTGCTCGCCACCCTGTCAAGGTGGAGGCCGCGGGTTCAAATCCCGTCAGGACCGCGCTGGCTGGGTAGCTCAGTTGGTACGAGCGATCGCCTGAAAAGCGATAGGTCGCCGGTTCGACCCCGGCCCCAGCCACAGCAGCCCGCAAGGGCAGGAACCCCCGCCGAGATCCTCGGCGGGGGTTCCGCGTTGTGCACGGGCGCGTGTACGACGCGCGGGGTCAGCCGACCGGGAAGAGCGGCCAGCCTGCCATGAGCCCGCCGTCCAGGGTGAGGGTCTGCCCGGTGATGTACGAGGCCTTCTCCGAGCCGAGGAAGACCACCGCGTCCGCGATCTCCTCCGGGGTGCCGGGGCGGTGCATCGGCAGCACGGAGTCCACCGCCCGGCGGAATCCGTCCGAGGCGGTGACCCGCTCGTACATGGCGGTCCGGGTGAAGCCGGGAGCGACCGCGTTCACCCGGATGCCGTGCAGCGCGCCCTCGATCGCGGCGACCTTGGTGACACCGATGACGGCGTGCTTGCTGGCCACGTACAGGCCGGCGCCGGGGAAGCCCATCTGGCCGTAGGTGGAGCTGATGTTGACGATGCTGCCGCCGCCGCTGTTCTTCATGGCGAGGAACTCGTGCTTCATGCTGAGCAGCGTCCCGCGCACGTTCGTGTCGAAGACGGCGTCGTACTCCTTGTCGGTGATGTCCTCGATGCCGCCGGGGGTGCCCTCGGTGCCGGCGTTGTTGAAGGCGACGTCGATCTTCCCGTACGCCTGTACGGCGTGCTCCATCAGCCGCTGCACCTCGGCCTCGAGACGCACATCGGTCCGGACGAACTCCGCCCGGCCGCCCAGCGCCCCCAGTTCCCCGGCGAGCTGCTCGCCGGCCTCCTGGTGGCGGCCCGACACCACGACGTTCGCGCCCTGGCGCGCGTACGCCTCCGCGGTGGCACGGCCGATGCCGGTGAGCGCGCCGGTGATCACAACGGTGGGAGCGGCCATGGTGAGGTCCTTCCTGCGGACGTGCCGGGGTCGTGGATCACGCGCGCGGAGCCCCGGCCCGCGGGGAGCGAGGGGTACGGCCCGCTTCCCGGGAGGACTCCGCTCCTCGATCGTCTCCCTGGTACGGGGATGCCGCACGTCGCGCGCGGCCCCCGGCATCGCACGCGCAGCGCGCGAAGGGGGCCGCCGAGCGAAATGGGTTCGCCCATGGGCCTCGCCGAATGCGATGCTGGAACGCGCTATGTCTACGCAGCCCCCCACCCCCGCATTCGCCGAGCTCGGCACCCGGCTGACCGAGCTGACCCTGCGCGACGCGCAGCGCCTCGGCCGCCGCCTCGACGGCGCACGCCGCATCCGCAAGCCGGAGGCCCGTACGGCGGTGCTGGCGGAGATCGGGACCGAGATCGACAAGGCCGCCCTCAAGGTCGAGGCCCGACGCACGGCCATACCCGCGATTTCGTACCCCGAGCAGTTGCCGGTCAGCCAGAAGAAGGACGAGATCCTCGCGGCGATCCGCGACCACCAGGTCGTGATCGTCGCGGGCGAGACCGGTTCCGGCAAGACGACCCAGATCCCGAAGATCTGCCTGGAGCTGGGCCGCGGCGTCCGCGGCCTGATCGGGCACACCCAGCCCCGCCGGATCGCCGCCCGCACGGTCGCGGAGCGCGTCGCGGAGGAGCTGCGCACCCCGCTGGGCGAGGCGGTCGGCTGGAAGGTCCGCTTCACCGACCAGGTCGGCGACAGCACCCTGGTCAAGCTGATGACGGACGGCATCATGCTCGCCGAGATCCAGACGGACCGGGAGCTGCTCCAGTACGACACGATCATCATCGACGAGGCGCACGAGCGCAGCCTCAACATCGACTTCATCCTGGGCTACCTCGCCCAGCTGCTCCCCCGGCGCCCCGACCTCAAGGTCGTGATCACCTCCGCGACGATCGACCCGCAGCGCTTCTCCCGGCACTTCGGCGACGCCCCGATCGTGGAGGTCAGCGGGCGCACGTATCCGGTAGAGGTGCGGTACCGCCCGCTGCTGGCCGAAGGCGACGGGGAGGCCGACGAAGCGGACCGCGACCAGATCACCGCGATCTGCGACGCGGTCGACGAGCTCCAGGCCGAGGGCCCCGGCGACATCCTGGTCTTCCTCTCCGGCGAGCGGGAGATCCGCGACACCGCCGACGCCCTCAACAAGAGGCAGCTGCGCTTCACCGAGGTGCTGCCGCTGTACGCGCGACTGTCCTCCGCAGAGCAGCACCGGGTGTTCCAGCGCGGCGGCACGGGGCGCCGTATCGTGCTGGCCACCAACGTCGCGGAGACCTCGCTCACCGTCCCGGGCATCCGGTACGTGATCGACACGGGCATGGCCCGCATCTCCCGCTACAGCCACCGCACCAAGGTGCAGCGGCTGCCGATCGAGCCGATCAGCCAGGCCAGCGCCAACCAGCGCAAGGGCCGCTGCGGCCGGCTCGCGGACGGCATCTGCGTCCGGCTGTACTCCGAGGACGACTTCCTGTCCCGCCCGGAGTTCACCGACGCCGAGATCCTGCGCACCAACCTGGCCTCCGTCATCCTGCAGATGACCGCCGCGGGCCTCGGCGACATCGCCCGCTTCCCGTTCATCGACCCGCCGGACGCCCGGAACATCAAGGACGGCGTCCAGCTGCTGCAGGAACTGGGCGCGCTGGACGGCCAGAAGCTCACCCAGACCGGCCGCAAGCTCTCCCAGCTGCCGGTGGACCCGCGACTGGCCCGCATGGTGCTGGAGGCGGAGCGCAACGGCGTGGTCCGCGAGGTGATGGTCATCGCGGCCGCGCTGTCCATCCAGGACCCGCGCGAGCGCCCCCAGGACAAGCAGCAGCAGGCGGACGAGAAGCACCGCCGCTTCGCCGACGAGACCAGCGACTTCATGGCGCTGCTCAACCTGTGGCGGTACGTCCGCGAGCAGCAGAAGGCGCTGTCCTCCTCCGCCTTCCGCCGGATGTGCCGTACGGAGTTCCTCAACTACCTGCGCATCCGCGAGTGGCAGGACATCTACAGCCAGCTGCGCACGGTCGCCAAGACGATGGGCATCCACCTCGCCGAGGGCGACCACGAGGTCAACGCCCAGCACGTGCACCAGTCCCTGCTGGCCGGCCTGCTGTCGCACGTCGGCCTGAAGGACACCGACAGCAAGAACGAGTACCTGGGGGCCCGCAGCGCCAAGTTCGCGGTCTTCCCCGGCTCGTCGCTCTTCAAGAAGCCGCCGCGCTGGATCATGTCCGCCGAGCTGGTGGAGACCTCGCGGCTGTGGGCGCGGGTCAACTCCCGCATCGAACCGGAGTGGATCGAACCGCTCGCCCAGCACCTGGTGAAACGGTCCTACAGCGAGCCGCACTGGGAGAAGGACCAGGCCGCGGTCGTGGCCCTGGAGAAGGTGACGCTGTACGGCGTGCCGATCGTCGCCGACCGCAAGGTCAACTACGGGAAGATCGACCCGGAGACCAGCCGCGAGCTGTTCATCCGCAACGCGCTGGTCGAGGGCGACTGGCGGACCCACCACCAGTTCTTCCACGACAACCGCAAACTGCTCGCGGAGGTCGAGGAGCTGGAGCACCGGGCGCGGCGCCGCGACATCCTCGTGGACGACGAGACGCTCTTCGACTTCTACGACCGCGTGGTGCCCGAACACGTCGTCTCCGGCGCGCACTTCGACTCGTGGTGGAAGCAGGCCCGCCGGGAGCAGCCGGAGCTGCTCACCTTCGAGCACTCCATGCTCATCAACGAGAACGCCGAGGCCGTCACCAAGGACGACTACCCCGACTCCTGGCGCCAGGGGAAGCTCAAGCTGCGGGTGACGTACCAGTTCGAGCCCGGCGCCGACGCGGACGGCGTGACCGTCCACGTCCCGCTCCAGGTGCTCAACCAGATCACCCCGGACGGCTTCGACTGGCAGATCCCGGGCCTGCGCGAGGAGGTCGTCACCGAGCTCATCCGCTCGCTGCCCAAGGCGATCCGCCGCCACTACGTACCGGCTCCCAACTACGCGAAGGCCTTCCTGGACCGCGTCGTGCCGGTGCAGGATCCCCTCCCGGAGACGCTGGCGCGCGAGTTGCAGCGGATGGTGGGCGTGCCCGTCACGGCCGAGGACTTCGACCTCGCGAAGGTGCCCGACCATCTGAAGATCACCTTCCGGGTGACCGACGAGCGGCGCCGCAAGCTGGCCGAGGACAAGGACCTGGAGGCGCTGAAGCTCAGCCTCCGGCCGAAGACCAAGGCCGCCATCAGCAAGGCCTTCGACGCGGCGGGCTCCATCGGCATCGAGCGGCGTACGGGCCTGAAGCAGTGGACCGTGGGCACCCTGCCGCGCACCTTCGAGACCCGGCGGGCCGGCCAGCCGGTCAAGGCGTACCCGGCGCTGGTGGACGAGGGCGAGAGCGTGGGCGTGCAGCTCTTCGACACCGAGGCCGAGCAGGCCGAGGCGATGTGGCGCGGCACCCGCCGGCTGATCCTGCTGAACGTGCCCGCCAACCCCGCGAAGTTCGTCGCGGACCGGCTGTCCAACCAGGACAAGCTCGCCCTGTCGCGCAGCCCGCACGGCTCGGTCGCCGCCCTCTTCGACGACTGCGTCACCGCCGCCGCCGACCGCCTCGTCGCCGACCACGGCGGACCGGTCTGGGACGAGGAGTCCTTCCGCAAGCTCTACGACTCCGTGCGCGCGGACCTCGTCGAACTGACCATCACGACGGTGGGGCAGATCCGCCAGGTGCTGGCCGCCTGGCAGGCCTGTGAGCGGCGTCTGAAGGCCACCCAGAGCCTGGCGCTGGTCGCCAACCTCGCGGACGTCAAGGAGCAGCTGGCGGCCCTCGTGCACCCCGGCTTCGTGGCCGCCACGGGTGTGCGCCGGCTGCCGGACCTGATGCGCTACCTGGTCGCCGTCGACCGGCGGCTGCAGCAGATGCCCAGTGGCGCCCAGCGCGACACCACGCGCATGGAGAAGGTCCGGGAGATCCAGACCGAGTACGCCGAGCTGCTCGCCGCCCGGCCGGCCGGGCGACCGGTCCCCGAGCGGGTGCGCGACATCCGCTGGATGATCGAGGAGCTGCGCGTGAGCTACTTCGCGCACGCCCTGGGCACCGCGTTCCCCGTCTCCGACAAGCGCATCTTCAAGGCGCTGGACGAGGCCTGGGGCTGACCCCGCGGCACCCCCCGCGGTCCGCCCGGAGGTCGCCCGCCATCCGGTTCGCTTTCACCCTCTGACCTGCTGTACAGTCTTCCTCGTCGCCAGGAAAGAGGGCGGCGAAACCTGGTCCTGTGGAGCAGTTTGGAGTGCTCGCCACCCTGTCAAGGTGGAGGCCGCGGGTTCAAATCCCGTCAGGACCGCAGTAAAGGAAGGCCCGGATCCCCTGGATCCGGGCCTTCGTGCGTGGTACGCCTGGCTCATGGCTTTCACCGTCGCCGTCACCGGCGCCCCCACAGCCGGCTGCCGGCAGCGGCGGCCGGCATCCGGGCGCGAGCGCCGCACACGCCACCGCCCGGCCCGCCGAGGGCCGTTGGGGCCGGCGGCGGAACGGGCGGCCGAGTGCGGAACGTCACTACCGCACAGGGAACATCCAGAGCAAGACCCGTGCGTGTGACGGGAGTCACGTCAAGAGTTTCGACTCTGGGGGAACTTGAGGTCTCCTGGGGGACCGTCAATTTAATATGTGCAATTGCACTGTGGTCATGAGCCTCACGTCTGCACAAGACGGACACATGACGCGCACAAAAAAGATCGCACCGGAGCCGGCGGACTCCGGTGCGATCAAGGTTCCGTTGGGCTTCCCTGATGGGGGCAGGGACCCGTTGGAGCGGACGTTTCGGCAGGTTGGGGGCCCTGCACGAAAGCCCGTTGGATCAGGTCAGGCCTCGCTGCGCTGCTGCGGAATGCCCGCCAGCAGTGCACGGACCTCCGCCTCGCGGTAGCGGCGATGCCCGCCGAGCGTGCGGATGGACGTGAGCTTGCCAGCCTTGGCCCAGCGCGTGACCGTCTTCGGGTCCACGCGGAACATCGTGGCGACCTCAGCGGGGGTCAGCAGCGGCTCGGCATCAGGGGTGCGAGCGGTCATGAGCGGCCTCCTCGAGAGAACCGAACCAACACGGTTCTTTCCTCTAAATTCTGCACCTTGACCCACGTTGCCCGAAATGGCGGACGCAGGCCGAGTCGGTAATAGGACGAACGGCTTGTCCTCGGCACTACAACTACACCATCTGTCCAGCCGTGTCGGCCAAACCGATGGATTTGCCCTCTGAGGTGTCTAAGCTCGACGGAAGCCGATGGACCGGGCTATAACGGACAGTCACACCACAGTGACGATCAGTCACAGCCAACCCACGAGCAACAGCCCCATCTCAAAGGATGCAATACCGGACATCCCGTCCCAAGCAGACGGAATAAGGTCCTTACGGACCCGATGTCCCATATTGTCATGGGGGGTAGGGATGAGGGCAAGCCCCCCAAAGGTGCTTTACGTCACCCTTAGGCCAAAGGTACCGGTCGACCGCACTCGGGACCAAGGTCCCAGGGCGAAGGACTTCCGACGGTCCCTCAACTCGCGTACTGCAGCTCCCGGACGGCCCGCCAGCGGTCGGTGAGACGCTCGTACGCCTCGCCGGCCCGCGACCCGTCCCCGGCGCGCAACGCCGCCAGCGCGTCCGCCACATCGGTGGCGGAGTGGTCGTCGGCGAGCCGGTCCTCGGGGATGACGTGGACGAGGCCGCCGTAGTCGAGTTCGACCAGCGACCGCGGGTGGAACTCCTCCAGCCAGCGCCCCACATCCACCAGGCCGTCGATCAGGACTCCCTCATCGAGTGAATCCTTCAGCACCCGAAGGCCCCGCGCCGTGCGCCGGCGGGCCTGCACCATGGGGGTCCGGTAGCGCATCACCGGCTGCTTGGACTCCCCGGCGCCGGCCGGCTCGTACTCCCGCTCGGAGTCGTCGAACAGCGTGAACCAGCGCACCGGCACGTGCCAGGTCGCACTGCGGATCCACGGCCGCGCGTCGGCGTTCTCCGGCTTCTCGGCCCGCCACGCCTCGTAGTCGGCCGCCGCCTGCTCCCGCACGACCTTGGGCAGCACGGCGTCCAGCACCGCGGTGGGGAACTCCTCCTCGAGGTCCTCCAGGGCCAGCCAGCCGCGCAGGCGGGTGCGCCAGGGGCAGACGTGCGTCACGCCGTCCACGACGGTCACGAAGGCGTCCGGGCTCTCGTGCACCGGTACGGGCACCGGGGGGACGGGCAGGAGGTTGGCCAGGGACTGGCGCAGTTCGTCCTGTGCGGTCCGTTCCGCGCCCGCCGCGGCATAGCGGTACCAACGGCTTCGTTCGGGCTCCGGGAAGGCCGCCAGCGGCTCGTACACGCGCAGATACGACGCGTACGGGACCAGTACCGAAGACAAGCCCACACCCGCTCCCTCACGACGGCATCCGCCCTGGCATCGTCCCACGTCGCTTCCCCCGCCGGGAGTGATCCACGACACTGGAAGCATGCACAGGAGCAGGTGGCTCTACTCTTCTCGCAACCGGCCCTCCCCACCCGCTCGGAGGGCGACCTCTGGACATCGGGAGTCACCACAGTGACCGACGTACGTCAGACCTCCGACCTCGTCTCCCCCTTGTGGACCCTGTTCCGATCGGATCAGGGAGGACACGAGCAGGTCGTCTTGTGCCAGGACCGCGACACCGGCCTCAAGGCCGTCATCGCGATCCACTCCACCGCCCTGGGCCCGGCCCTCGGCGGCACCCGCTTCCACGCCTACGCCTCCGACGAGGAGGCCGTCGCCGACGCGCTCAACCTCGCCCGCGGCATGTCGTACAAGAACGCGCTCGCCGGGCTGGACCTCGGTGGCGGCAAGGCCGTGATCATCGGTGACCCGGACACCGTCAAGTCCGAGGAACTGCTGCTGGCCTACGGCCGCTTCGTGGCCTCGCTCGGCGGTCGCTACGTGACCGCCTGCGACGTCGGCACGTACGTCGCCGACATGGACGTCGTGGCCCGCGCCAACCCGCAGTGGACCACCGGCCGCTCGCCCGAGAACGGCGGCGCCGGCGACTCCTCGGTGCTGACCGCCTGGGGCGTCTTCCAGGGCATGCGGGCCGCCGCCCAGGCCAAGTGGGGCGAGCCCACGCTGCGCGGCCGCCGGGTCGGCGTCGCCGGCGTCGGCAAGGTCGGCCACCACCTGGTGGAGCACCTGGTCGAGGACGGCGCCGAGGTCGTGATCACCGACGTTCGCGGCGAAGCCGTCGAGCGGATCATCTCCCGTCACCCCCAGGTCACCGCCGTCACCGACGCTGACGTCCTGATCAGGACCCCGCTGGACGTGTACGCGCCCTGCGCGCTCGGCGGCGCGCTCAACGACGACACCGTGCCGGCCCTCACCGCCACGATCGTCTGCGGTGCGGCCAACAACCAGCTGGCCCACCCCGGCGTCGAGAAGGACCTCGCCGACCGCGGCATCCTGTACGCGCCCGACTACGTGGTGAACGCGGGCGGCGTGATCCAGGTCGCCGACGAACTGCACGGCTTCGACTTCGAGCGGGCCCGCGGCAAGGCGACGAAGATCTTCGACACGACGCTGGCCATCTTCGAGCGCGCGGCGGCCGACGGCATCCCGCCCGCCGCGGCGGCCGACCGGCTCGCCGAGCAGCGCATGGCCGAGCGCACCCCCTCGGACCGCTGGCTGCGGCCCTCCGCCGGCAACTGACGGCACCGGTGAGCACGCCCCCGCCCGACCGGGCGGGGGCGTGTCCTCCATCACAAAGCGGACACCGGACCGCCCCGTCGTCGTACGGTGTGCCCGCGCCCGTCGTTCACCCGTACGGCCTTCGCCGGCCGCCCGGGACACGGGCCGCAGACTGGAGATTCGGTCGTTACCACGCCCCGGCAACCAGACCGCGGCGGAAGAAGGTAAAATCACGACTGACCAGCCAGGACGGGCTCTCGGCGGGCCCCTGCTCCGACGCGCGTCGTGCGGGCGACGTACCGTGCGGCCTCGGAAGCAGGTACCGTTGAAGCCCTACGGACCGGGACTCTCCTGCGAGGGCCCGTTCCACATCGTGAACGCGTGTCAAGACTCGGGGCCGTCGAGCCCCACGTTGAGGGGGTCGAGCCAATGGGGCGCGGCCGGGCCAAGGCCAAGCAGACGAAGGTCGCCCGCCAGCTGAAGTACAACAGCGGCGGCACGGACCTGTCACGTCTGGCCGAAGAGCTGGGCGCATCGTCACCACTGCCGGTTAATCCGCCGGAAGTACAGGAAGACGACGATGACGACGAGCTGGAAGACGACCCGTACGCACGGTACGCGGATCTCTACGGCGACGATGAGGACGACGAGGACGAAGACGAGTCCGAGCCCTCGTCCCAACGTCGTCGCGCTTGACGCTGCACAATCCAATCCAGCTTGACCACTGACCCGGTCCGGGCACGCCCGGACCGGGTTTCGTGCTGCCCGTTCCGCGGGGCGCGGGGCGGATGTCCGGCCTGGCCGTGCCGGCCGCCCCGGGCGCCCTAGTCCGCGTACTCACCGGTGAGCTCGACGGCCTCGGCGCGGTCGCCGCGCTCCAGGACCTCACCGGCCACCCAGGCCTCCAGGCCCCGGTCGGCCAGCGTCGTCAGCGCCACGTCCACCGACTCCTCGGGGACCACGGCGACCATGCCGACGCCCATGTTGAGGGTCTTCTCCAGCTCGTTCCGCGCCACCCCGCCGAGTTCGCCGACGGTACGGAACACCGCGCCCGGTGCCCACGTCGAACGGTCCACGGTGGCGTGCAGGTGGTCCGGCACGACCCGGGCCAGGTTGTTGGCCAGACCGCCGCCGGTGACGTGCGAGAACGCGTGCACCTCGGCCGTACGGGTGAGCGCGAGACAGTCCAGCGAGTAGATCCTGGTCGGCTCCAGCAGCTCCTCGCCGAGGGTGCGGCCGAACTCCGCGACCTCGCGGTCGAGCGCCCAGCCCGCCCGGTCGAAGAGCACGTGACGCACGAGCGAGTACCCGTTGGAGTGAAGACCGGAGGACTCCATGGCGATCACCACGTCACCCTTACGGATGCGATCCGCGCCCAGCAGCCGGTCCGCCTCGACGACGCCGGTGCCGGCGCCCGCGACGTCGAACTCGTCCTCGCCCAGCAGGCCCGGGTGCTCGGCGGTCTCGCCGCCGACCAGGGCGCAGCCGGCCAGTACGCAGCCCTCCGCGATGCCCTTGACGATGGCGGCGACCCGGTCCGGGAAGACCTTGCCCACGCAGATGTAGTCGGTCATGAACAGCGGCTCGGCGCCGCACACGACCAGGTCGTCCACGACCATGCCGACGAGGTCGTGGCCGATGGTGTCGTACACGCCCATCCGGCGGGCGATGTCCACCTTCGTGCCCACGCCGTCGGTGGCGGAGGCCAGCAGGGGGCGCTCGTAGCGCTTGAGGGCGCTCGCGTCGAAGAGCCCGGCGAAGCCGCCCAGCCCGCCCACGACCTCGGGGCGGGTGGCCTTCTTCACCCATTCCTTCATCAGCTCGACCGCGCGGTCGCCCGCCTCGATGTCGACCCCCGCCGCGGCGTAGCTGGCACCGGTGTTCTCGGACATGACTGTGAGGTGTCCTTGCGTCGTGTGCTTACGGGCGACGGAGCGCGTCGGCGGCGTCGGGGCCGCCGGCCAGCTCGGTCTCCAGGAGGTGCTTGCCGAGCAGCTCGGGGTCCGGCAGCTCCATCGGGTACTCGCCGTCGAAGCAGGCGCGGCACAGATCCGGCTTGGCGATCGTGGTGGCCTCGACCATCGCGTCGATCGAGATGTACGCCAGGGAGTCGGCGTCCAGCGACTTGCAGATCTCGTCGACGGTCAGCCCGTTGGCGATCAGCTCGGCGCGGGTGGCGAAGTCGATGCCGAAGAAGCACGGCCACTTGATGGGCGGCGAGGAGATCCGGATGTGGACCTCGGCGGCACCGGCCTCGCGCAGCATCCGGACCAGCGCGCGCTGGGTGTTGCCGCGGACGATCGAGTCGTCCACGACCACCAGGCGCTTGCCCCGGATGACCTCCTTGAGCGGGTTGAGCTTCAGGCGGATGCCCAGCTGCCGGATGGTCTGGCTGGGCTGGATGAACGTCCGGCCGACGTAGGAGTTCTTCACCAGGCCCGAGCCGTACGGGATGCCGCTGGCCTCGGCGAAGCCGACGGCGGCCGGCGTGCCGGACTCCGGGGTCGGTATCACCAGGTCGGCGTCGGCCGGGGCCTCCTTGGCCAGCCGTCGGCCCATCTCCACGCGGGAGAGGTAGACGTTGCGCCCGGCGATGTCGGTGTCGGGGCGGGCCAGGTAGACGTACTCGAAGACGCAGCCCTTGGGCCTGGCCTCGGCGAAGCGGGAGGCGCGCAGCCCGTTCTCGTCGATGACGACCAGCTCGCCGGGCTCGATCTCCCGGATGAAGCTCGCGCCGACGATGTCCAGGGCGGCGGACTCCGACGCGACCACCCAGCCGCGCTCCAGGCGGCCCAGCACCAGCGGGCGGATGCCCTGCGGGTCGCGGGCGGCGTAGAGGGTGTGCTCGTCCATGAACACCAGGCTGAAGGCGCCCTTGACCTTCGGCAGCACCTGGCGGGCGGCCTCCTCGACGGACAGCGGCTTGCCGTCCGCGTCGGCCTGTCCGGCCAGCAGCGCCGTCACCAGATCGGTGTCGTTGGTCGCGGCGACCTTGGTGGCCCGGCCGTTGCCCTGCGGCAGAGCGGCGACCATCTCGGCCAGCTCAGCGGTGTTGACCAGGTTGCCGTTGTGGCCGAGCGCGATGGAGCCGCTGGCCGTGGCACGGAAGGTGGGCTGGGCGTTCTCCCAGACCGACGCACCCGTGGTCGAGTAACGGGCATGCCCGACCGCGATGTGGCCCCGGAGGGAGCCGAGCGAGGTTTCGTCGAAGACCTGGGACACCAGACCCATGTCCTTGAAGACCAGGATCTGGGAGCCGTTGCTCACTGCGATGCCCGCGGACTCCTGTCCGCGGTGTTGCAGGGCGTACAGCCCGAAGTAGGTGAGCTTGGAGACCTCTTCGCCGGGGGCCCAGACACCGAAGACGCCGCAAGCGTCCTGGGGGCCCTTCTCGCCGGGGAGCAGGTCGTGGTTGAGTCGTCCGTCACCACGTGGCACGTCATCGAGTCTAGGGCAGGTTGCGGTGTCGTCCGAACGAGGGAACCCGACAAACCCGTGTTCTATGCGCGTAAACCCATGGGGCGCATGGGCATGTGACCTACGTCCTGATCGGTCCTGAGCAGCCCCGAGCAGCCCTGAGCGACGTCAGGGACGCAGTTCCGGGTCGCGGATCATGGCGGTCAGCTCCGCGGCGGCGCGCGTCGCGCGGGACGGGCGGCTGCGCAGGCGCTCCCATCGGGGGCTGGTGAGGTGCCCGAGCGAGAGGTCCTTCAGGCCCCTGGCACGGCGCACTATCAGCTCGCCGTCCCGGGTGCGCACGACACGGGCCGCGTCCGCCCACGGGACGTGCCGGGTGCGCAGGTACCGGCGGACTCGAAGACCGCCCGCATCGGCGGTGATCCGCCAGGTGATGAGGGACACCGGCCCCTCGGCCATGCCCAAGCCGCCCAGGACGCACAGCGGCCAGTGCCACCAAGCCCCGTCGAGGGGCCAGGCCAAGCCCGTCCCGAACACCAGCAACGCCACGGGGAACGCCAGGAGCAGCCCTCCCGCGGCACGGCCGGAAGCTCCGCTGTCCCAGCGGACGGGGCCCGGGGCGGGTTTCATCGTGGCCGCCGCCTCGGTGACCCGGGCGTCCGCCGCGCGGCGGTGCTCGGCGTTCCGGTGCCGCTGGGGATCGGGAGCCGCCTTCGACCACCGCCGTGCAGGGGACGCGCTCACCTCCGTCACGACACGGCCGGACTTCCCCGAGCCGACGAGTACGAACTCGCCCGCCTCGGCGGGCAGCCCGAACAGCACGCTCTCCCCCTGGGGCGGCCCGCCGAGGTTGACCGGGTCGTACATCAGGACCGGCGGGCCGGCCGAGCCGTCCAGCGGGCGGATCACGGTGAAGCCGTGCTTGCGCCGCGCCAGCACCCGCAGCGCGGGCGCCGGTCCACGACGCACGGCCCGGACGCGGGTGATCGTGAGGGCCGCGGACCACAGCAGGGTGAGCCCCGCGCCGCCTGCCCCGAGCACCAGGAGCTGCTCCCCCGTCCGGTCCCGGTAGGGCTCCGCGGCGAGGCGCGTCCAGTCGCCGTCGACGAGGACGGGCACTTCGGCGTCGCGTGCGTAGTCCTCGGGGAACATCACCTCGACGTGGTGGCGGGTGCCGTCCGCGAAGCGGACGACGACGTGGTCCTCCGCGCCGTTGGCGATCACGGCCGCCTCGACACGTTCCGCCGTCGCGGCGTGCGCCTCGTCGGCGCGATCACCGCTGACGGCGACCACGGCGGCCACCGCGGCAACCACCAGCGCCGCCGCCCCGCTGACCACGCGGATCGTGCCGCGCCGCGAAGGGGCCATCGGCGCCGGGACCGGCAGCAGGAGGCCGCCGGCCGCCTCCAGGGCGAGCGCCCGCTGGCGGCGGCGCATCCGCAGCCGGGCGATGACCGCCGCCCAGCCCCAGCAAAGCGCTGCCACCACCGTCGCGGCCGCCACGTGCTCGGCGGTGCCGCCGGACCAGTTGCCGGGATCGACTGTCCACAGCAACAGCAAGGCCGCCGACAACAACGCCGCCTCGGGCAGCACGAACAGCCAGACCGCGTGAACGAAGAAGCCGACCGTACCGATCGCGTCCAGCCACATCGGCCCGCAGGGCGCGCCCGTCCTGCACACCTCGTCCGGCGACGACGCGATCGCGGCGATCACCGCCACCAGGAGCACGACCGCGCACCACAGCGGGCGCGCCCAGCCCGGCAGGCGTACGGCGGCCCAGCGCTGCGCGTCGGCGGTGAGCCAGGGGCGGGCCGGTATGTCCGCCGGTGCGTTCTTCGAGGTCACCGCCGCATTATGCGGAGGCTCCCGCCGCCTCAGCCCATCAGGGGCAGGTAAGCGGCCAGGTCGGCGCGCTCGCCGCTCGCGGAGACGGCGCCGGCGGCCAGGGCGGCGTCCCAGGTCGTGCGGCCGGTGACCAGGCGCACCCAGGTGACGGGGTCGGTCTCGACGACGTTGGGCGGGGTGCCCCGGGTGTGCCGGGGCCCGGCCACGCACTGCACGGCCGCGTACGGCGGCACGCGGACCTCGACGGAGTTGCCGGGCGCGGTGACCGCCAGGGTGTCGGCGAGCAGCCGGACGACGGCGGCCAGCGCCTGCCGGTCCAGCGGGACGGGGACGCCGGTGGCGGCGGCCAGGTCGTCGCTGTGCACGACGAGCTCGACGAGACGGGTGACGAGGAAGTCCGGCGCGCGCATCGCGCCCAGCGTGATGGCGATCACGCGGGCCGGGTCGACCGCCTCGGGCAGCGCGGCCCGCAGGTCGCCCGCCGCCGCCTCCAGACGCCCGGCGACGTCGTCGGTGCCGAGCGCGGCCTCACGGGTGTCGGCGTCCAGGTTGACGGCGATGCGGTTGGTGGAACGGGCCCAGCCCGTCAGGTCCAGGTCCGCCTTGGCCGGGGCCGGTTCGGCCAGTACCCGGGGGACCACCTCGATCTGGCGCGCCATGTGCACCAGCAGGTGGAGCACGTCCCAGCCCGGCAGTCCCGAGGACGCCGACAGTTGTTCCGCGCTCAGCGTCCGCGCGGCATCGAGGACATGCCCCGTCTGCGCGGTGAGCGCGGCGGCGGTCCGCGCCGGGTCGTAGGTGCGGGGGCGGCGGGCGGCGGGCGGCATGGCGTGCAGCCTACGCGCCGGCCGGCCCCCGCACCGGGACCGAGGCGGTCAGGCCTGGCGCGGCCGCTCGAAGGTGATCAGCAGGCCCTCGACGGCGCCGGGACCGATGCGGCCCTTGACGTCGGCGGCGGTGATCGCCTTGAGCTGCCAGCCGTCCTCGGCGTGCTTGTTGAGCGTCTTCTCCAGCTTGTCGCTGTCGATCGCGTCCCCTATCAGCGACTCACGGAAGTTGACGACCTTGTACTCGAACATCGATCAGGACCCCTCGTCGTGGCGATGGTTGCCTTGCGGTCGCAGGTTAGCCCCCCGCCGGGCGCACCGGCCCGGCCACCCGGTCGATCAGCGGCCCGTGCTCCACATCGGCGGAGAGCAGGGCCAGTTCGGCCCCCTCGCAGGGCGCGCCGAAGAGCAGCGTGTCGCGCAGCCGGCTGTCGCCGGGCGCGTGGTCGTCGTCGGGCATCGCGGAACCGGGCCGCACCGGGCAGGAGAAGAGCGGCACACGGCCGGCGGTGTCGTCGGCGGCGTAGACCCACACGCGGGTGTCCTCGTCCTCACGGGACAGCACGCGCAGCACCGGCAGTTCGTCCCGGCGCAGCGCCGCGGCCCGCCGCCGGGCCAGCAGCCCGGTGACCAGGAGCGTGAACCCGACCAGGGCGACCGGGAGGAGAAACGGTACGGCCGCGGCGGCGCACAACGGCAGCCCCACGACGACCGGCACGAGCCCGCGGCGCGCCGCCGGCAGCGGCGCGGGCAGCCGCAGGCGTACGTCACCGGCCGCGTTGGCCGCGAGCAGGCGCTGCCGGCGCCGGACCGCGAGACGGTGACGGGCCCCGGCCCAGCACAGCGCGAGCGCCACGGAGACCGGCAGGGCCACCGCGGGCTCCGCGAGCCACGCCAGCAGCGCCACGAACAGGGGCGCCGACACCAAGGTGAGCTGGGGCAGCCGGAACAGCCAGTACGCCTGGGCCGCCACCAGCCAGTAGTGCGGCGCCCCGAGGGCTCCGGGCGACACGGCGACGGCCGCACCGACGGCGACGGCCAGCACCAGGACTCCCCACAGGGGCCGGGACCACACGGCCGGCCGGCAGGCCGCCCAGCGCCTGGTGTCGCGGGCACGCCACAGGGGCAGTTCGCCGGGGGCTCCGCGCTCGCTCACGCCTGGAGTATGGGCCAGCCGTTCGTGCGCACGGTTACCAAAAGGTCAACGCGCCCCCGCGCCCAGCGGCACGGGGGCGCGTCGGCAGCGCCCTGTGATCAGCCCAGCAGCGCCGGGATGGTGCCCTCGTGCGCCGTGCGCAGTTCGTCCAGCCCAATCGTGAACTGCCCCTGCACCTCGACCGATTCGCCGTCCACGACACCGATGCGGGTCGCGGGCAGACCGCGCGCGCCGCACATGTCGGTGAAGCGGAGCTCCTCGCTGCGCGGCACCGCGACGATCGCCCGACCGGCGGACTCCGAGAACAGGAAGACGAACGGGTCCAGACCGTCCGGCACCACGAGCCGCGCGCCGTTCCCGCCGCGCAGGCACGACTCGACCACGGCCTGCACCAGACCGCCGTCCGACAGGTCGTGGGCCGCGTCGACCATGCCGTCCCGGGAGCCCGAGATCAGGATCTCGCCGAGCAGCCGCTCGCGCTCCAGGTCGACCTTCGGGGGCAGCCCGCCGAGGTGGTCGTGGACGACCTGCGACCAGGCCGAACCGCCGAACTCCTCGTGGGTGTCGCCGAGGAGGTAGAGGAGCTGGCCCGTCTCCCGGAACGCGACGGGCGTGCGGCGGGCGACGTCGTCGATGACGCCGAGCACCGCGACGACCGGCGTCGGGTGGATGGCGACCTCGCCGGTCTGGTTGTACAGCGAGACGTTGCCGCCGGTCACCGGCGTGCCCAGCTGCAGGCAGCCGTCCGCGAGACCGCGCACGGCCTCGGCGAACTGCCACATGACGGCCGGGTCCTCGGGCGAGCCGAAGTTCAGGCAGTCGGAGACGGCCAGCGGCTTGGCGCCGGTCGTCGCGACGTTGCGGTACGCCTCGGCGAGCGCGAGCTGCGCGCCCGTGTACGGGTCGAGCTTGGCGTAGCGGCCGTTGCCGTCCGTGGCGATGGCGACGCCGAGCCCGGTCTCCTCGTCGACGCGGATCATGCCCGAGTCCTCGGGCATGGCCAGCACGGTGTTGCCCTGCACGAAGTGGTCGTACTGGGAGGTGATCCAGGACTTGGAGGCCTGGTTCGGGGAGGCGACCAGTCGCATGACCTGGTCCCTCAGCTCCTCGCTCGTCGCCGGGCGGGGCAGCTTGTTCGCGTCGTCGGCCTGGAGCGCGTCCTGCCACGACGGACGGGCGTAGGGACGCTCGTAGACCGGGCCCTCGTGGGCGACGGTGCGCGGGTCGACGTCGACGATCTTGCCGCCGTGCCAGAAGATCTCCAGCCGGTCGCCGTCGGTGACCTCACCGATGACGGTCGCGATGACGTCCCACTTCTCGCAGATCTCCAGGAACCGGGCGACCTTCTCCGGCTCGACGACCGCGCACATGCGCTCCTGCGACTCGCTCATGAGGATCTCCTCAGGCGAGAGCGTGGAGTCGCGCAGCGGTACGTCGTCGAGGGTGACGCGCATGCCGCCGGAGCCGTTGGAGGCGAGCTCGGAGGTGGCGCAGGACAGTCCGGCGGCGCCGAGGTCCTGGATGCCGACGACGAGCTTCTCCCGGAAGGCCTCCAGGGTGCACTCGATGAGCAGCTTCTCCTGGAAGGGGTCGCCGACCTGGACGGCCGGACGCTTCGACGGCTTGGCGTCGTCGAAGGTCTCCGAGGCCAGGATGGAGGCCCCGCCGATGCCGTCGCCGCCCGTGCGGGCGCCGTAGAGGATGACCTTGTTGCCGGCGCCGGACGCCTTCGCGAGGTGGATGTCCTCGTGCCGCATCACGCCGATGGCACCGGCGTTGACCAGCGGGTTGCCCTGGTAGCAGGCGTCGAAGACGACCTCGCCGCCGATGTTGGGCAGGCCCAGGCAGTTGCCGTAGCCGCCGATGCCCGCGACGACGCCCGGCAGGACGCGCTTGGTGTCGGGGTGGTCGGCGGCGCCGAAGCGCAGCGGGTCGACGACGGCGACGGGCCGCGCGCCCATCGCGATGATGTCGCGCACGATGCCGCCGACGCCCGTGGCCGCGCCCTGGTAGGGCTCGACGTACGAGGGGTGGTTGTGCGACTCGACCTTGAAGGTGACGGCGTAGCCCTGGCCGACGTCGACGACGCCCGCGTTCTCGCCGATGCCGACGAGGAGGGCGTCGGACTGCGGGGCCTTCTCGCCGAACTGGCGCAGGTGCACCTTGGAGGACTTGTACGAGCAGTGCTCGGACCACATGACGGAGTACATGGCGAGTTCGGCGCCCGTGGGGCGGCGGCCGAGGATCTCGACGACGCGCTCGTACTCGTCCTTCTTCAGGCCGAGTTCGGCCCAGGGCAGCTCGACATCGGGGGTCACGGCCGCGTTCTCGACCGTGTCCAGAGGAGTGCGGCTCATGCGGTGACCAGCTTCTTGAGGATCGAGGTGAAGAATCCGAGGCCGTCGGTGCGCCCCGTCCCGATGAGGGACTCCACCGCGTGCTCGGGGTGCGGCATCAGGCCGACGACATTGCCCGCGGCGTTGGTGACGCCGGCGATGTCGCGCAGCGAACCGTTGGGATTGCCGTCGGCGTAGCGGAACACCACGCGGCCTTCGGCTTCCAGCTCGTCCAGGACGTGCTCGTCGGCGACGTAGCGGCCGTCGATGTTCTTCAGCGGGATGCTGATCTCCTGGCCCTGCTCGTAATCCGCGGTCCAGGAGGTCGTGTTGTTCTCGACGACCAGCTTCTGGTCCCGGCAGATGAAGTGCAGGTGATTGTTGCGCAACATCGCGCCCGGCAGGAGATGCGTCTCGGTGAGCACCTGGAAGCCGTTGCAGATACCGAGGACCGGAAGACCGTCCTTGGCGCCCGCGATGATCGAGTCCATCACGGGCGAGAAGCGGGAAATCGCCCCCGCGCGCAGATAGTCGCCGTAACTGAATCCACCCGGGAGGACGACGGCGTCGACCTGGTGGAGATCCTTGTCACGGTGCCAGAGCGCGACGGGTTCGGCGCCGGCCAGGCGCACGGCGCGCTGGGTGTCCCGGTCGTCCAGGGTGCCGGGGAAGGTGACGACGCCGATGCGTGCCGTCACGACTCCACCTTCACACTGAAGTCCTCGATCACGGTGTTGGCGAGGAAGGTCTCGGCCATCTCGCGGATACGGGCGAGGGCGGCGTCGTCGACCGGACCCTCCAGTTCGAGCTCAAAACGCTTGCCCTGGCGGACGTCGGCGATTCCCTCGAACCCGAGGCGCGGCAGCGCACGCTGCACGGCCTGGCCCTGCGGGTCGAGGATCTCCGGCTTGAGCATGACGTCGACTACGACGCGTGCCACGGTCACTCCCGGTGGTGTGCTGCGGTGATGTCCCCAACCGTACCCTGCCAGAAAGTCTACGCGGGTAGATAAGCCGGAATGGTCCAGGAATATCGGGTGGCCCGATTGCCCGGGGACACCCGAAGAAATTCTCCGGGCGCGCTCCCGGGAAAAGATTTCCGGATGTAAAAAGGGAAAGCATTGACCCCGGGCCGCCGACTTCGGTAGAACAACGGGGCCAAGGCAGGTTCCCCGCCTTCTCCATGAAAGGACCGGCATCCATGGCGCAGCGCGTAGTGGTCACCCTCTCCGACGACCTCGACGGCGGTGAAGCAGCGGAAACGGTCACTTTCGGCCTCGACGGGAAGTCCTACGAGATCGACCTCTCCTCCGGGAACGCCGAGCGGCTCCGCACCGCGCTCGCGCCGTACGTCGAGGCCGGACGCCGTCACAGCCGGCTCGGCAAGACCTACAAGCACACCGCGCTGACCTCCGACCCCGCCACCGTCCGCGCCTGGGCGCGTTCCAACGGGTTCGACGTGCCGCCGCGCGGCCGCATTCCGAAGAAGGTCTACGAGGCGCACGCCGCCGCCAACTGATGTCGTTCGGCCGGCCCCCGGCCGAACGGATTGGACAGCCACCCCCGTTGATCCGCTAGAGTCGGAAGCGCGCCGAGGGCGAGGCCGAAAGGCCGGACTCACGGATCACGCGGGTGTAGTTCAGTAGTAGAACATCCTCCTTCCAGGGGGAAGGCGCAGTGTGCGATCCCTGTCACCCGCTCTGACTGCTCGACCGGTCTTCACGATCGGGTAGAGTGGTCGCGCCATGCGGACGTGGCTCAGTTGGTAGAGCATCACCTTGCCAAGGTGAGGGTCGCGAGTTCGAATCTCGTCGTCCGCTCGTGAAAAGAAGGCCCCGGTCATTCGACCGGGGCCTTCTTCGTATCCGTCCGCCTTTCCGGGCTTCGCCGCCCGTGTGACGGTCCCCACATCGCGGCGGGACGGCGCGGCCGCGCCGGGCGGGAGCGGATGCGCGGACCCGCCGGGGCGCGGGCCCGAGACCGTTGCCGGGCTGGGGAATTGACGGCTGTCCGCCGCACGCGGGCCGGCGGCGCGCGGCGGACGACCCACACCGGAGCGGCCGGCGGCACACACCACGGTGAAACGACAGGGCGTGGTGCGTGCCGAGCACTCCCCGGGTTGGCTATAGTGGAGGACGCACCGCACGGGAAAGCGCGGGGCATGCGGACGTAGCTCAGTTGGTAGAGCGCAACCTTGCCAAGGTTGAGGTCGCGAGTTCGAGCCTCGTCGTCCGCTCGTGAAAAGAAGGCCCCGGTCATCAGACCGGGGCCTTCTTCGTTCCCCGGGAGCTTCCGGGAGGGGGACGCGGCGCCCCGTCCGAGCGTGTCGCGGTGCGGTCACCGGTGCGCGGCGCCGATCCTGACGGCACCGCGCACCGCACGCCGCCCACCGCGGCCGGGGTGCCCGATCAGGAGGTTCCCCATGCGCAAGTCCCTCCGGGCGTCCGCCGGCGAGGCCCTGCGGGCCGTCTGCCGGGTCCTCGCCAGGGAGCTGGTAGCGCTGGGCGAGCTGTACTTCGCGATCGACGGCCGGCAGGAGACGTGCCGCCGCGCCGGGCCGCCACCCGGGCATCCGGAACGCCTGTGCCCCGAGGTGCCGCTGAGCCCCCTGGAGCGGTGGTTGTCCCACGAGCTGCGGCTCGGTCCGGACCTGGCCGGGCGCTGACGGCGGCGGGCGTCCGGGGCCGGCGCCCGGCGACCCGCCCGTGGCGGCGTACCGCTGACGCCGTGTCGGCCCCGACCGATGTTCTGTCCACAGCCTGTGGACGAAGGATCGACGGGTGAACGGAGCGCCGCCGGAACGGCAACGGGCCCCGGCCGGGAACGGCCGGGGCCCGCGTGGGCGGCAGGCGGTTACCAGCTCTGGCCCGTGAGGCGCTCGTACGCCTCGATGTACCGGGTCCGGGTCCGCTCCACGACGTGCGACGGGAGGGCCGGCGGGGGCTGCTCGCTGCGCCGGTCCCAGCCGGACTCGGCGGAGGTCAGCCAGTCGCGCACGATCTGCTTGTCGTAGCTCGGCTGGGCCCGGCCCGGCTCCCACTCGTCGACCGGCCAGAACCGGGACGAGTCGGGGGTCAGCACCTCGTCGGCGATGGTCAGCGTCTCACCCTCGAAGCCGAACTCGAACTTGGTGTCGGCCAGGATGATGCCGCGCTCACGGGCGATGTCACGGGCCCGCGAGTAGACCGCGAGGGTCGCCTGGCGGAGTGCGGCGGCGGTGTCGGCGCCGACCTGGCGGGCGACCTCCTCGTAGCTGACGTTCTCGTCGTGCTCGCCGACCGCGGCCTTGGTGGCGGGGGTGAAGATCGCCGCGGGCAGCTCGGAGCCGTCGGTCAGGCCCTCGGGCAGCGCCAGCCCGCACACCGTGCGGTCGGCCCGGTACTCCAGCAGACCCGAGCCGGTCAGGTAGCCGCGGGCGACACACTCGACCGGGACCATGCTCAGCGACTTGCAGACGGTCGTGCGGCCCTCCCACTCCGGCGGGGCGCCCGCGGGGAGTTCGGTGGACAGCACGTGGTTCGGCAGGAGGTCGGCGATCTTGTCGAACCACCACAGGGACAACTGGGTCAGCACACGCCCCTTGTCCGGGATCTCGGTGGGCAGCACCCAGTCGTACGCGGAGAGCCGGTCGCTGGCGACCATCACCAGCTCGCCGGCCTCGTTCTGGTACAGCTCGCGCACCTTGCCGGTGTGCAGGTGCACGAGTCCGGGCACCTGCACCGGCTCGGGCTTCTCGACGAATCCGGACATGGGGCCTCCCCGATCGGTGGTTCGGCTCCCGATTCTCCCGCACACCGCCCGGGAGGGCGCGACGCGGGGGTCTCAGCCGTGTTTGCAGATGCGGTCCAGCAGATTGGCGGTGGCGCGCTGCACCCGCTCGTCGACGTGGCCGGGGCGGTCCAGCGCGGGGGACCAGGCGAAGGTGCCGGAGGCGAAGACGTACGCCCCGGACGGCGCCCGGTACAGGGAGGTCTCCTGGTGCACCCGGCGCCCGGCGGAGTCCTCGTACGGGGAGTGCGCGAGCAGGATGCGCTCGGTGCAGCCGGGCAGTTGGGTGCGCGGGAAGTAGCGGTCCGCCTCGCCGGCCACCAGGCCCTCGATCTCGTCGCGCTCGCCCGCGCCGGTGGCCTCCCACAGCCAGTGGTCGGCGTTGCGCACCACCAGCGGGGACGGCTCGGGCACCCGGCCCGCGTACTGCACACCCAGCACCAGTTGCTCCGGCTCGCCCATGTCCCGCCACAGCGCGCTGCGGCCGGGCGGCGCATCCCGGCGCTTGCGGCAGCTGAGCAGCCGGTCGGGGTCACCGGACGGGGACGGACCCAGTTCGGTCTGCCAGTACATGGTGTTGGCGGAGAGGAAGACCAGCGAGGTGCCGCCGTCCCGGGCGGCCTCGACGGCGCGCCGCATGGGGACGGTCCAGTACTCGTCGTGGCCGGGGAAGACCATCCCCCGGTAGCGGGAAGGATCGATCCTGCCCGCGTGCAGGTCGCGGGCGTCGGCGTAGGCCAGGTCGTAGCCGTAGCGCTCGGCCCAGCGGATGAAGTCGTAGGCGTGGCCCACGTGCAGCGGCAGCCCGGCGCCCGCGTACGGCCGGTCGAAGGAGACCGTGACCGCGGCCTCCGCCTCGCCCAGCAGCCGGCCCTGCTCGTCCCAGGCGTGGTAGAGGCTGGCGCCGGTCCTGCCGTTCTCGGGGTAGAGGTTGTACGCCTGCCAGGTCACGTCCGGCAGCAGGAGGAGCAGATCGGCCGGCCGGTCGTCGCGCACGGTGAAGGGGACGTGGCTGCGGTAGCCGTCCTGGGTGGTCAGCACGGCCACATAGGCGCCGGGGTTCCAGTGCGACGGGACCTGCAGCCGCCAGGACTGCCACCAGTGGTGGCAGGAGACCGTGCGGCCCGCCGTCAGCGGCGACGGCTGGACGATGCCGGACAGCCGCGGGCTGGTGCCCACCTGGGCGGCGCCGTCCCCGGCGTAGTGGCCGATCCGGTAGACGTCGACGTTGTAGCTCTGCGGCGGGTCGACCGTGACCCGGAAGTCGATCGCGTCGCCCGGGGCCACGGAGGCGCCGGTGGCGAAGCCCTTGATCTGACAGCGCACGTCGTCCGCGGAACGGGGTCCCGGGACGCGCGGCGCGGCGTGCGACTCACCGCGGGACGCGGTCAGATCGACGTACCAGGGGACGACCTGACCGGTGTCGTCCAGATATTGCTCTGCCCCGCGCAGCCAGGGCACCGGGCCCTGACCGAACGGGTCGGTGACCCCGTGCGCCAGCGCTCCGGACTGCCAGCGGTGGACCTGCTCCCTCACCACGAATCTTCCCCTCCTCGCCGTCCCCCGAGGTGGTGTACGCGTGCCCAGGTCCAGGACATCACACAATGCGCTGTCCCGGTCACTGTTCGTGGCGTTTTATTCAAAGGGATTCATGCCGACGGGACACACCCGGTCAACTTCCGGTCAGACAAGCCGTATCGGCTTCTCGGGACGCACGCCCACGGCCGTGAGCCAGGAGCGCAGCGGGGCCGCGTCCCCGTTCTCCACGAGCCGGAGCACCGGCCAGGACAGGTCGCCCCTGCGGACCCCGCCGACCAGCAGGGCCGGGCCGTCCAGCCAGTCCAGGCCGGGGGCCGCGCCCGCGGTGTCCACCGCGGCGCAGCAGACCATCGCCGTGACGTGATCGGTGAGCAGCTCCCGGCCGGTGCGGGGCGGCAGCAGGTGGTAGACGGGGGCGAACGCGCCGTCCACGGCCGCCTGGGCGGCGGCCTCCTCGCGGGTGGTCTCCTCGCGCGCGGCTTCCTCACGGGCCACGTGCCGGGTGATCCGGGCGGCCAGTTCCTCGCTGCCGCCCGCGGAGAGCCGGTCCAGCACCCGGGCCAGGGTCGCCCGGCCGGGCTGGTCGGGAGTGCCGTGCAGGCCCGCGGCGGCGCCGGTGGGAACGGACACCCGCCGGGACCCGAGCGCCTCCGCCGGCTCGTGGACCTCGTCGAGGACGGTGATCAGACGGGCCGCGTCACTGCGCCAGATGCGGTCCACGACCTCCTCGGGATAGGTGTCCCAGGCGACCGGCGACCAGTCCGGACCCTGCCGCGGCGGGCCTCCGTGGAACAGCCGGGCCGCCAGCAGCGAGGCGGCCTCGTCGACGGTGCCCGGTTCCTCCAGCAGGTCGCAGGCCGGACGCTCGCCCAGCCGCGACTCGAACCCCTCGGCCAGCCGGTCCCGCCGCGACAGCTCGGTCAGCGCCGCCACCACGCCCGCGTCCAGCCGGGACGGCCAGCGCCCCATGCGCCAGGCCGGCAGTGCCACCCGGGTCAGCAGCCGGTCCCAGCCCGCGTAGGCGAGGCCCACCTGTTCCTGGGCCACGATCCGCAGCCCGTAGTCGACCGCCTGGGCCCGCTCCGAGGCGGCGCCGGCCACCGCCCGCTCCATCTCCGCGGCATGCACCCGGCAGCCGCGCAGCAGCATTTTGGCGACCCAGCCGAGGAACCCGTACGCGGGCCTGCGTATCCATACGGTGAACGAGGGCTCGTACGCGGCCGTGGCCACCCCGACCGCCGCGTCCAGCCCGCGCACGAAGCGGCGGGCCGCGGCGATGTCCGGATCGGCCGCCGGGCCCGTGCCCGCCACGACCGGCGCGAGCAGCGCCCGCAGCTCGGCGACCCGCATCCACCACATGAAGGGCGAGCCGATCACCAGGGCGGGGGCCTGCGGCGGGGCCTTGCGGCGGGTGCCGTGCGTGCGGTCCTCCAGCCAGCTGTCGCAGTCCGGGGTCAGCTCTATCGCGGAGGGCACCGGCACCTGCAGGCGCACCGCGAGGTCCCGCACCATGCGGTACAGGTCGGGGGCGGCCTTCTCGGTGACCGCGACTGTCGGACTCACCGCCGGTCTCGCCCGGACGACCACGGCCGCGACGCCGCCCGCGAGCAGCAGCACCAGCAGCGCGCCCGCGACGACCAGCCAGCGCAGGATGTCGGAGGTCTCGCCGACGATCCGGCCCGTCGCACCGCCGACCAGCAGCACGACCGCCAGCGCGGCGGGCAGCAGTGCCACCGCCAGCGCTGTACTGCGAATACGCAGGACGGCCAGCGCGCGTGCCCGCGCGACTCCTTCACCTGCTTCCCCGGCCAACGGTGTGCTCACCCCCAAGCTGCTGACGCGACTGCATGCCCCCACTGTCGCACCGCACACCGACACCGCAATGCCGGTAGGGCCGATTGTGCGGTGGTGGTGTGTTCTCGCAGTGCGCTTGCGCGGCACCCTAGTTGGGCCCCGGGCTCACGTCAGCAGGATGGCCAAGCCATCACCCCTTGGAGTGGCCTTGCCCAGGGTTCAGCCCCTGGCGGCCTTTTCCGCGATATCCGAACGATGGTGCGAGCCCTTCAGCCCGATCCGGGCCACCGCCCGGTACGCGCGGTCACGGGCCTTGGTGAGATCCGGCCCGGTCGCCGTGACCGACAGGACGCGGCCCCCGGCGCTCACCACCCGGCCGTCGGCGTCCGCCTTGGTGCCGGCGTGCAGCACGTAGGCGTGCTCGTCCTCGGCGGCCACCTCGTCCAGGCCGGTGATCGGGTCGCCGGTGCGCGGTGTGCCGGGGTAGTTCTCGGACGCCACCACGACCGTCACCGCCGCGCCCTCGCTCCAGCGCAGTTCCGGGAAGGCGGCCAGCCGGCCGCTCGCCGCCGCGCGCAGCAGCCCCGCCAGCGGGGTCTTGAGCCGGGCCAGCACGACCTGGGTCTCCGGGTCGCCGAAGCGCGCGTTGAACTCGATGACCCGCACACCGCGCGAGGTGATGGCCAGGCCCGCGTAGAGCAGTCCTGAGAAGGGGGTGCCGCGGCGGCGCAGTTCGTCGACGGTCGGCTGGAGCACCGTGCGCTCCACCTCCTCGACCAGTCGCGGATCGGCCCACGGCAGCGGGCTGTACGCGCCCATGCCGCCGGTGTTGGGGCCCTCGTCCGCGTCATGCGCGCGCTTGAAGTCCTGGGCGGGCTGGAGCGGGACGACGGTCTCGCCGTCGGTGACGGCGAAGAGCGAGACCTCCGGGCCGTCGAGGTACTCCTCGATCACGACCCGCTCGCAGGCATTGGCGTGCGCCCGTGCCGCCGCCAGGTCGTCGGTCACCACGACGCCCTTGCCCGCGGCCAGGCCGTCGTCCTTGACGACGTACGGGGCGCCGAAGGCGTCCAGCGCCTCGTCCACCTCGGCGGGGGTGGTGCACACGTACGCGCGCGCGGTGGGCACCGCGGCCGCGGCCATCACGTCCTTGGCGAACGCCTTGGAGCCCTCCAGGGCGGCCGCCTCCCGCGAGGGGCCGAAGGTGTCGATGCCCCGGGCGCGCACGGCGTCCGCGACCCCGGCCACGAGCGGGGCCTCGGGGCCGACGATCACGAGGTCGGCCTCCAGCCGGACCGCGAGCTCGGCGACCGCCTCCCCGTCCAGGGGGTCCACCGCGTGCAACCGCGCCACCTCGGCGATGCCGGCGTTCCCGGGGGCGCAGTGCAGCGCCACCACGTCGGGGTCGAGGGACAGAGCGCGGCACAGGGCATGTTCGCGGGCACCGCCGCCGATGACAAGGACGTTCACGGCGCAAGGGTATCGGCTGGGCACCGGCTCCCCCGTGCCCCTCCCGCCGCCGGTCGCACGCCGGGCCCGTCGCCCGGCAGCGGCGGCGTCACTCGTTCGGGTGCTGCCTGTGCGGTCCCATACCTGATCAAGCCCCTCGTAAGGGCGGAATTACCCTCATCCACTTCGCAAGCTCAGCCGTTCGGCGGTAAGAAGGGGGCTCCGTCATCGACGTCGCGAGGGAGCGTGCAGGTGAGCCAGCCGGACATGTATCCCGAGGAGGTACCTCGGGAGGAACCGAAACGGCGGGCGCTCCACCGGCAGCGGGAGGACCTTCGGGCGCCCTCGTTCCCGCTGGGCGACTGGGGCGAGCCGGCGGAACGGCTGGAGGAGCTCTACCGCTGGGCCGAGGCCGAGGCGGTGCGCACCGTCGAGTGGTACCTCGCCGACCGCGTGCGCAAGCGGCTGTGGGCCAGGGGGCTGCGGATCGCGGCCGCGCTGGCCGCGACCTCCGGCGCCGTGCTCGCCGTGACCGGCGCGGGGGTCCGCGACCGCTGGGCGTACGCCGCGCTGCTGCTGGCCGTCGTCTGCGTCGGCCTGGACCGCCACCTCGGGCTGACCGCCGGGTGGATGCGCGACGTGGCCACCGCGCAGGCCGTGCAGCGGCGCCTGGAGGCGCTGCGCTACGACTGGGCGTCGGAGTCCGTGCGCGAGGTGCTCGGCCCCACCGAGGGCACCGCGGCCGAGGCGGCCGAGCGCTGCCTGTCGGTGCTGCGCCGGTTCTCCGAGGACGTCTCGGAGCTCGTACGGTCCGAGACCGCGGACTGGATGCTGGACTTCCGGGCCGGTGGCGCCCCGCTGCGTACGCAGTCCCTGACCTGGGGTTCGGGCGCGCGGAGCCCGGAGGGCGGTGCGCCCGGCACCGGCGGGCGGTTCCCGCTGCTGCCGGGCGGCCGGCCGAACATGCCGCGCCAGCGGCCCCCGGAGGGGCCCCGCGCGGGCTGAACAACGCCCCGGGGGACGCTAGCTGAAGACGATCATCGAGCCCTGGCCGAGCGAGCGGGTGGCCGCCGCGTGCAGCCCCAGCCACACGTGCCGTTCCCGCGCGAAGGGACCGCCGCCGTCGGGGGCGGGCGCGGCGGCCGGCTCCTCCAGATCGGTGGGCCCGGCCGGCGGCACCGGCGGGGGCGGCGGGTTGAGCGGGTCGATGCCGATGACGGGCGCGACGAAGTCCAGCTCGCGCAGCAGCCCGTGGGCCGAGCCCAGTGGGCCGCCGCCCTCCAGCAGTTCGTCGTTGACCAGGGGGAAGGGGAAGTCCAGCGGCACGTACGCGCCGGCGTGGTCGTAGTGCCACACCAGGTGCGACTGCTGGGCGGTGGTCTCGAACATCTCCAGCAACTGCTCGTAGTCCCCGCCGAGTTCGTCGACCGGGGTGACGGCCAGGCCCTGGATGTGCAGCAGGTACGCGCGGCGCAGGAAGTGCAGTGCGTCGTAGTCGAACCCGGCGACCGGCGCGACGTCGCCGGACAGTCCCGGCATGTAGCTGTAGACGGGCACCGGAGGCAGACCGGCGTCGCTCAGAACCTTGTCGTAGCGGGCGATTTCCTCGGCGAACGGGTTGTCCGGGCTGTGGCAGAGCACGTCCACCAGGGGAACCAGCCACAAGTCGCAGGCCACAGGCGCTCCAAGTCCTTCCGTGCGTGGTCGGGCCAGCGTAGTGGGCTAGGGCCCGGGGGGCCGACGCATCAGCCCGAGAGAGTGGTCGTTGAATTCCTCCATGATCCGCTGGGCGGTCTCCGGGTCGCGCTCCTCCACGGCACCCACGAGCTCCACGTGGTCCGCCCAGCACACCCCCGCCAGAGAGGTGCGGGCGCGCAGGAAGGGCACCTCGTACGCCCAGGTCTGCATGCGGATCCGGTCCAGGAACTCGGCGACGTGGGCGTTGCCCGCCAGCGCGGTGAGCTCCCGCCAGAAGCGGATGTCGTGGCCGATGAGCACGTCCAGCTCACCGGCGCGGGCGGCCGGCGCGGCGGCCTCGGCACGGCGCCGGACGGAGGCGAGCGCGGCGGGTTCGACCTCGCGCATGCCGCGTGCGGCGATCCGGCGGAAGATGCCCTCCACGACCAGGGTGCGGGCCCCCACCATGGAGCGGAACTCGGAGTCGGTGAAGCGGCGGACCTGGAAGCCGCGATGGTGCTCGACCTCCAGCAGCCCCTGCGCGGCGAGGTCGACCAGCGCCTCGCGCACGGGGGTCGCGGAGACCTCGTACAGCTCGGCGATCTCCTTCACGGTGAAGTGGCGTCCGGCGACCATGCGGCCGGTGAGCACCTCGTCGCGCAGTGCGTCGGCGATCTGCTGGCGCAGACTGCTCCGTCTGACGGGGCCGCCTGCATCTGCACCATCCCGCATGCCCGGTGCCTCCCTCGGATGTGCGTGCGCCTGGATGCGCCTCACCCTATGCGAGGGCCGGCCGCGGGTGGCCCGCGCCTGTGGCACGGGTCACGCGCGGCCGGTCGGGTTCAGCGCGTGTGCTCGTCGGCGACGGACAGGGCCGCGTCGAGAAGCGCGAGGCCCTCCTTGGCCTCGGCCTCGGTGATGTTGCAGGCGGGCACGACGTGGGTGCGGTTCATGTTCACGAACGGCCACAGCCCGCTCTTCTTGCAGGCCGCCGCGAAGGCCGCCATGGGGGCGTTGGCCTCGCCCGAGGCGTTGTAGGGGACCAGCGGCTCGCGGGTCTCCCGGTCGCGCACCAGCTCCAGCGCCCAGAAGGCGCCCAGGCCCCGCACCTCGCCCACCGACGGATGGCGCCCGGCCAGCTCGCGCAGCCCGGGGCCGAGGGTGTGCTCGCCGAGCGCGGCGGCCCGGGCGACCACGCCCTCGTCCTCCATCACCCCGATCGTGGCGACGGCCGCGGCGCAGGCCAGCGGGTGCCCGGAGTAGGTGAGCCCGCCGGGGTAGGGGCGGGTGGCGAAGGTCGCGGCGATCTCCTCGCTGATGGCGACACCCCCGAGCGGCACGTAACCGGAGTTCACGCCCTTGGCGAAGGTCAGCAGGTCGGGGACGACGTCGAAGTGCTCGGCGGCGAACCAGCCGCCGGTGCGGCCGAAGCCCGCCATGACCTCGTCCAGGACCAGGACGATGCCGTACCGGTCGCAGAGCGCGCGGACACCCGCCAGGTAGCCGGGCGGCGGCACCATGATGCCCGCGGTGCCCGGCACGGTCTCCAGCACGATCGCCGCGACGGACTGCGGTCCCTCGAAGACGATCGTGTCCTCCAGGTGCTGCAGCGCGCGGTCGCGCTCCTGCTCCTCGGTCTCCGAGTGGAACGGCGAGCGGTAGAGGAACGGCGCCCAGAAGTGGACGACGCCGGCCGAGCCGTTGTCGGACGGCCAGCGGCGCGGGTCACCGGTCAGGTTGATCGCGGCGGAGGTGGCGCCGTGGTACGAGCGGTAGGCGGAGAGCGCCTTGGGACGGCCGGTGTGCAGCCGGGCCATCCGTACGGCGTTCTCGACGGCCTCGGCGCCGCCGTTGGTGAAGAAGATCTTGTTCAGGTCCCCGGGGGTGCGCTCGGCGATCAGCCGGGCGGCCTCCGAGCGCGCCTCCACGGCGAACGCGGGCGCGAACGTGACGAGCTTCGCGGCCTGCTCCTGGATCGCGGCGACGACCGCCGGATGCTGGTACCCGATGTTGGTGAACACCAGGCCACTGGTGAAGTCCAGGTAGCGGTTGCCGTCGTAGTCCCAGAAATACGCGCCCTCCGCCCCGGCGACCGCCAGCGGGTCGATCAGGTCCTGCGCCGACCAGGAGTGGAAGACGTGCGCACGGTCGGCGGCCTTCACGGCGGCGCCGGTCTCGGGGTCTGCGTAAGGAGGGGTCATGGCCCCAAGGCTAAGCAGACGCCCGGGCGACCTCCCATTGGCACCCTGTATGACGGTGGGCGGGCGTGCCGACAGCTTGTACGGCACGCCCGCCCGGTCCGGCTACAGGAACGAGTTGATCTCGATCGTCTCGGTCCGGCCGGGGCCGACGCCGATGGCGGAGATCGGGGCGCCCGACATCTCCTCCAGGGCCTTCACGTACGCCTGCGCGTTCTTCGGCAGGTCGGCGAAGGTCTTGGCCTGGGTGATGTCCTCGCTCCAGCCGGGCAGCGTCTCGTAGACCGGCTTCGCGTGGTGGAAGTCGGTCTGGCTGAACGGCAGTTCCTCGACGCGCTTGCCGTCGATCTCGTAGGCGACGCAGACCGGGATGCGCTCCCAGCCGGTCAGCACGTCGAGCTTGGTGAGGAAGAAGTCGGTCAGGCCGTTGACCCGGGTCGCGTACCGGGCGATGACCGCGTCGAACCAGCCGCAGCGGCGGTCACGGCCGGTGGTGACGCCCCGCTCGCCGCCGATGCGCCGCAGCGCGTCGCCGTCCTCGTCGAACAGCTCGGTCGGGAAGGGGCCGGCGCCGACGCGGGTGGTGTACGCCTTCAGGATGCCGATGACCCGGCTGATCTTGGTGGGGCCGATGCCCGAGCCCGTGCAGGCACCGCCCGCGGTCGGGTTGGACGATGTCACGAAGGGGTACGTGCCGTGGTCGACGTCCAGCAGGGTGCCCTGGCCGCCCTCCAGGAGCACGACCTTGCCCTCGTCGAGGGCGGAGTTGAGGAGGAACGTCGTGTCCGCGACGTAGTCCTTGATCTGCTCGGCGTAGCCGAGGTACTCCTCGACGACCTGGTCGATGCTGATCGCCCGGCGGTTGAAGATCTTGACCAGGACCTGGTTCTTGTCGTGGAGCGCGGCCTCGACCTTCTGCCGCAGGATCGACTCGTCGAACAGGTCCTGCACCCGGATGCCCACGCGGTTGATCTTGTCGGCGTACGCCGGACCGATGCCGCGGCCGGTGGTGCCGATCCTGCGCTTGCCGAGGAAGCGTTCCGTCACCTTGTCCAGGGTCTGGTGGTACGGCGTGATCAGGTGAGCGTTGCCGCTGATGACGAGCTTCGACGTGTCGACGCCGCGCTCGTTCAGCCCGCTCAGCTCGGAGAGCAGGACCGCCGGGTCGACGACGACGCCGTTGCCGATCACGGGGGTGCACCCGGGCGAGAGGATTCCGGAGGGCAGAAGGTGCAACGCGTACTTCTGGTCACCGACGACCACCGTGTGGCCGGCGTTGTTGCCGCCCTGGTAGCGCACCACGTAGTCCACGGAACCACCGAGCAGGTCGGTGGCCTTCCCCTTGCCCTCGTCACCCCACTGAGCACCGAGCAGCACAAGTGCGGGCACAGGCGTACACCCCTTCCGGGCGGGGCATGTCCAACGTGGCTCCCCATGGCGGGGAGAGCGGTCGGACCGGTGCCCCGGAATAGACGAAGCCCCTGGCGCAAGGCAGCGCAAGGGGCTCTTGCACCGAGATGTTACCTGAGGAAGGACCAAGGTGTCGGCTCAGCGACCGGTCGGGCAGCCCCTGCTCGTGGTCATCGACCCTGCCGCCCGTGTCATGGACGGCGAATCCGTACGCATCGCGAAGGATGTGCTGTGCGGGGGATCGCCCTCCGTGAAGATCGCGCTCCCGGAGTCCGAGGAAGAGGCCGTACGGGCGCTGGAGCACCGCGGGCGGCGGCGCCCGGTCGTGGTGGGCGACGACGCGGCGCTGCTGCGCACCGTACGGGCGCTGTACGGGGCGCGGGCGCTGGGCGAGGCGGTGGTCGGACTGGTGCCGGTCGGGCGGAGCACCGCGCTGGCCCGGGCACTGGGCGTGCCCGGCGGCGCGGTGAACGCGGCGCGTGCCGTGCTCGACGGGGCCGAACGGGAACTGGACCTCCTGCTCGACGACAGCGGCGGCATCGTGCTGGGCGCCCTGCGCATCTCCTCCGCGACCCCGGCGTGGCTGATGCCCGTCGAGCGGCGCGCCCGCTCGCTGGCCCGCACGTTCAGCCTGCACGGGCACCCCACGGGGCTCGCCATGCGAGGCGTCCAGCGGCTGCGCGTCGAGGCCGACGGGGTCGTCCTGGCCGACCTGGACGACTGCGTCGAGGAGGTGTCGGTCTCCATGGCCGCCCCCGGCCTCGCCGAGGTCCTCGTCCGCCGCGACGGCGCCGCCCCGGCCGGCCCGGTGCACGCCCGCACGGTCACCGTCTCCGGACGGGACTTCCGCTACACGGCGGACGCGACGAGCGCGGGCCCGGTCCGCCGCCGCACCTGGACGGTGATGCCGGCCGCCTGGCGGCTGACGGTGCCGCGGTCCTTCTAGAGGAGCCCGTTCTCGCGGAGTTCCGACTTGTGCTCGCGCCAGCGGTCCATCAGGTCGACGATCTCCTTCTGGAGGAAGTCGAAGAAGGCGGCGGTCTCCGCGATGCGGCGGCCCGCGGGGCTGTCGGGACCGACCTCCGCGATGCCGTCGCGGAGGGTGCCCTCCCAGCGGGCGAGGATGCGGTCGCGGCGGGTGAAGGTCTCGTACCACTGGTCGCTGTGCACCCGGTAGCGCTCGCGCCGGGAGCCGGGCTCGCGCTCGCGCGTCAGCATGCCGACCTGCGAGAGGTAGCGGACCGCGCCGGAGATCGCGGCGGGGCTGGCCTGCAGGCGTTCGGCCAGGTCGGCGGCGCTGAGCATCCCGGTGTCGGAGGCGAGCAGCGCCGCGAAGACGCGGGCGGCCATGCGCTGCATGCCGGCCTCGACCAGTTCCGCCGCGAACCGCTCGACGAACGTCATCGGCTCGAAGGATCCCTCTGCCACCGCTATCGCCTCCCGCCTGAAGTTTATACAGTTCCTTAACTTCACAAATTTGTGAACGTACTGTACGTTCACAACCATGACGAAGGCAATCAGTGTGGCCGGACTCCACAAGTCCTTCGGCCGCACGCACGCACTGGACGGCCTGGACCTGGCCGTCGAGACGGGTGAGGTGCACGGCTTCCTCGGGCCCAACGGGGCGGGGAAGTCCACGACCATCCGCGTCCTGCTCGGGCTGCTCCGTGCGGACGGCGGGGCCGCCCAGCTGCTCGGCGGGGACCCGTGGCGGGACGCGGTCGCGCTGCACCGGCGACTGGCCTACGTCCCCGGTGACGTCACGCTCTGGCGCAATCTCAGCGGCGGCGAGGTCATCGACCTGCTCGGGCGGCTGCGCGGCGGGCTGGACGAGGCGCGCAGGCGCCTCCTGCTGGAGCGCTTCGAGCTGGACCCGACGAAGAAGGGCCGCGCGTACTCGAAGGGCAACCGGCAGAAGGTCGCGCTCGTCGCCGCGTTCGCCTCCGACGTGGAGCTGCTGATACTCGACGAGCCCACCTCCGGGCTGGACCCGCTGATGGAGGAGGCCTTCCGCGAGTGCGTCCGGGAGGAGCGCGACCGCGGCCGCACGGTGCTGCTGTCCAGTCACATCCTCAGCGAGGTCGAGGCGCTGTGCGACCGGGTGAGCATCATCCGCAAGGGACGCACCGTCGAGACCGGGAGCCTGGCCGAGTTGCGGCACCTCACCCGCACCTCGGTCACCGCCGAGCTCGCCGGACCGGCCGACGCCCTGGCCGCCCTGCCCGGTGTGCACGACCTGGACATCCAGGGCAGCCGCGTGAAGCTCCAGGTCGACGCCGGTGAACTGAACGCGGTGCTCCGGCAGTTGAGCGAGGCCGGGGTCCGCAGCCTGACCAGCACGCCACCCACGCTGGAAGAGCTGTTCCTGCGGCACTACGAGACGGACGACGACGCGGTCGTGACGGAGGCGGCGCGGTGAACCGGCCGGACGCGCTCGCCGGCACGGCGGTGCTCACCCGCCTCGCGCTCCGCCGCGACCGGATCATGATCCCGGCGTGGACGGTGCCGATCGCCCTGCTCGTCGTCTCCACCGCCTCCGCCTTCGGCTCGCTGTACGACACCGCCGCCAAGCGTGCCGAAGTGGCCGCGAGCACCGCGGGCAACGCCTCGCTCCGCGCGCTGTACGGACCCGTCTTCGACACCGGCATCGGCGGGCTGACGGCCTGGCGCACGATGGCCTTCGGCACCGCCGCGGCCGGGCTGATGGCCGTGCTCCTGGTCGTCCGGCACACCCGCGAGGAAGAGGAGGCGGGCCGGCTGGAGCTCGTCGGCGCGGGTGCCGTCGGCCGCCGGGCGCCGCTGGCCGCGGCCCTGGTCACCGGTTTCGGGGCCTCCGTCGCGCTCGGCGTCCTCGTCACCCTCGGGCTGCTCGGGCACGGCGCGCTCGGGGCCCTGGCCTTCGGATGTGCCTTCGCGGGCGTGGGCTGCGCCTTCGCCGCCGTCGGCGCGGTCGCCGCGCAGCTCACCGAGAGTGCCCGCGCCGCCCGGGGCATCGGCGGCGCCGTGCTCGGCCTCGCCTTCCTGCTGCGCGCCGCCGGCGACGGCGGCTCCGGCACGCTGACCTGGTTCTCGCCGCTCGGCTGGGCCGAGAACATACGACCCTACGGCGGCGAACGCTGGTGGGTGCCGGGGCTGTTCGTCGCGTGGGTCGCCGGGCTCGTCGCCCTCGCGTACGCCCTGGTCGCCCGGCGGGACATCGACGCCTCCCTGATCCCCTCCCGTCCCGGACCCGCAGCGGCCGGTCCCCGGCTGCGCGGTGCGCAGGGCCTGGCCTGGCGGCTGCAGCGCGGCTCCCTGTGGGGCTGGGCGTTCGGCTTCGCCGTGGGCGGCGCCACGCTGGGCGCCCTGGCCGACGGGGCCACCGACCTCGTGCGCGGCAACGACCGACTCGCGGACGTCATCCGCGACATGGGCGGCGCGTCGGGCCTCGTCGACTCCTATCTCGCCTCGATGAGCGGCGTGATGGGCATGATCGCGGCGCTCTACGCCGTCCAGGCCGTCCTGCGGCTCCAGGGCGAGGAGAACTCCGGCCGTGCCGAACCCGTCCTCGCCACCGGTGTCGGCCGGGTCCGCTGGGCCATGAGCCACACGCTGCTCGCCGCGGGCGGGTCCGTGCTGCTCCTGCTGGTGTCCGGGCTCGCCATGGGCCTCGGTTACGGGGCGACGACCGGCGGTGCGGGGCACCAGATGGCGCGGCTGACGGGCGCGGCCCTGGTGCAACTGCCCGCGGTCTGGTGCGTGGCGGCGGTCGCGCTCCTGCTGTACGGCGCCGTCCCCAAGGCCGCGGTGGCGAGCTGGGGCGTGGCCTCGCTGACCCTGGGGATCGGGCTGTACGGGCCGGCGTTGAAGCTCTCGCCCTGGGTGATGGACCTGTCGGTCTTCACGCACCTGCCGAAGGCACCGTCCGCGGAGGTCACCCCGGGCCCGCTGGTGCTCCTCACCGTGCTCGCGCTCGCCCTGGGCGCCGGCGGACTCGCGGCCCTGCGCCGCCGGGACCTCGTCGCGTGACGGCCCGGCGGCGAAGCGCCCCCGCCGTCCCCGCCACCCGGGAGGACCGGGCGGCGGGGGGCGCACCGGCGTTCAGCAGCTGACGCGCAGTTCCCGCAGGCCCCGGATGACGTACCCCTCGTTCCAGCTCGGCTCCGCCACCAGTTCCAGGCGCGGCGCGGTCCGCAGCAGGGCCGAGAAGGACGCGGCCAGTTCGATCCGGGCCAGCGGCGCGCCGAGGCAGTAGTGGATGCCCGCGCCGAAGGTGATGTGCGGGTTGTCGGGCCGCGTGAGGTCCAGGCGGTCGGGGTCGGCGAACCGCTCGGGGTCGCGGTTGGCCGAGCCGAACAGCAGGGCCACCTCGCTGCCGCGCGGGATGACGGTGCCGCCGACCTCGATGTCGTCCAGCACCCACCGCTCGAACATCTGCAACGGCGTGTCGAAGCGCAGTAGTTCCTCGATCGCCGTCGGCAGCAGCTCCTCCGGCGCCGCGCGCAGCGCCGCCAGCTGCTCCGGGTGCCGGAACAGCGTCCACCAGCCGTTCCCGGTGGTGTTGACGGTCGCCTCGTGCCCGGCGTTCAGCAGCAGCACGCAGGTGGAGATCATCTCCTGCTCGCTGAGCCGGTCGCCCTCGTCGTGCGCCGCGATCAGCGCGCTGATCAGGTCCTCGCCGGGCGCCTTGCGCCGCTCGGCGATCAGCTCGCGCAGGTACTCGGAGAACTCCACGCTCGCCCGGACCGCCCGCCGCGCGGCCTCCTCGGTCGGGTTGAGCTCGAACATCCCGACGATGTCCGCCGACCACGGCCGCAGCAGGTGCCGGTCGCCGGCCGGTATCCCGAGCATCTCGGCGATGACGGCGACCGGCAGCGGCTCGGCGACGGCGGCGATCAGGTCGCCGCCGCCCTCCGCGACCAGCCGCTCCACGAGCTCCCCGGCCAGCCGCTGGACGGTCGGGGTGAGCCGCTCGACCGTACGCGGGGTGAAGGCCTTGGAGACCAGCCGCCGGATGCGGGTGTGGTCCGGGGCCTCCAGGTCCAGCAGGCCGTTGCCGTTGAGCACGGTGAAGGGCTCGTGCTCGGGCGGCGGCGGGGTGCGCCCGAAGTCCTCGTGGCTGAAGCGGTGCAGGTAGGTACGGCCGAGGCGGCGGTCCCGCAGCAGGGCGCTGACGTCCGCGTAGTGCGGGATCAGCCACTGGCCGCTGGGCTCGAACCAGTGCGCGCGGCCCTCCGCCCGAAGCCGGGAGTACGCCGGGTAGGGGTCGGCCACGAACTCGGCCGACCAGGGATCGAAGGCGGTCGCAGGGCTGCTCATGTGCGGAGACTACCCTCCGTCCCGTCAGCCGCCGGGGGTGACCAGGCGTGCCTCGTACGCGAAGACCGCCGCCTGCGTCCGGTCGCGCAGCCCGAGCTTCACCAGCACGCGGCTCACGTGGGTCTTCACCGTCGACTCCGCGACCACCAGGTGCTCGGCGATCTCCGCGTTGGACAGTCCCTGGGCGACCAGCACCAGCACCTCCGTCTCACGCTCCGTGAGGTCCCCGACCCGTTCCTGGGTCGGCGGCCTCGGCGTGCCGAGCCGGTTGAACTCGGTGATCAGCCGCCGGGTGACCGCCGGGGCCAGCAGCGCGTCCCCCGCGGCGACGATCCGCACCCCGTCGGCGAGCTGGCGCGCGGAGGCGTCCTTGAGCAGGAAGCCCGACGCGCCCGCCCGCAGCGCCTGGTAGACGTACTCGTCCAGGTCGAAGGTGGTCAGCACCAGCACCTTGGCGTCGGCGTCCGCGGCGACGATCTCACGGGTCGCCTCCAGGCCGTTCATCTCGGGCATGCGGATGTCCATCAGGACCACGTCCGGCCGCAGCGCAGCGACCTGCTCGACCGCCTGCCGGCCGTCGACCGCCTCGCCGACCACCTCGATGTCCGGCTGCGCGTTGAGCAGCACCGAGAAGCCCTCGCGGACCATCATCTGGTCATCCGCGACCAGCACCCGGATCCTCGTGGCGCTCATGACCGGTCCGCGGTGACGGGGATGAAGACCGCGATCTCGTAACCGCCGTCCTCGGTGGTCCCGTCGGTCATCTCGCCGCCGAGCATCGTGACCCGCTCCCGCATGCCGGTGATGCCGTGGCCGGCCCCGGGTGACGGTTTCGCCAGACCGCGCGGCGGCCCGTTGACGACGCGCAGGCCGAGGCCGCCGAGGACGTAGGAGATCTCCACCCGGGCGGAGGCGCCCGGCGCGTGCCGCAGGGTGTTGCTCAGCGCCTCCTGGATGATCCGGTACGCCGACAGCTCGACGCCCTGCGGCAGTTCGCGCACCGCGCCGGTGACCGTCTTCTCCACCCCGAGCCCCGCCTCGCGCACGTTGGCGATCAGCCGGTCCAGGTCGCCCAGCGTCGGCTGCGGGGCGTCGGGGGCCTCGTAGTCCTCCGCGCGTACGACGCCGAGCACCCGGCGCAGCTCGGTGAGCGCGATGACGGCGTTCTCGCGGATGATCGCGAAGCTCTGGGTCAGCGCCTCGGGCGGGTCCTCGACCCGGTAGGGGGCGGCCTCCGCCTGGATGGCGATCACCGACATGTGGTGGGCGACGACGTCGTGCAGTTCGCGAGCGATGGTCGTGCGCTCCTCCAGCAGCGTGCGGCGGGTGCGCTCGACCTCGGTGACGGCGACCTGCGCGGCCACCTTCCTCTTGGAGTCGCGCAGCCCGCGCACTGCCGCCACGACGAACAGGAGGATGCCGGACAGGAAGATCATGATGAACGGGTCGGCCCCGTACCAGCCCGCCAGGGAGCTGAAGGCCAGTGCCAGCACGGCGGTGAGCAGCCACATCTCGGCGGCCACCCGGGGCCGGGAGCGCGCCGCCACCACCGCCATCACCGTCAGGTGCGAGACGAAACCGGTGTCCGTCCACGGCCCGGTGGACGACCAGCCGTCGGCGAACAGCAGCCCGGTCAGGATCGCCGCACCGAAGGACAGCCACCAGGCGCCGATCGGCCGGAACATCGTCGTCAGCAACGGCACACCGGCGAGCAGGGCGGCGACGACGCCGCCGAGGCCGCTGTAGCTCTCGGCCGCGATCAGCATCAGCAGGAACGCGAAGCCGGTCAGCGTCGCGTGCGGCAGCCAGCGGGCGTACACCCGCAGCCGGCGCGGCACCAGGCCGAGCAGGGGATGCCCGTCACGGAGCGGTGCCATCGGGTGGAAGGCGAAGGCGTCGGCTATCAGGTCCCGCCGCAGTCCGCTCAGGGCGCCGCGGGCCATGCGGAGTTCGGTCCGCAGCGTGGTCTGGCTTGTCTCGGTCACGCTCTCACCGTAGGGATCGCTCCGTTCGCCGTCGTCACCGCAGAAGATGACGTCCGGGCATCCGTCTCAAGTACGACACCGTCGTCACCAGGCCAGTTGCGCGATCTCCTCGGCGACCACGGCCGCCGCGTCGGCGTCGGGATCGATGACCGGGAAGTGGCCCACGTCCGCCAGCAGCGTCAGCTGCGCCTCCTCGCCCGCCTTGGCCGTCGCGGCCACGAACGCCTCGGCGACCTGGGCCGGCACGACGGTGTCGGCGCCGCCCTGCACGACGGTCACCGGGATGCCGGTGGGCAGCAGCACGGCCGGGTCGGTCTCGGGACCGCGCGACGCCAGCCGGTCCGGACCGCCGAGCAGTTCGGCGACGGCGCCGGAGCACACGTCCAGCTCCACCGCGGTGGCGAAGTCCGCCAGCGGTGACAGCGCGACCACTCCGCGCAGCCGGGCGGGCGACGGGCGGTACCAGCGCGACTGCGACGGCAGCATGTGCCGGGCCGCCGCCCACAGCGCGAGATGACCACCGGCGGAGTGCCCGGCGAGCACGATCCGCCGGGCGTCAACGGCCTCGGCGCCCAGGGCCGCCGCGGCCAGTCCCGGCACGGCGTCCACGGCCGCGGCCACGTCGTCGAAGGTGTCCGGCCAGCGCCCCGCGACCGGACCGCCGTTGCCCCGGCGGTACTCCACCGAGGCCACCGCGAAGCCGCGCCGCGCCAGGAACGCCGCGAGCGGCGAGACGTGCCGCCGGTCGTACGCGGCCCGCCAGGCACCGCCGTGGAAGAACACCACGAGCGGACCCGGGCGCCCCTGCGCGGCGTCGCCCGGCCGGTAGAAGTCGACGATCTGGTCGGGGTGTTCGCCGTACGCGGCGGTGGCGTCGGGCGCCACGGGGGCGTGCCCCAGAGCCGACGCCTCCTCGGCGGCGTCCCGCAGCGCGGCCCCCTCCCCCGCCCCGGCGCCGACGGCCGCGGTGGTATCGCTCGGCCCGGAGGCCACCTCCGGTCGGCCGGCGGAGGCAAAGGGCGGGGTGGGGTCGTGCATGCTTACCGGCTTCCTTCGAGGACCTCGGCGAGGACCCGGGCCGCGCGCTCCGCGTCCGCGAACCTCGTGTACAGCGGGGTGAATCCGAAGCGGAGGATATCCGGCTCCCGGAAGTCGCCCACCACGCCCCGGCCGATGAGTTCGCCCATCACCGCGCCCGCGTCGGCGCAGCGGAGGGCGACCTGACTGCCGCGCTCGGCGTGCGCGGCCGGGGTCACCGGGGTGACCAGGCCCGCAGGGACGTAGGCGGCCACGCACTCCAGGAAGAAGTCGGTCAGGGCCAGGCTCTTGGCCCGCACGGCGCCCAGGGACACGCCGTCCCAGACGTCGAGGGCCGTGTCCAGCGCCAGCAGTGACAGGATCTCCGGGGTGCCGACCCGGCCGCGGGCACTGCCGTCGGCGGGCCGGTAGGCGGCCTCCATCGCGAACGGGTCGCGGTGGGAGTTCCAGCCCGGCAGCGGCGAGTCGAAGCGCGGCTGCAGGTCACGGCGGACGTACAGGTACGCGGGCGCGCCCGGGCCGCCGTTGAGGTACTTGTAGGTGCAGCCGACCGCCAGGTCCACACCGTGCGCGTCCAGCCCCACGGGCAGCGCCCCCGCCGTGTGGCACAGGTCCCAGACCACCAGCGCGCCGGCCGCGTGGAGGGCGGCGGTGGTGCCCGGCAGGTCGTTCAGCCGGCCGCTGCGGTAGTCGACGTGGTTGACCAGCGCGACCGCGGTGTGCGGGCCGGCCGCGGCGGCCAGTCCGGCCGCGTCGACCGCGCGGATCGAGCAGCCGGTCATCCGGGCGGCGGACTCGGCGATGTACCCGTCGGTGGGGAACGTGGTGGCGTCGACCAGCACCTCGGTACGGGCCGGATCGGCCTGCTGAGCCATCCGAACGGCACCCACGACGGCCTTGAAGACGTTGACGCTGGTGGAGTCGCCGACCACGACCTGGCCGGGCGCGGCGCCGATCAGCGCGCCGACGCGGTCGCCGATCCGCTCGGGCGCGGTCCACCAGCCGCTCTCGGTCCACGAGCGGATGCGCAGGGAGCCCCACTCGCGCGCGATGACGTCCGCGATCCGGTCCGGCACCCCGGCGGGCAGCGCGCCCAGCGAGTTGCCGTCCAGGTAGATCACGTCGTCCAGCACGAAGCGGTCGCGGACCTTGGCCAGTTCGTCGCCGGTGTCCAGGCGCAGTGCCTTCGCCGCCGGGGACTCGGGGAGGTTCGTGGTGTCAGACATGGCTGCGGGCCGTCCAGAGCTCGGGGAACACGTTCTTCGTGGCGCGCTTCTCCAGCCAGGCGACCCCCGCGGAGCCGCCCGTGCCGGTCTTGGCACCCATCGCGCGGCGAGTGGCGACCAGGTGGTCGTTGCGCCAGCGCCACACCAGTTCGGCGACCTCGGTCAGCGCCTCGCCGAGCCGCACCAGATCGGTGGCCTGGTCACCGGAGTAGATCTCCTGCCAGGCCCGCTCGACGGCCGGGTCGCCCTCGTACCGCTGGGACAGGTCGTCCCGCGCCGGGATCGCGTACCCGCGCCGCGCCAGCAGGCGCAGCACCTCGTCGTACAGGCTCGGCTCATGGAGCGCCTTCTCCAGCTCGGCGTGGACGCGCGGCGAGCCGCGGTGCGGCACCAGCATCGAGGCCGACTTCTCGCCGAGCAGGAACTCCATGCGCCGGTACATCGCGGACTGGAAGCCGGAACCCTCGCCGAGCGCCGCGCGGTACGCGTTGAACTGCGCCGGCGTGAGGTGCGCGATCGGCTCCCACGACGCGTTCAGCGACTGCAGTTCGTACGTGCTGCGCCCCAGCGCAGCCATCGCCGTCGGCAGGTCGTCGGCCGCCAGCGCCCGGGAGGCGGTCTCCCACTCGTGCACGATGACGGTGAACCACAGCTCCATGACCTGGGTGGTCACCAGGAAGACCATCTCGCCGGGGTCGTCGGAGCGGGGCTGCTGGAGGTGGGTGAGGACGTCGGCCTGGACGTAGTCCTCGTAGGGGGTGGTGCCCTCGAAGTCCAGGTGCGGGGCCTCGGGGGCCACCTGGGAAACATCGGGGTGGTGGGACATCGGTGTCTCCGTGAATACGAGCTACCGGGTAGCGGTCTGCCCCCCGCCGTCCGACGGCGGGCCCCGGTCCCCTCGGGTCCGCGCTCACACGGGTGCCGGACCCATCGCGCATCATCCGTGGTCGGGGCCCGGTCCGGCAAGCCCCTCCCACCTGGCTCGATGGTCACGGATCTGCCGTTCCGGGCCCCGCGGGCGTCAGCCCAGGGTGTCCGCGGCGGTCGGCGAGGAGTCGCGCAGGAAGGCCGAGCAGCGCTCGTACTCCTCCTTCTCACCGATCGACCGGGCGGCCCGCGCCAGCGCGTGCAGGGCGCGCAGGAAGCCGCGGTTGGGCTCGTGCTCCCAGGGCACCGGGCCGTGGCCCTTCCAGCCGTTGCGGCGCAGCGCGTCCAGGCCGCGGTGGTACCCGGTCCGCGCGTAGGCGTACGACTCGACGACCCGGCCGCCGGCGTAGGCGTCGTCCGCCAGCTCCGCCCAGGCCAGGGAAGACGTCGGGTACTTCGCGGCGACGTCCGCGGCAGCCGCTCCGGAGGCGAGCAGCTCGCGCGGCTCGGGGTCGTCGGGCAGGTTCGTCGGGGGCGGTCCCCCGAGCAGGTTCTCGTGAATGGCCATGGGCCCCAGTATGGCCGGGGCCCGGCCCCTCCACCTGGAGGGACCGGGCCCGGTGCCGGTGCCGTTCGTACGCGGCGGCGGCTGGTTACTTCAGCCTGGTCCCGGCGGAACGCAGGTCTCCGCAGGCCTCGACGACACGGGCGGCCATGCCGGCCTCGGCCGACTTGCCCCAGGTGCGCGGGTCGTACTGCTTCTTGCTGCCGACCTCGCCGTCGACCTTCAGCACACCGTCGTAGTTGCGGAACATGTGCTCCACGACCGGGCGCGTGAAGGCGTACTGCGTGTCGGTGTCGATGTTCATCTTGACGACGCCGTTCTCCAGCGCCGTGGCGATCTCCTGCTTGGTGGAGCCGGAGCCGCCGTGGAAGACGAACCAGAACGGCTCCTGCTTGCCGTACTTGGCGCCCACGCCCGCCTGGAGGTCCTTCAGCAGCTCGGGACGGAGCACGACGTTGCCCGGCTTGTAGACGCCGTGGACGTTGCCGAAGGAGGCGGCCAGCAGGTAGCGGCCCTTCTCGCCCAGGCCGAGCGCCTCGGCGGTGCGCAGCGCGTCCTCGACGGTGGTGTACAGCTCGTCGTTGATCTCGTGGGTGACACCGTCCTCCTCACCGCCGGTGGGGGTGATCTCCACCTCGAGGATGATCCTCGCCTTGGCGGCCTCGGCCAGCAGCTCCTGCGCGATGGCGAGGTTGTGGTCGAGGGTCTCGGCGGAGCCGTCCCACATGTGCGACTGGAACAGCGGGTTGCGGCCGGCGGCCACGCGCTCCTGGGAGAGCTTCAGCAGCGGGCGCACATAGCCGTCGAGCTTGTCCTTCGGGCAGTGGTCGGTGTGCAGCGCGACGTTGACCGGGTACTTCTCGGCGACGATGTGCGCGAACTCCGCGAGCGCGACCGAGCCGGTGACCATGTCCTTGTTGTACTGGCCACCGAGGAACTCGGCGCCGCCCGTCGAGATCTGGACGATGCCGTCGCTCTCCGCCTCCGCGAAGCCGCGCAGCGCGGCGTGCAGGGTCTGGGTCGAGGTCACGTTGATGGCCGGGTAGGCGAACCTGCCAGCCTTCGCCCGGTCGAGCATCTCGCTGTAGATCTCGGGGGTTGCGATGGGCATGTGTCCGCTCCTTGTGATGTGCGGGTTGTTCGGTGAGTGACCCTGACCTGGGATCGACGTCATCGTCGTCCCCATCTTGGCAGACGACCGCATCAGCTCCACACTATGCGCACCGTGGACATACGTCAGGGGTCGGCCGTTTCACGTGAAACGTCCGACCCCCGATGAAAACCCCAGCTCAGAACGGGAGTCAGGCGAGGTCCAGGTCCTCGAGGCCGAAGGCCTGGAGGTACGGGAGGCCTGCCTCCGCGATGGCCGGCGCGGCGCCGCGCTCGACGATCACGGCGACGGCGACCACCTCGGCGCCGGCCTCGCGGGCGGCCTCCACGGCGGTCAGCGGGGACCCGCCGGTGGTGGAGGTGTCCTCGACGACCAGCACCCGGCGGCCCGCGATGTCCGGGCCCTCGATCCGGCGCTGCATGCCGTGCGCCTTCTGCGCCTTGCGGACGACGAACGCGTCCAGCTTCCGGCCGCGCGCGGCGGCGGCGTGCAGCATCGAGGTGGCGACCGGGTCGGCGCCCAGGGTGAGCCCGCCGACGGCGTCGAAGTCCAGGTCCGCGGTGGTGTCCAGCATGACCTGGCCGACCAGCGGGGCCGCCTCGGCGTCCAGCGTGATCCGGCGCAGGTCGATGTAGTAGTCGGCCTCAAGGCCCGACGACAGGGTCACCTTGCCGTGCACCACGGCCTTGTCCTTGATCTGCCGCAGCAGGGCTTCACGCGCGTCACTCATGGTCACGAGCCTATCCGAGCCGTTCCCAGGCCCAGGTCGCGCGCATCTCCAGCGGCTCGATCGGGGTGACCAGCCGCGGGTCGGTGTTGAGGCCGTTGGGCGGGCCGGACTGCGGTTCGACGCAGACCGCCTCGGGCTGCTCGTCGTACAGGACCACCCACGGCGCGGGGCTGGTGACCCGCAGCAGCAGTTCGCCCGGCCAGGTCAGCGTGACGTCCACGCCGTCCGGCATGCCGAAGCAGTCGTCCCACGGGCGCGGCGTGGGGTCCACCCGGTTGCCGTTGGGCAGGTGGTCCTCGCCGCGCTGCTCCATCCAGGCCGGGGAGAAGGCGATCTCGGCGTCCTGGCCGCCGTGGCCGAGGTTGCGCAGGAACCAGGGGTGCCAGCCGGCCTGGGCGGGGAAGGAGTCGCCGGTGGTCTCCACGCTCATGGTGAGCTCGGCGTGGTCCTCGGCGAGCGCGAAGCGCTGGGTGACCCGGCCCTTGTACGGCCAGGGCTCGGCGAGGTCGTAGTAGAAGCTGACCTCGCTCGCGGTGGCGCCCGGCGCCTGCTGCCAGGCGGTGTGCCGGCCGGTGCCGTGGATGGCGTGGGGTCCGGCGTCGCGCGGCAGCTGGTGCAGCACGCCGCCGTTGCGGAACTGCCCGTCCCGGGTGCGGCCGCACCACGGCACCATCGGGAAGGACCCGAATTTCTCGCCCTGCCGCAGCAGCTCCACGCCGCCGACGGTCAGCGAGGCGACGCGGCAGCCGCGATCCGGGTGGATCGTCAGCCGCGCCTGCCCGGCCTCGAGTTGGACTGCGTGCTCGTCGATACGCCCGTCATGGGTCTGGTCCGTGGCCACGGACCAGACCCTACGGGAACGACCGCCTGCGGCGCCTCAGTACGCGCCCCGCGACCACCGCCGACAGCAGCAGCGCCGCCGCGGCCGGGGCGTAGCGGCGCAGCGAGGCCGTGGCCGAACCGTTCTGCGGGGCGGGCACGGGAGCGTACCGGCCGCGCGGCGGGGCGTGGTCGACCTCCTCGGCGCTGCGGCCGATGAGGGTGCGGCGGGCGTAGGCGGCCTCGGCGGGCAGGTCGATCCCGGCGGGGTCCTCGGGGACGTCCGGGACCCGGCCGATGGGGCCGATGCCGTCGATGTCCTCGTCCTCGTCGAGGTCGTCCGCGAGGTCGTCGTCCACGTCGTCGTCGAGGTCACCGCGGAGTTCGCCGGCGAGGTGGTCGTCGAGGTGATCGGCGGCCTCGCCGGGTTCCGCGGTCTCCGGGCCGCGGGCGTCGCGGGTCTCGTGCACGTCGTGCACGGTGAACTCGTCGACCTGCGCGGGCAGGTCGTCCTCGGCGAGGTCGACCAGACCGGCGATCTCCTCGATGCCCTCCCCGGCCGGTTCCAGGTCGGAGGTGAGGGCGGCGGCGAACCGGTCCAGCAACCGCACGCCCGCGGCGGCCGCGACGGCGTCGTCGTACTCCGCGAGCCGGCCGTCGGCCTGCGCCCCGCCGGTGAAGGTCAGCAGCGTCCCGCCCGACACGGCGTCCACGCCGACCTCCAGCGCCAGCTTGACCGTGCCGGCGCCGCGCGCCTCCACCGCCTCGCCCTCCACGGACAGGCTGCCGCCGCGCGGGGCCAGCCGGAGGGTGCCGCGGTAGGTGATCGTCGAGCCGCCGATACGGAGCCTCAGGCGGCCGGCGAGGCCCTCCTCGGCGCCGGCGTCGCGCTGGAGGCCGGGAACGCAGCGGGCGACGCGTTCCAGGTCGGCGAGCGCCTGGCGAATGGTTTCGGCCGGAAACGGAACGAACACCTCATGCGGCTCCATGCGGGCGAGCCTAATCGCCCCCGGCGCGATCCGGTGGGCGATCGGCCCGGGTTCGCGCCCCCGGGTGCCGTCCTCCGGGTCCGCTCAGCCCGTACGCGGGTGCATCAGGGTGGAGGGCGGCAGGTCCCGCCGGGCGGAAGCGTCCGCCCGGCGCGCGGCGGCCGCGAGCGTCGCGGGGGACAGCGAGCGCAGACGGGGGGCGTCCGCCGCCAGGCGCAGCGGCGGGGCGCGGTGCCGGGCGGCGAGGACGAAGCCCCAGTCACCGCCCCGGTGACCGGTGCCGATCCAGTAGTCGGCGGTGCGCAGCCCCGCGGCGCGCACGGTGGCGTCCACGGTCCAGAAGCCGCTCGGCGACGCCCCGGGCGTGCCCGCGTGCACGGCGAGCCGCCCGTCCGGGGCCAGCACGCGCTCGGCCAGCCCGTAGAACTCCTGCGAGTACAGCTTCGCGCTGCGCGAGATGTCCGGGTCGGGCAGATCGGCCAGCACGACGTCGTACCTCCGCGACGGCCCCGCATCGGGGCCCGCCCGGCGCAGCCATTCGAAGGCGTCCCCGGCCCGCACCCGCACCCGGGGGTCGCGGTAGGCGTGCCGGTTCAGCCGGGAGAGCTCCGGGTCGGTGCGGGCGAGGGCGACGAGTTCGGCGTCGAGGTCGACGACCGTCACCGAGCGGACGTCGGGGTAGCGCAGCACCTCCCGCAGCGCGAGGCCGTCGCCCCCGCCGAGGACGAGGACGCGGCGGTGCGGACCGGCCATCGCCGGGTGGACCAGGGCCTCGTGGCAGCGGTACTCGTCGCGGCCGGAGACCCGCAGCCGCCCGTCGAGGTAGAGCCGCAACGGGGAGCCGGTGACCACGACCTCCCGGACCGCGGTCCGCTCGGCCAGCCGCACATGGCCGCCGTACACCGCCTCCCGCGCCGCCCGTTCGAAGGGCCCGGCCGCCCAGGCCGCGCCGGCCAGCACCGCCAGGACGGCGACATTGGCGACGAGCAGCCGGGCGCGCGCGCGGGCAGTGACGTCGGGGCGGAAGAGCCACAGCACGATGAGACCGCCCGCGACCGCGTTGACCGCGCCGGTGAGCAGCGCCCCGGTCAACTGGCCCAGTGCGGGCAGCAGGAGGAAGGGGAAGGCCAGCCCGCCGACCAGGGCGCCCACGTAGTCCGCTGCGAAGAGGTCGGCGACGGCGCCGCCCGCGTCCTGCCGGCGGATCCGCTGGATCAGCGTCATCAGCAGCGGGACCTCGGCCCCGATGAGCACGCCGATCGCGAACGCGAAGCCCACCATGGCCGCACGGGACTGACCGCACCAGGCGAAGCTGGCGTACAACCCCATCACCGACAGGCCGCCGACCAGCGCCAGCACGATCTCCACCCCGGCGAAGCCGACCGCCGGCGCGCAGTTGAGCCGCTTGGCGAGCAGCGAGCCGACGCCCATGGCGAAGACCATGACCGACAGCACGACGGACGCCTGGGTGACGGAGTCGCCCACCAGGTACGAGGCGAGGGCGACCAGTTCGAGCTCGTACACCAGGCCGCACGCGGCGCAGACGAAGACCGCCGCGAGCACCAGCGCCCGTGCCTGCCCCGCCGGGACGGGCAGCCGGAGCCGGCCCGCGTGTCCCGCCGGGGCCCGTGACCCGGGCGCGGTGGAGGTCGACTGGTCGATCATGTCTGAACGCTATGTCACGTTTATGGCGTCAGACGTCACCCACAGGGGTGCGATGGGGGGCACCCGGCGGCGCGTTGACGTCCCGGAGGTCGCCCGCCGTACCCACGCTCACGTCTGCGCGCTCAGCCGCGACCGGGTCGCGACCAGCCGTCCCTCCTGGGGGTACGCGTGCCACGTGCGCCACAGCACGCTTCCGCCGCTGTACTGCACGAGCATCGCGGTGAAGGCGTGCGGATCGCCGGGGAAGGTTCCGGCGAGGCCATTGGGGTGATCGGCCACCAGTGCGAGCAACTCCTGTGCGCGACCGGCGAAGCCGCCCCGCGACAGTGTCTCGATCCGCGCCGCGAACTCGTAGTCCCAGCCGGACACCCGTCTGGCCACTCCGAAGGGCAGCGGCGTGCTGCTGCCGGGCATACAGGCCACGGTCTCCGAGCACCGGCCGCTCGGCGAGTCCAGGACGACCTGGTGGGACGCCCCGAGCAGCCGCATCTGGACCTGGACCGCGGGCGCGGCGACCGCCGTCCCGATGCCCGGGAGTTCACGGTCGAGCACGGCCAGCGCCGGCAGCTCTTCCTTTCCCAGACACCAGGCCAGGTCCCCGGCGCGGGTGTCGGTGTAGGCGGTCTGAAGGGTGGTGAGCATGGAGTCGGCTCCGCAGGCACATCGCGAGCAAGCAGGGAAGGGGGAGGGGAGGGAACCAGGGGCGGGCGGCAGGGGGAGCAGGCCAGGACGGAGAAAATTCACACGGAAGAAGACGGGACGACCCGCGCCTGTGGGGAAATCGCCCGTCGGCTTGCGCCCACGCAGGGGTCGGAGAATACGCAATCATGAAAGGCGCGCCGTCTTCAGCGTTTTTACCCATCTCCACCCGCTTTACATCCCCAAGGGCGCGTACGGGTTCAGGTGTTCACCACAAATGCGCCCGGTAGGCGAGTAACCCGCCGGGCGCATATGCGATTCGGCACGGGCAATGCGCAATTTCGTATCGTCAGCTTCCGCCGCCGCAGCCGCCACCGCCCCCGCAGGAACTCCCCCCGCCGCAGGAGGAGTGACCGCCGCCGCCGCACGAATGGTGACCGCCCCCGTGGTCCCCGCCGTGGTGGCCGTGGCCGCCTCCGTGGTGGCCACCGCCTCCCCCGTGCGAGGACGGGCCGCTGTCCCCCGCCCACCAGGCGGCGACCCCCACACCGCCGGCGTCGGCGGCCGACGAGCCGTGCCGGTGCCGGCGGCTGCCGCCCCCGCGATGGGCGTTCCGCGCCGCCGCGATCGCCAGTACCAGCACCACGCCGAACCCGAAGAGGATCAGCAGAATGACAAGAGGTCCCATCGGTACCACCCCCCGCTTTCCTTGCTTTCCGTTGTGCACCGGTGATGCCCCCGCCCCTCGCGGCCGAAAGCAGAGTTGAGGAAGTCCAGAGGTTCGGCGGAGGATGGCGGGCATGACCTCCTCGCGACCCCCGCTCAACCGCGCACTCGCGGAGTTCGGCACCACCATCTTCGCCGAGATGTCGGCCCTCGCCGCCCGCACCGGCGCGATCAACCTCGGCCAGGGATTCCCCGACGCGGACGGTCCCGAGGAGGTCCGCGAGGCCGCCGTCCGGGCGCTGCGCGACGGCCGCGGCAACCAGTACCCGCCCGGCCCCGGCGTGCCCGAGCTGCGGCAGGCCGTCGCCGCCCACCAGGCGCGCTTCCACGGCCTGACGTACGACCCGGACACCGAGGTGCTGGTCACCGCCGGCGCCACCGAGGGCATCGCCGCCGCCATGCTCGGCCTGCTGGAACCGGGCGACGAGGTGATCGCCTTCGAGCCCTTCTACGACTCGTACGCCGCGTGCATCGCCATGGCCGGCGCCGTCCGCGTCCCCCTCACCCTGCGCGCCCCCGGCTTCCGCCCCGACCTCGACGCGCTGCGCGCCGCGATCACCCCCCGCACCCGGCTGCTGCTGCTCAACAGCCCGCACAACCCGACCGGGACGGTGCTCAGCCGCGAGGAACTGACCGCGATCGCGGAACTCGTCCTCGAGCACGACCTGCTGGTCGTCACCGACGAGGTCTACGAGCACCTGACCTACGACGCCGAGCACATCCCGCTCGCCGCCCTCGCCGACCGCTTCCCGGGCCTGCGCGACCGCGTCGTCACCATCTCCAGCGCCGGCAAGACCTTCTCCTTCACCGGCTGGAAGGTCGGCTGGGTCACCGCCGCCCCACCCCTGGTCAGCGCGGTCCGCGCGGCCAAGCAGTACCTGACGTACGTGGCCTCCGGCCCGTTCCAGTACGCCGTCGCCGAGGCCCTCGCCCTGCCCGACGCCTACTTCCGGGACTTCCGCGACGGTCTGCGGCGCAAGCGGGACCTGCTCGCCGACGGCCTGCGCGCCGCCGGATTCGAGGTCCACCAGCCCCAGGGCACGTACTTCATCACGACCGACATCACCCCCTTCGGCGAGAAGGACGCCCTCGCCTTCTGCCGGGCCCTCCCCGAACGCTGCGGTGTCGTCGCCGTCCCCAACTCCGTCTTCTACGACGACCCCGACGCCGGCCGCAGCCAGGTCCGCTTCGCCTTCTGCAAACGCGACGACGTCCTCACCGAGGCGGCCGCCCGACTCCGCACGGCGTTCGCCGGCTGACCGGACGTGCCGATCAGGCGTCCCTGCCCCAACGGCCCTCCGGGCCGTGCTCCACGGCGAGCAACGGGCCGAGCAGGGCGGCCGGGTCGGCGCCGGCGCCGAGGTCGCTGACCTGCCCGTCGCCGACCTCGACGACGCGCCACGTCCCGTCGGTGCGCCGGGCGAGGTCGGTGGCGACGAACCGGCAGTCCAGCCCGCGCACCAGGGGACGGACGGGGTCGAGATCGGGCACGGGCCGCAGACCGGGGGTGTCGGGGTGCCCGGTCGCCAGGACCGCCTCGCCGTCGAGCCACCAGATCCGGGCCTCGCCGGTGTCCCGCCGGAAATCCTCGAAGGCGCGCAGCACGATCCCGCCCGTCAGGGAGTCCTCCTGACGCTCGACGAAGCGGGACACCACGGCGTGGACGGCCGGGGTGTCCGCGAGGTCGGGCAGGTAGCAGGCCTCGTCCCACTCGTGCTTGCGGGACTTGACGAAGTCCTTCACGATTCCCGGGCCGGCCGGGAGCCGGGCCGCGGCCCGTGCGAGCGCATCCGGACCCGGGGGCCTGCCCGGCTCGCAGGGCATCCAGGCGCTCGTCGGCGTCATCTCGGCGAAAGCGGCGTACCAGCCGGGCAGTTCATGTGCCGCCCGGTACATCCCTGGCGTGGTCAGCAGGTGGACGCCGCGTCCGGCCAGCGCGGTGTCGAGTTCCGCGTACGCGGCGGCCGGGATCATCCAGCCGCGGTACCAGACCGCTCCCAGGCCGCGCGGCACGCGTCGCACGGCCTCGTCCGTGTCGCCGCGGAGCAGCGCGTCGTGGTCCAGCAGCGCCACCTCCGCTCCGGCCGCACGGGCGGCGGCGGCCTGCGGCGCGAAGTGCGGGTCGCAGCGAGCCGGTCGAAGGGGGTCGTCGCACAGCAGCAGGGAGACGGTCACCCGCCCCACGGTAGAGGCCTGGCGACCGCCCGGTCCGGCCCTTTGTGCGGCGGCGGGGCCGGTGCCCGGGGCCGCGGCCGGGAGGACGGCAGCCCGGCCCCGCACGGCCGCCGGGGGCGGTCGGGAGGGGCCGGGCTGTCGTTCACCTACGGGACGTACCTGCTGGTCTCCGTCCCGGTGGCCTGCCGGCGTGCGCCCTGCGGCGCGGCGGGCTCAGTCCTCGGCGTCGCCGTCGCCCTCACCGTCGGTGGAGTCGGCGTCCTTCTCCAGTCCCAGAGCCTCGAGGATCCACTTCTCGAACTCGATGGACGCGCGCACCCAGCTGACGGTGCTGGAGACGAAGTGCTCCAGGCCGACGCCGAGACCGATCAGCATCTGGGCCTCGCCGATCAGGCGGACCGTGCCGTCGTCGTGGGTGTGCGTGTAGACCTTCGGCCACAGGGTGCGGCGGTTCCAGTCGTCGAGCGCCTCGTGCAGCTGGGGCTTGTCCTCAATGCTGTACGGGCGGTCGTAGAAGGTGCGGACCGCGAAGATCTGCTGGTCCTCCTCCCCGCGGAACATGAAGTAGGTGCGGAACTCCTCCCACGGCGCGGCGAGGTCGCCTTCCTCGTCGACGACGTACTTGAGCTCCATCTGCTCCAGCAGCTGCTTGACCAGATCCTGGTCAGGAATGACCACGTTCCCGGCAGGGCCGGGCTGGGGGTCCGGCTGGCCCCCGAAATTCGGAATCGAGGACGGGTCGATGCTCACCTTGGAGTTCCCTTCGTACGGATAACCCCATCCTCCCTCACGGCGGGCCGCGCTGTGCAAGCGCGGCCCGTCGGTCCGGCGACGCGTCGCCGGACTCAGAGGGTCTTGCCGGTGGCCGTCCCGACCAGCAGCTGGTCACCGACCCGGTCGACCCGCACGGTGTCCCCGTCCCTGACCTCACCGGCCAGGATCTCGCGGGCCAGCTGGTCGCCGATCGCGGTCTGCACCAGGCGGCGCAGCGGACGGGCACCGTACGCCGGGTCGTTGCCCTCCTCGGCCAGCCAGTCCAGCGCCTCGTCGGTGATGTCGAGGCCGATCCGGCGGTCGCGCAGCCGCAGGGCCAGGCGATCGGTCTGCAGCCGGGCGATGCGGCGCAGCTCCTCCTTGCCGAGGGCGGTGAAGACGACGATGTCGTCCAGCCGGTTCAGGAACTCCGGCTTGAAGGACGCGCGGACCGTCTCCAGGACGCTCTCCTTCTTCTCCTGGTCGCCCAGCACCGGGTCGACCAGGTACTGGCTGCCCAGGTTGGAGGTGAGGATGAGGATGGTGTTGCGGAAGTCGACGGTGCGGCCCTGGCCGTCGGTGAGCCGGCCGTCGTCGAGCACCTGGAGCAGGACGTCGAAGACCTCGGGGTGCGCCTTCTCCACCTCGTCCAGCAGCACCACGGTGTACGGGCGGCGGCGCACGGCCTCGGTCAGCTGGCCGCCCTCCTCGTAGCCGACGTAGCCGGGAGGCGCGCCGACCAGGCGGGCGACGGAGTGCTTCTCGCCGTACTCGCTCATGTCGATGCGGACCATCGCCCGCTCGTCGTCGAAGAGGAAGTCCGCGAGCGCCTTGGCCAGCTCGGTCTTGCCGACGCCGGTCGGGCCGAGGAAGAGGAAGGAGCCGGTGGGCCGGTCCGGGTCGGCGATGCCGGAGCGCGAGCGGCGCACGGCGTCGGAGACCGAGCGCACCGCCTCGGTCTGGCCGATCAGGCGCCTGCCGAGCTCGTCCTCCATGCGCAGCAGCTTCTGGGTCTCGCCCTCCAGCAGACGGCCGGCCGGGATACCGGTCCAGGCGGCGACCACGTCGGCGACGTCGTCGGGGCCGACCTCCTCCTTGACCATGGTGCCGCGCTTGGCCACCTCCTCCGCCTCGGTGGCCTCGGCGAGCTCCGCCTCCAGCTTCGGCCGCTCGCCGTACATCAGCTTGGACGCGGCCTCGAAGTCGCCGTCGCGCTGGGCGCGCTCGATGCGGGTGGTCAGGTCGTCCAGGCGCTCCTTGAGCTCACCGACCCGGTTCAGGCCCTCCTTCTCCTTCTCCCAGCGGGCGGTCAGGCCGCGCAACTCCTCGTCCTTGTCGGCGAGGTCCTTGCGCAGCTTCTCCAGCCGCTGCTTGGAGGCGGGATCGGTCTCCTTCTCCAGCGCCATCTCCTCCATGCGGAGCCGGTCGACGGAACGCTGCAGTTCGTCGATCTCGACGGGGGAGGAGTCGATCTCCATACGCAGCCGCGAGGCGGCCTCGTCGACCAGGTCGATGGCCTTGTCGGGCAGGAAGCGGGCGGTGATGTAGCGGTCGGACAGGGTGGCCGAGGCGACCAGGGCGGCGTCGGCGATCTGCACCTTGTGGTGCGCCTCGTAGCGGCCCTTGAGACCGCGCAGGATCGCGATGGTGTCCTCGACGCTCGGCTCGGCGACCAGCACCTGCTGGAAGCGGCGCTCCAGGGCGGGGTCCTTCTCGATGCGCTCGCGGTACTCGTCCAGCGTGGTCGCGCCGACCATGCGCAGCTCGCCGCGGGCCAGCATCGGCTTGAGCATGTTGCCCGCGTCCATGGCGGAGTCGCCGCCCGCGCCGGCGCCGACGACGGTGTGCAGCTCGTCGATGAAGGTGACGATCCGGCCGTCGCTGGCCTTGATCTCCGCCAGCACCGCCTTCAGCCGCTCCTCGAACTCGCCGCGGTACTTCGCGCCGGCGACCATGGCCCCGAGGTCCAGGGCGACCAGGCGCTTGTTGCGCAGGCTCTCGGGCACGTCGCCCTTGACGATGCGCTGGGCCAGGCCCTCGACGACCGCCGTCTTGCCGACGCCGGGCTCGCCGATGAGGACCGGGTTGTTCTTCGTGCGCCGTGACAGCACCTGCACGACGCGCCGGATCTCGTTGTCCCGGCCGATGACCGGATCGAGCTTGCCCTCGCGGGCGGCGGCGGTGAAATCGGTGCCGTACTTCTCCAGCGCCTTGTACGTGCCCTCGGGGTCGGGTGTCGTCACGCGCTGACCTCCCCTGATCTGCTCGAACGCGTCCTGCAGCTTCTTGCCTGTCGCACCGTACTGCGCCAGCAACTCGCCGGCGGCCCCGCCCTTGAGGGCGATGCCGATCAGCAGGTGCTCGGTGGACACATAGGCGTCCCCGAGTTCCTTCGCGCGCGTCGTGGCGTCCGCGATCACGGCGAGCAGGTCGCGGCTCGCCTGCGGGGGCGCCACTGTGCTGCCCTGCACGCTGGGCAGTCCGCCCAGCAGCCGCTCGGCCCCGGACCGCACCGCGGCCACGTCGGCGCCGGTCGCCGCGAGCACGTCCAGCACGCTGTCGTTCTCCGGCTGCTCCATAAGCGCGAGCAGCAGGTGCGCGGGGGTCAGGTCCGCGTGTCCCGCCGACACCGCCTTGGTGTTGGCGGCGCCCACAGCCTCCCGGCTCTTGTTGGTCAGCTCGGCATCCACGTCCGCGTACTCCTCCTTCTGCCCGAACCGTAAAACTGCCTAGTCCAGCGTGAGACAAGTTGAGTCTATTCCACTCAAGGTTGGTTTCCAAGGCCAAAGCACGGCACCGCCGAGCGTTCCCCCGGGTACGGGCCGCCCGGCGGCCTCGCTCACCGGACCCCCCGCCCCGGTACCGTCGATGCCATGGCCATCGACCCACGCAACCCGGACCCCGCGTACCTCGCCTTCTGGCGGGAGTACCTCATGAGCACGCTCACCACCCACCGGCCCGACGGCTCACCGCACGTCGTGCCGGTGGGGGTGACGTACGACCCGGAGGCGGGGCTGGCGCGGGTGATCACCAACAAGGCGAGCCGCAAGGTCGCCCACGTGCTGGCCGCCGGGCCCGGGGGCGCCCGGGTCGCGGTCTGCCAGGTGGACAAGGGGCGGTGGGCCACGCTGGAGGGCGTGGCCCGGGTCAACACCGATCCGGAGGCGGTGGCGGACGCCGTGCGCCGGTACGCCGAGCGGTACGGCCGCACCCCCGCCCCCAATCCGGACCGGGTCGTCGTCGAGATCGCGCTGACCCGTGCGATGGGTCGCGCCTGACCCCTCCGACCCCGTCAATCCCATCCCGTGAACACCCCTGCATGCTGCATGATTGACGCTCCGGCAGATTCGGGCGGCACGAGTTACGGGGAGGTGCCCGGGGGTGGCACGGGTTGTGGGAATCGATCTCGGAACGACGTACTCCGCGGTGGCGGTGGCCGACCGGACCGGCACCGCGTCCATCGTCCGCAATCGTGAGGGGGAGAACATCACCCCCTCCGTGGTGATGTTCCAGGGCGACACGGTCGTCGTCGGCTCGCAGGCCAAGCGGTCGGCGGCGACCGCGCCCGACCACGTCGTGCAGTTCGTCAAGCGCTACATGGGCGAGCCCCACCCCGTCTACACCTCCGAGTCGGGCACGCACTTCCGGCCCGAGGAGATCTCCGCGCTGATCCTCAAGCGGCTGAAGGAGGACGCCGAGATGATGCTCGGCGAGCCGGTGGAGCGCGCCGTGATCACCGTTCCCGCGTACTTCGACGACGCCCGCCGCAAGGCGACCCAGGACGCCGGCCGGATCGCCGGCCTGGAGGTGCTGCGGATCGTCAACGAGCCGACCGCCGCCGCGCTGGCCTACGGCGTCGACCAGGACGAGGACGAGCGCGTCGGCACCGTCCTCGTCTACGACCTGGGCGGCGGCACCTTCGACGTGACCGTGATGAGGGTCGAGGACGGCGACTACGAGGTCGTCGCGACCGACGGCGACCGCAACCTCGGCGGCTTCGACTGGGACGGGGTGCTGATGGAGCACCTCAACGGTGCCTTCATGGCGGCCGGCGGCCCCGACCTCACCGAGGACAGCGCCACCCTCGCCGAACTGCGCGACAAGGCGGAGATCGCCAAGCGCACGCTGTCCCACGCCCCGCAGGCCGTGGTCGTGCTCTCGGCGGGCGGGCGCCACGAGCAGATCCGCATCACCCAGGCCAGGTTCGAGGAGCTGACCGCCGAACTCCTGGACCGCACCCGCATCCTCACCGAGGGCGTCCTGGAGGAGTCCGGCCTGACCTGGGCCGACATCGACAAGGTGCTGCTGGTCGGCGGCTCCACGCGGATGCCCCAGGTCCCGGCGCTGGTCGAGCGGCTGTCCGGGAAGAGCGCGGAACGCGGCGTCAACCAGGACGAGGTGGTGGCGCTCGGCGCCGCGCTGATCGCCCTGGACGCCGAGGTGCGCGCCGAACAGGCCGCGGAGCGCAAGAAGTACATCGGCAGCGGCGCCCACGTGGAGTCCGCCCCCGGCGACGGCCTGGCCCGGCTGACCAAGGGCAGGGTCAGGTCCATCAAGGACGTCACCTCGCAGTCGCTGGGCATGGTCGCGGTGCACGACGAGGCCCCCGGTTCCCCCGAGTACAACGCGGTGATCATCACGCACAACACCACCGTCCCGGCCAAGGAGAGCGACACCTTCTACACCGTCGCCGAACGGCAGACCGCGCTGCGCGTGCAGGTCACCGAGGGCGAGGGCGAGGACCTGGACTACGTGAAGGTGGTCGGCGAGAGCACGCTGAGGATCCCGCCGTACCCCCGGCACGCGCCCTTCGAGGTCTTCTACTCCTACGACGTCGACGGCATCATCCACGTCGAGGTCAAGGACCTGACCTCCGGCGAGTGGCTGGGCGAGTTCGAGGTCGAGCGCCCCGACAACCTCGGCACCGGGCAGCTGGAAGAACTCAGCGACCGGGTGGCCCGTACCGCCGCCCTGTGACCGGAGCCGGAGGCGCCGCGCCATGACCGCGACCGATGTCCCCGACTACTACGCCGAGTTCGGGATCAGCACCAGCGCCACACCGCAGGAGATCGGCAAGCACCTCGACCGCGAGCACCGCAGCTGGGCGGGGCGGGCGGGCAAGGCGCCCACCTCCGACAAGCGCCGCGAGGCCGAGGACAGGGTGCGGCTCATCGCGGAAGCCCGCAAGGCGCTCACCGACCCCTCCGCCCGCACCCTGTACGACCAGAAGCTCGCCCGCGCCAAGAAGAGCGTGCCGCGGCAGCCGCCCCGGCCGGAACCGGTGCAGCCCACCCTCGGCGGCACCGTCCGCGACTGGATCGGCACCGCCCAGCAACTCATCACCGAGGGCGACCTGCAGGCCGCCGCCTACGAACTGCGCCAGGCCGTGCACCACGACGACCGCAACGCCTTCGCCTGGCGGCTGCTCGGCGCCGTCCACACCGATCTCGGCGAGTACCGGGACGCCCTCCAGGAGCACCGGCGCGCCCTGGAACTGGAACCCGCCGACGCCGGCACGCACTATCTGGTCGGCACCGTCCACACCGCCTTGGGCGACCACGGCACCGCTCTGAGCTGGTACCTGAAGGCCGCGACCCTCGCCCCCGGCGACCTGGGGACCGAGATCGCCATCGGCGACGGGCTGTATGCCGCCTCGCGCTTCGACGAGGCCCTGAGCTGGTACGAGAAGGCCCTGGCCCATTCCCCCGGGCACGCCGGGCTGCGCAACCAGATCGCCCGCATCTGGTCGCTGCGCGCGGAGGGCGCCATGGTCACCCATCCGTACACCCGGCGGCTGGTGGTCGCGGCCGCGGAGGCCGCGCAGCGGGTGCTGCACTGCGTCGACCAGGGACTGGCCGTCCGTCCCGGCGACCCGGAACTGGCGGGACGGCTGGAGTTCTACGGGGGGCTCGCGCGCGACGCCCTGCGCAAGACCTGGAACTGGCGCGGCGGCATGCTCCTGGTCGTCCTCGCCGGCGTGGCGCTGGCGTTCGCCGTCGGCGACGGCAAGGTCGGCCTCTACAGCCTCCTGGTACTGGCCGTCACCGCGGCGCTCGTCGCCTGGCTCGGCTACCGGCCCCGATGGTTCCACACCCGCAAGTCCCTTCCCCGGCACGCCCGCGACCCGCAGCGACAGCAGCAGCCCTGGAGCACCGCATGAGCACTCCGCCGCCCGTACCGCCGGTCCCGCCCACGCCGCCGGCGCAACCCGCGCCGCCCGCACTCCCGATGCCGCCGGAGGCCGTCGTCACCGCACCGGCGCCGGTGCCCGTGCCGGCGCCGGCCCCCGATCCCTTCGCGATCGTCGCCGACGCCGTGGACGGGCTCCGGGAGGAAATGGCCGCGCTCGGCGACCAGTTCCGCCGCAGGCTGCTCAACGACCGCGAGGGCCGGCGCGGCCTGGACGAACTGCGCGCCGAGCTGGACCACACCCGCAAGGCAGCCGAGGGCCGCCTGATGCAGCCCCTGCTGTACGACCTCGTGCTCCTGCTGGACCGCATCGACCGCCACCCCGGCATCGACGGCGGTTTCGCGGACTCCGTCGGCGCCGAACTCCTCACCGTCCTGGAGAAGTACGGCATGACCCGCGTCCCGGTCGCCGCCGGCCGCTTCGACCCCGGTCACCAGGAGGCCGTCGGCACCGTCCCCGCGCCCCGGCCCGAACTCGCGGGCGACGTCGCGGAAGTGGTCCGGCACGGCTACCGCGTCGGTGACCGCGTCGTCCGCCCCCAGCAGGTCCGCGTCCACGCGGCCCCCTGACACCCCGGGAGTCCCGCCCGGCCGGGACCTTGCAGCCGCGGACGTCCACCATCACGCCGAACGCGCTCCGGGCGCGCGGCTTCGGGGCGGCCGGCGCCCGCTCCCGGAACGGCCCCGGGCGCGAGCGGATGCCGCCGCGGCCGGAGGACTACCTCGTGCGCAGCGAGGTCCGCGACGTCGAGCCGGCCTGAGCCGCGGCCCACACCGCCACCGCCGCCCACAGCGGCAGCCACGCGGCCGCGAGCAGCGCACCGGCGCCGAGCGCCGCACCCGTCACGGTCACCTCCCGGCGCCGGGCCCACACGGATCCGACACCGCCCACCGCGAGCAGCGCCACCACCACCGGGACCGGCACCAGGTCCGCGTACCGCGGCACCTGCTCCAGCCCGTACGCCGCCACCCCGAGGCTCACCAGGACCAGCGCCAGGACGCCCGAGACCCACCACGGCCCCTCGCGGTCCGAGGCCAGTCGCAACGCGGCCCACAGGGCCACCGTGGCCATGGCCACGTCCAGCCCCTCGGAGCTCCACGCCAGCGCGTGCGGCACCGCCGCGGCCAGCATCCCGAAGGCCAGACCCGCCACCACTCCCGTCCACACCGCTCCACGTGACATATCCCGCGTCTTCCCCGTCCCGCCCCCCACAGGCCTCCCCCGCCCGCTCCCGCCACCCCTTCGGCGTCACACCTACGGCGCCGTGCGTGTACGGGCGGGGCCACCGCGCGGAGTCGGCGCGAACCGGGGTCGCAGGACACGGCATGATCACGGGCGGGCGTGACCTCTGGGCACAGGCGTTCGGGGGTGTCAGGATTTTACTCCTCAGGGAGGGATCTTTGACCACGTACATACGGACGACCGCCACCGCACTCGTCCTCGCCACGGCGTCCGCGGGCCTCGCCACACTGCCCGCCGGTACCGCCCACGCCACCATCACCTGCAAGACCGGTGAGTGGACGGCCACCTACTACCCCAACACCACGTTCAAGGGCGCTCCGAAGAGGACCGTCTGCGACGCCTCGATCAACGAGAACTACGGCACCGGGGACCCCGCGGGGGTCACGCTGCCCAAGGACAACTTCGGCGTCCGCTGGAGCCTCACCCGCGACTTCGGCTCCGGTGGGCCGTTCGCCTTCACCGCCTCGACCCGCGACGGCATCCGGGTGTACGTCGACGGCGCCCGCAGGATCGATCTGTGGAAGGACGTGAGCACCACCCAGAACAGGACCCTCAACCTCACGGTCCCCAAGGGCAGGCACACCCTGCGCGTCGACTACGCGGCCTGCAAGGGCACCGCGAACGTCAAGTTCACCTACGCCCCGCGCACGACGGCCTCGGTCGACAAGACCAGGCCGCTGACGCCGACCGGGCTGAAGGCCCCGGCCACCGGCCACGCGTTCACGCTCGCGTGGACCAGGGGCGCGGAGATGGACCTCGCGGGGTACCGCGTCTACCGCCGCGTGGGCTCGGGCAGCTGGGTCCGGGTCAGCGGCGCGCCGACGGTGACCTCGACGTCCTACCGGGACCTGCCGCCGTCCAACGGCGCCCGCTACTCCTACGCGATCACGTCCGTCGACAAGGCGGGCAACGCCTCCGCGCTGTCGGCCGCGGTCACGGTCACCTCGATCGACGAGCAGGCCCCGGCCACGCCGACCGGCCTGAAGGTCGTGGCCACCGCCGACGGCAGGGGCTACGCGCTGACCTGGAACGCCATCGCGGACGCGGTGAAGTACCAGGTGTACCGCGCGACCTCGGCGACCGGCCCGTGGACTCCGCTCGGCACCCCGCCGGGCGCGTCGTACACGGACAGCACGGCCGCCTCCAGGACGACGTACGTCTACGCCGTCACCGCGGTGGACGCCGCCGGCAACTCCTCGGGCAGGTCCACCACCGCCGGCGCGGCGCCGCTGGTGATCCGGCCGGTCGCGCCCCGCGACCTGGCGGCGACCCCCCTCGTGAACCTGCTCGGCGTCACGCTGACGTGGAGCCTCCCGGCGGCTCAGGACGTCGGGACGTACACGGTCTACCGTTCGACCACCTCGCCGGTGGACCCGGCCACCGCGACCCGCGTCACCTGCACGGTCGATCACGAGGGCAACCTCGGCGCGGACCCGGCCCGGTACAGCTGCACCGACAACAACGCGTCCCTGCGGCGCGGCGTGACCTACCACTACGTCGTCACCCAGAGCGCCGACGGCCTCACTTCGGCACCCTCGAACGACGTCACCTACACCGTTCCCGGCGACGAGGTCCCCCCGGCCCTGGTCTCCGGGCTGACCGTCGAGCCGACGGAGTACGGGGTGCGCCTGCACTGGGACCCCAACACCGAGTCGGATCTGGCCCGTTACACGGTCTACCGCGGTGAGCTGTACGAGGACGACGAGCAGCGGACGTGCCTCGGCCACGCAGTCGAGTGGCTGGCTCCGGACGCCACGGAGTACCTCGCCGAGCGGCTGCCCGACGGCGAGCGGGGTTGCTACTTCGTCGACGCCGAGGACACCTGGGGCAACTCCCTCTTCACGTCCGAGCGCGAGGTCTCCGTGGTGGAGTTCACCGAACTCGACCTGACCCCGTCCGTCGCAACCCCCGAGGGATCGCCCGTAGAGCTGACCGCCGAGGACGTGGTCAGCGGCGTGCGGCTGGGCTGGAACGAGGTGGCAGGCGCCGCCGGTTACCGCGTCTACCGCTGGGACCGTGCCGCCGGCCGGTACGAGAGCCTGACGCCGGACCCGGTGACGGGCACGGCCTGGACGGACACCACCGCGCCCCGCGGCACCACCCACTACTACTGGGTGACCGCCGTGGACGCGGACGGCACGGAGTCCGCGCCGGGCGGGGCCTCCGCGATCCTGGCCCCATGACAGAAAGGCGGGCCTTGCGATAATCGCAAGGCCCGCCTACGCTGTTTCCATGGACCCGCATGTCATCGAACGTGTACGCACCGTGATGGACGCGGCCGCGATGACCAAGGGCGCCTTCGCCCGGTCGGTCGGGCTGACCCCGGACAAGCTGTCGAAGTCGCTCAGCGGGGTGCGCCGCTTCACCTCGCTCGACCTGGCGCTCATCGCCGAGGCCGGCGGCACGACCGTGGACTGGCTGCTGACCGGCAACGAACCGCTGCGCCCCGCCCTCGCGGCCCGCACGCGCAGCGACAGCGCCCCCGACCCGGCCGGCACGCAGGAGGTCACGGCGCGCTTCGCGACCGCCTACGAGGTGCTGGAACTACTCGACCGGGCAGGGGAGTTGCCCGCCGTCCCGGAGCCGGACCCCGCCCTCGAGCGGTACGCGGCGCAGGGCGAGCGGCTGGCGGAGCAGGCGCGGGAGCGGCTGCCGGCGGCGGAGCTGGAGACCGACGAGCTGATCGCCGCGGTCGAGGAGCACTTCGGGGTCGACGTGGCCATCACCGGTCTTCCCCAGGCTGTGGACGGACTCGCGTGGCAGACCGACACCTTCCGCCTCGTCCTCGTCGCGCCCACCGACCTGTGGACACGGCAGCGCTTCACCCTGGCCCACGAGCTCTGCCACATCCTCGCCAAGGACGCCCGCAGCGTCGTCGTGGAGTCGCACGTCGCCCCCGGCCGGCAGAAGGACCTGGCCGAGGTGCGGGCCAATGTCTTCGCCTCCCATCTGCTCATGCCCGCCCGGGAGTTGACGGAGGCCGCCGCCGCGGAGGGGGAGCTGACGGACACCGCCTTCGAGCGGCTGGTCGTCCGCTTCCGGGTGTCGCCGAGCGCCCTCGCCGCGCGGCTGCACCAGCTCGGCCTCATCGACGCCGTACGCCGCAAGCACCTGCGCGGCCTGACCACCGAGTCCTGCCATCTGCTGGCGGGCGCCGGTGACGAGTACCAGCGGCAGGCGGCGCGGGCATCGGCGGAACGCTTTCCGCCGCGCCTGGCCTCGGAGTTGTACAAGGCCTATCTGGCGGGCGAGACGACGCTGCGCCCGCTGGCCGCGCTGCTGGACACCGACGTGGAACGGCTGCACGACCTGCTGGCCCCCGGATCCGCACCCGGAAACAGCACCGGCAACGGCGCCGATCAACAGGACGCCGAAGAAGGGGACCTGGTCTTCCAGCCATGACCGCCTGGTGGTTCCCGGACAACACCGTCCTGTGCAACTTCGCCGCCGTGGACCGGATGCTCCTGCTGGAGAAGGTGCTGGACGGCCGCGGTCGCTGGACCCAGGCCGTCGCCTACGAGGCGGCCCGCTCCGCGCGGTTCCTGCCGCGGCTGGCGGGGCTGGCCGAGGCCGGCTGGCTGGGCGAGCCCGTGGAGATCACCGAGAGGGACGAACTGCGGGAGGTCGACCGGCTGCGCCGCGCGGTCTTCGGCGGCCCGGCGCACGCGCCGACCCGGCATCTCGGCGAGGCCGAGACCTGCGTACTGATCACCCGCCGGCGGGAGTTCCGCGGCTCCGTCTGGATCACCGACGACCGCTCCGCCCGCAACTTCACGCGCCGGCGCGGCATCACCACCAAGGAGACCTTCGACCTGATGCGGGACGCCTGCGCCGAGGGACTCGTGCCCGCGGCGGAGGGCCATCGCCTGCTGCACGCCATGATCGCCTCGGGGCGCCATCTGCACCGCGTGTCGCAGGGACCCGCCGACCTGCTGGCGTAGCGGGGAACGGCTACTCGGGCCGCTTCGCCGGCCGCCACACGACCAGCGCCGAGGTCTGCTGCACGTCCTGGTACGGCACCAGGTCCCGCCGGTAGGAGGCGTGGACGGCCGCTTCGCGCTGCTGCATGGCCGCCGCGGCGCCCTCGACGGCCGCGGCCAGTTCGGCCACCCGGGACTGCAGGGCCGCGACCTGGTTCTCCAGTTCGATGATGCGCTTGATGCCCGCGAGGTTGATGCCCTCGTCCTGCGACAGGCGCTGCACCTCGCGCAGCAGCTCGATGTCACGGGCCGAGTAGCGGCGGCCCCGCCCGGCCGTGCGGTCGGGCGAGACCAGGCCGAGCCGGTCGTACTGCCGGAGGGTCTGAGGGTGCAGGCCGGAGAGCTGGGCCGCCACCGAGATGACGTAGACGGGGGACTCGTCCGTCAGCTCGTACGGGTTGCGCCCCCGTCCGCCTCGCATGCCGCCGCCCATGCTCATCGGTTCAGACTCCCTTCGCGGCCTTGAACAGCTCTGCCCGCGGATCGATGTCCGCGGTCGCCTCCCGGTACGCCTCCAGGGCGTCCAGCGCCTTGCCCTCGGTGGCCGCCGGAACGGCGACCTCGACGGTGACCAGCAGATCGCCGTGCGAGCCGTCCTTGCGGACGGCACCCTTGCCACGCGCCCGCAGCGTACGCCCGTTGGGCGTGCCCGGGGGCAGCTTCAGGGTGACCGGGGGGCCGCCCAGCGTCGGGACCTTGATCTCGCCGCCGAGGGCCGCCTCCGTGAAGGAGACCGGCACGACGACGGTGAGGTTGTCGCCCTTGCGGCCGAAGACCGGGTGGGCGTCGACGTGCACGGTCACGTACAGGTCGCCGCCCGGGCCGCCGCGCTCGCCGGGGGCGCCCTTGCCGCGCAGCCGGATGCGCTGCCCGTCGGTGACGCCGGCCGGGATGCGCACCTGCATGGTGCGCGCCGAGCGGGCCCGGCCGCTGCCGTTGCAGACCTCGCAGGGGTCCTGCGCGATCAGGCCGCGGCCCTTGCAGTCCACGCAGGGGTCGGTGAGCGAGAACCCGCCACCGCCGCCGCGCGACACCTGGCCGGTGCCGACGCAGGTCGGGCACACCCGGGGCGTGCCGTTCTTGTCGCCGGTGCCCGAACAGGCCTTGCAGGGGGCCTGGCTGGTCATCTTCAGCGGGACCGTGGCGCCGTCCACCGCCTCGGTGAACTTCAGCGTCACCTCGGTCTCGACGTCCTGGCCGCGCCGGGGCTGGGTACGGGTCGTCGTACCGCCCCGGTTGAACAGACCGCCGAACACATCCCCGAGACCGCCGCCGAAGCCGCCGCCCTGGGGCGTGCCGGCACCGCCGGCGGTGCCGCCGCCGAAGAGGTCACCGAGGTCGAACCCGAACCCGCCCGCGCCGGCCGGGCCGCCGCGGAAGCCGCCGTTGCCGAAGAGGGCGCGGCCCTCGTCGTACTCCTTGCGGCGCTTGGGGTCGGACAGCACGTCATTGGCCTCGGAGATCTCCTTGAAGCGCTCCTCGGCCTTGGCGTCGCCCTTGTTGGCGTCCGGGTGGAACTCGCGGGCGAGCTTCCGGTACGCCTTCTTGATCTCCGCCTCGGTGGCGTCCTTCGGGACGCCGAGGACCTTGTAGAGATCCTTCTCGAACAAATCCCTGCTGATGCTCATCCCCGGCGTCCCTCCTTCCGTGCCCTTGCGTGACTCACGTCAGCCCTGCTCCGGGCCACCGTTCTCCTCGTCCGCCGAGTCGGCGTTGCCCTGCGTGCCCTGCGTCCCCGGCTGGGGCTCGGCGACCGCCACCCGCGCGGGGCGGATGGTGCGCTCCCCGATGCGATACCCGGGCTGCAGGATCTGCACGCAGGTCGTCTGTGTGACGTCCGGCGAGTAGCTGTGCATCAGGGCCTCGTGCACCAGCGGGTCGAAGGGCTCGCCCTCCTTGCCGAACTGCTGGAGACCCAGCTTGGCGGCGACCGTCTCCACGGACTCGCCGACCGACTTGAAGCCGCCGACCAGTTCCTTGTGGTCCCGGGCACGACCGATGTCGTCGAGCACCGGGAGCAGCTCGGTGAGCAGATTGGCGACCGCGATCTCGCGGACGGCGACGCGGTCCCGCTCCACCCGGCGGCGGTAGTTCTGGTACTCCGCCTGGAGCCGCTGCAGGTCCGCCGTGCGCTCACCGAGCGCCGTGCGCACCTGGTCCAGCTGCGCCTGCAGAGCGACCGTGGCGTTCGCGTCCCCGGCCGGGGACGCCGGGGCCGCCTGCTCGGCGGACCCGGCACCCGGTGCCGTGTCACCCGCGGAATCCGCGGACGACGCGGAACCGGCCTCGGCAGAGGGGACGTCAGGCTCCTGCTCGAAGCCCGGGGTCTCCTCCGTCACGCGGCACCGTCCTTCTTGTCCTCGTCGACGATCTCGGCGTCGACGACGTCGTCGTCGGCCTGGGGCTGGGCACCGCCCGCGGCACCGGCCGCGCCGCCCTCGGCCTGGGCGTTGGCGTAGAGCGCCTGGCCCAGCTTCTGGGAGGTGGCGGCGACCTTCTCGGTGGCCTCGCGGATGGCGGCGGAGTCCTCGCCCTTCAGCTTCTCCTTGAGGTCCGCGACGGCCGCCTCGACCTCCGTCTTGACGTCGGCGGGGACCTTGTCCTCGTTGTCCTTGAGGAACTTCTCGGTCTGGTAGACCAGCTGCTCGGCCTGGTTGCGGGTCTCGGCGGACTCGCGGCGCTTGTGGTCCTCCTCCGCGTACTGCTCGGCCTCGCGCATCATGCGGTCGATGTCGTCCTTCGGCAGCGCGGAGCCACCGGTGACGGTCATGCGCTGCTCCTTGCCGGTACCGAGGTCCTTGGCGGAGACGTGCATGATGCCGTTGGCGTCGATGTCGAAGGCGACCTCGATCTGCGGGATGCCGCGCGGCGCCGGCGGCAGGCCCGTCAGCTCGAACATGCCGAGCTTCTTGTTGTACGCCGCGATCTCGCGCTCGCCCTGGTAGACCTGGATCTGGACCGACGGCTGGTTGTCCTCGGCCGTGGTGAAGATCTCGGAGCGCTTGGTCGGGATCGTGGTGTTGCGCTCGATCAGCTTGGTCATGATGCCGCCCTTGGTCTCGATACCGAGGGACAGCGGGGTGACGTCGAGCAGCAGGACGTCCTTGACCTCGCCCTTGAGCACACCGGCCTGGAGCGCGGCGCCGATGGCCACGACCTCGTCCGGGTTCACGCCCTTGTTGGCGTCCTGACCGCCGGTCAGCTCCTTGACGAGCTCGGCGACGGCGGGCATGCGGGTGGAGCCACCGACGAGGACGACGTGGTCGATCTCGGAGAGCTGGATGCCCGCGTCCTTGATGACGTTGTGGAACGGGATCTTGCAGCGCTCGAGCAGGTCCGCGGACAGCTGCTGGAACTGGGCGCGGGTGAGGCGCTCGTCCAGGTGCAGCGGGCCCTCGGCCGACGCGGTGATGTAGGGCAGGTTGATCGAGGTCTCGGTGGACGAGGACAGCTCGATCTTCGCCTTCTCGGCGGCCTCGCGCAGACGCTGCAGCGCCATCTTGTCCTTGGACAGGTCCACGCCGTGACCGGAGGCGAACTGCTTCACCAGGTAGTCGACGATGCGCTGGTCCCAGTCGTCACCACCGAGGTGGTTGTCGCCGTTGGTGGCCTTCACCTCGACGACGCCGTCGCCGATCTCCAGCAGCGAGACGTCGAAGGTGCCGCCACCGAGGTCGAAGACGAGGATGGTCTGGTCGTCCTTGTCCAGGCCGTACGCCAGGGCGGCGGCCGTGGGCTCGTTGACGATGCGCAGGACGTTGAGGCCCGCGATCTCGCCGGCCTCCTTGGTGGCCTGGCGCTCGGAGTCGTTGAAGTACGCCGGGACGGTGATGACCGCGTCGGTCACCTTCTCGCCCAGGTAGGCCTCGGCGTCACGCTTCAGCTTCTGCAGGATGAAGGCGCTCATCTGCTGCGGGTTGAAGTCCTTGCCGTCCAGGTTGATCCGCCAGTCGGTGCCCATGTGGCGCTTGACCGACCGGACCGTCCTGTCGACGTTGGTGACTGCCTGGCGCTTGGCGACCTCGCCGACGAGAACCTCACCGTTCTTCGCGAAGGCGACGACGGACGGCGTGGTCCTGGCACCCTCGGCGTTGGTGATGACGGTGGGCTCGCCGCCTTCGAGAACGCTGACGACGGAGTTAGTCGTGCCCAGGTCGATGCCGACCGCACGTGCCATGGTGAAACCCTCCAACTGCCTACTTGAGTGGAACTGACTCAAGAGTGCCGGACGGTTTTCCCGGTGTCAACAGACCTGAGTCGAAGCCACTCAACTTTGGAGCGGACGCTGCGCGCATGGCCGCCTGCGCAGCGCGTTCACGAGCCGTTTCGCCCCCGTCCCGGCCCAGGCAAGGCGGCCCTCAGCGACGCAGATCACCGGCGGCGCGGCTGCGCACGTGCGCCGATACTGGGTACCCTCAGGAGAAACGAATAAGTTACTGCTTAGTAGTCAGCCGGGCAGTCGGCCCGCGCCTCCGCTCTCGCAGGCCCGAGGAGCCCTGAAATGCAACTCGCCGCGATCATCGTGTCGCTGGTACTCGCCGTGGTCGGCGTGGCGCTGTTCAGCCGAGCCATCGCCCAGATCTACCGGTTCGTACGACTCGGCCAGGACGTACCCGCGGGCACGCGCACCGACGACTGGCGCGCGCGCACCATCACGGTGGCGCGGGAGTTCCTGGGGCACACCCGAATGAACCGCTGGGGCGTGGTCGGCGTCGCCCACTGGTTCGTCGCCGTCGGCTTCTTCTCCCTCGTCCTCACCCTGGTGAACGCCTTCGGGCAGCTCTTCCAGGCCGACTGGGCACTGCCGATCATCGGCCACTGGCTGCCCTACGAGGTCTTCGTCGAGTTCATCGGCCTGATGACCACGCTCGGCATCCTCACCCTGATCGTCATCCGCCAGCTGTCGCTGCCCGACCGGCCCGGCCGCAAGTCGCGCTTCTCCGGCTCCAACCTCGGCCAGGCGTACTTCGTCGAGGCCGTCATCCTCATCATCGGCCTCGCGATCATGACGCTGCGCGGCCTGGAGGGCGCCCTGGCGGGCGTGCACGGCTACGAGGCCGCCTACTTCGCCTCGTACCCGCTGGTCACGGCCTTCAGGGGGCTGAGCGTCGGCACGCTGCAGAACCTGGTCTACCTGACCGCGATGATCAAGATCGGCACCTCCTTCATCTGGATGATCACGGTCGGCCTCAAGACCGACATGGGCGTCGCCTGGCACCGCTTCCTGGCCTTCCCCAACATCTGGTTCAAGCGCAACGCCGACGGCGACGTCGCGCTCGGCGCCCTGCTGCCGATGACCTCCGGCGGCAAGCCGATCGACTTCGAGGACCCGGGCGAGGACGACGTCTTCGGCGTCAGCCAGGTGGAGCAGTTCTCCTGGAAGGGCATCCTCGACTTCTCGACCTGCACCGAGTGCGGCCGCTGCCAGTCGCAGTGCCCCGCCTGGAACACCGGCAAGCCGCTCTCCCCCAAGCTGCTGATCATGTCGCTGCGCGACCACGCGCACGCCAAGGCCCCGTACCTGCTGGCCGGCGGCGGCAAGACCATGGAGGGCGAGGAGAAGGCCTCCGAGGAGCAGCTCAAGGACGTCCCCGCGGCGGCCCTGGCCGAGGCCGAGCGCCCGCTGATCGGCACCGCCGAGGAGAACGGCGTCATCGACCCCGACGTCCTGTGGTCCTGCACCACCTGCGGCGCCTGCGTCGAGCAGTGCCCGGTGGACATCGAGCACATCGACCACATCGTCGACATGCGTCGCTACCAGGTCATGATCGAGTCCTCGTTCCCGTCCGAGGCGGGCACGATGCTCAAGAACCTGGAGAAGAAGGGCAACCCCTGGGGCCTGCCCAAGAAGCAGCGCCTGGCGTGGGTCAAGGAGGTCGACTTCGAGGTCCCCGTCGTGGGCGAGGACATCGAGGACCTCACCGAGGTGGAGTACCTCTACTGGGTCGGCTGCGCCGGCTCCCTGGAGGACCGCGCCAAGAAGACCACCAAGGCCTTCGCCGAACTGCTGAACATCGCGGGCGTGAAGTTCGCGATCATGGGCGGCGAGGAGAACTGCACCGGCGACTCCGCCCGCCGCCTGGGCAACGAGTTCCTCTTCCAGCAACTCGGCGCCGAGAACGTCGCGATGCTGAACATGGCCTTCGGCGAGGACGACGAGGACGAGAGCACCAAGCTCCCCGCCTCGAAGAAGAAGATCGTCGCCACCTGCCCGCACTGCTTCAACACCCTGGCGAACGAGTACCCGCAGCTCGGCGGCGAGTACGAGGTCATCCACCACACCCAGCTGCTGCAGCACCTGGTCGACGAGGGCAAGCTCGTCCCCGTCACCCCGGTCGAGGGCATCATCACCTACCACGACCCCTGCTACCTGGGCCGCCACAACAAGGTCTACACACCGCCGCGCGAGATCATCGCCAAGGTGCCGGGCCTGCGGAACGAGGAGATGCACCGCCACAAGGAGCGCGGCTTCTGCTGCGGCGCCGGCGGTGCCCGCATGTGGATGGAGGAGCGGATCGGCAAGCGCATCAACAACGAGCGCGTGGACGAGGCGCTGTCCCTCAACCCGGACATCGTCTCCACCGCCTGCCCGTTCTGCCTGGTGATGCTGTCGGACTCCGTCAACGGCCGGAAGAACGAGGGCAAGGCCAAGGAGTCGCTGCAGGTCGTCGACGTCGCCCAGCTGCTGCTGGACTCCGTCAGGGTCCCGCTCGACCCGGACGGCGCGCAGGAGTCGGCCGTGGAGCCGGAGCCCGAGCCCGCGAAGTAGCCGGGCCCCTCCCCCACGTCACAACGCCGGTGGGCGCGTACGGAAGTCCGTACGCGCCCACCGGCGTTGTGCGGGTCGCCGCCCGGTCCCGTCAGGCGCCGATCCCGGCCTGCCGCAGCAGGAGGGCGAAGGACGCAGGGTCGAACAGCTTCTGCAGGTCGTCCTGGGACACCGCCCGGCCGTCGATCTGCACGTAAGGGGTGCCCGTGGCACCGCTCTTGATGAACGCCTCCTCGGAGGCGCCGACGAAGTCCCCGTAGGACCGCTTGGCCACGGCCTGGTCGAAGGCGCTGCCGCGCAGCCCCTTGACGTCGGACGCGAGCTTCAGCAGGTACGCGTCGGTGAAGCCGTCCTCGGTCTCCGCGGGCTGATGGGCGTAGAGCGTCTCGTGGTACGTCGCGAAGGCGCCCGTGCCGGCCTCGACGGAGGCGCGCAGGGCGTTCGCGGCCCTCTTGGAGCCCTCACCGCCCAGTTTGTCGTCCAGGAACGAGGCCAGCGTGTACTGCAGCCGGATCCGGCCGTCCGCCGCGAGCGCCGCCAACTGCGGTGCGGCCGCCTTCTCGAAGGCCTGGCAGATGGGGCAGCGCGGGTCCTCGTAGACGTGCACGGTCTTCGGCGCCGCCGGGTCGCCGACGGTGATCGTCGTGCCGTCGGCCTCCATGCGGGCCGGCAGCCCGGCCAGCACCTTGGGATCGGTCGCGGTCGGCACCCCCGGAACGGAGCCGGCCGCCGGCGAGGCCGAGGACCCCGACGCACCGGAGGAGCCGGAGGAACCCGGGGAACCCTGTGAATCGGTCGTCAGCAGGCCGCAGGCCGACAGCGAGAGGGTCAGCAGCCCGGCGGCGGCCGCCCCGGCCGCGACGCGGGCGGCATGACGCACGCGCGGGCGTGCTGCGTTCGGTACAACCCTGATGGCCATCGGCGGTTCCCGTCCCTTCGGATCACATTGCCCCCGAACGCTAAGGCGTCACACCCCCGCCCGCGAAAAAACCCGTGCCCGCGACCAGTTCCGGCGGCCCGTCCGCCCACTGTCACAGCTTGGCCGCAAAGCCCGTCCGCGGGCGGAGGGCCCCGCTCTTCACCCGCTGGAACGGGTACGTTCGAAGACGTGGCTGGATTCGACAACGGACGCGGACGGGACGGGGACGTGCAGCACCCGCATCAGCAGTACGGCGGACACCCTCAGCAGAACACGCGGCCGGGCGGCCAGCAGCCGCCCCAGTACGGGTTCTCGCAGGCCGCCGACGGCGAGCCCGAGTACTTCGGCACGCCGGCGCAGCACAGCTCGTACGACAACAACCCCGGGCACACCCGCGCCTTCTCCATCGGCGACGGCCCGGACGCCTACGACCCCGAGGGGACGCAGCACCCCGACAACGTCTCCACCTACCGCGCCGGCCGGACCACGGCGCCCCCGGCCGGCCCGCGGCTGCCCTGGAAGCAGCTGCTCAGCGGGATCGTGATGCGCCCGGCGGCCACCTTCTGGCAGATGCGCGACTACCAGGTGTGGGCGCCCGCGCTCACCATCACCTTCCTCTACGGGCTGCTCGCCGTCTTCGGCTTCGACAGCGCCCGCGAGGACGTGATCGACGCCACGCTCTCCAACAGCATCCCCTGGGTGCTGAGCACCGCCGTCGCCGTCATCCTCAGCGGCCTGATGCTCGGCGCCGTCACCAACGCCCTCGCCCGCCAGCTCGGCGGCGACGGCGCCTGGGCGCCCACCATCGGCCTCGCGATGCTGATCACGTCGATCACCGACGCACCGCGTCTGGTCTTCGCGATCTTCCTCGGCAGCGCCAACATGTTCGTCCAGGTCCTGGGCTGGGCCACCTGGATCGGCTGCGCCGCGCTCCTGACGTCCATGGTGAGCAAGTCCCACGACCTGCCCTGGCCGAAGGCGCTGGGCGCGGCCTCCATCCAGCTGATCGCGCTGCTGGTGCTCTTCAAACTGCCGGTGATCTGACCCGGCAGGAGCGGTACGCACTACCCGTCCGTACGGGCGGCACACCTCGCGGGGTGGCCGCCCGTCCGTGCTTTTCAGGCGGCGCGCGCGAAGTCGTACACGGCCCATTCGGTGAGCGGGACGTACCCGATACGCCGGTAGAGCGCGTTGCTGGTGGCGTTGGCCGGGTTCGTGAACAGCACGACCTCCTGGGCGCCCGCGGCCAGCGCGGCCCGGCTCACCTCGACCGTCACGGCGCCCGCGTATCCGCGACCGCGCAGCGGGGCCGGGGTGTAGACGGGGTCCACCCGGATCTGGCCGCCGACCAGCGGGTTCGCGCCCGCCATGGAGACGGGCGTGCCGTCCGGGGTCTCCCAGAACGTGTAGCGCTTCTCGGCGAAACGCGTGCCGGCCCAGGAAACGGCGTCAATGGTGACGGCCTCCCCGACATCCGCGGCGAACGCGCGGCACCAGCCCATGAGTTGTTCACTGTCCCGCTCGCCCACGAGCCTGCCCCGGCCCGCCGGGACCGGCTCCGGGGCGGTGAGCGTGCCGAGACGGTACAGAAGGAGGCGGTTGCGGAGCGTCGCCGCCGCGCCGGTGTGCCGCTGCCAGGCCTCGGCGAAGGCGGTGGCGCTGTCACGGTCCGCGCTGACGTGGGTAGGGGAGTGCCCGAGGGAGACCAGACGGGCGGCGAGGGTGTCGGCCTGCCCGGGAGTGAGGCATGTGACGCTCAGGCCGCGGGACGGGACCCCGTGGAAGGCGGCGCCGACCTCGCCCGCCCGCTCCAGCAGCCCGAACACGTGGGCCCCGGGGCCGTACCCCTCCGCCCCGCGCGTGCGCAGTTTCTCGGTCGTTGTCAGGGTCATGGTGTGCAGGCCGGGCCGCGAGCGCAGGAAGTCCCCGGCCCGGGCGAGAAAGTCGTCGACGTCTGCTGTGAGGTGCCAGTCATCCGGGCGCATGCCCCACATGCTGGTACGCCCGGAGGGGTCAGGTCAGATGAACAGGACACTCTCCACGTCGATGGTAACGAGTTCGACGTCCCGGTCCACCGTTCCGTCCGCGCCGCGCCGGTACACGCGCCGCCGGGTCGGGACCATGATCCCGTCGAACTCCCGGTACGCGGACGGATAGTGCGCGGCCGGCCCGGCGTTGATGACCTCGGGCGTGTAGTCGTGCCTGCGCAGCAGCCCGTTCGCGTCGAAGGAGAAGACCTGCTGGGGGCAGTGCGTCGCGATGTGCTCGGGGAAGGTGACCTGCAGCCGCCTCCAGGTCTCCCCCTCCTCCGTGACCGGGGACAGTTCCACGGCCTCGAAGCCGGGGGAGGCGAAGGTGAATGGGGACGTCAGATACGTCCACATCGCCTCTCCGGCGAAGTACGCGACGTGCAGATCGTCCCAGGGAGCCCGCACGTCGCTCGGGAACGACGCCCTCGGGTCGGTCCGCTCGGCCACCACCTCGCCGGCGTCGGTCTCCACGGCCACCCGCCGCGCGGTGAAGGACGTCCGCAGATGGGGGGCGGTGAAGGGGTAATGGGCGGCACGCTGCCGGCGCAGGTCGAGCCGGACGGCCACATGGCTCAGCACCCCCTCCTGCCCCTTCAGCGTCCACAGCGACCCGCCGACCCGGTGGTGCACGGTCACCGAGCCGTACCGGTTCCAGCGCTCCAGGCCGCCGTGCGCCTCGATGACCGTGGTGACGAGATCGCTCATGGCACATTTCTCCTTGATCCGTGGGATGTATCGCCGCAGGCGCGACAGTCCGGGCCCCTGCCACTCCCATTATGAGCATATACTCCTATTGGGTGAGGCAAGTCGTGGCCGCTGCCCGTACGAGCCGTGGGTCAGAGCGCCTCGGTGTTCGGCTTGACCTGCTCCCCCGGCTTGCGCACCGGAGGCAGGACGCTCCACGGGAAGTTGATCCAGTCGTCCGTGCGCCGCCACACGTAGTCGCACTTCACGAGCGACTGCGACTTCTCGTAGATCACCGCGCTGCGCACCTCGGCGACGTGGTCGACACAGAAGTCGTGGACGAGCTTCAGCGTCTTGCCGGTGTCGGCGACGTCGTCCGCGATCAGCACCTTCTTGTCGGAGAAGTCGATCACGTTCGGCACGGGCGCCAGCATCACCGGCATCTCCAGCGTGGTGCCGACCCCGGTGTAGAACTCCACGTTGACCAGGTGGATGTTCTTGCAGTCCAGCGCGTAGGCCAGGCCGCCGGCCACGAAGACGCCGCCGCGGGCGATCGACAGCACGATGTCGGGCTCGAAGCCGTCGTCGGCGATCGCCTGCGCCATCTCGCGCACGGCGTCGCCGAAGGCCTCATACGTCAGGTTCTCCCGCGCCGGCCCGGTCATGCGCTCACACCTGCGTCCGGTGGAAGTTGAGGTAGGACCGCGAGGGGGTCGGCCCCCGCTGCCCCTGGTAGCGCGATCCGTGCTTGTCCGACCCGTACGGGAACTCCGCCGCCGACGTCAGCCGGAACAGGCAGAGCTGCCCGATCTTCATCCCGGGCCAGAGCTTGATCGGCAGCGTCGCGACGTTCGACAGCTCCAGGGTCACGTGCCCCGAGAAGCCGGGGTCGATGAAGCCCGCCGTCGAGTGCGTCAGCAGCCCCAGCCGGCCGAGGCTGGACTTGCCCTCCAGACGGGAGGCGATGTCGTCCGGCAGCGAGATCACCTCGTACGTGGACGCCAGCACGAACTCCCCGGGGTGGAGGATGAACGCGTCGTCCCCCTCCGGCTCCACCAGCCGCGTCAGGTCCGGCTGCTCGACGGCCGGATCGATGTGCGGGTAGCGGTGGTTCTCGAACACCCTGAAGAAACGGTCCAGCCGCACGTCGATGCTCGACGGCTGCACCATGGTCGGCTCGAACGGATCGACCCTGACCCGTCCGTTGTCGATCTCGGCCCGGATGTCCTTGTCTGAGAGCAGCACACCAGCAGATTACGCGGCGGTGGGGCCCATGGCCGAATCGGCCACGGGCCCCCGCGTCCCGTCCGGCCTGCTTACTTCTCGTCCTCGGCCGGGCCCGCCACGGACACCGGCACCACACTCCGCATGCGCGCGCACTGCGGGCACCTGATCAACCGGCCCGGGCCCAGCCGTCCGGCTCCCAGGTTCTGCATCGGCAGCGTGGCGGTGCTGAATACGTGCCCTTCGGCACAACGAACGACGGTGCGATCCATCGCTCCCCTTCTCCCCGGTACCTCAACGACGAAAGCCACATTAGGGGATGAACCCACCCCTGCCCCGCACGGCACTCCGCCCACCCCGGCCCGGCCAACCGGCCCTCACCGTACGCCCGATCGCCCCCGCGGCGCACGCTCCGCCACTCCGCGAGACGCCCCTCCACATCCCCTTCACCACGCCGCCGTCCGACCTCTGACCGGGGGCCGCTCGGAGCCTGGTCGGGCCCCGACCGGCCCCCGACCAGGCCCGCCACGGCAACACGACGGCCCCGGCACGCATGCGTCCGGGGCCGGCCATGGGGTACAGTGTCCGACGATGAGCCGCCTCAACGGGCGTCTTACGCGGGTGTAGTTTAATGGTAGAACATGAGCTTCCCAAGCTCAGAGCGCGAGTTCGATTCTCGTCACCCGCTCCACCAGAAAGCCCCAGGCCAGCAGCCCGGGGCTTCTTTGCTGTCCAGACCTCTTCATCTCTCCCGTGCCCGGTGCGTGCCCGATGAGCCGTCGTCGTGCCCGTCGATTGATGCGCGGTCAGCCCGCACACGAACGTCGAGCGCGGCGGCGACCTCCTTCTGCTTCTGCCGCTCCAGCGTCGAGTGCTGGTAGATCAGCGCCAGCACGCTCGGAGGACTGGCCGGCGCGGACCACGGCGTCCTTGAGCGTGGCACCCCACTGCGTCGCCAGCGTGTGGCCGGTGTGCCACAGATCGTAGAACGGAAGTTCTCCGGCAAAGCCGACCTTGGAGCGGGCTTTCCGCCATTTCCGCCCGAAGGACGAACGCCGGAAGGGGGCGCCCTTTTCCGCCGACGAGTAGCCCGGGCGGTTCCGAGCCGTCGTCACCCGCTCCGCCAGAAAGCCCCCAGGCGAGCAGCCTCGGGCTACCTTGCCAACTCTCGTCCCCAGAGCGTCACCTGAGGTCCGCGGACCGCATGGATCGCAATGCAGAACAACCGGCCCTGGACGAAGTAGGCGTACACAGCGGGCCCACGCCCCCGTGCCGAACTCCATACCGAGGTCCCTTCACCGTCCGCACGGTACTGTTCCCGCGTGTATGCCTCATTGATGTTGGCCTCCGGCTCTGCGCTCGTACTCCTCGGCGTGCTGGCTTTGAACGGCCGAGGAAACGCGGAGAATACGAGATCGCCTGTGTTCGGCTGGGGTTTCATCGTGATGGGTGGTGGCTTCGCCTTGGATGGCGGGCCGACACTTCTCGGGCTCTCTATCGGAGCGAGGGCAACCCTTGCCGGTGTGGCCTTGGCACTCGTCGTGCTCGGTGGAGTGCTGTGGCTGTGGGGCAGGACGAGGGCCCGTCGCGTCGAGAAGTCGCAGGCGACAAGCTCGGCAGACCGATTCCAGAAGAACTGACGAGGGCCTCGGGACACCGCCCGCCGCCGGCCTGTGCGTGCGTGGCGGGTAGGCTCCGGAGGTGCATAAGTGGTGGACCAGCTGGCCTGTGATCGGGCCGTTCGCGGCGTGGTGGCTCGTGTCCACCGTCTTGTTCTGGCTCATGAGCCGGACCATCGATGATGACCCCATGAGTTGGATGAGCTCCGCCTGCTTCGCACTGGTTGCCATGGCCACTGGCAACCTCGGACCCAAATATCGAAAGCGTCGGCAGGCTCGTAGAGCCAAGCGTTCACGCTGAACAGCCCCGCGGGCCGTAAAGGGCCGGCGGCCGGCGTAGCGTCTCCCGGCTGTTTTGGGACGAAAACCAAACCACAGCCGTGCCAGACACGACCGTGTCGAGCGCGGAGCCACGGGGAAACACAGGCAGCATCCGACGTTCTCCCAGGTCGGCGTACAGCCAGTTCAGTGGTTTGCAGCCTCAGTCTTCCGAGCTGGGGCCCCGGCGAATCCCGCGACCGCCGCAAGGGGTAGCCTTCCCGTCCGCTCGAAGCCACTGGAGGCCCCCTGTGCACACCGCCGTTCTCCTGCTGCGGGACGCGTTGGGGCTCGGTGGCGGACTGGTGGGTATCTGGGAACTGACCCGGCAGGCTTCCGGACCGGGCTGGAGGAAGTCGCGGCTCTTCTCCGCAATGGCGGCTTCGTTGCTCGCCGCGGTCCTGGCCGTCTAGACGAGCAGCATGGCCGAGTCCGTGTCCCTGGCGTGCCCGATCAGGCGGGGAATCGGGGAATCGCTGCCACGACGGTTTTCAAGACTGTTGATCCTGCTGGCCGCTCGGCGGTACGGTCAATACCTCCATCACGCACGGCACATGGGACTCATCCGGTTGGCAGTTCGCTCACCTGGACAGTCGGGACGGCGTCTGGCAGTTGACCTGGTCGCTGATCGCAGGAAATCTCAGCCAACCATTCCGGCGTGCAGCACTCGGCGAACGACCACTTCTGGTCCGAGTAGCGGTCGTCCGTACTGTCGGTGTACAGCTCAAGCCTGCGTTGGGGCGTCAAGCGGTAGTACTCGCGCATCGGATCACCCTCGGTAGTGAGATAAGCCACCTTCAGCTCTGCGCTCTCGCCGCTCTTGAGGGCTTGCCGGAGGCAGGAGATCTCCCGCACCGCCTTCCTCTTTATTTCTTCTCCCTGATCCAAACTCACTTCGCCACAACTCGAAAACTCGGTTCTGGACGCCCAGCGTTCCTTCACCGGATCGCCCAACATGCCGCAACCGGCGCCCAGCAAGGACGTGGCCGCTACCGCGACGAGCCACGAGCGGGCCGAAACAGCCGCCACACGGCGGCGGCAGGCGCTGCTCTGAGCTATCACGCCGTACCCCCCTTCTCCTGCCCGTTGGACGCGGCTCTGGAAAAACCGGTTCCTTGGTCCGCGGCCCACCGTGCGTGTGCCAGAACTGTGCCCAGAACGGGCGGTCAGTCACGGTCGACCGCTGGACAGCGGAGCAGGCCCGCACCAACGGTCGAGCAGGAAGTCTGCCGGGCGGCCCCGACCCGGCCGGTGGTTCCCGAGCCTGGATCCGACCTGTCCGGTGCGAAATCCCACACCGGAAGCACCGAACATTCCACGGCAGGGGAACACTGCGGCAATCTCTTGGGCTGAGGACTCCAGCGGCCTGATTCCGAACGACTTCACGAAGGGCCCCAGTACGCGTATCCGCTGCTGAAGCCTGCCGCCCTCTGTCGTGACATCCACAGCGGCGACGTTGCGTCGAGCCGCCGACCCCACGTACTCGGGTCGTTTTGCGCCGCCGATGAGGGTTCGGATCGCGCCGAAGCCAACGCCCCGCCGTCGGGCTGCGCACGGCACGGTGCGGTCATTGCGTGGTGTGTACGTCGGGCATCCGCGTCAGGAGGACACTGAGCCCATGGCCCTACCGAAAACGCATCATTGCTCTTCCTGCTCGGATGGTGGCGCGCAAGAGGTCATCCACGAAGACCTCGTCGTCGGAGCACCACTGTCCATGGAGGATCTCACCGAGGAGCAACGCCTCGACCGGTTCTCCCGCAAGTACGCCCACGACGGTTGCCAGGTCAGAGAAGTCCGACGCGTCCCGCACGACTGCTTGAGCGGCTACGCGTGGTCCGTCCGCTTCGTCGAGAGTTCCTGATCGACGCATCACCGGTCGGCTCCGGAAAGAGATGTGCCGGGAGGAGCCCGGCCCGATAGACAGCAGCTTCAACTTCTCGTAGCGGCCGGCAATGCCGCGCCCTCCCCAATGGGCAGAGTCCTGCCCCCGCCCCACGCGCGTCCGATCGAACGGTGAACCACGGCCCGCCAGGGTTTGCTGCGGGCTCCGTCAAAGCAGCACAGGCCGCCGTTCATGCCAGGTCAGCGCCCGTCCCACGCCCGTTGTGGCCGGTGCTTCCCAAGCTCAGAGCGCGAGGTCGATTCTCGTCACCTACTCGACGAGGAAGCCCCGGGCGTAGCAGCCCGGGGCTTCCTCGTTGGCTGCACCACGTGGCAGGAAACGTCTCGTGGCCCGACGTCCGGTCCCGCCGGCCGAGGCGGCGGTGTGTGGTGGATCCACCTCGGGAGGCCGTCGGTGGATGTGGGGCCCGATCAGGGTGCGACTGCCGCACGCTGCGGATCGCCTGCGGGCCCTTGTCGCCCCTCACTCCGTGCGGTTCGCGCGGGAGGCCCCCTCGTCGCCACGCCGCGACCAGACGACCTGCAGGCCGAAACCCACAAGCCCCACGACCGTCCCGGCAACAGTGAGCCACAGCTCTCCGGTCGCGTGCGCCGCGAGCGCCAGCTCCGCGCACAGCAGGCCCAGCGCATACAGGGCCGCGATGCGCCACCGCCGCTTGACGCAGTGGGCGACGGTCAAGCACGTCCCCACCACCAAGAAGAAGACCATTCCCAGGATCACCGCCGCAGCATAGGGTCGGCGGCCGGAGTCCCGTGTACAAACTCGGTGTGAACCGTCCGACATCGACGGCTCACATCAACGTCACGTAGTGATCGACAGTGGACGGGTGACCGATGACCGCTCTTGTTCTGGGTCCTCTGGAATACATCGCAGGCGAGTGGATCATCGGCGACGCGACCGCCCGCGAGGGCAAGCACCTCAGGTTCCAGCAACAGGGCCTCAGTCATCGGGTCAAGGGGGCCGAGGTCCAGATCGTCCCCTGGTCCCGACTCATGGACCTTCGCCTCTCGGCCCAAGCCGGCCGACGGGGAAACTCAAGGGCGCTCGCCGCCTTTACGGACCTCGCCCTGGCCCTCACGGGAGCCTCCCGTCACGGAGGAGCAGAGGCCTGTCTCGCGGCGACGTTGCGAAAACCGTACGAGGACTGGGTCGCGCATTTCTCGCATCCGCCCAGGAAATACCGCACGTCGGAGATTCGCCAGGCCGAGGCGCTCCTCGAGCAGACCGTCGAATGCGGTCGGGCGGCACAACTTGGCGAGCCGCGGTGGATGGCCGAGACGGTGGGAAAGATCGCCGGCCTCATGGTGGGGTCCCGGGACATGAAGGCCGCCATCGGGGAGATCGTGAGAGGTTAGATCTGGTGGTGGTGCCACGCACGTCCTCCGACCGATCCGGCCCGAAAGCGTCTGCCCCTCGGGCACCTGGACGGGTGTGACGACGACCGTGGTACCAATGGCCGGTGACTCATCGCCCTGACGATCACGTGAGCCCACGACCCGACCTGGTGGAGCGTTCGGCGCCCTTCCTGCCGGAGGGAAGCGAGATCCGGCAGGTGTTCATCTGCCAAGCCGCGCCGAACTTCGGCTTCTTCCTCGTCACCTACCTCACAGGGCTGACGATGTTCTGGATCACGTACCGCTGCGTCGCGGTCACCCGGGACGCCGTCTACGTGCTGGAGAGCAGCAAACTCTCCGGTGGCGCCAGGCCGCAGTCCTTGGTGGCCACGTTGCCGCGCCGTACTCGGCTCGGTCCGGTCTCGGGCCGATGGGGCCGGATGGACCTCCTCGGCGAGCGCCACTGGGTCCACCAACGGTTTCACCGCGAGGTCGCCGCCGCCGACCGCGAGGCCGGCTTCACGCGATGAGGGCGTGGGCGTGGTGCCAGCCGCGGGCGACGTCGTTGTGACTGACGTCGCTGAGCGCAAGAACGATACGTCGAGCAGACATGACGATTCCCCCCGGGAACGATGAACTGGTGCGCCTTCGCTGCCTGTCCCGTATCCGGGATGCGGTATCCGCTGTCGGCCTCGGCAGCTGGCGCTGTATGGATCCACGCAGGTGAACCATCACTGGAGCGTGGTGGCACTGTCACCGCCGGACCACCGTCCAACCTCCCTTCACAGAAGGGCCGTTGATACGGGACATGCCCGTGCGACGCATGCCCGACCGGGTGGTGGACCACGGCCGACGAGACGTCGACGACGCGGAGGCTCGGGCGCCCGCCCACCGACCACCGTGCGGACTCCATGGAAATCGCGAAGCCCCAGGTCACAGGGCAATCCGAGATCCCTTTCACCGGGTTCCTGGCCGTTTCGCCCCGGTGCGTGTCACACGTTGGCGCGTGCTCTTGTCACAAGTGTGAAAGCAGGCAGGAGCCCGCCGAACCAAGGAGTGCATCGATGACTCATCCCGTTCTGGAGCCCCCGGCCCAGGAGCTCGCGGACGCGACGGCCAACCCGCCGTTCCTTCACGAGCTCGGTCCGGAGGGCGCCCGGAAGGTCCTGGACGACCTGCAGGCGGCGCCGGTGGCGAAGCCTGATGTGACGGAGCAGTGGATCACGGTGCCCGCCGAGGTGGGCGATGTGCGGGTACGCGTCGTCAAGCCCGTCGGCAGTGAGGGCGCGCTGCCGGTCGTCCTCTACATGCACGGCGGCGGCTGGGTGCTCGGCAACGCGGGCACCCACGACCGTCTGGTGCGTGAGCTGGCGGTCGGGGCGAACGCCGCCGTCGTGTTCGTCGAGTACGACCGCTCGCCGGAGGCCGCGTACCCGGTCGCCATCGAGCAGGCGTACGCGACCGCTCAATGGATCACCGCGAAGGGCGCCGAGGAAGGCCTGGACGCCTCACGCCTGGCGGTGGCCGGCGACTCCGTCGGCGGCAACATGACCGCCGCGCTGACCCTCATGGCCAAGCAGCGCGGCGACGTGTCCTTCGTGCACCAGTCGCTGTACTACCCGGTCACGGACGCGGCCCAGGACACCGACAGCTACCGGGAGTTCGCGGACGGCCCCTTCCTCACGGCGAAGGGCATGGCCTGGTTCTGGGACTGCTACACCACCGACCCCGCCCAGCGGGCCGAGATCACCGCCTCGCCGCTGCGGGCGAGCCTGGAGGAGCTGGAGGGCCTGCCGCCCGCGCTCGTCATCGTGGACGAGAACGACGTGCTGCGCGACGAGGGCGAGGCCTACGCCCGCAAGCTGACCCGGGCCGGCGTCCCCACCACGAGCGTCCGCTACAACGGCATCCTCCACGACTTCATGATGCTCAACCCGCTTCGGCCCACACAGGCGGCAACTGCCGCGGTGGAGCTGGCCGTTCACACGCTGCGCACCGCCCTCCGCAGCAGCTGAGCCCGGACCCGGCGCCCGGGAGAACAGGGCTGCCCCCTTTCCGCCCCGCTCATCGGCCCCACCGACACGATGAGCCGTGGGCGAACCGCTCGACGCGCCGAGCCGCGTCGATGCCCGGCCACAGCCGGTTCCCACCTGCCGCCCGCGGTCCACCTCTCCCTGACTTGCGGCAGCATCCCGCCGCAACCACAGCCGTGTCGATTTGTCCGCACATGGCTGGAATTTCGGCCTCGAAAGGACCCCCCATGCCCCGTCATTCGCTGTACCGGCGTGCCCGCACCCCGCTCGCCCTCACCGCCACGGCAGCGGTCGCCGCCGGCCTGGTCGCCACGTCGGTCGGCTCGGCGAACGCCGCCAAGGCCCCACATCCGCAGCGCGTCAAGCCGACCGTCGTCCTCGTCCACGGTGCGTTCGCCGACTCCTCCAGCTGGAACGGGGTCATCAAGAGGCTGAAGAAGGACGGCTACCCGGTGGTGGCCGCGGCCAACCCGTTGCGGAGCGTGAGCGGCGACGCGGCCTCCGTGAAGAACCTGCTGGCGAGCATCGAGGGGCCGGTGGTCCTCGCCGCGCACTCCTACGGCGGGGCGGTGATCAGCAACGCCGCCGCCGGCTCCGACAAGGTCAAGGCGCTGGTGTACGCCGACGCCTTCCTCCCCGACAAGGGCGAGAGCGCCAACGACCTGGCGAACAAGGCCCCGGACAGCGTCATCGGCAAGGTGCTGCGTCCCGTCCCGATCACCGACCCCGACGGATCCAAGGACGTCGACCTCTACATCGACCAGTCCAGGTTCCGCCAGGCGTTCGGCGCCGACGTCCCCGCGGCGACCGCCGACCTGATGGCGGTCACCCAGCGCCCCGGGACCGGCACCGCGCTCAACGAGCCCTCCGGCGAGCCCGCTTGGAAGACCATCCCGTCCTGGGCCCTGGTGGGCACCAACGACCGGATCATCCCGCAGAAGCTCCAGGTCTGGATGGCCGAGCGCGCCCATGCGCACATCGAGAAGGTCCGGTCCTCCCACGCCGTGACCGTGTCCCACCCGGACGCCGTCACCCGCGTCATCGAAGAGGCCGCGCGAACGGTCCGCTGACCGGAACACGCCACGGGTGGGGCGGCGCGGTGTGCCGCCCCACCCGATCGTCGACCTCGGCAAGGTGGGCGGGCTCGAAGCGCCAGTGCTTTGTGAACCAATGGTTCACCCGGGACCACCTCAAAGTTCACCACTGGCAGTCAAGTTCAGGGGTATGACTTCAAGACGCTTCTCTCGCAAGCGCATCCGGCTCGTCATCGCGATCGGTGCCACCATCGCCGTGGCGGGCACGGGTACGGCCGCGGCCCATTCCGGTGGCTGGCTGTGGGCCCCGTCGCACGACTTCGGGGCGGTCGCCGACTCCTTCTCCGGCCACGGCCGGGTGACGGGCGATGTGCTGCGGAACGACTCCGGCGCGACCGCGGTCGTACGGCACACCGACCCGGCCAACGGCAAGGTGGCGGTCGACGCGGACGGCACGTTCACGTACACGCCGAACTCCGGCTTCACGGGCACGGACACCTTCACGTACAGCACGACCGACGCGGTGCAGCTGTTCGAGGACGCCCAGGCCAACGGCGCCCCCCTGCCGCCGCTCGGCCATGTCGCCGGGCCGGCCGGTACGACCACCGAGCTCTCCGGTGAGGGCTTCGGCTCCTCGCTCGCCCCGGTGCCGGGCAAGCCGGGCCACTTCTACGGTCTCACCGACCGCGGCCCGAACGCCGACGCCCCCGACGGCAACAAATCCGAGATGGTCCCGGACTTCACGCCGGAGATCGGCGAGTTCAAGCTCGTGGACGGCAAGGCCGAGCTGCTCGAGCAGGTCACCCTCAAGGGGCCGAAGAGCCTCGGCGGCGTGAAGTACAGCGGCCGCCCGCCGCACGACACGAGCGAGGTCATCGACGACGTCGCCGCGACGAACGCCAACGGCGGCACGCCGACGCCCATCGCGCGGGACCCCTACGGCTACGACTCCGAGGGCCTGGTGGCGCTGTCCGACGGCTCGTTCTGGGTCTCGGACGAGTACGGCCCGTACCTCACGCACTTCGACAGGAACGGCTACGAGCTGGGCCGGCTGACGCCGTACCGGAACAGCCCGGACAACGCCGCCCACAAGGTCGTCGGGTACCTGCCGGCCGAACTCGCCTTCCGCGCGAAGAACAAGGGCATGGAGGGCCTGACCGTCACCCCGGACGGCTCCACCCTGGTGGGTGTCATGCAGTCCGCGCTCCAGCAGCCGGACCTCGGCAGCCTCAAGGCCGCCAACGTCGCGCCGACCCGCATCGTCACGGTCGACCTGCGCACCTACCGGACCAAGCAGTACCTGTACCTGCTGGACAACCCGGCGAGCACAGGCGCCGCCAACAGCGAGATCACCGCGCTGTCCGGCACGAAGTTCCTCATCGACGAGCGCGACGGCAGCTTCGAGCCGTTCGCCCAGAAGACACTTAACCAGGTCGACATCAACGGGGCGACCGACGTCAGCGGCCTGACGATCGGCGGCAAGTCGCCCGAGGCGCTGGTCGGCACGAACGGCACCAACGCGGCCCTCGCCGCGCTCACCGGCGCCGGCGTCAACGTCGCCCAGAAGCAGCCGTACGTCAACGTCGGCATGCTGGTCAGCCAGCTCGACCCCACCGGCGCGTTCTTCGCGCACGACAAGGTCGAGGGCGTCGCCACCACCGACGGCGGCCGGACGCTGTACCTGGCCAACGACGACGACTTCGGCATCGACACCATCGCCGTCGACCCCGACGGCAAGTGGACCGTCCACCAGAAGGTGCTGCCGCCCACGGGCCGTACCGACAACGGCGAGATCCTGAAGGTCGACACCACGAAGCTGCCCGCGGTCCTCAAGACCGTCACGGTGACGGTCCACGTGCGCTGACGCACGCGGAAGCGCCGTCGGGCACGCCCACCGCGGTGGGCGTGCCCGACGGGCCGGTCCCGCCCGCCGGTCAGGCGCTGCCGGGAAAAGCGTGCTTCTTTCCGCCGACAACGGCCGCGGCGGCCACGGCCAGCAGGGCCAGCGACGCCCAAGTGATCGAGGCGGCGCCCAGGTCCGCGACCAGGACGCCGCCGAGGAGGCCGCCGAGGGCGATGGACGCGGAGAAGACCGTGATGGTGATCGACTGGGCGACGTCCGCGGCCGCTCCCGTCGCGTTGATGGCGGCGCCGATGAACAGGCTCGGCGAGCTGCCGAACGCGAGGCCCCACGCCGCGGCGGCCGCATAGATCAGCACCGGCACACCGGAGAACAGGGCCAGAACGAGCACGGCGATCGCGAAGAGTGCGGTGCTGGCCACGACGAGCTTGCGGAGGTGGCGGTCGATGTGGGTGCCGACCACCAGAACGGTCAGGATGGACGTGGCACCGAAGGCGAACAGCACCCAGCCCGTCTGACCGCCCATGCCCAGGTGCCTGAGGAAGTCGGTGACGTAGGTGTACAGGATGTTGTGCGCGATCATGTAGGCGGCAAGCGCCGTCAGGATGACGCGCAGCCCGGGAGTCACCAGGACCCGCGAGACCTTCACGCGCTGGTCCGCCGGCCGGCCTTCCAGGTTCGGAAGCGTCGCCAGGATCCACACCATGGTCAGCGCGGTCAGCGCGGCGGATGCCCAGAAGGCGAGCTGCCAGCCGCCGAGGCCGCCCAGCCAGGTTCCCGCGGGGATGCCGAGCGCCAGGGAGACCGGGGTCCCGGCCAGGGCGATGGCGATGGCACGGCCCTGCCTCCCCTCGGGCGCGAGGCGAGCGGCGTAACCGCCGAGGAGCGGCCAGATGAGCCCGGTGCCCAGACCGGCGACGAACCGGATCACCAGGGTCAGCGCGTAGTCGCCGGACAGGGCGGTGAGTGCGTTGGTGACGGCGACGGTGGCGAGCGCGAGCTGGAGCACGTTCTTGCGGGGCCAGTGGGACGTCGCCCGCGCCAGCGGGATGGCTCCGATCGCGGTGGCGGCGGCGTAGATCGTCACGGTCTGGCCGGTGAGCGAGACGCTCGTGTGCAGCGTGCCGCTGATGTCCGGCAGCAGGCCGGCCGGCAGGCATTCGGTGAGGATGCCGACGAACCCGCTGAGGAAGAGGCCGAACAGGGCCGTGCGAGGAAGGCGGTCCCGCCCGCGCTGTCGGGTGGGCGGGGCAAGGGTTGTCTGCGTCATGCGTTCTGTCCATGGGCTGAGGGTGACCCGGCGGTGGACGCACGGGCCGAAGGCGGCACGCGATCCGGAACGGCCTCGGTCGGGCCGACTGCCGGCCCCCGGTCGGGTGACCCCGGGCGGTTTCCCGGGGACGCGTTCAGGCTGCTCCGGCGATGCGGCGTTACCCAGAGCCCTGCTCTGCCCACGTTCGGTGTGCGTACCACTGGCAGGGACAGGATCCGTCCGGCGGCCGGCGGGATACTGGAGGCCATGGCCACCCACTCCGCCCCGCACACCGGCACCGAACCCGGCCGTGAACCGCCCGGCCAGGAGCGGCGCCTCGACCTGCGCGCGGAACTGAACGAGTTCCTGCGCACCCGCAGGGCCCGGCTGAAGCCCGCCGACGTGGGGCTCGCGGAGTACGGCCGGCGCCGGGTGCCGGGCCTGAGGCGGGAGGAGCTGGCACAGCTCGCCGGTGTCTCCGTGGCGTATTACACGCGCCTCGAGCAGGGCAACGGCCACAACGTCTCGGTCGAGGTACTGGACGCGATCTCCGCTGCGCTCAGGCTCTCCGACGCGGAGCACGACCATCTGCTGCACCTCGCCAAGCCGAGGCATCGCAAGCAACGGCCCGAGGCGCGGCGGCAGCAGGTACGGCCCGCGCTCCTGCATCTGCTGACGGCGCTGGAGGGCGTACCCGCGTACGTCTGGGGCCGCCGCACCGACGTCCTGGCGTGGAACCGCACCGCGTCCGCGCTCTTCGGCGACTGGGCGGCGCGCGCCCCGCAGGAGCGGAACTGGGCCAGGATCGCCTTCCTCGACCCGGCGGCCACGCGGCTCTTCGCCGACTGGGAGTCCAAGGCCTCGGACGTGGTGGGACAGCTGAGGCTGGACGCCGGCCTGCACCCCGGCGATCCGCTGCTCGCGGCGCTGGTAGGGGAGCTCTCCGTCAAGAGCACGGACTTCCGGAGGCTCTGGGCCGCCCACGACGTCAGGAGGAAGTCGCACGGCAGCATGCGGTTGACGCACCCGCTCGCCGGTGAACTGACCCTGCGCTACGAGTCGTTCGCGCTCCCCGACGATGCGGAGCAGTCGCTGTCGACGTACCACGCCGAGCCCGGTTCGGCGTCGCAGGAGGCACTGGGCCTGCTGGCGAGCTGGGGCGCGGACGCCGCACGGGAGTGGGCGGCCGCGGCACGGGACTGAGCAGGACGCGGCATCGCCCGGATCCCGCGGGACGCCGAGCGGCCGTGCCGGCTCCCTGCCGGCACGGCCACTGCGACTGCGGTGAGCGAGCGCAGTACCGGCTCGCTCCCGCGGGGGATCAGACCAGCTTCTTCCACTTGGCGCTGGTGGCGATCGCCCTGAGCTGCTTCATGGTCAGCGCGGGGGTGTCGCGCGTCGCGGCGCTGTGCTGGTCGCCGGCGTTGAAGGCACTGACCACCACCCGCAGCCCGTCGGGCCGGATCGTGTCGACGGTCCACATGACGACCCCTGCCCCGCCCTTCTCGCCCGGTTCCTGGTGCGACACCACCTTCGTGCCGTCGGGCAGGACCTCGGCGTCGGAACCGAAGAGCTCGCCCTCGACGTCCGACATGCGGGGCTGCACATTGATCTGGACCAGGCTCCTGCCCTTGCCGTCGTCGAGCACGAGATCCGCGAAACCGTCCTGCGGGCTGCCCTTCGTGACCACCGTGACCCCCTTGGGGAGCAGGGAGACGAGGGTGTGACGGACCGCGCCGCCGTCGGGGTCGGACGACGGGGCCTGCGGGACCTGCCGGGGGTCCTTGGGAATGGCGTCGATGGCCTTGCGCCAGGCCGTGGCCGTGGCGACCTTCGTCAACTGCGCCATGGACAGGGGAGGTTCGTCCCTGGTTTCCGGCGCGTCCTTCTCGGCCTCGGCGTTCCACTCGCTGACGTCGACGTGGTGTCCCAGAGGGCTCACGAAGTCGGCGTGCCACCACTTCGTGTCCACACGGCGGTCCGGGTACTCGTACCCCTGGAAGAGCGTGAGTGTCGAGCCGTCGGCCAGTACGGTGGCGGTGCAGTGGTCGTACGGGATCGCGATCCTGTCCGGGCAGGAAGCGAGTTCGCGGGCCTGCTCGCTGCCCGGCTCGACGCGGCCCAGGCCCACGGAGACCGCGCCGCCTCCCTTGCCGTCGTCGTACACGAGCTGCGCGTACGGCCCCGGCCGTGCCCCGACGCCGCGCCCCTGCTCCTCACGGAACTCGCCCTTGGGCAACAGTCCCTTGAGGGTGCTGATCAGATCGGCGGCGGAGATCTCTCCGTCGTTCTCCGAGGGCGGGGGCGGGGTCGGCCGTCCGGCGGCCACGGTCTGCCTGCCGCCCCCGTCGCCGCCCGAGGGGACGAGGAGCGATCCGCCCACGCCGACGAGGGCGACCGCGGCCACGCCTGCCGCGATGGCTGCCCTGCGCCGCCGCAGGAGCGTGCGGCCGCGTGCCGTCCCGGCCGCGACCAGGGCCCTGCGGTCCGTCTCGTAGTCTCCACCGGCGTGGAGGAGGGCTTCCCCGAGCTGGTCCTCGAAGAGGTCGTCGTGTTCCTTGTGGTCTTCAACGGGCATGGCGAACCGCCGTCTCTGCACGGTTGTCGGAATGGGGGAAATGGCCTGCGGCCGGTCAGGGTGACGCGTACTCGCCGATGGCGTCACCGACCAGCGCCCGGAGCCGGCCCAGGGCGCGGTTGCAGCGCGTGCGCACCGCGGCCGAGCTGGCCTCCATCACATCGGCGGTCTCCTCGATGCTGCGGTCCTCCCAGTAGCGCAGGAAGACCACGGCCCGGTCCTTGGGGGACAGTTGGCCCAGCGCTTCGACCAGGGTCAGCCGCAGGAGCGGGTCCGCGCCGGTGCTCCGCGGGTCCGGGAGGTCGGGGAGGACGTCCGTGGCCCGTTCCTTGCTGCTGCGGCGCCGCTGGTGGGCGAGGAAGACACGGGTGAGGGTGGTCTGGGCGTACCCGGCGGGGTTGCCGACGCGGGAGACCCGTCGCCAACTGACGTACAGGCGGCCGAGCGTCTCCTGGACCAGGTCCTCGGCGAGGTGGGTGTCACCACCGGTGAGCAGGCAGGCGGAACGGTAGAGGTGCCCCGCCCGCGCCTCCGCGAACTCGGCGTAGTCCTTCGCCCGTCCCTGCCCCATCATGCCCCCGCAGTCGTCGACACCGGCCTCACCCCACTAATGCGGTGGGGCCGCCGAAATGTTTCACCGTTCCCGGCGGCCGGCCGCGTCGAAGCCCGGTTCAGTCCGCCCGCGGGCCGTACGCGGCCCTGCTGGCCTGGATCTCCGCGTTGTGCTCCATGGCCCAGCCCGCGAGGGCCAGTGCGGGAGGGATGAGGCTCTTCCCCAGGGAGGTCAGCGCGTACTCGACGCGCGGCGGCACCTCCGCGTAGGCGGTGCGGGAGACGAGGCCGTCCCGCTCCAGGTTGCGCAGGGTCAGGGTCAGCATCCGCTGCGAGATGCCGGGGATGTGCTGGTGGAGTTCGGTGAAGCGCATGCGTCCGCCGTCGAGCGTGGCCACCACGAGCAGCGTCCACTTGTCGCAGATCCGGTCCAGTACGGCGCGCACGGTCCGGCCGCCGTCCCCGCGGATCATGCACGTGTGCTCGTACTGCGACATGACAACTCCTTGTGCGTTGCTCACATCCGTGTGCCTTTTGTACGGCGTCCGGCGCTGACCCATGATGTGGCCACTCGCGTTTCGAGACCATCGTGTGGGGGCCATCATGCACGTCGCGTACTGGATCGTCGCCGGGCTCCTCGCCCTGTTCTACGCCTATGCGGGGGGCAAGAAGCTCCTTCAGACGCGGGAGCGACTGCGGCCCATGATGGGCTGGGTGGACCGCGTGCCGATGCCGCTGGTCAGGGTCATCGGCGGGCTGGAGGTCCTCGGCGCGCTGGGACTCGTCCTGCCGCCCCTGACGGGGGTGGCACCCGGGCTCGCGATCGCGGCGGCCGTCGGCCTGGTCCTGATACAGATCGGCGGGACGGTCCTGCACCTGTCCCGGGGGGAGGTGCGGGTGATCGGGCTCAACATCGTCCTGCTGCTCGCCGCGGCGGCGGCGGTGTGGCTGGGGGCGGTCCGGCTCTGAGGCCCGCCGGCTCCCGGGCATGCCTGAGCGGCCTGCCGCGTACCGTCAGGCGGTCGCGTGCCCGGCACAGCGTCGCAGGGCACGCGAAGGGGTGGCCCGACGGTAGTCGAGGCCACCGGTGAGGGGTCGCGTGGTCAGAGCTTGTGCATGCCGTAGTAGGGGCTGACGATGCGCGTCAGCTGGGAACCGAAGTCGACGAGCAGTGCCCCGCCCGCGGCCTCCTCGGCCATGACTTTTCCAAGGCCGTGCTGGTCGTGGGAGACACGGTCCCCCACGGCGAACTGCTTGAGGACCGGTTCGGCGGGCGCCTTGAAGGGGCTCGTGGGCAAGTGGCGCGGGGGCGCGGATCTTTTCGTCATTGCAGCCAGTATGCGTGGTGGGATGCCCGGCGCATAGGCTCGAACATGCGCACGAATGACGGACAGACCTCCGCACGGCGCCCCGCACCCCGCCCTGACCTGCCGGAACGGCCCCGCCGGCGCCCGTGGGCCGCCTCGAGGCCGCGTGAACTTGTCCACCCGCCGACGGCACCCGCGGGGCGCGCTCCGAGCGTGTCGCGGGGCCGCGGCGGGGCGGGCGAGGACCCGGGGGCCACCGGGGAAAACGATGTCGGGGCGCGTCAATATCTGCGGTGGCGAAGAGAGAAATTTACGCGACGCGCGGTGAGGCTTTCTGGCACAACAGGCGGAGCGTAATTATCCACCGCGCACGGTCGATCGCTCCGTGCTACTGTCGAAGCAGTTGCAGTTGTGATACCCAAGAACTTCCGGTGCGTTCACCGGTCTCCACGCCGGTGGAAGTGCTGTGCATTTCCGGTCATTTCCCGGGCAGGGTCATCATCACAGCGACGCGGAGTCCGCACAGTGCGGATTCCGGGCACTGCCCGAAGGAGATTTGACACATGACTACTGGCACCGTGAAGTGGTTCAACGCGGAAAAGGGTTTCGGCTTCATCGAGCAGGACGGCGGCGGGCCTGACGTGTTCGCCCACTACTCGAACATCGCCGCCCAGGGCTTCCGCGAGCTGCTCGAAGGCCAGAAGGTGAGCTTCGACATCGCGCAGGGCCAGAAGGGCCCGACGGCCGAGAACATCGTTCCCGCCTGATCACCGCACGCGCAGTTCGCCGCTGGGGCCCGCACCAAGGGGTGCGGGCCTCGGCGTGTTGCCCTTCCGGGCGCGGCCCCTGCGTCGCGCCGCGACGACCAGCGGGGCAGCGGCATTCCGGCGGGTCGATGAACCCGCCCCATGACGGATGTTTCCCTCGGCGTCGCGCCGCGACAGCCACAGGGACGTACCGCACACTGCCCGCCCCGCATTCTCCCACCAGGATCGCGCCGACCCTTTCGGCGCCTCGACCCGCGAGCGTTCTCCGCCGGGTCGGATCCGTTTTCGCTTCTTTTCCGGCCCGTACTTGCGATTCTCTGTGCTGTTCATCGCCGCAGAAATTCCTTGATGCGTGCCGCTTCGAGGAAGGTTCTCCATGAACCGCACACGTACGAACGACCGTTACACCCGTACCCGTTCCGGCAGTTCCGGCACCGGCACCGGCGGCAGCCGCGCGGGTGGCAAGACCTACAGCTCCAACCGCTCCGGCGCTCCGAGCCGTTCGGGCGGTCAGCGGCGCCGTCCGGCCGCGCCGCAGGGCGAGTTCGCCCTGCCGGTGACGACCACCCCGGCGCTCCCGGCCGTCGAGGCGTTCGCCGATCTCGACATGCCGAAGCAGCTGCTGGCCGCGCTGGTCAGCGAGGGCGTGACCGTGCCGTTCCCGATCCAGGGGGCGACGCTGCCGAACTCGCTCGCGGGCCGCGACGTGCTCGGCCGCGGGCGCACCGGATCCGGCAAGACCCTCGCCTTCGGCCTGGCGCTGCTGGCGCGTACGGCCGGCCGGCGGGCCGAGCCCCGGCAGCCGCTGGCCCTGGTGCTGGTGCCGACCCGGGAGCTGGCCCAGCAGGTCACCGACGCGCTCACCCCCTACGCCCGCTCGGTGCAGCTGCGTCTCGCCACCGTGGTGGGCGGCATGTCGATCGGCCGGCAGGCCGGTGCGCTGCGCAACGGCGCGGAGGTCGTGGTCGCGACGCCGGGCCGGCTGAAGGACCTCATCGCACGCGGCGACTGCCGCCTGGACCAGGTCGGCATCACCGTCCTCGACGAGGCCGACCAGATGGCCGACATGGGCTTCATGCCGCAGGTCACGGAGCTGCTGGACCAGGTGCGTCCGGAGGGGCAGCGGATGCTCTTCTCGGCCACCCTGGACCGCAACGTGGACCTCCTGGTCCGCCGTTACCTGTCCGACCCGGTGGTGCACTCCGTCGACCCGTCCGCGGGCGCGGTCACCACGATGGAGCACCACGTGCTCCACGTGCACAGCGCGGACAAGAACCAGGCGACGACGGAGATCGCGGCGCGCGAGGGCCGCGTGATCATGTTCCTGGACACCAAGCGCGCCGTCGACCGGCTCACCACGCACCTGCTGAACAGCGGTGTACGGGCGGCCGCGCTGCACGGCGGCAAGTCGCAGCCCCAACGCACCCGGACCCTGGCGCAGTTCAAGACCGGGCACGTCACGGTGCTGGTGGCGACCAACGTCGCGGCACGCGGCATCCACGTCGACAACCTCGACCTGGTGGTCAACGTGGACCCGCCCACGGACCACAAGGACTACCTGCACCGCGGCGGCCGCACCGCTCGCGCCGGGGAGTCCGGCCTGGTCGTCACCCTGGTCACGCCCGACCAGCGCCGCGACATGGACCGTCTCATGGTGCACGCCGGGATCCGCCCCCGGACCACCCAGGTCCGCTCCGGCGAGGCCGAGCTGAGCCGCATCACCGGCGCGCGGACCCCGTCGGGCGTCCCGGTCGTCATCACCGCACCGGTGGCCGAGCGCACGGGACGCAGCGTCCCCGGCCCCCGCGGCCGGCGCAGCCGCAGCACGGAGAACCACGGCGCCACCGAGAACCGCAGGACCGGCCGGCCGGCGCGCCGCTCGACCCGGCGGTCCACCTTCGACGCGGCAGCCTAGGACCAACCGCCCCGCCGCCCGGTCCCGTTCCCTCCCCACCTGTGAGGCACCATGCGCTGCGTCATCGCCCGTTTCCCGTTCGAACTGACCAAGAACGGAGTCCTGGCGTCGATGAAGGGCGTCAAGCCCGAACCGATCACGGGTGAGTCCGTGATCATCGGCCGCCGCCAGTACCCCGTGAAGCAGGTCGGCGAAGTCATCACCCGGCAGGACCGCCGCGACTTCACGGCCGCGGAGGTCACCCGGGCCATGACGCGTCTCGGCTTCACGTGCCGGGCCGCCGCCCCGGAGACCTCGGCCGCGCCCGCCCTCAGCCCGCTCGAGGAGGCATCGGTGCTGCTGGGACTCCCCTCGCCGGTGTGATCGACGAGCAGAGCAAAGGGCCCGACCGGCGCATGCCGGTCGGGCCCTCGTCGCGTCAGGGGTCCGTTCGAGCGGAAGGTCGCCACCGCTCGGAGACCGGGGAATGGTGTTGAATTTCCCCCGGGGCCCCGGCGCCGTGAGGCACCGGGACCTCACGACGCGTCGCACAACGAGGTGAGAATGACCGAGGACACTCCGCTCAGTGATCGTCTCGACGACGACGACTACCCCGCGTACACCATGGGACGGGCCGCCGAGATGCTCGGCACCACCCCGGGTTTTCTCCGCTCCATCGGCGAGGCCCGCCTCATCACCCCGCTGCGCTCGGAGGGCGGACACCGCCGGTACTCCCGCTACCAGCTGCGGATCGCCGCCCGCGCCCGCGAACTCGTCGACCAGGGCACGCCGGTCGAGGCCGCCTGCCGCATCATCATCCTCGAGGACCAACTCGAGGAAGCCCAGCGCATCAACGCGGAGTTCCGCCGCGCCGCGGCCGAGGAGCGGGGCGCCTCCGGCACCGCCGGATGACCTCGGCGACGGGCGGGGAAGCCGCTCAGGAGGGCGCGCGCAGGGCGTCCACGGGCTCCGTCCTGGCCGCCCGGAGCGAGGGGTAGAGGCCCGCGAGCAGCCCGACGAGGGCTCCGGCGACCGGGGCGCCGAGGGCGAGGCGGAGGTCGAGGACCGGAGTCCAGTGGTTCACGGCCGCCACGACGACCACGACGACCGTGCCCAGGGCGGCGCCGGACCCGGTGGACCGCCGGGCAGGGCGTAGCCCCCGTTCACGATGTGGCGCACATCACTGCGGGCGCGGACATGGCCGTGCCGGAGGAACTCCGCGCCCGCGGGCAACCGAAAGGGGCCTTCGCCCGGTTGAGGCGAGCGTGGGCACTGTGCCCGCCGCCGCGCACGGAACGCGCGGCGACGTCCCGGCCGGTGAAGGGGAGTGAGGCAGATGCGCACCGCGGCTGACGAGCGGTGGAGCGAGGCGGAGCGGGCCGTACGGCTCCTCCTGAGGGACACCGTGCCGCAGCCGGCCACGCCCGCCGACCGGCTGGTCCGGATCGCGCTGCGGGTCCGGCGGCGCGCACGGCGGCGCCGGGCGGCGTTCGGCACGGCCGCCGCGCTCACCGCCGTCGTGGCCCTCGCCGTCGTCCTACCGGGGCTGCGGTCACCGCAGAACGGAACGGACCGGGCCGCGACACCCGCGGCGGCGCCCTCGTACGCGGCCTCTCCCACGCCGACGCCCTCGCCCACGGTCTCGGCGACCGTCGACGCCGGGCTGACGGCCCTTCACCTGCCCGGGCTCGGGGGACTGACGCTGCGGGTGCCGCGCGGCTGGCACGCCCTGGAAGTCGCCGACCGGCAGGGCAATGTGGTCGGCTACGTCTCCTCGCAGCCTCTGACCGCCCCGGCCCACGCCCTGTGCACCGGCTCCCCGGACGAACTGTTCGTCACCTGCCGGCCCTTGACGTCACTGCACGTGGGCGGCGTCCTGATGGCGTTCCGCAGCGACGCGACAGGCAAGGCGACCGACGCGGTGCCGCTCGCGATGGGCGGCGCCACCACCGCCGGGAAGGGCTGCCGCACGCTGCTGGGGAGCGTGGGGACCATCGGGTGGGGCCACGGCCGTACGGCGCCTTCCGGCAAGCCCTTCGAGCTGCAGATCTCCGTCTGCCTGCGCGGCCCGGCGGACGGCACGCTCGCCATGGTCACCAAGGCCCTGGAGACGGCGTTCCCCCGCACCGGCGGCTGACCCGCGCGCGCCGGCCCCGGCGCCCTCAGGAGCCGTCCGCCTCCTTGCACGAGCAGAACGGGTGGCCGGCCGGGTCGAGGAGGACGCGGACGTTCTCCTGGGGCTGGTGACCGGCCGGCGAGGCGCCGAGGGCGACCGCGTCGGCGACGGCGGAGTCGAGGTCGCCGACCTGGAAGTCGAAGTGCATCATCGGACGCTGGTGCCCGTCGACAGGCGGCCAGACCGGGGGCCGGTAGTCGTCCGCCTGCTGGAACACCAGGTGGACGGGGCCCCCGGGCGCGACGACGACGGCCGTTCCCGGTTCCTCGTGCCCGATGGGCCAGCCGAGCAGCTCCGAAGAGAACCTCGCCAAGGCACCGGGGTCCGGGGCCTCGATCGCGGTTCCCCACCCCATGCCTTCGGTTCGGGATCGCACGGCGCAGTCTGCCCCGGGACCGCGGCCCTGTCCATGGCGCAGCGCCGGTATCAGGCAGGAGCGCCGGTGAGGACCTGCACCTTGCCCGTGTCGAGCGAGTAGTAGGCGCCGACCACCGCGAGGCTGCCCTTCTTCACCAGGGGGGCGAGGTCCCGGTTGGCCCGCAGTTCGTCCGCGGTGATCTTGATCTGCGCGCGGGTCATCGTCTCGACGGGGTCGGAGCCGCCCTTCTTGACCGCCTGTTCGTACGCGGGGCGCAGGGCCCGGGAGATCGCCTCCAGGTTGCCCGGCAGCGCGGTGCCCCCGTGCATCGCCTTGTACGCCGCCTCGATGGCACCGCACCGCTGGTGGCCGAGGACGACGACCAGCGGGGTGCCGCTGGTCATCGGCCCGTACTCGACGGAACCGGTGACCACCGGGCCGATCGCCTGCCCGCCGGTGCGCATCACGTACAGGTCGCCGAGACCGGTGTCGAAGAGCAGCTCCGGCGGGACGCGGGAGTCGATGCACGACAGGACCGACCCGAAGGGCTCCTGCTTCATGGCGACGAACTCCCGCCGGTCGGGGTCCCGGTCGGGGTGCTGGAGGTTCCCGTTCACCCAGCGCTCGTTGCCGTCCATCAGCCGGTCGAAGGCCTCGGACGGCGTGCGCGGCCGCGACTGCCCCGGCGCGGACGTCATCGCGCTCGGGGCGATGCTCTTCGACGACGAGCACGCCGAGAGCGCGCCGGCGGCGACCACGAGACCGCCGGCGAGGAGCGTCCTGCGCTGCGGGAGTCCTGCGCTGTCCATCGGTTGTTCCCCTCACTGCCGTCGGAGCCGTCCGTACGTATTGGCACGGCGAATCCTCGGCCCGGTACGGCCGATCCGGCGGCAGGCACCGATGGACGCGCGCGCCATTAACACCGACGGCCCACGCCCGGCGGCGGCGGGGTCAGGTGCTGGTGAGGGCGGCCCGGCCGCGGTCGGCGCGGAGGGGGCCGGCGCTGGACGGGCGGACGTCGAAGTCGAACATCGCGGTCGGCAGGTAGAGGGAGCAGCAGGCGTTGGGGATGTCGACGATGCCGCTGATGCGTCCCTCGATGGGGGCGGAGCCGAGCAGGAGGTAGGCCTGCTCGCCGCTGTAGCCGAAGCGCTTGAGGTACTCGACGGCGTTGAGGCAGGCGCGGCGGTACGCCATCGTCGCGTCCAGGTAGTAGTTGGTGTCCGTGTCCTGGTCGACGGAGATCCCGATGAAGGTCAGGAAGTCCGAGTAGCGCGGCTCGACGTTGCCGGGCATGAAGACGGGGTTGGTGGAGATGCCGTACGTCTCCATGCCGCCCTTGATCAGGTCGACGTGGAAGTCGACGAAGCCGCCCATCTCGATGGCGCCGCAGAAAGTGATCTCCCCGTCGCCCTGGCTGAAGTGCAGGTCGCCGCCGGAGAGCTTGGCGTCCTTCACGTGCACGGGGTAGAAGACCCGCGAGCCGCGCGTGAAGTTCTTGATGTCGTGGTTGCCGCCGTTCTCGCGGGCCGGCACCGTGCGGGCGCCCTCCGCCGCGATGCGCGCGGCGAGGCTGCCGGTGGCCGTCCCGGCGAGGGCGTTGACGGCGTCCGGGGGGTTGGCGAGCGGCGGGACGCGCTGCGGGTCGGTCTCGATCAGCGACTGCTCGCGGGCGTTCCACCGGGCGAGCAGTTCGGCGGAGGGCGCGGTGCCGAAGAGTCCGGGGTGGGTGATACCGGTGAAGCGGATGCCGGGAAGGTGCCGGGAGACCGCCTGCTGGCCGTGGAAGTCCCACACGGCCTTGTACGCGTCCGGGAAGTAGTCGGTCAGGAAGCCGCCGCCGTTGGCCTTGGCGAAGATGCCGGTGTAGCCCCAGCCCTGGCCCGCCGCGTCCCCGGTCTGCTGGGGGACGGGGCCGAGGTCGAGGATGTCGACGACGAGCAGGTCGCCGGGTTCCGCGCCCTCGACGCCGATGGGGCCGCTGAGCATGTGGGGGATGGTCAGGTCGATGTCGCGGACGTCGTTGGCGGAGTCGTTGTTGCCGATCTGGCAGTCGGTCCAGTCACGGCACTCCATCCGGAACTCGGACCCGGGTTTCACCATGGCGACGTTCGGGACGTCGGGGTGCCACCTGTTGTGTCCTGGCGTGGCCTGCTCCCGCATCGACTTGGTCTGGTCGACGCTGAAAACTACGTCGGGCATGACAGCCTCTCCTCGTTCTTCTCCGGGTCTCCGGTTCTTCGGGGCTCCGGTTCTTCGGGTCCGTTCGGGTCCGGGTGGGCCGGCTCGGGTCAGGACGCCTGTCCGGCGATCCGGGCCGCCTGCCGTGATTTCCGGGTGAGCGGCCACAGCGCGCCGAACACCACGACGGCGAACGCGCCCAGGGCGATGGCGATCTCCGTGGTGTGCTTCCAGTAGCCGGACAGCAGCAGCGCCGCGGGAATCACTCCGGTGATCCAGCCCTCGATGGCCGTGACCCAGCCCACGTAAACGGTGAGTTCCGTCCGCCGGAGACCGAACAGCACGAAGAACAGACCCCACAGGAATGACCAGTACAGCCAGATCACCCCGAAGGGGTTGTCCTTCAGGAGGTGGAAGTTGGCGAACGAATACCCCAGGGCCACCACCGCGACGAACAGCGAGTAGTAGCCGACGCAGATGTTGTCCATGCCGGCGAGCAGGACGATGCCCACGTAGAGGTAGGTGAATCCGAACAGATAGATACCGGACGCCGAAAGGATCTTGTCCGGGTCATTTCCGGCCGTGAAGATGAGATAGGTCGGGGTGAGGACCTGCAGTGCGCCGATGAAGAGGTTGAACACCGCCGCGGACCTGGGGTCGGCTTTTCCCAGCAGCAGCAGGCCGTTCATGAACAGGACCGCACCGACGAAGAGCAGTCCCACGTTGGCCACGGGGACGCACCTCCTAGGTATGCGGAAGGACGGGACTCCGCCCGGTCAGGGCCGGGGCAGCCGCGACAGCGCGGGATGCGGGGCCGGCTCGGGCCGGCGGCGCGGGCGGGACGGCACGGCGGACACGACGTCCGGGGCCTCGCGGGACCGTTCCTCCCGTTCCCTGAGGGAAGCGGTCGACGGCGGCGTCATGGCGAGCGAGGGGGCGGAGAACACCCGCCGCGCCGGGCCCGCGCACGCGGGGCAGCCGTGACCGTCGGGAGCGGTGCCGATCGCGAGTCTGACCTCGAAGGAACCGCAGTGGTCGCAGAAGTATTCATAGGTCGCCATGCAGTTGCCTCCGTGAAACGGCGCACTTCGGCCGACCTCGGCGTCCGCTCCCCTTTACGGGGCGCTCGCCGGGGAACGATCCCTCATTCCAGGAGACGCCACGGCAACACCGTTGTCAAGGTGACTCAGGGGGTGGGTGGGAACGCCCGGCGCCCTCATTTCCCGGGACTTTCGGCCCTGTTCGCGGGCTGGGCGTCGTGGCTCCGCGTGACGGCCGCCGCACATTCCGCCGCCGCTTGTGCCGGGCGCGGTGCGTTCGCGACGCGCACCTTGTGAGGCGATTCACTGCCCTTTTCCTGGACGCTTATCACCCGTGGATTTAGCGTCGATATCCGGCCGCCTTTCCCGAGAAATGCGGTGGCGACGGCGCGCAGAGCGCCGGAGAAGCACCGGAGAACACCGGAAAGGCGGAGAGACGTGACGATGGACGCCGTGTGGGTCCGGGGCGTGACGGGCATTCAGCTGCACCACGTGACCGACCTCCAGGACGCCGGCCGCTTCCTCGGCAACGCCGCGATGGCGCTGCGGGCCGCCCACGTACGGACCGGGGCCGACCACTACGCCGGCATCGCCGCCGAGCTCAAGGCCCTCGTGACGCGGGTACGGGAGCTCGAGGAGGACGCCCGCTCCGCCATGCGGGAACTGCACGCCACCGACCCGGAGCGGTTCGCCCGCTGCCGCGAGGGGCACGAGCCGTGGCCCGGCGAGATCGAGGCGGGCTTCATCCCCCGCCACACCTGCCGGGACGAGTGCCTCTACCACGACCACGGGGTGCTGGCGGCGATCACCCAGTGCACCTGCGGCCGGCCGCCCTGCCAGGCCTGCGAGATCGGCGGGCAGCCCGCCGCGAACTGATCCCGCACCGGGCCGACCCCGCGCGGACCCCGCGCCGAAGGCCCCGACCGTGAACCGGTCGGGGCCTTCGCCGTACCCTGGGCCGCTTGATGCCGTGCGGGCCCGGCCAGCACAATGGGCGCCGCATCGTCGATCATGCGGGGGCGCGGGCCGTCGGCATGGGACCGGGAAAGAGGCATGCGACTGCCCGAGAACCTGCCGGGACGCGGCACGGAGGAGGCCGACTTCGATGCCTTCTACAGCGCGAGCGTGGGCCGTCTCATCGGCCAGCTGTACGCGATGACGGGCGACCTCGCGGAGGCGCAGGACGTCGTCCAGGAGGCATTCGCCCGGGCCTGGGAGCGGCGGGCCGAGCTGGACCTGGACGGCGCGCCCGAGGCATGGGTGCGGACCGTGGCGTGGCGGCTGGCCGTCAGCCGGTGGCGGCGGATGCGGAGCGCGCTGGCCCTTGCCCGGCGGCAGGGTCCCCCGCCCGCGGTGCCGCCGCCGGAGCCGCACCACGTGGTGCTGGTCGAGGCGCTGCGGCGGATTCCCGAGGCGCAGCGGCGGGCGGTGGTCCTCCACCACCTGTGCGATCTGTCGGTGGAGCAGGTCGCGGCCGAGACCGGGTCGCCGGTCGGTACCGTCAAGGTGCATCTGAGCCGGGGGCGGGCGGCCCTGGCACGCCTGCTGGAGCACACGGACCTGGATCCCCGGGCCGACCGGTTGCGGGAGGGGAAACGTGGCTGACGAGACCGAACTGGGCAGACACCTCTCGGGACTGGCCGAGTCGGGGCAGGGCCTCGTCGTGCCGCTCGCCGCGCACCAGGTGCGGGCGCGCGGCGAGCGGCGGCTGCGCCGCAGGCGGACGGCCGCGGCGGGCGGCGTCGCGCTGCTGGCGTGCGCACTGCTCGCGGGCGGTCTGACGCTGGCCGGGTCCGTCCCCGGGCCCCGGCCCGCCGCGGTCACCCCGGCGCCGGTTCCCCCGCTCTTCACCCCTCCCGCGCCCGCCCCGGACGCGGAGTACGCCGACGAACTGGGCCGCGTCTACAACGCGGTGGCCGAGGGCGACGCGGTGCGCGTCACGGTCGAGCAGCTCCGGGCCGCCCCGGGAGGCGCGACGCCCACCGGCGTCGTGCACACCCTCACGCTGCCCGGCGCGACCCTGGTCGAGGCGCGCCTGCTCTCCGGCGGTCACCGTTCGGACCTGCGGCTGTCCGAACTGGTCGGCCGGCTGGCCGGAGGTCCGCGGTGGACGTTCGCGATCGACTACGACACCGAGGGCCGGGTCGTGTCGCTGCGCGAGGCGTAGGCGGGGGCGAGGGCGGAGGCGGAGGCGTGGGCGTGACGGCGCGCCCCAACGGCTTTACGACGTCGTGACCTTCGGGGTGTAACCGCCGGGGCGGGCCCGTGCGTAGAGGCCGTGTACGTATCCCGATCACCGAACCGATGGGACACCGCACGATGTTCACCTCACGCCGCCGGACCGCCGTCTGGGCCGGCACCCTGGCCGCCCTCACCTGCCTTGCCCTCAGCGCCTGTTCCGGTGCCGATTCCGGTGGCGCCGACCGGCAGGTCGGTGCCGGCGACCCGTCGGGCGCCTCCGCGCCGGCCGCGCCCTCCGCAGTGCCGTCGACCCCGGGGGCCCCGTCGGCGTCGGGGCCCGTCTCCCCTGTGGCCTCCGTACCGCCGGCCGACGCGCCGCCCTCCGTGGTGGCGTCCGTACCGCCGGCCGACGCGCCGCCGTCCGTCGTGGCGTCCGTACCGCCGGCCGACGCGGCGCGATGGGCCGGCACCAAGCAGTTCGTGCAGATGCAGAACGCCTGGACCACCGGCGGGCGGACCTACCTGTCCGTGCGGTCCGCCCGCAAGCAGGCCGCCACCGGGCCGATCGAGGCATGGGAGATCGTCCCCGGCCGGGGGCCCTACACCACCGTTCCGCTGGCCGCGGACGGCCGCCTGCTCCTGTCCGTCCCGCTGGGGGACGACTCCGTCCCCGCCTCCTACTCGGCGGCCGAGTTCGTCAAGCGGCTGAGGGCCCAGTCGCCGTCCTTCCGGGAAGGGCTCGGCTACGACCTCAGCTTCGACGCGCAGGGCAGGGTCGTCAGACTGCAGTCGCTCTACACCCCGTGACAGCACGGCCCCGGACTCAACGCCACGCGTCGACCTCGGACGTCTGCCACGCGCTCACGCCCAGTTTCCCGGTCGTGCCGAGGTCGAGTTCCGGCGTCACCGTCACGGGACTCGCGCCGGGCTCGGCACGGACCCGGACGTAGGGAGCGTTGACGGGGTCGCCGAAGGTGACGGTGTTGCGCCAGATCAGCCCGGCGGACGCGGACTCGCCGGGCTGGAGGACCAGAGGGCGGGGCGGGTCGTCGAAGCCGGTGGTCACGGAGCGGGTTTCGCTGCCGTGAAGGATCTTGATGCCGGTGACGGGCCGGTGGGCCGCGTCGAGGAGCTGCAGTTGCGGGTAGCCCTCGACGCGGTAGGGCGCGTCCGAGCAGTTCTCCAAGTGCAGCCCCACGACCCGCAGTCCCATGGCGGCGTCGCCCTGGTCGGCGGTGACGCGCACACCGGAGGCCGGACAGGGGCCGGCCGGCGCGGGCGCCTCGGCCGTCGGGACGCTGCGGACCTGGAGGACCTTGATGTACAGGGGAAGGTCTCCACTGCGTACGCCACCGGCGGCGAGGTCCACCGGCCGCCGCACGGTGCGGCCCGGACCGACCGCCGGGACGGTCTGCTCGGTATTGTCCATCGCCGCTCCGGAGGCCGTGGCGAAGGTGAGGGTGACGGTGTAGGTGAAGGGTTCCGACCCGTGGTTGGTGACCTGGAGCACCGGGCCGCAGGACGGCGACGCCACGTCCGAGCCGACGATGCCGACGCCGTCCGTCCCCTCGTCCCCGGTGGCACCGGCCGTGGCCGGTACGGGCCGGCACGACGGGCCGGTCGCCCGCGGGACGCCGCCGGGGGCACCGGGTGCACCGGGTGCACCCGGTGCACCGGCCATCTGCGTTCCGCACGCCGTGAGGACCAGGACGCCCGCGAGTACGGCAGGCACGGTGAGGGGAAGGGTGCGCATCGGCCCACCCCATCAGGACGGCGCCGTACCGACCGTGGCGGAGGCCACAGTTCCGGTAACACCCTCGTCACAGTGCGGGCCGGACCGGCCTCCGCCGTCGCGGCGCGTCAGCGGGCGGCGGCGCTGTCGATCCAGGCGACGACGGCGCCGACCGTGGCGTCGTCGAGACTCCGGGCGAGAGCGCGGACGGCGGAGCTGTCGCCGGGGAGCGGCGGGACGCCGGCCGCGATGAGCGCGGCGTGGAGGTCGACCCAGCGGGCGTCGACGGCGGAGAGGGCGGGGGTGGTGTCGTGCGACCGCAGCGGAGCATCGAGAAGGCTCATGGTGTTTCCCCTCGGATCTCGGACGGAATCGACCGGACTTGCCGTGCAGGACTGCCGCCGGGGAAGTGCCGGTTGCGTTCCGGGACCCGGCTTCACCCGTCCGGCCCAGGAACCGCGGTCAGCGGGCGGATTCCTCGTACCGCAGGAGCCTGCGCTGCATCTCCTGGTAGGGCGTCGCCGCGGGGACCGGCCGGCCGTCGCGGACGGCGGTCGCCGTGCCGACCGCGGCGTCGAGGGCGGAGCGGTACGGCAGGGAGCCGGTGCTGACGCGACGGATGCCCAGGGCGCCCAGCTCGGCGAGCGAAAGACCGGGCACGACGAGGACGTTGACGGGGACCGGGATCTCCGCGGCCAGCCGCCGCAGCTCCCCGGGATCGGTCGCGCCGGGCACGAAGACACCGTCGGCGCCCGCCTCGACGTACGCGGTCGCACGGCGCAGCGTCTCGGCGGGGCCGGCTTCCTGGCCCAGCCAGTACGTGTCCACGCGGGCGTTGACGAAGAGCCCCGGGGCACGGCGCTTCACCGCGCGGATCTTGCGCGCGTGGGACTCCGGCGCGATCAGCCGCCCGGCCGTGCTGTCCTCGATGTTGACCCCGGCCACGCCGAGGGCGGCGGCGTACGCGGCGACCTCCTCGGGATCCTCGTCGTAGCCGTCCTCGATGTCCGCGGTGATGTGGACGGGCAGCGGCGCGAGAGCGCGGGCCAGCGCGAGGGTCGCGTCCTTGGTGGCCCGGCCGCCGTCGGCACGGCCCGCGGCCGCGGCGACCCCGAAGCTGGTCGTGCCGACCGCCGGGAACCCCGCCTCGGCGAACGCGAGCGCCGAGGCGACGTCCCAGGCGTTGGGGAGGAGGAGGGGCAGGTCGCCCGCGAAGTGGAGCTCACGGAAGGTCATGGGCCAGGACGCCTTTCATGGGTCGCGTGCGGTAGGTGGTGGGGCGGGTGCGCCCCGTCCCCACCCACCACTCAACCCCTTCGGGGGCGCGCTGTCGTACGGGAAGAGGCGGTGGGAGGCGGGTGGGGTCCGAGCCCATCGGGCCCCCGCGCCGCGACGGGCGCGGAATGGCCTCTTCGGCCAACCCCCTCGGCCACCGTGTTCCACGGCGTCCTCAGCGGGAACAACGAACCGGCCGTCGTGGAACGGAGGGCTGGTCCGCACCACCGACCTGCCCGGCCCGTCCCGGCCCGTCCCGTCCCGTCGCGTCAGCGGTCGTCGCCGCCGTGGTCGTCGCTGGTGGCGACGCCACCGCGATCGTCACCGCCCGTGTGGACGCCGTGGGTGCCGGCGGCCGAACGGGAGCGGATCTTCGAGCGGTTCGTACGGCTGGCCGACGCGCGCAGCCGCGACGACGGCGGCGCGGCCCTGGGCCTGGCCATCGCCCGCGACGTGGCGCGACGGCACGGCGGCACGCTCACCGCGCACGCGGCACCGTCGGGCGGCGCGCTCCTCGAACTGACCCTGCCGGTGTCGGTGACGCCGGTCGGCGGCCGCCGGGCCCGGTAAAGAATGCGTATTGCTATAGTCACCGGCGGTCAAGTGACCGGCCAGTACGCGTGATTCGGGGGATGCGCATGAACGGCTCGGGTGGGTACGAGGTCCAGCGCGGCGGCATGGGCGACCAGGCGGGCCGCCTCGACCGCGCCGGGGACGACACCGGCGACATCGGCGAGGTCCTCGCCCGTCAGCTGTGCTGGACCGCCGACGCCCTCGGCGGCTCCGACTCCGGCCCGGCGTACGACCGGTTCGCCGCCGCCTGGCAGGCCGAGGCGCGGCTGCTGGAGGAGGCGCTGCACGAACTCGCCGGCAAGGTACGCCTGTCCGCCCGCGCCTACGGGACCGCCGAGCACGGGGCCGAGAGCGGGCTCCGGCGCGCGGCGACGACGACCGCGCCGGCCGAACCCGCGGGCCCGCGCTCGGTCTTCGGATAGCCGCCGCACCGGCGTCCACCGCCACCAGCCCACAGCCGTACGACACCACGGGGACCCAGCAGCCATGCCCGACACGGGGGAATCCACCACCGACCGCCGCGAGCGCCTGAGCGCCGCGCGGGACGACATCGCCGGCGCCGACAGCAAGAACGGCCTCATCGGGGCGATCAGGAAGGCCCTGGAGGTGTCTGCCCCGGTCGGCGACCCCGACGTCCTGGAGACCCTGGGCACCACCTACCGCAAGCAGGCCGACCAGGCGGAGAAGGTCCACGACGAGGTGGAGTCCGTCGCCCGGTCGGGACTGCCGGAGGTGTGGGTGGGCGACACCGGTGCGCGCGCCGCGGACGTCGTGGCCGCCGCCTACCGCGACGCGGACCAGATGGCCGTCGCCTTCCGCGCGGCGGGCAGCGCGCTGATGACGCTCTCCACGGCCGTGGAGTCCGCGCGGGCCGAGGACCGCGGCGGGCGCGAGCAGTTGCGCGAGGCGCTGACGATCCTGGGCGACGAGGACGGCTTCTTCGACGACATGGTCGAGAAGGACGCGGAGGAGGCCGAGCGGCGCCGCGCCCAGTCCGTCGCCGGTGCCGGGGCCGAGCGCCTGCACGCGGCCGCCGTCACCGCCGACGACGCCGCCCGCGCCGCCGCCCGCGAGCTCAACAAGTACGCCGCCGAGGCCCGCGCCGCCCGCATGGACACCGGCGAACTGTCCGCCGCCGACCGCCTCGCCCTCGCCGACACGGGCGTGGCCGGCGGCGACCGCGAGCACAACGAGATCCTCACCGCGACCGACCTGGACCGCGCCGGACAGCGCATGGACCGCATGTCCCCGGCCGACCGCGCGCGCTTCGAGCGGATGCTCGCCGAGGCCTCCACCCCGGAGGAACGCGCCTACCTCACCAAGGCCATGGCCGCGGGCTACGACGTGGACGAGGTCGCCGCCTTCCGCGACAAGATCCACGGCAAGGACCCGGTGTGGCTGCAGCGGCACCTGACGCCCTACGTCACGCGCGACGACAGCCTGGCCGACGAGGGCCGCAACCCCGACGGCTCCAACGTCAACTCCGACCAGGCCGACTTCAACGGCGAACGCTGGTCCCAGGAGGGCCCGACCTGCGTGCCCTCCTCGGTGGTCACCGGCCGGGCAATGGTCGACCCGGTCTACGCCCTGGAAATGACCGGCGGCCCGAGCGGGCAGGAGGAGGACACCGGCGCCTTCCGCGAACGGCTCCGCGACGAGCAGTCCCGGCTGTACGAGGAGGGCGACGGCGGCTACGCCTACGACTTCCCCTTCGGCCGCGAGCGCACCGGCATGGACCTGGAGGGGCAGACCGAGATCGCCGACAAGGAGATCAGCCCGCACACCGGCAGCGAGTACCACCAGCAGGACGTCCGCAGCGCCGACGCCCGCCGCGACGTGCTGCCGGACATCGAGCGCTCCGTCGCCGAGGGCAAGCCGGTGCCGGTCAACATCGAGGGGAAGGACGAGCACGGCGACCGCGTCGGCCACGCCGTGATGATCGTCGGCCAGGAGGGCGACATGCTCCAGGTCTACAACCCCTGGGGTCACACCACCTGGATCAGCGAGGACGACTTCGTCGACGGCCGCATGGACCGGACCGCCGACAACCGCATGCCCGACGCCTACTCCGTCCACCTGCCCGCCGAGTGAACCCGCCCGAGGACCGCCGATGACCACCCGATCCCTCCCGGCCGCCGCGGCCGCCACGACGGCCGCCGCGCTCCTCGCCCTGACCGGCTGCTCGTCGGGCACCGCCGAGTACGGCACCGGCACGCACGCCATCAAGGCGGCGCCGGGCGAGGAGTTCCGCATCTCCGTTCCCTACGACCCCGGACAGGGCGAGTGGTGGTACCGCGTCGACCCCGCGCCGGACACCGCGGTGCTGCGCGCGGGTGCCGAGGACGGGGACGACGGCGCGAAGACCTTCGCCTTCGAGGCCGTCGGCACGGGCCGGACGCAGGTCCGGCTGCTGCACTGCCCGGCCCGCACGTGCGTGGGCGCGGGCCCCTCGGCCTCCCCCTCGCCGGGCGTCACCGCCCAGCACACCGCCACCGATTCCGTGCCCCGCTACTACACGTACACCGTCACCGTGAGGTAACCCATGGCCCCGTCACCCGCTCCCCTCACCGAAGCCGAGCTGGCCGACCGCGCCGAACAGGACCTGCCGGTGCTGCTCCGCCACGGCCTGACCCGTCCCGGGCCGCAGCGCACCGCGCTCTTCGGCGACGGGGCCGTCGGCGCCGCCGTCCTGCTGGCCCGGCTGGACGTCCGCCCGCGCGCGGTCGCGGCACTCGCCGCGCTGGTCCGCGCGGGCGGTACGCAAGCCGCCGCCGCGCTGCCCGAGCCGCTGCCGGGCCCGCGGGCGACCGCCCTCGCGCAGCGCTGGCTCACCGCGGCGGATGCCTCCGGCGCGGGCGCCGACGTCGATGCCGACGAGACCACCGCACGCTGGCTGACCGCCGTCGCGGACATCATGGGTCTGCGTGTGGCAATGGGGAGGCAAAACCCGCCGGGGCGTTGAACCTGGCGCACCGTGAGGTCGTACAGCACCGTAGAAGCGGCGGTCCAGCACTCCGGCCCGCCACGCCGTCAGCGGGGCCTCGTACGGAAGGACCTTCGGGTTGTCGCTCTTCACGCGTTCTCAACAGCCGCCGGGCACGGACAAGGACGTGCCGCCCGGCGCAACCGGCGTCCCCGAGGACGCCGACACGACGGCCCCGGCCGCCCCGCCCGACAAGGCCGAACCGGCCGAACCGGTCGACACCGCCGCGGAGTCCGCCGAAGCCGCCGGCGCCCCGGAACCGGCCGAGGACGCCGACACCACGGCGACCGACGCCGCGGACGAGCCCGAGGCGGCCGGGGAGACCCGTTCCACCGACGACGACGCCGAAGCCGACCAGGCCGCAGCCGAACCGGACGCCGCCGAAGACGCGGACGAGCCCGAGACGGCCACGGACGCCCGGGCCACCGACGACGACGCCGAGGCCGAGTCCGTCACCCCGCCGCCCGAGGGCGAGACCCCGCGGGGGTGGCGGGGGCGGTATCCGGGGGCCGCGCGGGGCGTGGCGGCGGCGACGACCGCGCTGGCCGCGGTGCTCGTGCTGGGTGCCGTGCTGCTGCCGGACGCGCTGGACAAGCTGACGGTCGTGCAGTTCACGCGGATCCCGGCGGAGGCCCTGCTCGCTGTGGGGCTGGCGCTGCTGCTCCCGCCGCGGCCGCGGCGGATCGTCGCCATCGTGCTCGGCATCGCCCTCGGTCTGCTGACCATCCTGAAGTTCCTCGACATGGGCTTCCGCTCGGTGCTCAACCGCCCCTTCGACCCGGTGCTGGACTGGACCCTGGTCAGCGACGGCGAGGAGTACCTGAAGGAGACCTCGGGCCAGGCCTTCGCCGTCGCCGCCGTCATCGGGGCGATCCTGCTGGTCGTGGCCCTGCTGGTGCTGATGACGCTGGCCCTCGTACGGATGAGCGACGTCGTCACCCGGCACAGTGCCGTGGCGACCCGCGCCACGCTGGTGCTCGGGACGCTGTGGGTCGCGCTGGCGGCCTTCGGGGTGCGGATCGCCGGTGACCCGCTGGCCGCGAAGACCACGGCGGAACAGGCCGCGGACCACATCCACATGGCGCGGGTCAGCCTGGCGGACTCGAAGAAGTTCGCCAAGGAGGCGGCCGTCGACCCGTTCGCCGACGTCCCGCCGGACCAGTTGCTGAGCGGGCTGCGCGGCAAGGACGTCATCTTCGCCTTCGTGGAGAGCTACGGCCGCAGCGCCGTCGAGTCACCGGAGATGGCACCGCAGGTGAACGCGATGCTGGCGGACGGGACGAAGCGGCTCCAGGCGGCCGGTTTCTCCTCGCGGAGCGCGTTCCTCACCTCGCCGACGTTCGGCGGCGGGAGCTGGCTGGCGCACTCGACGTTCCTGTCGGGGCTGTGGATCGACAACCAGCAGCGCTACCGCACCGTCACCTCCAGCGACCGGCTCACCCTCACCGGCGCCTTCCAACGCGCGGACGCCTGGCGCACGGTGGGCATCATGCCGGGCGTCATCCGGTCCTGGCCCGAGGGCAAGTTCTACGGACTGGACAACGTCTACGACTCCCAGCACCTCGGCTACAAGGGCCCCAACTTCAGCTGGTCGCCGGTGCCGGACCAGTACAGCCTGGAGGCCTTCCAGCGCATGGAGCACGGCCAGAAGCACGACAAGCCGCTGATGAGCGAGATCATCCTGGTCTCGAGCCACCGCCCCTGGGCGCCGATCCCGCGGACGGTCGGCTGGGACGAGCTCGGCGACGGCTCGATCTTCAACGCCATCAACAAGGAGGGGAAGAACCCCGACGACGTCTGGAAGAGCGCGCACTCGGTGCGCCAGGAGTACGCCAAGTCCATCGAGTACTCGGTGAACAGCCTGGTGTCCTGGGTGGAGCGGTACGGCAACGACAACACCGTGCTGGTCTTCCTGGGCGACCACCAGCCGACCACCATGGTCAGCGGGAAGAACCCGAGCCATGACGTGCCGATCGCCCTCGTCGCCCACGACAAGGACGTCCTCGACCGGATGTCCGGCTGGGGCTGGCAGGACGGGCTCCAGCCGCACCCGGACGCGCCGGTGTGGCGGATGGACACCTTCCGCAACCGCTTCCTGACCACGTACGGGGCGAAGACCGCGCCGTAGCGCGGTCTTCGCGGAACGGGCCGGAACGGGCTCAGCCGCCGAGGGCCCGGGTGATCTGCTGGACGTTGTTCCAGCTGTTGTCGCCCGGGCCCTCGTACGTGTTGTTGCTGTTCTGGGAGCCCATGGCGATGTCGGGGTTGCCGCTGTAGTTCGCCGTCCCGTTGATCGTGACGTTCTGGCTGTTGTTCATGTTTCCGCTGTTCACGGGCCCGTTGGCGCAGAACCGGGTGTCCGGCGTGCAGCGGGCGCGGACGTCGGTGGACCCGGCGGCGGACGCCGGCCCGGTTCCGCACAGCAGCAGGGTCCCGGCACCGGCGGTCACCAGGGCGTATCGCACGGCTCGTGTCATCGCAGACCTCTCGATCCTCACGCCCCCCGTGGGCGGAATCAGCACATGCGCCACCATTGTCCGCCGGGCCCCCGTGCCCGACCACTCGGCGCTCCCGGCTAGCGGCCCCGGCCGCCCTGTCCCCGGAGGACCTGGGTGGAGTTGGCGCTGTCCACGGCGTCGCCGTTGACCTCGTTGTTGGAACCGGTGGAGCCGTTGGAGCTCGACAGGTTGCCGCTGTTGTTGGGGTTGCCGCGGTTGACGAAATTCCCGCTGTTGCGGCTGTTGCCGCTGCGGATCGGGCCGTTCACGCAGGTCACGGGGCCGTGGTAGGTGAATCCGATCAGCGGCCCGCACACCACGTTGGGTCCCGCCTGGAGCACCGTGCCGACGTCCGCGCCCGCGACCGCGTGCAGCAGCGACGGTTCCGGGTGGAGCGCCTGGGCCTCGGCCTCCCCGGGCGCGGTACCCAGCACACCGAGGGCTCCCGCGACGACGACTCCCACTCGGGCGATCCTCTTCACCGTTCCCCGTATCCCTCGGCCCCTTCACCGGCGTCCCCGTCATACGACCCCGACACCGAGGTTATACACCGCTTGCCCCATCTCGTCCGGCGGCCGGCGACCCGCTCCCCGGTCGCCACGCGCGTCCCGCCGCCGATTTCCCCCGAACGGCCCAACGCCCCCCGGGAAGGGACTGTTACCGTCCACCGGTGTTCACCCTTGACGAGCCGGCCCTCTTCACACGGCTGCGGGACGCGCGGCGGGTGCTCGTGGCCGGAGCGGGCGGCGGATTCGACGTGTACGCCGGGCTCCCCCTGGCGCTGGCGCTGCGCACGGCCGGCAAGGAGGTGACCCTGGCCAACCTGTCGTTCGCGGACCTGTACGGCCTGGACACGGAGGTGTGGGTCGAGCCGGGCGTCGCCGCGATCCGCCCGGACACCGTGGCGCGGGGCACGTACTTCCCGGAACGCACCCTCGCGCGGTGGCTGGAGGCGCGGGGGATGCCGTCCACGGTGTACGCGCTGGAGCGGACGGGCGTGGAGCCGCTGCGCGCGGCCTACCGGGCGCTGATCGCGCACCTGGGCGGGGTCGACGCGATCGTGCTGGCCGATGGCGGCACCGACATCCTGATGCGGGGCGACGAGCACGGGCTCGGCACCCCGGAGGAGGACATGGCGAGCCTCGGCGCCGTCCACGGGCTGACCGACGTGGCCGAGCGCCTCGTGGTGTGCCTCGGCTTCGGGGTGGACGCCCACCACGGCGTCAACCACACGCTGGTGCTGGAGAACCTGGCCGCCCTGGAGCGGGACGGCGCGTACCTCGGCGCGTTCTCGCTGCCGCGCGACAGCCGCGAGGGAGCGCTCTACCTGGACGCGGTGGCCGACGCGCAGGCCGCGACGCCCGACCACCCGAGCATCGTCAACGGCTCCGTGGCGGCCGCCGTGCGGGGCGAGTTCGGGAACGTGCAGTTCACCGAGCGCACCCGGCACAGCGAGTTGTTCGTCAATCCGCTGATGGCGCTGTACTTCTGCGTGGACGCCGTGGGCCTGGCCCGCCGCAACCTGTACCTCGACCGGCTGGAGGGCACGCAGCTCACCCGGCAGATCAGCTCGGTCGTCGAGGAGTTCCGCGACGACCTTCCGCGTCAGCGGCCGCCCCGGACGTTTCCCCACTGAACGGCAGCCGCAGGGTGAAGACCGAGCCGGCGCCGGGCGTGCTCCCGGCGGTGACCGTGCCCCCGTGGGCCTGCGCGAGGCCGCGGACGATGGCGAGGCCGAGACCGCTGCCGCCGGTACTGCGGCTGCGGGACTTCTCTGCCCGCCAGAAGCGGTCGAAGACGTGCGGCAGGTCCTCGGGGTCGATGCCGCTGCCCGTGTCGGCGACCGCGACGAGGGCGGTGTCGCCGGCGCGCCGCCCGCGCAGGGTGACGGTGCCGCCGGCCGGGGTGTGGCGGACCGCGTTGGAGACCAGGTTGCCGACCGCCTGACGCAGCCGGACCGGGTCGCCGTGCAGGTCCGCGAGGTCGTCCGCGGTGTCCACGGCGAGGACGACCCCGGCCTTGTCGGCGCGGCCGCGGTGCGCCCCGGCGACCTGGCGCAGCAGGTCGGCGAGGTCCACCGGGCCCTTGTGGAGCCGCAGTTCGCCGGCGTCGGCGGCGGCGAGGTCCTGCAGGTCGTCCACGACGTGCTGAAGCAGCAGCGCCTCCTCCAGCAGCGAGGAGATCAGGGCCCGGTCGGCGGGGACGATGCCGTCCTCGGCCGCCTCCAGCCAGCCGCGGATGGTGCTGAGCGGGGTCCGCAGCTCATGGGCCACGTCGCCGACCATGGCGGTGCGCAGCCGCTCCAGTTCGGCCCGGCGCCGGGACATGTCGTTGAAGACCTCCGCGAGCCGGCTGATCTCGTCGCGGCCGGTGACCGCCACCCGCGCGGAGACGTCGCCGTCCTTGAACCGCCGGGCCGCCCCGGTCAGCGCGCGCAGCGGCCGTACGAGCCGCAGGCCCAGGACGACGGTGACGGCGACGGTGAGCAGCAGGACACCCCCCACGACCCCGGCGATCCGCACCCGGTTGGGCGCGGACAGATCGAAGGGGGAGGAGGGGACGGCGGCCTCCGGGTCGGGAGCGCCGACGAAGAGCAGCGCGGGCGGGGCGACGTACGGGGTGAGTTGCTCGCGGCGGGCGGTGGCCAGGCACTGCGCCTGCGTGCGGCGGGCAGCCGGGCTGCGGGACCCGGTGGTCGTCCAGGTCAGGTCGAGGGCGAGGTACACGGGCGGGGCGTCGCGGCGGGCGAGGCAGGTGTCGACCAGGGTGTTGAGGCGGGCGAGCGCGCGGGCCTCGGTGGCCGTGGGCTCGTCCAGTCCGACCGCCTCGCAGCCGGAGCCGGCGGGCGGCGGGGCGAGATAGGTCTGGAGCCGCGGCCGCCCGCTGGGCGTGGTGGTGACGGTGGCGTCGAGGCCGAGGGCGTCGTGCAGGCAGGCCGCCTCCCGTTGGGCCAGTCCCCTCAGGTGGTCGCGTTCCGCGCGCAGCAGCCGGAACGGGCCGACCGCGCGCGGGTCGATGCGGTCGGAGTCGCCCGCGCCGGGCACGAAGACCGAGTCGACCGCGAGGGGGTCCACGGTCGCCGACGCCCGGTCGGGCAGCGGCGCGGAACGGGCGCCCCCGGCGGAGTCCCCGGAGGCGGCCGAGTCCGCGAACGGCCGGCGGTTCTGGTCGGTGAGGGCGATGCGGTGCCCGGTCTCCCGGGCCAGCCGGTCGACCAGCCGCTGCGCACCGCGCCAGTCGTCCTGCCCCGCCGCCAGCCCCAGCAGCGCGTCGTAGATCCGTGCGTCGTCGGCGAAGGCCTGGCCCTGCTCCTGGTGGATGGCGCGTGCGGTGGTGCGGACGGCGAGCCAGGCGGTCGCGCCGATCGAGCAGACGGATATCAGCACCGACAGGACGAGCAGCCGCAGCACCAGGCTGCCGCGCAGGCCCGGCCGGGTCACACGTCCCCCGCGAGCTTGTAGCCCACGCCGTAGACGGTGAGCAGGCGGATCGGGCGGGCCGGGTCGGGCTCGATCTTGCGGCGCAGGTTCATCACGTGGGTGTCCACCGTGCGCACGGTGAAGTACCGTCCGGTCCCGTGCAGTTGGGCCAGTATCTGCTCGCGGGTGAAGACCCGTCCCGGCTGCTCCGCCAGCGTCTCCAGCAGCCGGAACTCCCCCGGTGTGCAGTCGACCGGCTCGCCGTCGCAGCTCACCTCGTGGCGCACCGGGTCGACGGCGATGCCGCCCACGGTGAGCACGGGATCCGGACGGGGGGCGGCGGCCGGCGCGGGACGGGCCCGCCGCAGCAGGGTCCGTACCCGGGCGACCAGTTCGCGCGGGCTGTAGGGCTTGGCCATGTAGTCGTCGGCGCCCAGGTCCAGGCCGAGCAGCAGGTCGTCCTCGGTGCAGCGGGCGGTCAGCATCAGCACCGGCAGGTCGGACTCGCGGCGCAGGATGCGGCAGACGTCGAGTCCGTCGACCTTGGGCATCATCACGTCCAGGACGAGCAGGTGCGGTGGATCGCGGCGCAGTTCCTCCAGCGCGGCCCGGCCGTCGTGGACGACGGTCACCGTGTGGCCCTCGTGCTCCAGGTAGAGGCGGACCAGCTGGGCCTGCTTGGTGTCGTCCTCGGCGACCAGGATGCGTGCGCTCATGCCGGGAGTATAGATATGACAAATGACGCGTTTCCCTGGTCGCGGGCGCTTCCGGGCCGGGACCAAGGGACCGCGAACGCTTCCTGACAGGTTCCCCACATTCGCCGCCCACGATGGGGCGGCATGACCCGCTCGCACATCCCCCGCCGCGTCCCGCGCCCCTTGGGGGCCGCCACCGTCCTCGCCGCCGCGCTGCTGCTGGCCGGCTGCGGCGGCTCCTCCTCCCCGGGCGGCGACACCGCCGCCGGGAAGGACGACGTCGCCTCGCTCCAGACCGCGTCCGCCCCCGCCGCCGGGGACGAGTCCCCCGCCTCCGGGGCCCCTGCCCCTTCCACGGCCCCCGGCCAGGGCCGGCCGCAACTGCGCCTGGACATGACCGATGCCGAGACGCAGGTCTACTGGGAGGGCTACTGGAAGTGCCTGAAGGAGCACGGGCACAAGATGATCCTGCAACGCGGCCCCTACTCCGTCGACCAGAACGACAACAGCCCCACCGCCAAGGCCGCGGAGAAGGCGTGCGCCGGCAAGATGCCGCTCCAGCCGCCCGAGACCGAACGCGAGACCAACCCCGACTTCGACGAGGACTACCGCGCCTACGTCACCTGCCTCAACGACGGCGGCCTCCACGTCACGGCGCTGCCCGGCAACACCGGCTGGAACTTCACCGGCACGAACACCATGAGCGACGAGAAGATGGCGGACCTCGACCTGAGCTGCAAGGTGAAGTCCTTCGGCGGCGGCCATGGCTGAGCACCGCCTCCACGTCCGCCGCAGACACCGGTTCACGGTGACCCTGGCCGTCCTGCTGTCCGCCGGTACGGCCGGGGCGGGCACCGTCGCCTGGAATGCGCGGGCCGGCACCCACGAGAGCGCGCCCGACCAGCCGGTCCACCTCCACACCAGCAAGGTGGCCAGGACCGACCTCTCGACCCGCCGCACGATGCCCGGCACCCTCGGCTACGGGCGGCCGCTGCCCCTGCGCGGCAAGGGCGCGGGCACGGTCACCCGGCTGCCGTCCCCCGGCGCGCGGGCCGCCCGGGGCAAGGCCCTGTACTGGGTCGACGACCAGCCCGTCACCGTCTTCTTCGGCGACACCCCGTTCTTCCGCCCGCTGGACAAGCTGGGACTGCACGGGCACGACGTCACGGTGCTGGCCGACAACCTCAGAGCCCTGGGGTACGACATCGGGGACACCGCGTGGTCCTCCCGCCACACCGCCGGGGCGGAGGGCGCGTCCGGCGGGGACGAGTTCACCCCCGCCCTGAGCGCCGCGCTGAAGCGGTGGCAGCAGCACACCGGCCAGCAGGCCACCGGCACCCTCGCCCTCGGCCGGGCCGTGGTCCTGCCGGGGCCGGTGCGGGTGAACACGGTCGGCGCCGTCCTGGGGGACCCCGCCGAGGGGGACCTGCTCACGTACACCTCGACGGCCAAGTCCGTGGCGCTCACCGTGGACGCCACCGATGTGGGCGGCGTCCGCACCGGGCAGGCCGTCACCGTCACGCTGCCGGACAACCGGGAGATCCCGGCCACCGTCACCGTGGTCGCCCGCGCCGTCCAGGGCGGCTCCTCGGACGAGGAGCAGGCCCAGGCCGGCCCGCCCACGGTCGCCGTCACCGTCACGCCGCGGCGGGCCGCGGACGTCAAGGCGCTCGACTCCGCCTCCGTGCAGGTCCTGTTCACCAGCACCGAGCGCAAGGGCGTCCTCGCCGTTCCCGTCACCGCGCTCGTCGCGCTCCGCGAGGGCGGGTACGCGGTGCAGCGGCCCGGGGGCGGGCTGGTCGCGGTGGAGACCGGGGTGTTCTCCGACGGCCTGGTCGAGATCAGCGGACCGGGCGTCGGGGAGGGCATGACCGTGGTGACGGCCTCATGAGCCGGCCGCCCACCGCGCCGGTCCTCGTCGTGCACGAGGTGAGCAAGACCTACCCCGGCGACGTCACGGCCCTGGACCGGGTGTCACTCACTGTCGGGGAAGGCGAACTGCTCGCCATCCTGGGGCCGTCCGGGTCCGGCAAGTCCACGCTGCTGCACATCATGGGCACCTTGGACCGGCCGACCTCCGGCACCGTCGAGATCGCCGGGCACGCCGTCTCCGGGCTGGACGACGGCCGGCTGTCCGCGCTGCGCGCCCGGCTGCTCGGCTTCGTCTTCCAGCACTTCCACCTCACCGACGGCCTCGACGCGGCGGAGAACGTCGCCACCGGCCTGCTGTACGCGGGCGTGCCGCGCCGGCTGCGGCGCCCGCGCGCCGAGGAGGCACTGGCCCGGGTGGGCCTGGCGCACCGCACCCGCCATCTGCCGCGCCAGCTGTCGGGCGGCGAACGGCAGCGGGTCGCCATCGCCCGCGCGCTGGTCAACGAGCCCGCGCTGGTGCTCGCCGACGAGCCGACCGGGGCCCTGGACAGCACCAACGGGCAGGCCGTGCTGGACCTGCTGACCGCGCTCAACCGGGAGGGCACCACCATCGCGGTCATCACCCACGACCGGGACGTCGCCGCCCGGCTGCCGCGCCGGGTCGAACTGCGCGACGGCCGGATCTCCTCCGACACCACCCGCACCCCCGCCGGGAGCCCCGCATGAACCAGCGCATCAGGCTCGCCCCCCTGGACGTCCTGCGGCTCGGCCTGCTGGGCCTGCGCACCCGCAGGACCCGGGCCGCGCTGTCCGCGCTGGGCATCGCCATCGGCATCGCGACGCTCGTCGTGGTCACCGGCATCCCCGCCTCCAGCCAGCGGGCGCTGATGGACGAACTGTCCGCGCTGGGCACCAACATGCTGCGCGCACAGCCGCCGCCGTCGGGCAGCGGGCCGGAGGCCCTGCTCCCCGAGGCCGCCGACGCCATGGCCGCCCGCATCGGCCCCGTCACCAGCGCGAGTGCGGTCGCCAACACCCATACGACGGTGCGGCGTTCCGACCTGGCCGACCCCAACGACTCGATCGGGATGAGCGTCCTGGCCGCCAGGACCGATCTGCTGGGCACGATCGGCGGCAGCATGCGGTCGGGGCGGTTCCTCACCCCCGCCACCGAGCGCTTCCCGACCGCCGTCCTCGGCCCTCGCGCCGCGTCCCGGCTGGGCTTCGACCGGATCGTCCCGGGCAGCGAGCCGCTGGTGTCCATCGACGGCCACGCGTTCACCGTGATCGGCGTGCTCCGGCCGATGCCGCTCACCCCCGAGCTGGAGACCTCCGTCCTGGTCGGCTGGGACGCGGCCCGCGACACGCTCGGCTTCGACGGCCACCCCACGGTGATCTACGTCAGGGCGGTCGAGTCGCGGATCGAGGCGGTGCGTGACGTGCTGCCCGCCACCGTCAACCCCGAACTGCCCGGTCTGGTCCAGGTCAGCCGCCCCTCGGACGCGCTGGCCGCCAAGCGCGCCACACAGCAGACCTTCTCGGCCCTCTTCCTGGGCCTGGCCGGGGTCGCCCTGCTGGTCGGCGGGATCGGCGTGGCGAACACGATGGTGGTCTCGGTACTGGAGCGGCGCAGGGAGATCGGCCTGCGCCGGGCCCTGGGCGCCAACCGCCGCCAGATCCGGGGGCAGTTCCTCGCGGAGTCCGTCGCCCTGTCGGTCCTGGGCGGGCTCACCGGCACCGTCCTGGGCGCGGCGGCGACGGCCGGCTACGCGCTCTCCCGGTCGTGGCCGCCGGTCCTGCCGCCGCTCGCGCTCGCCGCGGGTGTGCTCGGCGCGCTGGTCGTGGGCGCGGCCGCGGGCGTCTACCCGGCGGTCCGTGCCTCGCGGCTGCCGCCGACGGAGGCGCTGGCGGCGGTGTGACGCGGCCCCGGGAGCGGGCGGCGGTGCCCCGCCTCCCGGGGCGGACGGCGGGATATCGTCGGGCCGAGGCGAGAGGAATCCGACATGCCCTCCTACACCATCGGCCAGGCCGCCCGGCTGCTCGGCGTCAGCCCCGACACCGCGCGCCGGTGGGCCGACGCCGGCCGGGTCGCCACGCACCGCGACGAGGGCGGCCGCCGGCTCATCGACGGCCGCGACCTCGCCGCGTTCTCGGTGGAGCTCGCCCGCACCGGGGGAGGCGCCGACGACGAGGTGTCGCACACCTCGGTCCGCAACGCCTTCCCCGGCATCGTCATCGCCGTGAAGCTCGGCGACGTCGCGGCCCAGGTGGAGATCCAGGCCGGCCCGCACCGGCTGGTGTCCCTGCTCACCCGTGAGGCCGTCGAGGAACTCGGCCTGGAGGTCGGCATGGAGGCCACCGCCCGCGTGAAGTCCACCAGCGTGCACATCGACACGGTCTGACGGCCCCGCCGGCCCCTGCCGGCCCGGTCAGGAGGCGCTGCCCGCCGACGCGGAGGTCGAGTAGGAGTGCGCGCCCGTCCCGGCCAGCGCCCCGCCGTCGACGATCAGGTACTCGTCGCGGATCGCCTTGCCGTCCAGCCAGGACTCCAGGATCTCCCGGGTGCCGGCGGCGTAGCGTGCCTGCGCCGACAGCGAGGAGCCGGAGATGTGCGGGGTCATGCCGTGGTGCGGCATGGTCCGCCACGGGTGGTCGGCGGGTGCGGGCTGGGGGTACCAGACGTCGCCCGCGTAGCCGGCCAGCTGACCGCTGCGCAGTGCCCGGTCGATGGCGTCCCGGTCGGCGATCCGGGCCCGCGCGGTGTTGATCAGGTACGCGCCGCGCTTCATGGTGCCGATCAGCTCGTCCCCGAACAGGCCCTCGGTCTCCGGGTGCAGCGGCGCGTTGATGGTGACCACGTCGCAGTGCGGCACCATCGAGGCGGTGTCGGCGTGCCAGGTCAGGCCGAGCTCGCGCTCGGTCTCCTCCGGGAGCCGGTGCCGGTCCGTGTAGTGCAGCTTGACGTCGAAGGGCGCCAGCCGGCGCAGCACCGCGAGCCCGATCCGGCCGGCCGCGACCGTGCCGACGTGCATGCCCTCCAGGTCGTAGCTGCGGGCCACGCAGTCGGCGATGTTCCAGCCGCCGTCCAGCACCACCTTGTGGGAGGGCAGGTAGTTGCGCACCAGGGACAGCGTCATCATCACCACGTGCTCGGCGACGCTGATGCTGTTGCAGTAGGTGACCTCGGCGACGGTGACCCCGTGCGCGATCGCCGCGTCCAGGTCGACGTGGTCCGAGCCGATGCCCGCGGTGACCGCCAGCTTCAGGTTCTTGGCGGCGGCGATGCGCTCGGGGGTGAGGTAGGCGGGCCAGAAGGGCTGGGAGATCACGACGTCGGCGTCCGGCAGTTCCCGGTCGAAAACCGACCCGTCGCCGTCCTTGTCGGAGGTGACCACCAGCGTGTGGCCGCGGCTCTCCAGGAAGCGGCGCAGGCCCAGTTCCCCGGTGACGCTGCCGAGCAGATGGCCGGGGGTGAAGTCGGTGTCCTGCGGGGTGGGCGTGGTCTGCCCGCCGGGGTAGTGGTCGATGCGGGGCAGGTCGTCACGGGCGTACGTGGTCGGGTACCCGTCGGTCGGGTCGTCGTACAGGACACAGAGAACCTTGGCCATGATCGCGGCTCCTCAACACCGTTGCCGGAAGGTGCCTTTCACCATCCTCGCGAGGGATTCCGCAGGTCAAAGCGATTGTCGCTATGCCGGGATAGGCGGCGTCTATCACCTGCGGTCAGCGCCGTCCGAGGTAGCTGTGCAGCAGTTCGTCCAGCGCGTCCCGCACACCCGCCTCACGCCCCACCTCCAGCAGCGCCCCGCCGAGCACCGACCCCGGCTCGTGGTCCGCGACGACCAGCCCCACCCGCGGTCCCCGCGCCGGACCCCGCAGCGGCATCACGCGCATGCCGTCCGGCACCCCGAACATGTGCAGCCACGCGTGCGAGATGACGCTCGACCAGCGGCCGCCCGCCAGGTGCGCGTACAGACCGGCCACCGTGTCGGACTCCACCGCCGGATCGGCCGTCACGCCCTCGGCGGCGAAGCACGCGTCGATGATCCGCCGGTTGCGCATCCGCGGCGCCAGCAGGCACAGCGGCAGCGCCGCGACCTGCGCCCAGCTCACCTTCTCCGCCGGGTCCGGGCCGGGGCCCGGGCCCGGGGCGCCGTCCGCGGGCGTCAGCAGGACGTAACGCTCCTCGTACAGCGGGAACTTCCGGACGTGGACGAGCGTGTCGTCGTCCAGGTACGTCATCGCCACGTCGAGCTCGAAGTCCGCCAGCCGGCGCGTGATGTCCCCCGAGGACAGCGACTCCAGGCTCACCCGCGCCCGCGGGTGCCGGGCGCAGAAGGGCGTGGTCAGCAGCGACGCGGCGGTCAGCGCCGTGGGGATCGCGCCCATCCGCAGTGTGCCGCTCAACCCGCCGCGCATCTCCGACAGCTCCTGCCGCAACGCGTCCCGCTCCGCCAGGATGCGGTGCCCCCAGGCCAGCACCCGTTCGCCCTCCGGCGTCAGGCCCTCGAAGCGGCGGCCGCGCATCACGATCGGCACCCCGAGCTCGTGCTCCAGTTTCCGTATCGCCGCGGACAGCGAGGGCTGGGAGACGTAGCAGGCCTCCGCGGCGCGTGCGAAGTGCCGTTCGCGGGCGAGCGCGACCAGGTACTCCAGTTGACGAAGCAGCATGCCGCGGAGCCTACGGACCGGGCGGCCCGAAGGCTCCCCCCTCGGGGGTTCCGGACCGCTCACGTGGCATCCGCGGCATCGGGAGGTCCCCCAGGCGGCCTGCGGACGGCTGCGTTCCGGGGGCGCCGATCCGCATCCCGCCCACCGCGATCACGCGGAACCCGTGCCCCGTCGCCGAGTGAGGCGGGTCTCGGCCTGCGGCAGGACACGAAGGGGGGTAAAGAAGTAGAAGGGGGAGAACGAGGGGACACCCGGGGAAGAGGGTGGTGCTGATGTGCCGGTGGCTGGCCTATTCGGGCACACCCATGCTGCTCGACAACATTCTGTACAAGCCCCAGCACTCTCTGATCGACCAGAGCCTGCACTCCCGCATGGGTGTCGAGACGACCAACGGCGACGGCTTCGGCATCGGCTGGTACTCGCCCGGACTGGAGACCCCCGCGATCATCCGCGACACCGGTCCGGCCTGGAACAACCGCAATCTGCGGGAGATCGCGCACCACGTCACCTCGCCCACGTTCTTCGCCCATGTACGGGCCTCCACGGGCACGGCGATCCAGCAGACCAACTGCCACCCCTTCCGGCTGGGCCGCTGGCTGTGGATGCACAACGGCTCGATCACCGACTTCCACCGGCTGCGCCGCGACCTGTCGATCGCCATCGATCCCGTGCTCTTCTCCCGCCTGGAGGGGTCCACCGACTCCGAGGTGATGTTCCTGCTCGCCCTCAGCTTCGGCCTGGACCAGAACGCGCCGGACGCCGTGGCGCGCATGGTGGGCCTGGTGGAGCAGGTCGGCCACGAGCACGGGGTGGAGTTCCCCATGCAGATGACCGTGGCGGTGACCGACGGCGAACGGCTGTGGGCGTTCCGCTACTCCAGCGAGGGCAGGTCGCGCTCGCTGTTCTACAGCAGCCGCGTGAAGTCGCTGGAGGAGCTGCACCCCGACCTGTGGTGGCTGCAGGAGGTCTCCCCGGCGACCCGGCTGGTGGTCTCCGAGCCCCTGGGCAACCTGCCGGACGCCTGGCACGAGATGCCGGAGAGCACGTACAGCGTCGTGCAGCCGGGCCGCGACGAACTGCTGCCCTTCACCCCGCTGCCGGTCGACCCCCGCGACGCCGCCCCCGTCTGACGTGGGTCCCCGGGTACGGGACGAGGTCCCGGACGCCGTCGCGGCGCCGCCCGGGACCCCTGGTCACCGCTCGTCGAACCGCCCGAGCACGGGCTTGACGTCCACCACGGGCGTGCCGTCCAGCGCCTCCAGCCGGCGCACCCGCACGCGCAGCCCGTCGATCTCGGCGATCTCCACGCGGTGCAGCCCCACCGGATTCGGCCGGTCCGGCGACCGCGTCCCGAACACCCCGGTCAGCGGCCGGTCCGGCTCCCCGCGCGGCCGCACCTCCAGCACGTCCCGGCGCGCCCGGTCCAGCCAGGTGAGCACCAGCACCTCCATGCCGGCCCGCAGCCCGCGCAGCCCCTCCGCCACCGCCGGCTCGAACACCAGCCACGCCTCGGGCGCCCCCTCGTCCGCCTGCTTCGGCGCGTCCTGCCTGCGCTTGAGCGGCGACTCCACCCGCCCGACGGGCCGCAGCACGTACTCCGGCCGCTCCATCCCGCGCGGTCACTCCCCGCCGCGGGCGGCGGCCGCGGCGGCGACCATCTCGGTGACGGCGGTCTCCGTCGTGAACTTGTCGATGCCGAGGGTGGTGAGGGGGCCGGTGCCGTCCTCGAGTTCGAGGAGGGCGAGCAGGATGTGCTCGGTGCCGATGTAGTTGTGGCCGAGGCGCAGGGCCTGGCGGAAGGTGAGTTCGAGGGCCTTGCGGGAGCGGAGGTCGTAGGGGACGACCTCGGGGACCTGGCCGGCGGCGGGGGGCAGGGCGGCGGTGAGGTGTTCGCGGACGGCGGGGAGGGCGTGGCCCTGCGCCGTGAAGACGCGGGCGGCGATGCCCTCCGGTTCCGCGAGCAGGCCGAGGGCGAGGTGTTCGGGGGTGACCTCGGCGTTGCCCGCGGTGCGGGCCTCGGTGTGGGCGGCCATGACGGTGTTGCGGGCACGGGGGGTGAAGCGGCTGAAGCCCTGGCTGGGGTCGAGATCGGGGACGAAGCGCTTCTGGGCGGCCTGCTTGGTGACGCCCATGCTCTTGCCGATGTCGGTCCAGGAGGCGCCGGAGCGGCGGGCCTGGTCGACGAAGTGGCCGATGAGGTGGTCGGCCACGTCTCCGAGGTGCTCCGCGGCGAGGACCGCGTCGGAGAGCTGGTCGAGCGCGTCGGGGTGGGCCTTCTTGATGGCCTCGATGAGGTCGTCGAGCCGAAGGGGTTGCGTCATGCGTCAACCTTAGGTTGACGCATCGAGGATCGTCAACCCGAAGTTGACGATTGCCTCCGGGCGATCCGGGAATCGTCACGGTCACGTCTCCGCGTGATCCCGTCCGAACCGGTCCGGAGCGCGGTCCGTGGCAGGGGTGTGCAACCGCCCCGGGGACGCCGGGGCGCCGACCGAACCGATACCCCGGGGGTTCCCACGATGTTCCGCACGCGCGCCACCGCACTCGCCTCCCTCGCCGCCGCAGGCATGCTCCTGCTGTCGGCCTGCAACGGCGCCACCACCGCGTCGAGCGCACCGACGGCCGGCGCCGCCGACCTGTCCTTCCGGTCCGGCACCGCTCAGCAGAACCACGCGCAGCCGAACACCGGCGACCTCGCGCCGGGCGCCGCCCCCGCGGCGGCCGCGCGGAAGCCGGTGGCCCGCACGTGGGTGCAGCTCTCGGCCGGCAGGGCCGGGGCGCTGGACCCGGTGGTGCTCAACGGGGCCGGTTTCACGCTCTACCGCTTCGACAACGACTCGGCGAATCCGTCGCGGTCGACCTGCTTCGACGCCTGCGCGAGCACGTGGCCCCCCTACCTGGTCGCCAAGGGCGGCAAGGTCTTCATCGACGGCATCCGGAAGTCGGCGATCGGCTTCGTCCCGCGCGACGGCGCCTTCCAGGTGACGATCGGCGGCTGGCCGGTCTACCTCTTCAGCAAGGACACCGAGCCCGGCGACACCAACGGGCAGGGCGTCGGCGGCACGTGGTTCGGCGTCACCCCGGACGGGCAGAAGGCCGGCCGGGCCGCGGGCGGCGGCCAGAACGGCCAGAACGGCGGTCAGAACGACGGCGCGAGCCCCTCGGCCGCACCCGCGACCAGCGCCACGTTCTTCGACTCCGCGAACTTCGCCGACCCGGCCGAGGGCATCACCGGCCCGGGCTGCCGGCCGGTCCGCTTCTCCGGCTCCCTGCAGATCAGCGGCTTCGCCAAGATCTGGGACGGCCCCGACTGCACCGGCACGTCCCTGGTCGTCCAGGGCGACGTCAACGACCTGTCGGCCATCGGCTTCCCGGCCGTGAAGTCCGTCCGCTTCTTCAACTGACCCCCGCCCGCGGCCTTCGGGGCGGAACGCTTCCACCCCGAACGTGCCCACCCCTACGCGAGGAACTCGACGATGCGCTCCGCACCCCGGCGTCCGTGGACCGCCGTCTGCCTGATGGTCCTGCTCGCCCTGGCCGCAGCGACCGGCTGCTCCGGCCCGGCACGGCAGGCGCTGCCCGGCTTCTCCAACCCCTTTGTCCCCGGCCTGTGGACAACGGAGCGGATGGCCGGGGCCGCTGCGGCGGACACCCGCGTACCCGCCGGTCTCGGCGCCGACGCGGGCGGGACCGACCCGGAACCCGCACCCGTGGCGGCCGTGCCCGAGCGCACGCCGTACCGCGACAGCGCTCCCGTGCTGGGCAGGGTCTTCTTCGACACCCCCCAGGGGCCGGCCGTCTGCTCCGGCACCGCGGTCGAGGATCCGGCCCGCCCGGGCCGCTCCGGCCTGGTGTGGACGGCAGGGCACTGCGTGCACGGCGGCGCCGGGGGCACCTGGTACCGCAACATCGTCTTCGTGCCCTCGTACAACGACCGGGGGCTGCGCGGCGGCGACCGGGCGGCCGCCGGGACGGACGAGGTCGCGCCCTTCGGGATGTGGTGGGCGGACCGGGCCGCGACCTCCGCGGAATGGACCGCCGAGGGGGCCCCGACCGGCGGCGCCGGTTCACCGGGCGACTACGCGGTGCTGCACGTGAGCATGCCGGGCCGCGGCGCGTCCCTCCAGGAGACGACCGGCGCGGCCGCTCCCGTCTGGTTCGACGCCCCGCCGACGCGCGCCGTCCCCGCGATGAAGGCCTGGGGCTACCCGGCGGCCGCGCCCTTCGACGGCGAGCGGCTGTTCTCCTGCCAGGACCGTCCCGGACGGCTGTCACTCCGCGCCGACCGGGCGTCGCTCTACCGCATCGGGTGCACGATGACCGGTGGCGCCTCCGGCGGCGGCTGGTTCGCCGAGCGGCCCGACGGCACGCTCGCGCTCGTCAGCGACACCTCCATCGGCCCCCCGGCGGCCACCTGGCTCGCCGGCCCGCGCCTGGGCGCGGAGGCGCGGTCGGTGTACGAGTCGGTCGCCGCGGATGCGGCCTGAACGGTCCCGGGACCGCCGCGCCTCAGGGCGCGGTGAACAGCGACGGGAAAGCCGGCGCGAGCCACGGCTTGCGGCCCCAGGCGAGGATCTTGCCGCGGGCCACGGCACCGGTGGCGGTGCGCCGGCCGAGCGCGATGAGCAGGAACGTCACGGGCTCGGCGACGATCGTCACGTCGGCGCGGCCGGGGAGTTCCGGCGTGACCTCCGCGGCACCGCCGCTGAAGGTGACCGCGAAGCGCGAGCCGCCGCGCACCCGCAGGTCGTAGCAGGCGGTGTGGCCGTCGGCCGCGGCGCTGAGCACGCGGGGCATGGCGGTCATGACGAACGGCACGGTCGCCTCCACGGCCGCCGCGTCGATCATGTGCGGGCGGCGCAGCGCGGCGGCGATGTCCCAGCCATGACCGAGCATGTGCGCCACCAGGTACGACCCGAGGGTGGCCAGGTCCATCGGGCCGAGCGGGGTGAGGACGGGCTGCTCCGCCGGGCGGCCGGCCGCCGCCTCGGTGAACGCCTTGGCGTGGCGCACGACACCCTCGGCCAGCACGGCCGGGTCGCGCTCGGGGTACGCCTCCAGCGAGGCCGCGTTGGCGGCGGCGAGGCTGCCGGCCGTGCCGTCGCCGTAGGGCCGGTCGTCGCCCCCCGCGAGCGCCGCCATCAGCTCGTTCGCCAGCACGAGGTGCGCCGCCGCCTCGCCCACCGTCCACTGGGCCCCGGGGATGCGCACGGACGCGTCCGCGCAGGGGCGGAGCAGCTCGGCGATCCGCTCGGCGGTGGCGTGGACGGCTGCGGTGACCTGCGGCGGGACGGACGTCATGGAGGAGAAGGGTGGCCGAGGCGGGTACGTCTGTAAAGACCCGTGACGCGCCGAGGACCCGGCTCCCGCCCCTGGTGAGGGACGGGAGCCGGGTCCGGGCGCCGGGCTCAGACCAGTCGCCTGCGGCCCCGCAGGACGATCACCGCGACGAGGGCGGCGGTCAGCACGAACAGGATGCCCGCGCCGAGCCACTGCATCGTCGACAGCTGCGAGATGGGCAGGTACTCGGTCGACCAGCCCACCACGTCCAGCTTGCGCAGGCAGACCTCGACGGCCTTCTCGTCCGCCTCCTTGGCGCACGTGCCCCAGCCCATCAGCTTGCCGGAGCCTGTGACGTAGTTGGAGTCGATCTCGAACGCGCCGGCCGGCAGTGCGGGGGACTGGCCCGGCAGACCCGCGGCGTGGTGGGTGGCCACGGTGACCGAGGTGCCCAGGTGCAGCCGGGTCAGGCTCCAGACGACCTCCGAGAAGACCGCGAAGAAGAAGGTCACCACCATCGCCGTCAGCGTGCGCCGCAGCAGCGTGCCGACGAGGACGCCCGCGGCGACGAGGAACAGGGTGAGCGCCACCGGTACCGGACCGGTGGTGTCGAAGTAGCCGGCCTCGGTCCACCCGGCCTGGCTCTTCGCCGGCTCCCACCACCAGGCGTACGCGACCGAGAGCAGTGTCGTGCCGATCACCAGGAGGAGCCCGGTGATGACGAGCTTGTTGGCGATCCACCGCACCCGGCTCACGGACTGCGCCGCGATCAGCTTGGCGGTGCCGTTCTCCAGGTCCGGGGCGAGCAGCGGGGCGCCGATGAAGACGGCGAGAAGAATGGGGACGAAACTGAGCGCCAGGCCCGCCTGGCTCAGTTGCTGGGAGTAGGCGGTGAAGCCCTGGACCCAGTCGTCGGACTTCAGGTGGGGCCAGCCGTACGGTGCGAGGTAGTCCGTCAGGGCGGAACGCCGCCAGGCGATCCCGGCCACTCCGGCCACGGTCAGGGCGATCAGCGTCCAGTACGCGGCCCGGTGCTGCCGCCACACCAGCCAGGTCATGCCGCTCAGGTGCGGGCGGCGGGTCGCCCCGGCCGGGGCGGCGGCGGGGGTCCTCGGCTCGGTCATGGTGCTCATGCCGCCACCGCCACCCGGGCCGTGGGGCTGATCAGCGCGGGGGCCCCGGGGTTGCGCAGGTAGGCGAGCAGGAGTTCCTCCAGGTTCGGGGTGTCGGCCTGCCACGGGGCGCCGACCGGCCCGTCGGGGCGTATGAGGGCGGTGAACTGCCGCCCGTTCACGCGGGACTCGACGAACGTGTGGTGCTCCAGGCCGGCCGGCACGCCCGGACCGCCGTCGGCGACACCGGTCAGCAGGGCGTGGGCGGAGAGCAGTTCGTCCACGTCGCCGGCGAGGCGGAGCCCGCCGCCGGCGATGACCATGAGGTAGTCGCAGATGCTGCCCAGCTCGGCGAGCATGTGCGAGGACATCAGGACGGTCGTGCCGTGCTCGGCCACCTCGGCCATCAGCAGGCTCATCATCTCGTGGCGCACCAGCGGGTCCAGGTCGGACAGCGGCTCGTCCAGGAGCAGCAGGTCGGGACGCTTGCCGAACGCGACGGCGAAGGCGACACGGGTGCGCTGGCCGCCCGACAGGGTGCCGATCCGCGCGTTCAGCGGCACGTTGCCGGAGCGCACGATGCCCTCGGCGGCGGCCTGGTCCCAGCCGGGGTTCAGCTCGCGGCCCATGCGCAGCGTCTCGGCCACGGTGAAGCGCTTGTACAGCGGCTTCTCCTGGGCGAGGAAGGCGACCCGGCGGCCGGCCTCCGCCGACTCGGGGGCCGCGCCGAACACGCGCAGCGTTCCGGCGGTCGGCTCCAGCAGATTGGCGGCGATGCTCATCAGCGTCGTCTTGCCCGCTCCGTTGGGCCCCACCAGACCGCAGATCCGGCCGGCCGGCAGCCGGAAGGAGCAGTCCTGCAGCGCCCAGCCCCGGCGGTACTTCTTCCCGACGCCGTAGGCCTCGATCGCCGACTCCTCCGGTGGTCCCGGAAGATCCATGCCCTCACTCATCCGCGCTTCCCGCTTCCCGTGTTCCCGTGCGTTTCCGTGCCCGCGGCGGACGCCAGGGGATCGGCGTACCGCTCTTCCAGTACCGACGTGACCAGGGCGATCACGTCGTCCCGCTCCAGGCCCGCGGCACGGGCCCGGAGCACCCACTCGTCCAGCTCGCCGCGCAGCGGCGAGTCCGGCCCGGCCTGCGGGCGGGCGAGCGACCGGCGGACGAACGTCCCCAGGCCCGGACGGGGCTCGACGAGCCCCTCCCGCTCCAGCTCCCGGTAGGCCTTCAGCGTCGTGTTGGGGTTGACCGCGCTGCTCTCCGCGACCTCTTTGGCCGTCGGCAGCCGGTCGCCCGGTTCCAGCACGCCCAGCCGCAGTGCCTGCTTGGTCTGCTGGACGATCTGCTGGTAGGCGGCGACGCCGCTCCGCCGGTCGATGCGGAACTCCACGTTCCCAGCACCACCATTCCACTACTTGATTAGTGGAACGATGATGCGTCGGCCCCGCGGCGGTGTCAAGCACGGACCCGGGAAGCGGTCCGGGGACACAAAAAAGAGCGCCCCCCGGCAGTGGCACTGCCGGGGGCACTCTTCACGGGCACACACTCGTGGCGCTGTCGCGCGCGGCCTCAGTAGGCCGAGTTGACGTTGTCGATCGAACCGTAGCGGTGGGCCGCGTAGTTGCAGGCCGCCGTGATGTTCGCGACCGGGTCGTAGATGTTGTGGGAGGTTCCGGGCACGTGGTACGTGTTGAACGTCGGGTCGATGACCTGCATGAGGCCCTTCGACGGTATGCCCTTCGCCGCGTTGCTGTCCCAGTTGTTGATCGCCGACGGGTTGCCCGAGGACTCGCGCATCAGGTTCTTGTAGATGCCGTTGTACGTGCCCGGGATGCCGTTCTTGTGCATGATCTCCAGGCTCTGGTTGATCCAGGCGTTGACGGAGCCGGAGTGCGTCGTAGCGGCGGAAGCGGTGGGGGCCATCGCCACACCACCGGCGACGACGGCGGCGCTGGCAGCGACGACGCCGAGGGAGATCTTCTTGGCCTTGGCGGCGGAGGCGAACTTCGTCATGGAGGAGATCTGCATTCGTTTCTTTCCTTTTCCGTGGGGTACGCCATGAATTGTTGGCCGAATTCCTGGCGGGGGTCAATGCCCCCTCTTACGACCGTGATTAGTAGTGCCCTCAGGGTCCAAAGTCCCGCCGCCCAGTCACCGGACGGGAATTGAGGGCCGCGGACTACTAAGAGAGCCGGATTGTGGCGCGCGCCATATCTGCCACGTCACACGCAAACCCCCACAAATCACCCCCGGCGTGACCGGCGCCACGTGGTCCCGGTCACGAATCCCCGGGCGATGTCGCACCACGCGACCGGGGCGTGGCGCTGCGTGTCCGGCCCCCGCGCGACGGCGACGCAACGGGGCCTTGCCCACCGTGCCGACACAGGCCCCGCACAGAGGTGCAGCCCCCAGCAGACGTGGGCGAACGCGCCGAGGGGCCGCCGCTCCGGCACATCGGTACCGGGGCGGCGGCCCCTGCGCGGCGGACCGGCGCCGGCACCGCGACCGGCGCCGGACACCCCCCTTACGCGCGCCCGCGCGCCCGCGCGGGCGCGGCACAAAGAGGAAGCGCGGAAGGCCGGCGGAGAGGCGGCAGATTCCCCTTCACACGGGCGGGGGACTTTCCCTTCCTGGCGCCGGGACTTTCCCCTCAGCGGGCCGGGACTTTCTCCCTTTCGCGCTTTCCCCCATTCTTACTTTCCGCCTTTCGGCGGCCGGGCCTTTCGACGGCGCGCCGACGGGACCTTGGTCCCATTCCGGCGGGGACTTTTCTCCGCGGACCCTTATACGGACGGGGCCGCGGTGCCGACGATCACGGTGGCGTGCCATTCCTCGGAGACAGCGACGCGCGCGCGAAGGCCGGCCCGGGTGACGGCCTCGACCGCCGCCGGAGCCTGCCGCTCCCCGGTCTCGAAGAGGAGCCGGCCGCCCGGGGCCAGCCAGTCGGGGGCGCGGGCGATGACCCGGCGGAGGATGTCGAGGCCGTCGGGGCCGCCGTCGAGGGCGGTGAGCGGTTCGTGGTCGCGGGCCTCGGCGGGCAGGAGACCGACGGCCCCGGTGGGGACGTACGGGGCGTTGGCGACCAGGATGTCGACGCTGCCGCGCAACCGGGCGGGCAGCGGCTCGTAGAGGTCGCCCTCGTGGACCTCACCGCCCGCGGCGGCCAGGTTCCGGCGGGCGCAGGCGACCGCGGCGGGATCGATGTCGGCGGCGTACAGCCGCGGCCGCTCCACCTCGGCGGCCAGCGCGGCGCCCACCGCGCCGGAACCGCAGCACAGGTCGACGACGACCGCGCCGGGGCGGGCCAGCCGGGCGGCCTCGCCGGCGAGGAACTCGGTACGGCGCCGGGGCACGAAGACACCGGGGTCCACGGCGATGCGCAGACCGCGGAACTCGGCCCAGCCGACGACCTGTTCGAGGGGAAAGCCGGACGTACGGCGCTCGACCATGACGGCGAGCTCGGCGGGGGTCCGCGCGGCGGCGAGGAGCAGTCGCGCCTCGTCCTCGGCGAAGACGCAGCCGGCGGCGCGGAGCGCGGCGACGACGGCCAGGTGATCGATCGGGGTGGGCGGCACGGAAGGAGGCAATGCGGGCATGAAGGCCTTTCGGGATGCCGAAGGGCGCTCTCGCGGTCTCCTACGCCGGAGTGGCAGCGGAGCCGTACGGGGGGAGCACCCAACCTGACATGGCGGTAATGGGTCTCACCTCCTCGGTCCGTCCACTGCGGGCGACGCCACGTTACCCGAGCCCCCGCGGCCCGCCCACCCCAGGGCGGCGACGACGGCGCGCGGATCGTCGGCGTGGAAGCGCAGCACGTCCGCCCGGGCGGGTGCGCCCAGCGGGCGCAGGAAGGCCACCGGTTCGGTCAGCTCGACGGTCACGGTGGTCTGGCCGCCGACGATCAGGTCCGCGGTGCCGTCGCCGGAGAGCGTCAGCAGCAGTCCGCCGGGGAAGCGCCGGTCGACGCGGGCCGCCGCTATCCGCCCGGCGGGCACCCGGATGTCGACGAGCGCGCCGTACCGCACCCGCAGCGAGCCGTCCGCCTCCACGACGTGCGGGCGGACCACGCAGGCCGCGTGCAGCGCCAGGACGAAGAAGCAGCCCCACAGGTCGAGGACGAGCACAACGGCGTGCACGGCGGGCCAGGGAATGACCAGCGCCAGCATCACGGTCTCGACCACGGAGACGAAAAGCAGGCCGTGGAGGGTCGCGGTCTGCGCCCCGGCGTACGGGGCCGGGGTCGCGCCCTTGCCCACGCCGTGCCGCGGCCGTCCCGCGATCCACCGCAACAGGCTGGCGGCCAGGGCGAGTTCGTGACACATCAGCCGCCGCACGGCCACCGGCACCGCGTCGCGCACGGCCGTCCGCAGCGCGGCCCACCACGACTCGCCCCGGCGCCTCGCCGCGTGGTGGGTCCGCACCAGGCGCGTCAGTCGCCACGCGGACGCGACGGCCAGGCAGAGTTCCGTGCCCAGGAGCACCAGCAGCGGCACCGGCACCCCGGCCGACAAGCACGCGGCGAGCACGGCATCCGCGCAGAGCAGCAGGCCCAGCGCCCAGCCCCTGCCTCTCTTCATCGGGCACGCTCCCGCAGCAGCCGGATCGCCTGCTGCACCGCCTCGGCCTGGGCGGGGGCGTGGTCGTCGAGGAACGCGGCGACGAAGCCGCCCTGCCCGGCGGCCGCCACCACGTCGTCCTCACCGGTGCCGGCCATCGCGGCGACGATCTCGTCCGGGACGGCGTCGGCGATGGCCCGCGCCGCCTCGCCGACCCGGGGGTCGTCGACGGGCGCCCCGGCCAGCTCGTCCATGAGCGCGTAGACCGCGTACGCGCGGCGCATCGCGTCCGGGCCGGTGTCCATGGAGCGCAGCAGGCCGGTCAGCCAGCCCCGGGTCTGCGGGCCGGCCGCCGTTTCGAGGAGGGCGAGCAGTTCGCGTTCCCTGGCCGCCATCGCGGGCTCGGGCCCTGGCAGGTCCGCGGTGACGCGGGCCATGTCGGCGAAGAGCGCGGCGAGTTCGGGGGAGACGGGGCCCTCCGCGGGAAGCCCGCCGGTCCCGGCCTGGCGCAGCAGTTCCGCCAGGCGGGCGCGGCGGCCGCGGATGGCCTCCTCCTGGCGGGCGAGGTCGGCGTCGAGTTCGGCGAGCACTTCCGCCAGGTCCTTGCCGGCGTCGTCGGCGAGCACGTCCCCGATCTCCTCCAGGCCGAGGCCGAGTTCGGCGAGCCGCCGGACGCGGGCGAGCCCGACGGCGTCGCGCAGCCCGTAGTCGCGGTAGCCGTTGACGCGGCGCGCGGGCTCGGGCAGCAGCCCGATGCGGTGGTAGTGCCGGACCGTGCGGGTGCTGACCCCGGCGAGGGCGGCGAGTTCTCCGATGCGCATGGGGCCAGTAGAGACCTTGACGCTGCGACAAGGTCAAGGACGGCGCGGCCACAGCGGGGCGTACAGGGAAAACCCTAGGGAAATCGGACCGGCCGACGGCGGGCCGAGGGCTCCCGCCTCGGTCCGGGCAAACGCCCCTCAAGCGGCGGTAAAGATCTTCCTCCGCCGCTGTTCGGCGGTGGCGCCCTGCAATAGCTTCGGCGCGTCAGCCGTCATCACCCGTACGCAGCCGCAGCACAGGGGTGGTCTACGCGTGTCGAAATGACATGCACATGCCTTGCAGGCAGATGACCTCCGCACCCCCGCGGCCGCCCAGGACCCGCGCCGCCCGCACCGCGCCGTGACACCCCCACTCCCGGCACTCGACGGAGGCACCTCGTGCACCTCTCCACGCACCGACTGAGACGATCGGTCGCCGCGGCCCTGCCCGCGCTCGCCCTGGCCGTCAGCGGCCTGCTGGCCGCCGGTCCCGCGGCCCAGGCCGCGGCACCCACCCCCCACACCACCTCGGCCCGCGACACCCAGAACGCCCGGGCCCTGCAGTCGCCGCAGGCCCAGGCGGTGCACTCGACCGGCACGGCCGGTGCCCACGTCCCGACCCGCCACCTGTGCGGCGCACCCGCGGCCGGTCACGCCAGCTGCATGGCCCAGCGGCGCACCGACATCGCGATGCGGCGCGACAACACGCTCTCCCCCCAGGCCACCCCGTCCGGTCTGGGCCCGGCCAACCTGCACAGCGCCTACAACCTGCCGTCCACCGGCGGCTCCGGCCTCACCGTGGCCATCGTCGACGCCTACGACGACCCCAACGCCGCCGCCGACCTGTCCACCTACCGCTCCCAGTACGGACTGTCGGCGTGCACGACCGCCAACGGCTGCTTCAAGAAGGTCGGCCAGACCGGCAGCACCACCAACCTGCCGAGCCCCGACAGCGGTTGGGCCGGTGAGATAGCGCTCGACCTCGACATGGTCAGCGCCGCCTGCCCGAGCTGCAACATCCTGCTGGTCGAGGCCGACTCCGCGAGCATGGAGGACCTCGGCGCGGCCGTGAACGAGGCCGTCGCGCTCGGCGCGAAGTTCGTCTCCAACAGCTACGGCGGCGACGAGGAGTCCGCCGACCCGTCGTACGACAGCGCCTACTTCAACCACCCGGGCGTCGCCATCACCGTCTCCGCCGGCGATGCCGGCTACGGCGCCGAGTACCCGGCGGCCTCCCGCTACGTGACCGCCGTCGGCGGCACCTCGCTGAACACCTCCTCCACCACCCGCGGCTGGACCGAGAAGGTCTGGGGCACCACCTCGGGCGGCGACGGCACCGGCTCGGGCTGCTCCGCGTACGACACCAAGCCCACCTGGCAAACCGACACCGGCTGCGCCCGGCGCACCGTCGCCGACGTCTCCGCGGTGGCCGACCCCGCCACCGGCGTCGCGGTGTACGACACCTACGGCGGCTCCGGCTGGGCGGTCTACGGCGGCACCAGTGCCTCCTCCCCGCTCATCGCGGGCGTGTACGCCCTGGGCGGCGCCCCGGCCGCGGGCAGCAACCCGGCGTCGTACCCCTACGCCCACACCGCCAACCTCTACGACGTGACCACCGGCGCCAACGGCAGCTGCTCCAGCTCCTACCTGTGCACCGCCAAGTCCGGCTACGACGGCCCGACCGGCCTCGGCACCCCGAACGGTGTCACCGCCTTCAAGAACGGCACCAGCAGCGGCAACACGGTGACCGTCACCAACCCGGGCAGCCAGACCGGCACCGTCGGCACCGCCCGCAGCCTGCAGATCGCGGCCACCGACAGCGCGGGCGCCGCGCTCACCTACAGCGCGAGCGGCCTGCCCGCCGGGCTGTCCGTGAACGCCTCGACCGGCCTGATCTCCGGCACCCCGAGCACCGCCGGGACCTACCAGACCACCGTCACCGCCTCCGACTCCACCGGCGCCTCCGGCTCGGCCTCCTTCGGCTGGACGATCGCGCCGGCCGGCGGCGGCACCTGCACGGCCGGCCAGCTGCTGGCCAACCCCGGCTTCGAGTCCGGCGCCACCGGCTGGACCGCCTCCAGCGGTGTGGTCACCAACGACTCCGGTGAGGTCGCGCACGGCGGCTCGTACAAGGCCTGGCTGGACGGCTACGGCTCCACGCACACCGACACGCTCTCCCAGTCGGTGACCGTCCCGAGCGGCTGCCGGGCCACCCTCACCTTCTGGCTGCACATCGACACCGCCGAGACCACCACGACCTCGGCCTACGACAAGCTCACCGTCACAGCCGGGTCCACCACCCTGGCCACGTACTCCAACCTCAACAAGGCCACCGGGTACGCCCAGAAGAGCTTCGACCTGTCCTCCTTCGCCGGCTCCACCGTCACCCTGAAGTTCAGCGGCGCCGAGGACTCCTCCCTGCAGACGAGTTTCGTGGTCGACGACACCGCCCTGACCACGGGCTGAGCCCCTTCCTCCCCGCGTGGGGTCCCGGTCGCCGCGAGGCGGCCGGGACCCTTTTCCGTCCGGGACACGTCACAGTGGAAAGGAGGCTCTCCCATGCACCGACCGCACCGACCGCACCCCCGAGCGACAGCCGCCGCAGCGGCGGCCGTCGCGGCCCTCGTGCTCAGCGCCTGCGGCGGCAGCGCCCAGCCGGGCGACGGCCCGGCCACCGGCGTGAAGCCGTGCCCCACCCGGCTCGACCTCACCGCCGCCGACAGCGGCCGCACGTTCTGCGTGGGCACCGGCGCCACGGTCCGCGTCACGCTCGACGGCAGCCCCGACCGCCCCTGGTCCCCCGTCGCGCTCACGGGCGGCGCCCTGCGGGCAGGCAACGCCGGCATCGGCGCCCCCCGCGGCGACGCCCTCGCCGCGTACCACGCCGCCGCCCCCGGCACGGCCCGCCTCACCGCCACCCGTCCCCTGTGCGCCCAGCCGACCTCCCCGGACGGGGTAGCCTGCCTGGGACTGCGCGAGTGGACCGTCACCGTGCGGGTCGCCCAGGGCTGAACACCGCGACCGCGAAAAGGTTGTACGGATCCCGGCATCGAATCGGGCACAGTACGGTCAGCTCCCGACGAAGTCGCGGTAACGGATCGACTCGGGCGATCAATGCAGTAGCCCGCTGTCATAGGCATGACGTAGCGTTTCCCCTTGCCACCGATGAAGGCGCGCCGGAGCATCCTCACGGACGCCCGCGCCCCACGGCTGCACCCACACCTCGCCGGAGGACTTCCGGACTCCACGCCTGCCTGGGGGGAACCAGCTTGCGCACCCGTCAGATCGCGGGCGGGACGGCTCTGTCCGTCCTGCTCGCCACCGCATCCCTGCTCGGTGTCGCGGCCACGCCGGCTGCCGCCACCGACGGCGGGACCGCCGTCCCGCCGGTGTCCTCGTTCAGCCAGGAGGACCCGGCCCTCGCCGCGACCACCCTCACGGTGAACGCCCCGGCCACCGCGCTTCCCGGCGACGAGGTCACCGTCACCGGCACCCTCGCCTCCTCCGTGCCCTTCGCGGACGGCACCACGGTCACCGTGACCCGCACCGACTCCGCCACGGCCGACGCGCCGCTGGGCACCGCGACGGTCGCCGCCGACGGCACCTTCTCGCTCAAGGACACCCCGTCCGCACTGGGCACCAGCACCTACACGGTCAGCTACGCCGGCGACACCGACCACGACGCCGCCACCGGCAGCGCCACCGTCAGCGTCGCCCGGACCGCCACCGCGCTCACGGTCAACGCCCCGGCCACCGCGCTTCCCGGCGACGAGGTCACCGTCACCGGCACCCTCGCCTCCTCCGTGCCCTTCGCGGACGGCACCACGGTCACCGTGACCCGCACCGACTCCGTCACGGCCGACGCGCCGCTGGGCACCGCGACGGTCGCCGCCGACGGCACCTTCTCGCTCAAGGACACCCCGTCCGCACTGGGCACCAGCACCTACACGGTCAGCTACGCCGGCGACACCGACCACGACGCCGCCACCGGCAGCGCCACCGTCAGCGTCGCCCGGACCGCCACCGCGCTCACGGTCAACGCCCCCGCCACGGGCATCCCCGGCCGTGAGGTCGTCGTCACCGGCACGTTCAGCTCGCCCGTGCCCTTCCCGGCCGGCACCAGGCTCACGGTGACCCGCACCGACTCGGCCCACCCGGCCGGCGTGACGCTGGGCACCATCGGGGTCGCGTCCAACGGCACCTTCCTCTTCCGGAACGTGCCGTCCGCACTGGGCAACAACACCTACACGGTCAGCTACGCGGGCGACGCCCAGCACGCCGCCGCCACCGCGAAGGACACCGTCAAGGTCGCCCGGGTCGCCTCGACCCTCACGGTGAGCGCCCCCTCCTCCGCGAAGCGGTCCGCCAAGATCACGGTGACGGGCAGGCTCACGTCGAGCGTGTCCTTCCCGGCCGGTACCAGGGTCGCGGTGGTCCGTACCGACCTCACGTACCCCAAGGGCAAGTCGCTCGGCACCAAGACGGTCGCGTCCAACGGCACGTTCAGCTTCACGGACACCCCGACCACCGGTGGCAGCGTCACCTACACCGCCACCTACGCGGGCAACGCCCAGCACAACCCCGCCACCGGCAAGGACACCGTCGCGGTCTCCCGCCTGGCCACGTCGGTCAGCATCAGGACCAACCACTCGACGTACTCCTACGGGGCGACGGCCACCGTCATCGGGCACCTCGGCAAGACCGGCAAGAGCCGTGTGGTGTCGATCTACGCCCAGCCGGCCGGCGGCACGAAGAAGCTGGTCAAGACCGCCAACGTCAACTCCGCCGGCGACCTGAAGGTGACCTACAAGCTCAGCCGCAACACCACCTTCTGGGCCTCGTTCGGCGGTGACTTCTCCTACGCGCCGAAGTCGGTGTCGCGGGCGGTCGGCACGCAGGTCAAGGTCTCCACGTCCGTCTCGCGCCACTACCGGACGGGCAAGATCGGCTCGACCAACTACTACTGGTTCCGCAAGAACGCCGCGCCGCTGTTCAGCACGACGATGACCTACGCCACGAACCGCGAAGAGCGGTTCGAGCTGGAGGTCTACTACCAGGGCCGCTGGTACCCGGCCGACAAGGAGTACTTCGAGCTGGGGACCGCCGGCAAGGCGCTGGTCACGCTGCCGGGACCGGGCGAGGCCGGTATCCGGGCCCGGGTGCGCGTCTCGTACATCAAGGGCAGCTCGGGCGACAGCCTGAACACCACGACGTACGGCGACTGGAAGTACCTGTACTTCACCAACTGACGCCGCACACCCCGCACACGGACGAGGCCGCCCCGGATCACCCGGGGCGGCCTCGTCCGTGTGCGGAGTGTGCGGGAGGTCAGGCCTCGCCCGCCTCCAGCAGGTTCACGGCGGCGCCGACGATCCGCGGGTCGGGGACGCCGACGACCTCCTCGTCCTTGTCCGGGTAGTCGAAGCGGGCGAGCACGCTGCGCATCGCCTCGACGCGGGCGCGCTTCTTGTCGTTGCTCTTCACGACCGTCCAGGGCGCCTGCTCGGTGTCCGTCTCGCGGAACATCGCGACCTTCGCCGCGGTGTAGTCGTCCCAGCGGTCCAGGGACGCCAGGTCCATGGGGCTGAGCTTCCACTGCCGCACCGGGTCGACCTGGCGGATGGTGAAGCGGGTGCGCTGTTCGTCGCGGGAGACGGAGAACCAGAACTTCACCAGGTCGATGCCGTCGTCCACGAGCATCCGCTCGAAGGCGGGCGCCTGGCGCATGAAGCGCTGGTACTCGTCGTCGGTGCAGAAGCCCATGACCCGCTCGACACCGGCCCGGTTGTACCAGGAGCGGTCGAACATGACGATCTCGCCGGCCGTCGGCAGGTGGTCGACGTACCGCTGGAAGTACCACTGGCCGCGCTCGCGCTCGGTCGGCTTGACCAGGGCGACGACCCGGGCACCGCGCGGGTTCAGGTGCTCGGTGAACCGCTTGATGGTGCCGCCCTTGCCGGCCGCGTCACGCCCCTCGAAGACGATCACCAGCCGGCGCCCGGTCTCCTTGATCCAGCTCTGCAGCTTCAGCAGTTCGATCTGCTGCAGCCGCTTGTGCCACTCGTACTCCTTGCGCTCCATCCGGTGGTCGTACGGATAGTTCTCGCGCCAGGTCTCGACGGGGGTGCCGTCGGGGCGGATGAGCACGGGCTCGTCCTGGTCGGTGTAGTCGACCTGCATACCGGCCAGCAGGTCCGGATCGGCGGGGTGCGGGAGCGTCGCCATGTCGCCTCGCCTCTCAGTGGAACTGGGGAACGATCAGATAGATGCCGTACGCCACGACCGCGGCACAGGCCAGGAAGCACAGGCCGGCGGCCGCGTACGACACGGTCGCGCCGTCGCGGGAACCCTCGGCCCGCGAGAGGCCGAGGACACCGAGAGCGAAGACGACGACCACACCCACCGTAACGCCAGTGCTGACGGCGGCCACTTCGCCGAGGGCGCTCCAGTCCAGTTGCATCGCATTTCTCCTTGTCGGACGCGGTCGGACGCGGTCAGGCGGCCGACGGGGCGGAGGTCGCGGAGGGGCGCAGCGCCACGGTATGCGTGTCGTTGACATTGTGGGCGTGCACCGGGTTGCGGCGTGAGAGCACGACGATGAACGACGCCACCGCCACCGCCACCAGGGCGATCACCACGGTGCCCGCGGTGCCGCCGTGCTGCACGACGCTCGCCGAGACCCCGCCGACCAGCGCGGCGGCCGGCAGCGTCACCAGCCAGGCGATCACCATGCGGCCCGCGGTGCCCCACCGGACCTCGGCCAGGCGGCGGCCCAGCCCGGCGCCCAGGATGCCGCCCGAGCACACCTGGGTCGTCGACAGCGCGAAGCCCAGGTGCGCGGAGGTCAGGATCACCGTCGTGGAGGCCGCCTCGGCCGCGAAGCCCTGCGGCGACTGGATGTCGGTGAGCCCCTTGCCCATGGTGCGGATGATCCGCCAGCCGCCCAGGTACGTGCCGAGCCCGATCGCCAGGCCCGCCGCCCCGATCACCCACACCGGCGGCCCCGCGTCGTGCCCGAGGGCACCGGCGGAGATCAGGGTGAGCGTGATCACACCCATGGTCTTCTGGGCGTCGTTCGTGCCGTGCGCCAGCGACACCAGCGACGCCGACGCGATCTGCCCGAGCCGGAAGCCCCGGGTCACCGACTCCTGCCGCGCCCGCGCGGTGATCCGGTAGGCCAGGTACGTCGCCAGCAGTGCCGCGATCCCCGCCACCAGGGGGGACGCGACCGCGGGGATCAGTACCTTCTCGACAACCTTGTCGAAGTGCACGCCCTTGCTGCCGGCGCCCACCCACACGGCGCCGATCAGGCCGCCGAAGAGGGCGTGGGAGCTGCTCGACGGCAGCCCCAGCAGCCAGGTCATGAGATTCCACAGCACCGCGCCGACCAGCCCCGCGAAGATCATGCCCGGGGTGACCAGGGTGTCGTCGACGATACCGCCGGAGATCGTCTTCGCGACCTCGGTGGAGAGGAAGGCGCCGACGATGTTCAGCACGCCGCTGATGAGGACCGCGGTCCGCGGTCGCAGAGCTCCCGTCGCGATGGACGTCGCCATCGCATTCGCCGTGTCATGGAAGCCGTTGGTGAAGTCGAAGGCCAGCGCGGTCACGATCACGACCGCCACGAGAAACGTGATGTGGTCCATGCCCCTTGAGGGAAAGGGCTCCACGCGTACACCAGGCGACGCCCGCATGACGCCCGCCGGTACTTCTCGTCAGGACACGGCATAGTCCTTCAGTCCGCAGCGCTGGATCGCGGCGGCGGAGTAGCAGGGCAGGTGGCCGTGGGATCTGACGACGGCCTGGCCGGGGCCCAGGAGCATGTAGTGCAGGAAGCTCGCGGTGAGGGAGTCGGCGGCGGGGGTGCCGAAGGTGTAGGCGTACTCGAGGTCGTTGAAGGGGTAGCGGGTGTCGCCGTCGGCCCCGGTCGACGGGGCGAAGCCGTTGATCTCCAGGATCCGCACGTGCGGTGCGGCCCTGGCGGCGCCCAGTTCGGCGTAGCCGATGGCGCCGGGGACCTGTCCGACCTCGGAGAGGACCTTGGCGGTGCTGTCGCGTTCGCAGCGGATCACCGGGGCGTCCTGGTAGTCCTTCTTCACGCATTCCCGTGAGGTGAACGGGCCTTCGCCCTTGCCCCCGAGGACGCGCGTGCGGAAGATCTGGCGGGTGCCGGAGTCGGAATTGCGGCTGACGAGGCGGATGGGGACCGAACCGCCGCCGAGGGATTTCCAGTTGTCCACGGTGCCATCGAAGACGGTCCGTATCTGGGCGACCGACAGGTTCGTCACGGGGACGTCGTCGTTCACGACGAGCGCGAAGGCGGAGACGGCGACCCGGCTGTCCGTGAGCTGGGAGAGGTCGTCCGGGGCGGGGCCGTCGGACATGGCCACCACCGAGGAGCCGTGGCCCGCCTTCCCGTCGTCCGCCAGGTCGCGGACGCCCCGGTCGCTGGAGTTCGCGTCGACCTCGATGTGGGAACCCTCGCAGTCCGCGGCGTAACGGCGGGCGAGTTCCTCCATGACCGGGGCGAAGGCCGTGGACCCGGTGACGGTCAGCCGGCCGGTGGCGCAGCCGAGGGGCGGCGGCGCGTCCTCGCGCACGACGATGATCGAGGCCAGCACGGTGACGCAGACGGTCAGCAGGATGGTGATCCACCGGGTCGCGCGGCTGAACAGCGGGGGCGCGGCGTCGACGGGCATCGCCTTGTTGGGGACGACGACGCCGTCGCGGATGCCGCCGGTGATCCGGACGCCGCCGCCGACGTGGCCGCCGGTGAGCAGCACCAGCAGCTTGTAGTGCTGGCCCCGGTTGAGTGGCACGCGGGGCAGGTGGATGACGTTGCCCTCGTGGCGGACCCCGCCCTCGCCACCGGCCGGGGCGAAGTGGTCCATGAGGCCGCCGGCGTCGACCTGGGTGACGGCCACGCCGCGGACCAGGCGCCCGGCGAAGACCACGTTCAGGGCCCGGTGCGGGTCGCGGTTGGTGTAGTCGCTGTCGGCGACGGACTCGCCGCCGTCGTTCTCGATGCGGAGCAGGACGAGAGTGGCGTCCACCATGTCCGGCAGGTCGTTGAAGAGACCGAGCCGCACATTGGTCGCGCCGGCTTCGCCGTCGGGGTCGTCACTGCCGATCGGGGTGTCCATCTGGACGCGGTAGCCAATGCGCTTGCGGCGCGGCACCCGGCGTTCGTACCAGACCACCCCGACGGAGACCACCAGACCGACGATGGCGGTCAGCACCGCCACGATGTTGTCGGCACTCAGCCAATCGCCCATGCTCGTTCTCGCATCCCCCGTGCAGCCGCTGTGTCCGTGGTGCCGCCCGCGCCGGTCGTGACGGTGGTGACGGTCCGGTCAGGTTCGGTCACCGTACGAGCGCGAACGGGCGCCGGTAGCACTTTCCCTGTCCTGCCGTCAGATGTTCGCCGGACGTTTCCCCACCGCGTGCGAAGCCCGGCCTACCCGGAGCCGGGCAGCCGGCGCACGCTCCAGTCGAAGCCGCCCCGGCACACCACCCTGCCCGCCGCGTCCCGCACCTCGGCGACCGTGGCGATCCGCGCGCGGTCGCTCTCCCCCGCCAGCAGCGGCCGCAGGGCGGCGCGTTCGTCCGCCCCGAGCGCGCACGTCGCCACGAGCCGTCCCCGGGCCGGGGCCAGGAACTCCATCGTGGCCGCCGCGCCCAGCGGCACGACGCCCTCGAACTGGGCGGGCTCCTCGCACGCCGCGACGAGCGCGGCCAGGCCGGCCGCGTCGAGCAGCGCGACCAGCCCGCTCGCGTGCAGGCTCCCGATGACGTTCCGCAGCGCGTCCGGCGTGTCCAGCGCCACTTCCGCGGCGCCGTCCTCGGCGCGGACCACCTCGATCCCCGCGGTCCGGTTGGCCGGTACGGGTTCCAGCAGCGCCCGTGCGAGCGCGGTGGCGTCCATACCGTCAGCGTGGCAGGGCCGTCCGACGGGGGCGTGACACCCACTCGACCGTCGTGCCACGAATCGGCGTGCGGACTACTCCCCGCCCTCCAGGTCGCCCTCGGTCTCCAGGAACGCCTCGCGCAGGGCCGCGACGACCTCCGGGTCGGGCTCCGCCCACATCCCGCGGGACTCGGCCTCCAGCAGCCGTTCGGCCATGCCGTGCAGGGCCCAGGGGTTGGCCTCCTGGAGGAAGGCGCGGTTCTCCGGGTCCAGGACGTAGGTGCGGGCGAGCTTGTCGTACATCCAGTCGGCGACGACGCCGGTGGTCGCGTCGTAGCCGAAGAGGTAGTCGACGGTGGCGGCCAGTTCGAAGGCGCCCTTGTAGCCGTGCCGCCGCATCGCCTCGATCCAGCGGGGGTTGACGACCCGGGCGCGGAACACCCGGGAGGTCTCCTCCACCAGCGAGCGGGTGCGGACGGTCTCCGGGCGGGTGGAGTCGCCGATGTACGCCTCGGGGGAACGGCCGGTCAGCGCGCGGACGGTGGCGACCATGCCGCCGTGGTACTGGTAGTAGTCGTCGGAGTCGGCGATGTCGTGCTCACGGGTGTCGGTGTTCTTCGCCGCCACCGCGATCCGCCGGTAGGCGGTCTCCATCTCCTCGCGCGCCGGGCGGCCGTCGAGGCCGCGGCCGTAGGCGTAGCCGCCCCAGACGGTGTAGACCTCGGCGAGGTCGGCGTCGCTGCGCCAGTCGCGGCTGTCGATGAGCTGCAGCAGGCCCGCGCCGTAGGTGCCCGGGCGGGAACCGAAGATCCGGGTGGTGGCGCGGCGCTCGTCGCCGTGCGCGGCGAGGTCGGCGCTCGTGTGGGCGCGGACGAAGTTCGCCTCGTCCGGCTCGTCCAGGCCGGCGACCAGGCGCACGGCGTCGTCCAGCAGGCCCACCACATGAGGGAAGGCGTCGCGGAAGAAGCCGCTGATGCGCAGGGTCACGTCGACCCGGGGGCGGCCCAGCTCCCGCACGGGGACCGCCTCGACACCGGTGACCCGGCGGGACGCGTCGTCCCACACCGGGCGCACGCCGAGCAGCGCCAGCGCCTCGGCAATGTCGTCGCCCGCGGTGCGCATGGCGCTGGTCCCCCACAGCGACAGCCCGACCGACTGCGGCCAGGTGCCGTCGTTGTCCTCGCGGTAGCGGGCCAGCAGCGAGTCCGCCAGGGCCTGCCCGGTCTCCCAGGCGAGCCGGCTGGGCACCGCCTTGGGGTCGACGGAGTAGAAGTTGCGGCCGGTCGGCAGCACATTGACCAGGCCGCGCAGGGGGGAGCCGGACGGGCCGGCCGGTACGAACCCGCCGTTCAGGGCGTGCACGACGGCGTCGATCTCGTCCGTCGTACGGGCCAGCCGCGGCACGACCTGCCGGGCCGCGAAGTCCAGTACCCGGGCGACCTCCTCGGACAGGCCCTTGGCGACCTCGGCGACGGCCTCCGGGGCCCACCCGGCGTCCTCCATCGCCTGGACCAGCGCGCGGGCCTGCTCCTCGGCCGCGTCGGCGGTGACCCGCGTGGCAGCCGACTCGTCCAGGCCCAGCGCCTCGCGCAGCCCGGGCAGGGCGGCGGTGCCGCCCCAGATCTGGCGCGCGCGCAGGATCGCCAGGACCAGGTCGACCCGCTCGGCACCCGCCGGTGCCCGGCCGAGTACGTGCAGACCGTCGCGGATCTGGGCGTCCTTGATCTCGCAGAGCCAGCCGTCGACGTGCAGCAGGAAGTCGTCGAACTCGGCGTCGTGCGGCCGGTCGTCCAGGCCGAGGTCGTGGTCGAGCCTGGCCGCCTGGATCAGCGTCCAGATCTGGGCGCGCACGGCGGGCAGCTTGGCCGGGTCCATGGCGGCGATCGCGGCGTGCTCGTCGAGCAGTTGCTCCAGGCGCGCGATGTCACCGTACGATTCGGCGCGGGCCATCGGCGGCACGAGGTGGTCCACGAGGGTGGCGTGGGCGCGGCGCTTGGCCTGGGTGCCCTCGCCGGGGTCGTTGACCAGGAACGGGTAGATCAGCGGAAGGTCGCCGAGGGCGGCGTCGGGGCCGCAGGCGGCGGACAGGGCCGCGTTCTTGCCGGGCAGCCACTCCAGGTTGCCGTGCTTGCCCAGGTGGATCATCGCGTCGGCGCCGAACCCGCCCTCGGACCGGGCGCCGGCGATCCAGCGGTAGGCGGCCAGGTAGTGGTGGGAGGGCGGCAGATCGGGGTCGTGGTAGATCGCGATCGGGTTCTCGCCGAAGCCGCGCGGCGGCTGGATGACGATCAGCAGGTTGCCGCGGCGCAGCGCGGCCAGCACGATGTCGCCCTCCGGGTCGCGGCTGGTGTCCACGAACATCGAGCCGGGCGGCGGGCCCCAGTGCCCGGTGACCGCGTCGCGCAGCTCCGCCGGGAGCGCGTCGAACCAGCGGCGGTAGTCGGCGGCCCGGACGCGCACGGGATTGCGGGCCAACTGCTCCTCGGTCAGCCAGTCCTGGTCGTGGCCGCCCGCCTCGATCAGCGCGCGGATCAGCTCGTCGCCGTCGCCGGAGGACAGTCCCGGTATCTCCTCCGCGGGCCCGAAGTCGTACCCCTCCTCGCGCAGCCGGCGCAGCAGCGCCACCGCGCTGGCCGGGGTGTCCAGGCCCACCGCGTTGCCGATGCGAGAGTGCTTGGTCGGGTACGCGGACAGCACCAGCGCGATGCGGCGCTCCGCGGGCGGGACGTGCCGCAGCCGCGCGTGGCGCACCGCGATGCCGGCGACGCGGGCGGCACGCTCGGGATCGGCCGCGTAGACCGGCAGCCCGTCCTCGTCGACCTCCTTGAAGGAGAACGGGACGGTGATGAGCCGGCCGTCGAACTCGGGCACGGCCACCTGCGTCGCGGCGTCCATCGGGGACAGGCCCTCGTCGCTCTCCTCCCACGTGGCCCGGGAGGAGGTCAGGCACAGTGCCTGGAGTACCGGCACGTCGAGCGAGGTCAGCGCGCCCGCGTCCCACGCCTCCTCGTCCCCGCCCGCGGAGGCCTCGGCGGGGCGGGTGCCGCCCGCGGCCAGCACGGTGGTGACGATCGCGTCCACGCCGGACAGGGCGTCGAGCAGTTCCGGCTCGGGGGCGCGCAGCGAGGCGACGTACAGCGGGAGCGGTCGCCCGCCGGCCTGCTCGATCGCGACGCACAGGGCCTCGACGAAGGCGGTGTTGCCGCTCATGTGGTGGGCCCGGTAGTAGAGGACGGCGACCAGCGGGCCCTCGGTGGCGGCCGCGGCGCGCTCCAGGCGGCCCCAGGACGGGGCGGGGGCCGGGGGCTCGAAGCCGTGGCCGGACAGCAGCACGGTGTCGGACAGGAAGCGGGCCAGCTGGGCGAGGTTGGCGGGGCCGCCGTGCGCGAGGTAGGCGTGCGCCTCGGCGGCCGTGCCGACCGGCACGGTGGACAGCTCCATCAGCTGGGCGTCCGGGGCCTGTTCACCGGTGAGCACGACCACCGGGCGCGGCCCGGCGAGCAGCGCGTCCAGCCCCTCCTCCCAGGCCCGGCGGCCGCCGAGCAGACGCACGACGACCAGGTCGGTGCCGTCGAGGAGCGCGGGCAGCTCGCCCGCGGCGAGCCGGGCCGGGTTGGCGAGCCGGTAGGGGACCGGACCGTCCGCGGCCCGGGCGCTGAGCAGATCGGTGTCGGACGTCGAGAGCAACAGGATCACGTCGGGCGTGCCTTCCTCGGGGTCCGCGCCCCGGGCCGGTGGATGACGGCGGGAGTTCCTGGCTCCCGCGGCCCGGCATTACCCGTGGGCCGCGATGACAGTGGCGGGACCGCACCGGCTTCGCACCGGTTTCCTCCCCTGGCGCCGTCGATGGCGTGGGCGCGGCCTGACGACCGTCCCGCCAGCATCGTAAGGGCTGGTGACGTCGCATGGGCCGTACACCTCCCAGGTGCCCGCGGGTATGCTCGCGGCCATGCCCGCAGCCCCGGACTCCCCCGTGAACGGCGCCCCCGCCGTGCCCGCGGCGGGGCGCGCGGCGCGCGACGACGCGTGCCCGGGAGCACTGCGGCTGCACACCGCCGACGACGGCCCGCTGGCCCGCGTCCGCATACCCGGCGGATTGTTGACGACACGCCAGATACGGGTACCGGCCGACGCCGCCGACGACCTCGGCGACGGCCGCCTCGACCTCACCTCCCGGGGCAATCTGCAACTGCGCGGCCTGCGCGCCCCCGACGCCGCCACCGCCCTCGCCGGCCGGCTCGCCGCCGCCGGACTGCTCCCCTCGTACGCCCACGAACGGGCCCGCAATGTCGTCGCCTCCCCGCTGAGCGGGCTCGACGGCCACGGATACGCCGATGTGAGCCGCTGGGTACGCGAGTTGGACGCCCTGCTGTGCGCGAGCCCCGCGGCGGCCGGGCTGTCGGGACGGTTCCTCTTCGCCCTCGACGACGGCCGCGGCGACGTCGCGGCGCTCGGAGCCGATGTGACGGTGATCGCCCGTCCCGACCGCGCCCGCGCCGAACTCCGCCTCGCCGGCACGCCCGTCGCCCACGTCCCCGTCGCCGACGCCCCCCGCTGGGCGCTGCGCGCCGCCGAGGCCTTCCTCACCCTCGCCGCCGGGCACCCCGCCCGCGCCTGGCGCCTCGCCGACGTCGACCCCACGGGGGCCCGCACCGCGCAGCTCCTGCCGCTCGCGGACGTTCCGCCGCGGGACGGACCGGCCGACCCCTCGCCCGGGCACCGGACCGGGCCGCGGCTCGGGGGCCTGGCCCAGCCCGGCGGCGGGACCTGGGTGCTGTCGGCCGGGGCGCCGCTGGGGCGCGTGACCGCGCGGGCGTGGCGGGTCCTGGCGGAGGTCGCCGGCGCGGCCGCCGGGCAGGTGCGCGTGACGCCGTGGCGCGGCGTGGTCGTACCGGGCGTCCCGGCGGACGAGGCACCCGAAGCGCTGCGACGCCTCGCCGGAGCGGGCTTCCTGACCGGCGAGGACTCGCCGTGGCGCGGGGTCACCGCGTGCGCGGGGCGGCCCGGGTGCGCCAAGTCGCTGGCGGACGTGCGGGCGGACGCCGAGGCCGCGGTGCGCGCCGAGGCCGCCGGTCCCGGACATCCCCTGCTGCCCGTCCACTTCTCCGGCTGCGAACGCAACTGCGGCCGGCCGGACGGCGCACGGGTCGACGTCATGGCCACCGCCGACGGGCACTACCGCGTCACCACGGGCGGCACCGGCGCGCGCGCCGCCACCAGCACGGCCGCCCGGGAGCTGCCCGCGGCCGTCGCCACCGCCCGACGTACGACCCCACCACCACCGAGGACCACGACGTGATCGAGTACGAGAAGGACGGCCCGGAGATCTACCGCCGGTCGTTCGCCATCATCCGCGCCGAGGCGGAACTCGACGCCCTGCCGCCCGACGTCGCGCAGGTCGCCGTCCGCATGATCCACGCGTGCGGCATGACCGACCTCGTCCGCGACCTGGCCTTCAGCCCGTCCGTGGTCGCCGACGCGCGCGCCGCGCTGCGCGCCGGGGCGCCGATCCTCTGCGACGTGCAGATGGTCGCCAGCGGCGTCACCCGCAAACGGCTGCCCGCCGGCAACGACGTGGTCTGCACCCTCTCCGACCCCGCCGTGCCCTCGCTCGCCGCCGAACTCGGCACCACCCGCAGCGCCGCCGCGATGGAACTGTGGCGGGACCGCCTGGACGGCGCCGTCGTCGCCGTCGGCAACGCCCCGACCTCGCTCTTCCGGCTGCTGGAGATGGTCGAGGCGGGCGCACCGCGGCCCGCCGCCGTCATCGGCGTACCGGTCGGATTCGTCGGCGCGGCCGAGTCCAAGGACGCCCTGGCCGCCCACCCCTCCGGCCTGGAGCACCTGATCGTGCGCGGCCGGCGCGGCGGCAGCGCGCTCGCGGCCGCCGCCCTCAACGCCCTTGCCACGGAGGACGAGATCGTATGACCACCGGCCGCCTGTACGGAGTGGGTCTCGGCCCCGGCGACCCCTCCCTGATGACCGTGCGCGCCGTGGACGTCATCCGCTCCGCGGATGTGATCGCGTACCACTGCGCCCGGCACGGCCGCAGCATCGCCCGCTCGATCGCCGCGGCGCACATCCGCCCCGAGCAGATCGAGGAGCGGCTGATGTACCCCGTCACCACCGAGACCACCGACCATCCGGGCGGCTACCGGGGCGCGTTGGACGACTTCTACGCCGACTCCGCGGAACTGCTCGCCGCGCACCTGGACGCGGGGCGCACGGTCGCCGTGCTCGCCGAGGGCGATCCGCTCTTCTACGGCTCGTACATGCACATGCACAAGCGGCTGGCCGACCGCTACCCGGCCGAGGTGATCCCGGGCGTCACGTCCGTGAGCGCCGCTGCCGCCCGGATCGGGCGCCCGCTGGTGGAGGGCGAGGAGGTGCTGACGATCCTGCCCGGCACCCTGCCGGAGGACGAGCTCGCGGCACGGCTCGCCGCCACCGACGCGGCGGCCGTGATGAAGCTCGGCCGCACCTTCCCCGCCGTGCGCCGGGCGCTCGGCACGGCAGGGCGGCTGGCCGACGCGCACTACGTCGAGCGGGCCACGATGGACGCCGAACGCCTGGGGATGCTGGCCGACGTCGACCCGGACTCGGTGCCGTACTTCGCCGTCGCGGTGCTGCCCAGCCGGATCGACGAGCGGCCGGCCGCGCGTCAGGGGGAGGGCGAGGTCGTGGTCGTCGGGCTCGGCCCGGCCGGCCCGATGTGGCTGACCGCGGAGGCGCGCTCCGCGCTCGCCGAGGCGGACGAACTGGTCGGCTACACCACGTACATGGACCGCGTCCCGGTCCGTCCCGGGCAGCTGCGGCACGCCTCGGACAACCGCGTCGAGGCCGAGCGCGCCGAGTTCGCCCTCGACCTCGCGCGGCGCGGGCGGCGGGTGGCCGTCGTGTCGTCCGGCGACCCCGGCGTCTTCGCGATGGCGACGGCCGTGCTGGAGGCCGCCTCCGCCGAGCCGTACCTCGACGTGCCGGTGCGGGTGGTCCCCGGGATCACCGCTGCGCAGTCGGCGGCGGCGCTCGCGGGCGCGCCGCTCGGGCACGACTACGCGGTGGTCTCGCTGTCCGACCGGCTCAAGCCCTGGACGGTGATCGAGGAGCGGCTGCGCGCCACAACCGCGGGCGATCTGGTGCTCGCGCTCTACAACCCGGCGTCCCGCAGCCGCCGGGAGCAGTTGGAGCAGGCCCTGAAGGTGCTGCGGGAGGGCCGCGCGCCCGGCACCCCGGTGGTCGTCGCGCGCGACGTCGGCGGCCCGGAGCAGGCGGTGCGGATCACCACGCTGGAGGACCTGGACCCGGCGACCGTGGACATGCGCTGCGTCCTGCTCGTCGGCTCCTCGCAGACCCGCGCGGTGCGGCGCGGCGACGGCACGACGGTGGTGTGGACGCCCCGGCGCTACCCGGCCTGACCCCCGTCCCGTCTCACCCCCTGGCGCGCAGCCACTCCAGGGCGCCCGCCACGTCCCGGACGGCCGGAACGCCCGGCGGGGCGGGCGGACGGCGCACGATCACCACGGGCAGGCCGAGTTCGCGGGCGACGGCGAGCTTCGGGGCCGTCGCCGCGCCGCCGCTGTCCTTGGTGACCAGCACGTCGACACGGTGGCGGGTCATGAGCTCCCGCTCCCCGTCGTGGGTGAACGGGCCCCGGTCCAGGACGACTTCCATGCGCGGCGGGTGCGGCGGTTCGGGGGCGTCGACGGACCGCACCAGGAACCAGCGTCCGGCGTCCCCGGCGAAGGCCGCCAGGCCGGTACGTCCCGTGGTCAGGAACACCCGCCCGCCGAGCGCGGGCAGCAGCGCGGCCGCCTGCGCCGCCGAGTCCACCGGGTGCCAGCGGTCGCCGGGACCGGCGGTCCAGCCGGGGCGGCGCAGGCCCAGCACGGGAACGCCGGTCGCCGCGGCCGCCGCGGCGGCGTGGGCACTCATCGTTCCGGCGAAGGGGTGGGTCGCGTCGACCAGCACGTCGACGGCGTGCTCCCGCAGCCAGCGCACCAGCCCCTCGGTGCCTCCGAAGCCGCCCGTCCGCACCTCGCCCGGCGGCAGCCGGGGTGCGGCCACCCGGCCCGCGAGCGAGCTCGTCACCCGCCAGCGGCCCGCCGGTTCACCGGCCAGCGCCTCCGCGAGACCGCGGCCCTCCGTGGTGCCGCCGAGGATCAGGACGTGCTGCTGCGTGCCGGTCACTCCGGCAGCCTAGGGGCACAGGGCGGAGCCGTCGTTCGCGTCACGCACTGAGCCGCCCCGTGCCCGGCCGCGACGGGGTGCGCGCGGCGGCCAGGGGGGCGGCTCGGTGTGCGGGGGTCTCAGACGGCGGTGGTGTTGATGGTGACGGGGATGTTGCCGCGGGTGGCCTTGGAGTAGGGGCAGATCTGGTGGGCGGCCTCGGTGAGGGCGGTGGCGGTGTCCTGGTCGACGCCGCCGAGTTCGACGTTGAGTACGGCGGCGAGGCCGAACCCCTCGTCGCCGTGGACCAGGGTGATCTCGGTGTCGACGGCGGTGCTGGTGAGCCTCACCTTGCGCTGGGAGGCGGCCAGGCGCACGGCCCCGAGGAAGCAGGAACCCCAGCCGGCGGCGAAGAGCTGCTCGGGGTTGGTGGCGTCACCTGCGCCGCCCAGCTCCTTCGGCAGCGCGAGGGTGGTGGCCAGGTGGCCGTCGTCGGACTGGACGCGGCCTCCGTTGCGGCCCTCGCCGGTCACGTTCACAACAGCGGTGTAGTCGGCCATGGTGTTGCTCCTTCGGATGCGCGGGGGGCGTGCCGGGCGGTGGCGGCGGGTCAGCGGACGGTGGTGCGGGCGGCCTGCTCGATGACGCGGGTGACGGCGTCCGGGCGGGAGACCGAGACGGCGTGGGAGGCCTTCACCTGCGTGGTGCGGGAGTGGGCGCGCTCGGCCATGAACCGCTGGGCGGCGGCCGGGATGTTGCGGTCCTGGGTCGTCACGAGGTTCCAGGAGGGGATGGTCTTCCAGGCGGCCTCGGTGGCCTTCTCCTCCAGTGCGGACGAGGCGACGGGGCGCTGTGTGGCGGCCATCAGGTCGGTGACCGGGGTGGGCACGTCGGCGGCGAACTGGTCGTGGAACTTGTCGGCCTTGATGTACAGATCGGTGCCGGTGGCGCCGCCGGGAAGCGGGAAGGGCACGGAGTTCAGGGTCGGGCCGAGGGTGCTGCCGGGGTACTTGTTCGACAGTTCGAGCGCGCTCTCGCCCTTGTCGGGGGCGAAGGCGGCTATGTAGACCAGCGCCTTGACGTCCGGGTTGCCGGCCGCGGCCTGGGTGATGACGGCGCCGCCGTAGGAGTGGCCGGCCAGCACGATCGGGCCCTTGACGCTCTTGAGGAAGCTGTTGAGGTAGTCGGCGTCGCTCGCCAGGCCGCGCAGCGGGTCGGCCGGGGCCACCACGGGATAGCCGTCGTGCCGCAGGCGCTCGATCACACCGTTCCAGCTGGACGAGTCCGCGAACGCGCCGTGCACCAGGACCACCGTGGGCTTCTTCTTCGCCGCGTGGTGTCCGGCCGAGGCGTTGGCCGGAGCGGTGACCGTCAGGGACGCGGCAGCCACGGCGGCGACGGCGCCCAGCACGGTGACGGACGTGCGGGTGGGGCGGAAGACGGTCGTGAGCTTCATGGTGGCTCTCCTTCACAAGGGGGTGGAACCCGGTCGGCCGCCGTCCCGGGCGTTCCCGTCCGGGGCGACATCGAGAAACCTAGCGAGCTTTTCTCTCGTGCACAAGTTATTGGTGGGCCAGACACTCGCATCCCATCAAGAGTGCGACAATGGCTCCGAGAGCAGACGACCGAGGAGAGGGGTCCCACCGTGAGTGACGACAGCCGCACGCCCGAGCCGGGCGGCCACGGCGAGCCCGCGCCGCTGCTGGACGACCTCCTGTGCTTCTCGCTGTACGCGGCCTCGCGCGCCGTCACCGGCGCGTACCGGCCGCTGCTCGAACCGCTGGGCCTGACCTATCCCCAGTACCTGGTCCTGGTCGCCCTCGGCGAGCAGGGCACCATGACCGTGAAGGACCTGGTCGCCGCCCTCCAACTCGACTACGGGACCGTCACCCCGCTGATCAAGCGCCTCGAGACGAACCAGCTGCTCAAACGGCAGCGCCGCACCGACGACGAACGCGTCGTCGAGGTAGCCCTCACCCCGGAGGGCACCGCCCTCCACCGGCACATCGCGAGCGTCCCGCCCGCGATCGGCGACGCCATCGGGCTGGCCGCCGAGGAGATCGCCACCGCCCAGGACCTCCTGCGGCGGCTCACGGCCAACGTCCACCGCCACACCGCCGGCACCGGCGGGTGACTCCTCCCGGGCATCCCTGGGAAACGCCGCGTGGCCGCCGTCATGAGACGGCGGCCACGGGGGCGGGGTCGGCGGCGTGCGGGCCGCCGACGGACGCGGAACGTCAGGCCTTCTGCCCAGGGGTCTGCTTCATGCCGTCGACGATCGCGCGGTCGGTGATGGCGTCGGTGTAGAGCACCGTGCCGGGCTTCATCGCCACGCCGTACTCGGAGACCTCCTCGACCTGCACGGTGCGCTCGCCGAGGAAGACATGGGTCTTCTTGTCGAAGATCCACTCCTGCCGCTCGCCGCTGGTCTCGTCCAGCCGGGCCACCGCGACGCCCGTGCGGCCGATCGCGTCCTGGGCGTCGTCCACCACGACGACGCCGGGGATCTTCGCCGCCGTCCTGAACAGCGCCGAGTACAGCTCCGCGGGCGGGTAGCTCTCGCCGAGCAGGTCGCCGATCGTGGTGAACGCCTGCTGGTCGGGGGAGTTGCCGTGCCCCCTCTCCTCCTTGTAGATCATCTTCAGCAGCTCGTCGGGGTCGGTGGGCAGCGTCGTCAGGAAGTCGTACGACGGTCCGTTCAGGGACGCCTTGAACGGGTGCCCCTGCTCGTCGGGCAGGCTCAGCGTCTCGCCCTCGGGGCTCTCGTTGACAGCGGGGTCGATCAGCCAGCCCTTCGTGCCGTCGGCGGAGTGCCAGATCTGGCGCTTGTGCAGCGCGTGGCTGGCCAGGCTGCTCTTGTCGTCGGTCGACTGCACGAAGGTGTCGGCCGACTGGGACTCGATGTAGACGTACTGGCCCGGCTTCATCACCGGACGCGGCTCCGCCGACGCCGCCAGCGAGATCTGGTCGATCAGCTGGTTCAGGCCCTTGGCACTCGCGGGGCTGACCTGCGTGGTCAGCGCCGGCCCGGTGGCCACGTCCGCGAGCTGCGCGCCCGCGCCACCGCTCAGCGCGGTGCCCGCGACGACGGCACCGGCCACGGCGAGGGCGGCCACCGGCAGGGCGATCGCCAGGCGCGGCATGCGGAAGCCGCGGTTCTTCGGCCGGTCGGAGCCGGCGGTCGCCATGTGCTCGCCGCGCCGGCTGTCCTGCTGGATGTGGGCCATCAGACGCTCCTTGTGGAACTGGTGACGGCCCGCCGGAAGATCGCGCCCAGCCTGCGGGAGGAGCGAGGCGCTCTCCTCCCACTCCACCGGACTCTGCCGGGACTGATTCGCTTTCATCGGTTTCCCTCCGATACGGGCCGGATCGCGTTGATACGGTCCCCTCTTGTCTGTCGATCCGGCCGGCCGGGTTCCCGATTTCCCCGGACGAGTTTTTCCGCCGGCCCGCGCGCGTCCCGGGCGGGCGGGGCGGCGAGCTCCGCCTCGGTGAGTTTGCGCAGCTTGGTACGGGCCCGGGAGAGCCGGGAGCGGACCGTGCCGACGGGGATGCCGAGCGCCTCGGCCGCGGCCGTGTACTCCAGCCCCTCCCACAGGCAGAGGGTCAGCACCTCGCGTTCGGGTCTGCGCAGCGCGGCCAGCGCGCGCATGGCGGCGGCGAGACGACTCCGGTCGTCGAGCCGGCCCGCCACCTCGTCCGCGTGGTCGGGCAGGGTCATCTCGACCTCGGCGGCGGCGTTCGCGGCGGCCCGGTAGCGCCGGTTGCTCCGGTAGTGACCGCGCGCGACGTTCGTCGCCACCCCCAGCAGCCACGGCCGCAGGGAGCCGCCCTCGCCGTCCACCCGGTCACGCAACCGCCAGACCTCCATGAAGGTCTCGGCCATCACGTCCTCGGCCGCCGACCAGTCGGCGGTGAGGCGGAAGGCGTGGTTGTACACCGCGCGCGCGTAGCTGTCGTACAACTCGGCGAACGCGCTCGGATCCCCGGCCCGTATCCGGGTACGCATGTCAGTGCTCACCTCTGCTGACTGTCGCTTCGGGCACCCCGGGTTCCCGTGATCCACGTCACATGATGGAACACAGGGGGCCGTGACGGCCTTTGGCCGGTTCGCGTGGCCGGCCCGGAGGGCCTACGGCGTGGCGCACCGAGGCAGCCCGGCCGCCTCACCCGCCTGCTGCCGACAACCCGTCGCGGCAGGGAACATGACCCTCAGGAGGGGGCGTCGCAGTCCGTCGCGTGCCGGTGGACGCGCTCCGCCGAGTACAGGTGGCTGTCGCGGAACTGCTGCGCGCCCAGGGTGCGCCCGACGATGATCACCGCGGTACGGACGACCCCGGCCTCCTTCACCCGCTCCGCGATGTCGCCCAGCGTCCCGCGCAGCACCAGCTCGTCGGGGCGCGAGGCCATCGCCACGACCGCCGCCGGGCAGTCGGCGCCGTAGTTCGGGGTGAGTTCGGCCACCACCCGGTCGACGTGGCGGGCAGCCAGGTGCAGCACGATCAGCGCGCCGCTGCGGCCGAGCGTCGCCAGGTCCTCGCCCTCCGGCATGGGCGTGGCCTGCTGGGCGATCCGCGTGAGGATCACCGTCTGGCCGACGGTCGGCACCGTCAGCTCCCGCTTGAGCGCGGCGGCCGCCGCCGCGAACGCGGGCACACCGGGGACGACTTCGTAGGGGATGCCGGCCGCGTCCAGGCGGCGCATCTGCTCGGCGACGGCGCTGAAGACCGAGGGGTCGCCGGAGTGCAGGCGGGCCACGTCGTGGCCCTGCTCGTGGGCGCGGACGAACTCCTCGGTGATCTGGTCGAGGGTGAGCTGCGCGGTGTCCACCAGCCGGGCGTCCGGCGGGCAGTCGGCGAGCAGTTCGGCGGGCACGAGGCTGCCCGCATACAGGCAGACCTTGCTGCGGGCCAGCACGCGCAGCCCGCGCAGGGTGATGAGGTCGGCGGCGCCTGGCCCGGCACCGATGAAGTGGACGGTCATGACTGCTGCTCCCCTGCCGGTTTGACGGCTGACCACTGGGTGACGGGCATGGCCTGCCGCCAGCCCGTGAAGCCGCCGACCGGCACGGCGTGGGCGACGGCGAGGCGGACGAGGTCGCCGCCGTGCCGGGTGTACCACCGCGCGAGCAGGGCCTCGGACTCCAGCGTGACGGTGTTGGCGACCAGCCTGCCGCCCGGCCGCAGGGCCGCCCAGCAGGCCTCCAGCAGACCGGGGGCGGTGAGTCCCCCGCCGACGAAAACGGCGTCCGGCACCGGCAGTCCCGCCAGCGCCTCCGGTGCGCGGCCGGTCACCACGCGCAGCGCGGGCACGCCGAGCGCGGCGGCGTTGCGGGTGATGCGCTCCGCGCGGACCGCGTCGCGCTCCACCGTGACCGCCCGGCAGGAGCGGTGGGCCCGCATCCACTCGACGGCGACCGAGCCCGAGCCGCCGCCGACGTCCCACAGCAGCTCGCCGGGCGCGGGCGCGAGCGCAGCGAGGGTGGCCGCCCGTATATGACGCTTCGTCAACTGACCGTCGTGCTCGTACGCGTCGTCCGGCAGGCCGGGTACGAGGCCGAGCCGCCGCCTGCCCGGGTCGGCGGCGCACTCGACGGCGACGATGTTCAGCGGATCGCCGGGGGCGTGCGGCCACGCGGCGGCGGTGCCCTCCAGGACGCGTTCGCGGTCCGAGCCCAACTGCTCCAGCACCCGCATGCGGCTGCCGGCGAAGCCGCGTTCCCGCAGCAGGGCGGCGACCTCGGCGGGTGTCCCGGCCCCCGCGCTGAGCGCCAGCACCCGCCGCCCGTCGTGGAGGGCCGCCGACAGCGCCGCGAGCGGGCGGCCGACCAGGCTCACGACCTCGGTGTCCTCCGCCGCCCAGCCCAGCCGGGCGCACGCGTACGCCACCGACGACGGATGCGGCAGCACGTCGAGCCGGCCGGCCCCCAGCACCTCGGTGAGCGTGCGCCCGATCCCGTGGAACATCGGGTCGCCACTGGCCAGCACCGCGATCCGGCGCCCCGGGTGCGCGGCCATCAGCCCCGGCACGGCCGGCCGCAGCGGCGACGGCCACGCGACCCGCTCACCCACGACCTCCGGTGGCAGCAGCCCGAGTTGACGCGGGCCGCCGATCACGACCTCGGCCGCGACGAGCACCGCCCGCGACGCGGCGGGCAGCCCCTCCCAGCCATCGGCCCCGACCCCGACGACGGCCACGCGAGCGGACGCGTCGTCCATCACGGGGCACCTCGCAAGTCGGCGGATTCGGGCGGGCACAGCAGCCGCAGCCTACGCGAAACCCCAGGTGACCCCCGGGCCGGGGCGTCGCGGACGCCGAACTGCCCATGACCCGCGAGGAACACGCCCACCCCGGCGCATGGACCGAACTGTCCTCCGCCGCCGTGGTCCACGGAATCCGGGTGACGACGGCACCCCCCTCCCGCGATGCTGTGCCGGTGATGACATGGGCGCAGGCGCGTGACCTCGCGGCGGAGCTGATTCCGGCCGCGACCGGCGACGACCCCGACGCCCGGGCGGTCGCGGTACGGCGGCTCGAACAACTCGACGGCAGGTCGTGGCTCCTGCTGGACGAGGCCGCCCGCCCCGCCGGCCACGCCACCGCTCGCTTTCCCCTGAACCCGGCGGCCGGATGGCCCACGGACGTGGTCACCAGCTGGCACGGCGACGGGCACCTGCGGCAGCGGGCGACCCGGATGCTCGCCGGGCACGAGGGGCGGGTGGCCGTCTCCGCCCTCGCCGTGCGGTTGCTCGACCACGTCCCCCAGGTGCGCGAGGAGGCATGGCGCGCACTCCTTCCCCGGCTCGACGCGCACCACGCGGACGCCGTGCTCGACGTCCTGCTGGCCGGCCGCGAGCGCCGCCGTGCGCCGGCTGCCGTCGACCGGGTGCGCGACACTCTCCTCGACCGGCACCCGGCCTCGGAGCTGGTGTCGTCCCTCCTGCGCAGCGATCGGCCCGGCGTGCGGCGATGGGCGTTCGCCTTCGGCCACGAACGCGGGCTGCTCACCGCGGAGCAGCTGCTGACCGCCGTACACCGGGACCAGGACCAATGGATCCGTGCCACCTGCGCCGAATGGCTCGTGGAGGTCACGCAGCCCGCGGGGCTGCGGCCACTCCTGACCGCGAAGAGTGTCGTGGCGCGCCTCGTGGCGCTCACCCGCGTCCCCGACGAGGCCCTCGCCGACGACGACCTCGTACGGGCACTGGCCGACCGGTCGCCCGCCGTACGCGAGCAGGCGCAGTGGCGCGCACGCCGCCGGGGCATCGACGCGGCGGACCGGTACCGCGACCGGCTCCGCACGCCCGCCCCACCGGTCCACGCTCTGGCCGGGTGCCTCCACGGACTTGTCGAGGTGGGCGGCAGCGCGGACCTCCCGGTGTTCACCGCGTGCCTGGGCCACCCAAGCGCCCGAGTCCGTGCGGCCGCGGTGACCGGAGTCGGCACGTTCGCGGCACGGGGCGAGGCCCTTGCCCTCCTCGAGCCGATGCTGCTCGACCCCAGTCCCCGCGTGGGCACCACCGCGGCGACGACCCTCGTACGACTGGGCGCGCCCCGGGCGGCAACGGACGCCGCCTGGGTGTCCGCCCAGCCCTGGAGCAGGCGCGCCGCGTGGCGGGTCGACCGCGGCCGCGGCAGTTGGGACCGCGTCGAAGCCGACCTCCGGGCCGCGGACGACGACGATCCCCGGCTGGCGGCCCTTGGCCTGGTGGGCATCCGCAACTGGCTCGTCACCAAATCGGCCACCACATGGGCGAACCTGCCGGACACCCAACGGCGACGGATCCAGCAAGCAGTCGCGGCAGTCGCCCTCGACGACACCACGCGCCGGACTCTGGCCTTCCACGTCGGCATCGACCGCCCCCCGCCTCCGGCCCCCGTGCGTCGTGACGGCCCCGCTCCGGTGGCGGCGCCGAGCCGTCCGGCGCGTCGATGGCCGCGGCTGCTCCGGCGCCGGCCGGGGAAGGGCCGCCCGTAGGATGCGCAGCGTGCGCGACATCGCGGTTTTCAGCGGCAGTGCCCATCCCCACCTCGCGGCCGAGCTCTGCGCCCACCTGGGGGTGAAACTCAGCCCGGCGCGGGTCAGCCGGTTCGCCAACGACTGTCTGGAAGTGCAGTTGCAGGCCAACTGCCGGGAGCGGGACGTCTTTCTGATCCAGCCGCTGGTGGCGCCCGTGCAGGAGCACCTGGTGGAGCTGCTGCTGATGTGCGACGCGGCGCGGGGCGCGTCGGCGGGCCGGATCACCGTCGTGATGCCGCACTACGCGTACGCGCGCTCCGACAAGAAGGACGCCCCCCGCATCTCCATCGGGGGGCGTCTGGTCGCCGACCTGCTGGTCGCGGCCGGCGCGAGCCGCGTGCTCACCATGACGCTGCACTCCCCGCAGGTGCACGGCTTCTTCAGCGTCCCGGTCGACCACCTGCACGCGCTGCGCGAACTGGCGGCGCACTTCCGCGGCCACGACCTGTCCCGCGCCACGGTCGTCTCCCCTGACCTGGGCAACGCCAAGGAGGCCGCCGCCTTCGCCCGGATGCTGGGGGTGCCGGTCGCGGCGGGGGCCAAGCAGCGGTTCGCCGACGACCGGGTCAGCATCAGTTCCGTGATCGGCGAGGTCGCCGGGCGGGACGTGATCGTCCTGGACGACGAGATCGCCAAGGGCAGCACCGTCCTGGAACTGCTGGAGCGGCTGCGGGAACTGGGCGCCCGCACGGTCCGCGTCGCCTGCACGCACGGCCTGTTCGCCGCGGGTGCCCTCAAGCGCCTGTCGGAGCGGCCGGAGGTGCTGGAGATCGTGTGCACCGACACCGTGCCCGTCCCGGAGGCGCAGCGCACGGACAAACTGACGGTGCTGTCCGTGGCGCCCGCGCTGGCCGAGGCCGTGCGCCGGATCCACGACGGCGCATCGGTGAGCGCCCTGTTCGACCCGGTCTGATCAGCCGTCCCCGCGGGCCGCGTCGGAGTCCGCCTGGGAGGCGGCGCTCTCGGCGTCGTTCACGATCCGGGTGAGGTCGGAGGGGACCGGGGCGACGGAGGCGGGGCCGCCGGACGGGGCGGGCGCGGCGCTGTCGGACGGCCCGCAGGCGGTCAGCAGGGCGGCGCAGGCCGCGGCGGCGACCGCCAGGACGGCGGCGCGCCGGCGGGTCACGGGGCGGCCGGTCACGAGGCGGCGCCGTCGTTGTGGTCGGCGCACCAGTCCTGGACCTTGCCGAGGTCCGTCTTCCGCTGCTGCAGCGTCGGCACCAGGGAGGTGCGGAAGGTCAGCCGGTCGTTGAGGTAGGTCTCGATCTCCGTGTGGCCGGCCGCCTTGGCGTTGTCCACCCGCTGCTGCAGCCGCTTGATCGAACCGCGCTGCGTCACGGGTCCGTCGAGGCGCTTCAGCGCACGGTCGATACGGGTGTCGATCCGGTCGGCGCGCTTGCACAGGGCCTTGGCGCCGTCGCCCTTCGGGCCCGGCGCGGCGGTGGCGGCGCCCGCGGGGGCGGCGAGTCCCAGTACGGTGACGACGGTGGCCAGGGCCACGGCGGTGGTACGGCGTCGCATGACGTCCTCCTTCGGGTCGCGAGGGACGCGGAGCACGCCCCTCGCGCCGGACGTTAGGGAGCGTCTTTGTGGAAACCCTGTGGCTCCTGCCGCCGTTGCGCCGACAGCCAGTCGCGGCGCAGCAGCGGCAGCGTCGGCTCGCCACCGCGCACGCCGCTCAGCGGCAGCCGTATCTCGAAGCGCGCCCCCTGCCCGCCGCCCGGGCGGTCCCCGATCACGACGGTGCCGCGGTGCAGGGCGATCTGCTGGGCGACCAGGGTGAGTCCGAGCCCCGAGCCGGGGCTGCCGGGGCGGTGGTGGAAGCGTTCGAAGACCGCGGCGCGGGCCTCGGGCGCGACGCCGGGACCGTGGTCGTCGACGGTGAGGACGACGGCCGGCGTCCGCCCGTCGCCGCTGCGCCGCAGGACGACCTCGACAGCGGGCGGTCCGCTCGCGGGGCGGCCGTGGACGAGCGCGTTGGTCAGCAGGTTGTCGGTCATGGAGCGCAGCCCCTGCTCCCAGCCGTGCACGAGCAGCCCCGGCGCGGTGCTGACGGTCACCCGGGCGTCGGGGTGACGGCGGCGCAGGTCGGCGACCGCGGCGTCCACGAGTTCGCCCGCGTCGACCGGGACGAAGGTGTCCTCCTCGACCAGGTCGCCCTGGGCCAGGGCGCGCAGCATCACCAGCAGGCCGAGCACCCGGGCGTGTTCGGCGCGCAGGTCGTCCAGTACCTCGGCGCGGTCGCCTGCGGGCAGATCGGGGTACCGGGTCAGGATGTCGAGATTGGTGCCGATGCTCATCAGCGGGTTGCGCAGCTCGTGGGAGGCGGTGGCCGCGAACGAGCGGGCGGTGGCGAGGGCTTCGCCGGTCCGGGCGGCCTGCTCGTCGTAGCGGGACAGCACCGTCTGCAAGGTGCGCGCCAGGTCGTCGACCTCGGCGAGCCGGGTCGGGGTGTGCTCCAGGCGGACCGCGCTGATCCGCGGGTCCAGGCCGCCCGCGCGCTGCTGGAGGCGGCGCAGCGGTCGTACGGCCCGGCCGGCCGCGGCCCAGGCCAGCAGCCCGGACAGGGGCGCGGCGAGCAGGGCCACGGTCAGCACGCGCAGGCGCACCCGCCGCAGCTGCGCTTCGGTCGCCGCGTCCGGCGAGAAGATCCACAGCGTGCCCTTGGCCCCCTTGCGCGAGCCGGCGACCGGCTGCGACAGCACGCGCCAGCGGACGCCGCCGGCGCCGACCGTGACGGGGCGGGGCGCGGTGGCGGGCAGCGCCACCGACGCGGCGGGCAGCGGACCGCCCTCGACGGTGCCGTCCGGGCCGACGAGCCGGATGCCCACGTCGAGGGCCGAGGCGAACAGCCTCTTGTTGCGGGCCTGTTCCGCCGCCGGGCGGTCGGCCGCGGTGACCCGCAGCAGCGCCTTGGCGTCCGGGGCGACCGCCGCGGCCCGCTCCCGCAGGTGCGCGTCCTGCTGGGCGTGCAGGTCCGCCGCGACCAGCCGGATCAGCAGCGCGCCGGAGGCCAGGACGAGCAGCGGCACCACGGCCACCACGGCGAGCGCGACCCGCGTCGACAGCCTCATGACCCGCCGCCTTCGCGGCCTTCGCGATCGTCGCGCAGGACGAAACCGACGCCCCGCACCGTGTGGAGGACCCGGGGGCGGCCGCCGGCCTCCAGCTTGCGCCGCAGGTAGCTGACGAAGGTGTCGACGGCGTCGGTGCGCACGTCGAAGTCGTAGCCCCAGACCCGGTCCAGCAGCTGGTCGCGGGTCATCACCAATCCCGCGTTGCGGGCCAGGACCTCCAGCAGCTCGAACTCCCGCCGGGTGAGCGCCAGCGGCTCCCCGTCCAGGCGCGCCTGCCGCGTCGCCGGGTCGACGAGCAGGCCGCCCGCCCGCACCAGGTCGGAGGGCGCGGGCGGGCGGCGGCGCAGCAGGGCGTGCAGCCGCAGCACCAGCTCCTCGAGGGCGAAGGGCTTGACGAGGTAGTCGTCGCCGCCCGCCTGGAGCCCGGCGACCCGGTCGGCCAGCTCGTCGAGGGCGGAGAGCATCAGCACCGGAACGTCGTTGCGCTCCGCCCGAAGGGTCCGGCAGACCTCGATCCCGCTGAGGTCCGGCATGGAGATGTCGAGGACGACCACGTCCGGCGCGCCCTCGCGGACGGCGCCGAGCGCGGCGTGCCCGCCGTCGGCCAGGGCCACCGAGAAGCCGCCCAGCCGCAGGCCCCGCTCCAGTGACCTGCGTATGGCGGCGTCGTCGTCGGCGACCAGCACGCGGCCGCCGGTGTGCGCATCGGTTCTCACGGCGGTGATGGTAGGCGCACCGCCCCGGCGGGAACGCGGCGCCCGCCCGCGGGCCCGGTGCGGCGTCGGGCGTCCCCGACAGGTCGTCGCGCCAGGAGGGCGTGCCGTCGCGTCCGCCGGTCGGCGACCGGCGAAGACGCCCGCGTTGCGGACGGTGGCCTGCGACGAGGTCACCGGATCCGCCTGCGCGGCCCCCGACGCGTCCACCGGCGCGGTCCGCAGCAGCGGCGGCGCCGCGCCGAAGGCGCGCTCCTGGCCGCGGTCGGCCCGCCGCCGTCAGATGTCGAGCCGGTACGGCACCAGGCAGACCACCACGTCGGTGCGGGCCCGCAGGATGGTGGCGAGCAGGATGCCGCGCTGGTTCTGCAGGATGCGGTAGCGGCGGTGCCGGGGTTCGACCTCCGGGATGAGCACGGCGATCTGCCGCCCGCCGGCGGCGGCGCGTTTGACGTAGGAGAGGATCGGCTGCACCAGTGAGCGGTGCGGGCTCTCGATGACGTCCAGGCGTACCCCGGGGTGCCAGCGCTCCCAGGTCTCCGTCAGACGGTGGGTCTTCTCCGGGTCGCAGTGGACGGCGACGACCACCACCTCGTCGCCGAGCGCCATGGCCGCGGTCAGGGCGTGCTGGGCCAGCCGGCTCACCTCGCCGAGGGGCACGATGACCAGGCTGTTCGTGCGCCGCGGTGGATCGGGGACGACCCCGGGCCGGAGCTCCTCGCGGACCCGTGCGTAATAGCGCTCGATCCGGGCGAACAGCAGCATCAGCAGCGGCACCGCGATGACGACCACCCAGGCGCCCTCCAGGAACTTGCTGGTCAGCAGGATCACTCCGGCGAGCGCGGTCAGCACCGCGCCGAGGCCGTTGAGCAGCGCCCTGGGCAGCCATCCGCGCGGCCTTGCCCCGGCCCAGTGCCGCACCAGGCCGGTCTGGCTGACGGTGAAGCCGATGAACACCCCGATCGCGTACAGCGGGATGAGCCGCTGGGTGTTGGCGTCCACGACGATCAGCAGCAGCGCCGCCACCAGCCCGAGGGCCACCACCCCGTAGCGGTAGACCGGCCGTTCGGCGCGCAGCCCGAAGACGTGCGGCAGCCGGTCGTCGCGGGCCAGCAGGCTCATCAGCACGGGCAGCCCGCCGAAGCTGGTGTTCGCGGCCAGGCCCAGGACGAACGTCACGATCAGGTTCGACGCGTAGTACGGCCAGCCGTCGCCGAAGGAACCGGCGGTGAGCTGCGCCAGGATCGTCACCCCGCCGCGCGGCGCCACCTCGTCGCGCCGGATCAGGAAGCCCAGGCCGATCAGCATCAGCGCCAGCAGCGCGCCGAGCATCAGCTCGGTCCGCTGGGCGCGCCGGACCTTGGGCGGCCGGAAGGCCGGTACCGCGTTGGCGATGGCCTCCACGCCGGTGAGCGCGGAGCAGCCGGAGGAGAAGGCCTTCAGGAGCAGCAGCAGGCTGAGCGCCTCGGTGGCGGGCACAGGCTGCGCGGTGCCGACGACCGCCACCGGATGGGAGCGCAGCAGGCCGACGACCACGACCGCGCCGATGCTGAGGACGAACAGCCCCGCGGGCAGCATCAGCACCCGCGCGCTGTCCGCGACGCCCCGCAGGTTCACCAGGGTGATCAGGCCGAGGCCGCCGAGGCAGATCTCCAGCAGATACGGCGTCAGGGACGGGAAGGCGGAGGCGAGGCTCGCCGCGCCGGCCGCCAGGCTGACGGCGACGGTGAGCACGTAGTCCACGACCAGGCTGGCCGCCGCCAGCAGGCTCACCGGCACGCCGAGGTCCTTCTTGGCCACCGCGTAGGACCCGCCGCCGTCCGGGTGGACGGCGATGACCTGCCCGTAGGAGATCACCAGCACGACCAGCAGCGCGGCGATGACCAGCATGACCGGCAGCGTCGCGGACAGCGCCGCCGTCCCGGCCGCGACGAGGACGACGACGATGGACTCCGGGCCGTACGCCACCGAGCTGAGCGCGTCCAGCGACAGCGCCGCCAGTCCCTGGAGACTGGTCAGCCGCGACTTGTCGCCCTCGCCGTGCAGCAGCGGGACCTTGGGCCGTACCTGACGGCGCGCCAGTCCGAACGTCATGTCCGCACCGGCCGGGCCAGGAACTCCACGGCCGCGAGGACGAGGACGACGGCCAGTGCCAGCCCGACGACCACCCAGCCCGTCGGGTACGACCAGAAGGCCAGCACGAGGCCCGCCGCCGCGACCACGATCCAGGCGACCAGGACCTTGTGCCGGTCCAGCCACGGGCCGACGGGTCCGGTCCGCATCCCCGCCCCCCCCGCGGCGTCCCCGGCCGCGCCGAGCACGGACTCCCACACCCCGCGCACCCGGACGGCGTACCGCCCCGGGCCGCTGAGCCACGCCCCGAGCGCCACGACGAGGCCGAGCACGATCACCGCGCGGACCGTGGCGCGCAGGAAGCGGATCAGGGTGTCGTAGACGGTCGCGGCCGCGGGCTGGGACACGCTCGCGGGCAGCGCGTCCAGATAGATCGTCCGGAACACGGTCAGGGCCAGGCCGAGTACGAGAGCGGCCCCGGCGAAACCGAGCGCCGCCGCGACCAGGGACCGGCGGCGGCGCACGGCGAGCAGCACACCCACCGCCGCCAGCACGACCGCGAGGATCGGCAGCCAGAAGCCGACGAGTTGGAGCAGCCGGAAACCGGTCCTGATCTTCCCGACCTTCTCGGAGCGGACCACGGTGAAGTCGGTGTGGATCTGCGGGATCTTCCCGGCGACGGTGAGGCCCGCGTCGACCAGCCGCTGTTTGACCTGGTCGATGACGGGGGCCAGATCGATGGCGACGGTGTCGTTGGTCAGCCGCACCGCGCCGCCGCCCTCGCCGGTGAGCGCCTTGTCGACGGTGGCGTGGATGCGGCGGTTGGCCTCCACCCACACCGTCCGGAAGGCCTCGCTGCGCACCACCCGTTCGGCCGTGGTGTGCACCAGGCTCTGCAGGCCGCTGGTCAGGGGGCCGGACAGCCGGTTCAGGAGGGTGTCCAGCCGGGGGCGGTCGGCGGGGGCGACCTCGTCCAGCAGGGACTTGAGGTCGACGTGCTGCATGACGGCGCCGGTGATGCGCTCGGCGGCGGCGTCCTGGACGTCGCGGTCGGAGGCGAGCGGCGCCACGGTGGCGACGTAGCGGTCGGTGTCGCCGATCTGGGAGTTCACCCAGACGGCCAGCGCGCTGAGCGGTACGAGGACGCACGCGAGGACGATCAGCAGCGCGGAGAAGAAGGCCCTGACGGGGTGGTGGTGACGGCGCCCGCCGGTCGCCGGCCCGGCGTCCCTGACCTGTGCCTCGCGTGCCTCACGTGCCTCCAGCGCGGCCAGCCGGGCGCGCAGCTCGGCGAGGTCGCCGCCCTCGGGGCCCGTGCCCGCCATGTCACCGCCGCCTCTCCCTGACCACGCGACAGGGTCATTTAATCCGTATTGTGCGTGATGTGCCATATGAGGCGTCAGAAGCGGTACGGAGGACGGCGATGACAACGGTGAACCGGTGGCGCGCGGCGAGCGCGACGTACGCAGCGGCCGTACTGGCCGTCATGGCGGGTGCCCTGAGCGGCTGCTCGGACGGGGCCGGGACCCCTTCCGTCGACGGGTCCCGGGCCGCCTCCGCCGCGTCCTCGCTGGCCGCCCGCGGCGGCGAGGCCCTGGCATCGGCGACCGCCGCGGCGGCGTCGGAACTGGCCCGCATCAAGGGCGGCGTCAACGCCAAGGCGGACGTGCGTCTCGGCACCGTCGCCACGTCCCAGGGCAAAGCGACCGTCCCCGTCACCGCCACCAACAACGGCGCGAAGCCCGCCGACTACACCGTCCAGGTCTCCTTCCGCGACTCCGGCGGCAACCTCCTCGACGCGGTCGTCGTCACCGTCCCCGACGTCCCCGCCCACGGCACCGGCCGGGCCACCGCCCGCAGCCACCGCGACCTCAGCGGCACCGTCGAGGCCACGCTCGACACCGCCCTCCGCCACTGAGTCTCCCGCCGGGCGTCAGCCGGGATCGGCGGGACCGGCGGACGGCTGGTCGGTGGAGAGGACGGCGCCGAGGGTGATGCAGAGGGAGACGGCCACGCAGGCGGCGATCAGGCAGGACAGGAGGGTGAAGACCGAGCCGAGCGAACCGTAGGCCTCCAGGCTGCGGTTGAGGGCGAGGGGCACGTAGAGGGGGGCGGTGAGGTACGCGATCTCGAGGACCACGGCGGTGAGGACGGCGCCGGGGAACAGCGGCCGCCAGCCGACGCGGCCGCCGAGCAGCAGGTGCTGCGTCCACCACCACACGGCGATGCCGCAGGCCAGCGAGAGCGGGACGCCCAGCCAGGCGCCGACGCCGAAGGCGTCCCGCAGCGGGCCCAGGAGGAAGACGACGACCAGCATCGTCGCCACCCAGACGAACCACCGCCAGGCCGCGATCCGCGCGGCGGACTTCGGCATCCGCCAGGCCCGTTCGCACACCCGCTGCATCGACCGGCTGCACGCGGTCGCGGACAGCAGCACCATGAGACTGCCGACCGCGCCGACCGTCTCGCGCAGATTGCCCGCCTCGGCCTCGGCCAGCTGACCCAGCTGCACCTGCGACGCGCCGCTGAGCCCCAGCAGGTCCTCCAGCGACTCGAAGATCTCCCGGCGCAGGTCGACCGGCGCGAGGGACGCGACGACGAAGACCAGCGGCACCGCGGTGAGGAAGGCCTGCGCCGCCAGCCGGGTCCCGGCGTCGAGCACGTGCACGGTCAGCAGCCGGGCGGCCAGCCGGGTGATGACCGGGAACCTCCGCTCGGCGCCGGTGCGCAGCTCCCGGGCCCGGCGCGGCAGATCCGCGCGCGCGGCGCGGAACCCGTCCCGAATCCTGCCGCGCGGCCGGTCTGTCACCCTCCGACTATTTTTCAGCCCGCCGCGCCCCGCAACCGGTGCACCGATGAGTTTCCGCGGCGGCCGTCGTTTCACGTTCGTGAGCGGTCGCCGCACGGGCGGTCGCGTGTTCCGAAGGAGACCGGGATGACCGGGACACTGGACGGCCGCACGGCGATCGTCTACGGCGGCGGGGGCGGTATCGGCGGCGGCGTGGCCCGCGTCCTCGCGCGTGAAGGGGCGCTGGTGTGCCTGGCGGGACGGACACGGGGGAGGCTCGACGCGGTGGCCGAGGAGATCACCGCGGCGGGCGGCCGCGCCGAGACCGCCGTGCTCGACGCGCTGGACGAGAAGGCCGTCGAGACGCACGTCCAGGACGTGGCCGAGCGCCACGGGGGAGTCCACGTCTCGTTCAACCTCGTCTCGCGCGGCGACGTGCAGGGTGTCCCGCTGGTCGAGATGACGGCGGACGACCTGCTGCGCGCCGTCGACACCGGGCTGCGGTCCTCGTTCGTCACCGCCCGCGCCGCCGCCCGGCGGATGATCGCCCAGGGGTCCGGGGTGATCCTGCACCTCAACAGCGCGTCCGGCGCGGGGGCGATGCCCGGCATGGGCAGCACCGGACCGGCCGACGCGGCGACCGAGGCGTTCATGCGGTACCTGGCCGCCGAGACCGGGCCGTCCGGCGTACGGGTCTGCGGCATCTGGACGGCCGGGGTCGCCGAGACGCTGACCCGCGAGGGGCTCGCCGCCGTCGCCGGGGAGAACGCCCCCGACCCGCGGGCCGCGCTGGCGGCGATCGCCGGGGCGTCGGTGCTGCGCCGCACGCCGCGGCTCGCCGACGTCGCGGAGGTGGCGGCCTTCCTCGCCTCGGACCGGGCGGCGGGCATGACGGGCACGATGACGAATGTGACCGCCGGTCTCGTGCTCAGGTGACACGATCCCCACCACCCACGGATGGAGACAGCCCCATGGATCTCAAGCTCGAACTCGTGCTCCTGCCGGTCGCGGACTTCGACCGGGCCAAGGCCTTCTACAGCGAGAAGCTCGGCTTCTCCGTGCACGTCGACCACCGCGCCGGCGACGACTTCCGGGTCGTGCAGCTCGACCCGCCCGGCTCCGCGTGCTCGATCGCGGTGGGCAAGGGCATCACGGACGCGGCGCCCGGCTCGGTGCGCGGACTGCACCTGGTCGTCGGCGACATCGAGGCCGTGCACAAGGAGTTGACCGCGCGCGGTGTCCCCCTGGGCGGCGTCCGGCACATGACGGCGGGCGGCTGGGTGGACGGCGCCGACCCGGGCCGCACCCCGTACAACTCCTTCGCCGACTTCGCGGACCCCGACGGCAACACCTGGGTGCTGCAGGAAGTGCGGCGCGGGCACGGGGAGCAGGGGGAGAAGGACGGGGCCGCGGGATGACGGACGAGGGGGCCTTCGCGGCGCTGAGCGAGCGCCACCGCCGCGAACTGCACGTCCACTGCTACCGGATGCTCGGCTCGTTCGACGAGGCGGAGGACGCGGTGCAGGAGACCTACCTGCGGGCCTGGCGCGGACGCGAGGGATTCGGCGGCCACCTGCTGTTCCGCGCCTGGCTCTACCGCATCGCGACCAACGTCTGCCTCGACACGCTGCGGCGGGGCGCCCGCCGCCCGGCCGCCGCGCAGTCCTTCGCGGACGTGCCCTGGCTCCAGCCGTACCCGGACGGTCTGCTGGACGAGTTGGTGGCCGGAGGCGGCGACGACCCGGACGCGGTCGTCGTGGAACGGGAGACGATCGAGCTGGCGTTCCTGGCCGCGCTGCAGGTGCTGCCGCCGCGGCAGCGGGCCGCGTTCCTCGCCCGCGACGTCCTGGGGCTCCCGGCGGAGGAGACCTCCGCCCTGCTGGGGACGACGGTCGCCGCCGCCAACAGCGCCCTGCAGCGGGCCCGGGCGACGATGCGGCAGCACCTGCCCGCACGCCGTGCCGAGTGGCCGGCGGGCGACCCCGGCGCCGAGGAGAAGGCCCTCCTGGAGCGCTTCATCGACGCGCACGAACGCTGCGACGCCGCGGCCGCCGTGGCGATCTCCGCGCAGGACCTGCGGATCACGATGCCGCCGATGCCGATGGTCTTCGAGGGGCTGGACGCCATCACGCCACTGCTGGAGCGCGCGCTGGGCGAGAACCGGGACGGCGAGTGGCGGCTGCTCCCGACGAGCGCCAACCGCATGCCGACCGCCGCCAGTTACCTGCGACGGCCGGGCGACACCCGCTTCCGGGCCTTCAAGTTCGACGTCCTGCGGGTGGAGAACGGGCTGATCGCCGAGATCACGACCTTCGGCCCGGCACTGTTCCCGGCGTTCGGCCTCCCGCCGGAGCTGCCGGGATCCACGGAACCGGCGGCTCCCGCGGCACGGTGAGCGGACGGGCGATGCCCGCACTCCCTCCCCCTCCGAGGACCTGTCCCGGAGGGGGAGGAGACACCGCTGGGTCACGGCTGGGAGGGCGTCGTCCTCGAGTTGTTCCGGGGCAGGGTCTTCACGTTCACGGTGACCGGCGCTACCGGCGGGGCACGCCCGCTGCAAACGGGCACCTTCAGCCTGGAGTCCGCCCCGCACGACGGCCTCGCGGGCGACGGGGCCCGCACCGCCCGGCCCGGCGGCGTCATCGAGGCCATCCTCCAGGCACCGGCTTCGCCGTGCCCGATCCCCGGCCGGGACGGCTGCCCGTCGTCGGCGACCCCGCCGGGAGGCCGCCGCCCCACCTCGTCGAAGGGGTCCGGGCCGCCCTCCCGGGGCCGCTCGGCGACCCGTCCGGCGCCTTCGGCTACCGGCCCCCGGGGGCCCGAGGCACCCCCGGGTCAGTGCTGCTCCCGCCACTCGGCCACGACCTGCTCGACGTCGAACGGCCTCAGCCCCAGCGGCGGACCGGGCGGCGGCATGCGCAGCGCCGCGCGGATCTTGTCGTTGACGCCGTCCAGGATGGCCCGGACCAGGCGTTCCGAGGGGGCGCGCCGCGCCTTCGCCAGGGCGTCCTCCGCCTCCTTGCGCAGCACGAGTGCGGGCGGCAGCTGGGACAGGCCCTCGCGGGCCATCTTCCGCCGGACCCACCACAGCTCGTCGTACGGCTCGTCCAGCGAGGGCAGCGGCTTGCCCGCGCCGGGCAGATCGTCGAAGGCGCCGCGTTCCGTGGCGTCGCGGATCTGGTGGTCGACCCACGACTCGAACGGGACACCGGGTGGCTTGCGCTCCGTCATGCCCCCGATTCTCCCGCAGGTCGCGCTCAGGCGGCAGGTGCCGGGTCCAACAGGACGAAGTCCGCTCCCGCCGGGTCGAGGCAGACCGCCAGCCGGCCGACGCCCTCGGCGTCCTCCGGGCCCATCTGGAGCGAGCCGCCGTTGCCGGTGACGCGGGCTGCGGCGGCGTCGCAGTCCTCGACGGCGAAGACCGGGTGCCAGTAGGGGCGCCCGTCGTTGAGCGCGAGGAACTCCGGGGCCATCTCCATCAGCCCGCCCTGCATCCGCTCCTGGCTCTCGCCCGCGGGCGTGATCACGGTGTACGTGCCCCCGCTCCCGCCGGGGAGCGGCATGTCATCGGTCTTCCAGCCGAAGAGGGAGCCGTAGAACTCCTTCGCGGCCGCCGCGTCCGTCGTGTACAGCTCGGTCCAGCACAGCGTGCCCGGCAGGTCGGCGGCGCCGAAGCCCTGCGTCCCGCCCGCCTGCCACACGGCGAACTCGGCGCCCAGCGGGTCGGTGAGCTGCGCCATCCGCCCCGCGTCCCGCACGTCGCCCGGCTCCCGCCGCACCGTGCCGCCCGCCCGCATCGCGGCCCAGGTGGCCACCTCGACGTCCAGGGCGCGGAAGTAGATCATCCACGCGGACCGGGCGCCCTCCTCCGTGAGCTCCCCAACCGCGCCCACCGTCCGCCCGTGCAGCCGGAAGAGACCGAAGGCGCCGCCCTCCAGGGCGAACCGCTCGAAGGCCCAGCCGAAGACGGCCCCGTAGAAGGCGGCCGCGGCATCGACGTCCGGCGCCCCGAGGTCCACCCAGCACGGCGACCCGGGGACGAAGTCTGTGGTGATCATGGCGCTCCCTTCGCGGGGTCCGTCCCTGATCCTTCCAGCGTGACACCAGGGCCCGAAAGCGGCGCGGGACGCCGCGCCGTCCCGCGCCGGGGCCCGCCCCGCTACGCCTCGCGGGGCGACCAGCCCTGGTCGCGGAGCACCGCGGCGACGTCCGGGGCACGGTAGTGCTCGCCCTTGAGCACCTTGCCGTCCGCGCGCAGGGTCGGCCGGCCGTCGGGGCCCAGCTTGGACATGTTGGCGCGGTGCACCTCGGCGATGACGGCGTCGAGGTCGATGCCGTGGACCAGCGCCGTGCCGTACGCGACGTAGACCACGTCGGCCAGCTCGTGCGCGAGGTGCGCCAGTGAGCCCTCGGCGGAGGCCTCCGCGACCTCGGCCACCTCCTCCGCCAGCAGCTCCTGGCGGTGCGCGGCGTGCGCCGGGGAGATCTCCGCGGGAGCGGAGCGGACGTCGAGGCCGAAGGCGGTGTGGAACTCGCGGACGAGGCCGGAGGGCGAGGCAGGGGAGGCGGGGGACGCGGAGGAGGAGTGCATCCGGCCGATCGTAATCCGTGCCCGCTGTGCCCGCCGTGGTCGCCGTGCCCGGCGGATCAGGCCGCCGCGGCGCCCGCGTACCGGCCGTCCACCCGGATCGCGGTGATGCCGCTGATGTGGCGTGCCCCGCACCGGTCCTGGGGGAGCACCAGTTGCGGGCCGCTCCCGTCCAGCGGTGTGCCGTCGATGCGGGTGGCCAGCAGCACCGCGGCCCGCCCGAAGTCGGGATCGATCTCGCCCCACGACAGCAGGGCGTGATGGCCGTCGGCGCCGGTGACGACGATGAGGAAGCGCAGCCGGTCCTTGCGCCGGGCCGGGTCGAAGGCGGGTCCCGCGGCGCACAGCACCTCGTGCAGCAGCGGCCCCTCGAACCGGTGGTGCTGGATCCCGCTGGTGGCGCACTCGAAGCTCACCCGCGCCTCGTGCTGCGGCCACGCCCGCAGGTCACGCACGGTGAGCGGGGCGGGGCGGGCCAGGTCGCCGCTCAGCACGAATCCGGCGAGCTGCGGCGGCGGCGCGGGAACGGGCGCGGTCACGGGCATGCACCTCCCGCACAACGGTACCCACGCGGACCCCCCGCGGAAACGCACGTACAGGATCAGTTGTCGAATCGTCTGGCTAATGCAATGCATCGGGGACCGTCGGGGCCGCACCTGCGGCACTATCATCGGCGCAGGCGCGACCACTTACCGAGGGGGAATGACCACGTGACGAACCGTTCCGTGCACCGCCGGACCCGGACCTTGCAGCTGGCCGTCGGAGGCACCGCGGTGCTGCTGGCCCTGAGCGCGTGTTCCTCCGGCGGCGACTCGAGCGACGCCTCGGCAGACGCCTCGGCGTCGTCGGCGTCCTCGTCGGACGCCTCGGCCTCGCCCGCCGACGACCTCAAGGGCACGGTCACGGTCTTCGCCGCGGCCTCCCTGAAGGAGACCTTCACCGAGCTGGGCAAGCAGTTCGAGGCGGCGCACCCCGGCACGAAGGTGAGCTTCAACTTCGGCGGCAGCGACTCGCTCGCCGCGAGCATCACCTCCGGCGCCCCGGCCGACGTCTTCGCGGCCGCGTCCCCGAAGACGATGAAGATCGTCACGGACGCCGAGGACGCCTCCGGGGAACCGGAGACCTTCGTGCGCAACCAGCTGGAGATCGCGGTCGTCCCCGGCAACCCCAAGAAGGTCGACGCCCTCAAGGACCTCACCGACTCCGGCCTCAAGGTCGCCCTGTGCGCCAAGGAGGTGCCCTGCGGCGCCGCCGCCCAGAAGGCGCTGGACGCCGGCGGTCTGAAGCTCACGCCGGTCTCCTACGAGCAGGACGTCAAGAGCGCGCTGACCAAGGTCGAGCTCAAGGAGGTCGACGCCTCGGTCGTCTACAAGACCGATGTGAAGGCCGCCGGTGGCAAGGTGGAGGGCGTGGAGTTCCCCGAGTCCGCCAAGGTCATCAACGACTATCCCATCGTCCTGCTCAAGGACGCCCCCAACGCCGAAGCCGCCAAGGCCTTCATCGCCCTGGTGGAGTCGCCCGACGGTGCCAAGGTGCTGAGCGCCGCGGGCTTCCTCAACCCGTGACGGACGACGCCCCCGACGGCGCGGCCGGGCCCGTGAAAGCCCGACCGCGCCGTCACCGTTCCCCGGCGCCGCTGCCCCTGCTGCTGCCCGCGCTGATCGGCCTCGCCTTCCTGGTACTGCCGCTCGCCGGACTGCTGGTGCGCACGCCGTGGAGCGACCTCCCGCACCAGCTGACCAGCCCCGGGGTGTGGCAGGCGCTGCGGCTGTCGCTGGTCTGCGCCACCTCCGCGACCGCGGTGACCCTCGTCCTGGGCGTGCCCCTGGCCTGGCTGCTGGCGCGCACCGAGTTCCCCGGGCGCCGCCTGGTGCGGGCGCTGGTGACGCTGCCGCTGGTACTGCCCCCGGTCGTCGGCGGTGTGGCGCTGCTGCTGGCGCTGGGCCGCAACGGCATCGCGGGGCGGTACCTGGACCAGTGGTTCGGGCTCACCCTGCCGTTCACGACGACCGGGGTGATCGTCGCCGAGGCGTTCGTGGCCATGCCGTTCCTGGTGATCAGCGTGGAGGGCACGCTGCGCGCCGCCGACCCCCGCTACGAGGAGGCGGCCACCACGCTGGGCGCCTCCCGATTCACCGCGTTCCGCCGGGTCACGCTGCCCATGATCGCCCCGGGCGTCGCCGCGGGCGCGGTCCTGGCGTGGGCGCGTGCGCTCGGCGAGTTCGGGGCCACCATCACCTTCGCGGGCAACTTCCCCGGCCGCACCCAGACCATGCCGCTGGCCGTCTACCTGGCCCTGCAGAGCGACGTCGCGGCGGCCATCACGCTCAGCCTGGTCCTGCTCGTCGTCTCCGTCGCGGTCCTCGCGGGACTGCGCGACCGCTGGATGACGTCCGTATGAGCGCCGCGGAGGGGCTGCGGGCCGAACTCGTCGTCGACCTGGGCACGTTCCGGCTCGACGTACAGCTGAGCGCCGCACCCGGCGAGGTCCTGGCGCTGCTCGGGCCCAACGGCGCCGGCAAGACCACGGCGCTGCGCGCCCTGGCCGGGCTGACGCCGCTGACCGGCGGACGGCTGCGGCTGGACGGGACGGAACTGGACGGGATGCCGCCCGAGACCCGCCCGGTCGGTGTGGTGTTCCAGGACTACCTGCTCTTCCCGCACCTGTCCGCCCTGGACAACGTGGCCTTCGGCCCGCGCTGCCAGGGCCTGTCCAAGGCACGGGCCCGCGCCGAGGCCGCGGCCTGGCTGGAGCGGATGGGACTGGCCGAGCACGCCGCGGCCCGGCCGCGGCGGCTGTCCGGCGGGCAGGCACAGCGCGTCGCCCTGGCCCGCGCCCTGGCGACCCGGCCGCGGCTGCTCCTGCTGGACGAGCCGCTGGCCGCGCTGGACGCCCGCACCCGGCTGGAGGTGCGCTCGCAACTGCGGCGCCACCTGGCCGAGTTCGAGGCCGTGGCGGTGCTGGTGACGCACGACCCGCTGGACGCGATGGTGCTGGCCGACCGGCTGGTGGTCATCGAGCACGGCCGCGCCGTGCAGGAGGGCACCCCGGCCGAGGTCGCCCGCCGCCCCCGCACCGACTACATCGCGCACCTGGTGGGGCTCAACCTCTACCGGGGCGAGGCCGGCGGCAGCGCCGTGAAGCTCGCCGGCGGACCGGCGATCGCCACCGCCGACGAACTGACCGGCCCCGCCTTCGCGGTGTTCCCGCCCGACGCGGTCACCCTGCACCGGGAGCGCCCCGCGGGCACGAGCGCCCGCAACCTGTGGCACGGCCGGGTCGCCGGCCTGGAGTCCCGCGGCGACCGCATCCGTGTCGACGTCGACGGCGAACTCCCGCTCGCGGCCGACCTGTCGACCGCCGCCACGGCCGAACTCGACCTCCACCCGGGGGCCGAGGTCTGGGCCACCGTCAAGGCCGCCCAGGTGCACGCCTATCCGGCGTGACCCGGGCGGCCCTTCCGGGCTACCGGCCGGCACCGCCGGGAGCGGCCGGGGTCGTTCACAGGCCGATGTCGCGCCTGCGGAAGTCCTCCATCGACTCGCGGCGTACCAGCAGCCGGGCCCGGCCGCCGTCCACGGCGACCACCGGCGGGCGGCCGACCATGTTGTAGGTCGAGGCCATCGACAGGTGGTACGCGCCCGCGACCGGTACACCGAGCAGGTCGCCCGGCCGGATGTCGCCGGGCAGCGGGACCGCGGAGGCCAGCACGTCGCCGGCCTCGCAGTGCCGGCCCACGACGGTGACCAGCGCGGGCTCCTCCGTGGAGTGCCGGCCGATCAGCCGGGGCGCGTAGCGCACCCCGTACAGCGCCGGCCGCGGGTTGTCGCTCATGCCGCCGTCCACGGCCACGAAGACCTGGCCGCCGGTGCGCTTGACCGACAGCACCCGGTACAGCGCCACCCCCGAGGGCCCGGCGATGGCCCGGCCCGGCTCGACCGTCAGCCGCGGGACCGGCAGCCCGGCCGCCGCGCAGCTCGCGGTGAGCTCGCCGCGCACCCGGGCGGCCAGCGAGGTGATGTCGAGCGCCGCCTCGCCGGGCCGGTAGGCCACCGCGTGGCCGCCGCCCAGGTCCAGTTCGGGCAGTGCGACGCCGTGCTGGCGGCGGATCCCGGCCAGCAGCCCCACCAGCCGCCGCACGGCGGACAGGTACGGCTTGACGCTGGAGATCTGCGAGCCGAGGTGGCAGTGCAGACCGACGAGTTCGAGCCGAGGCTGGTCCAGGACCCGGGCCACGGCGTGCTGCGCGGAGCCGTCGGCGAGCGACAGCCCGAACTTCTGGTCGTCGGTGCCGGTGCGCACCGCGGCGTGACCGCCGGCGGCGATGCCGGGCACGACCCGCAGCAGTACCTTCTGCCGGGACCCGGCCGGTACCTGGGCGGCCAGCCGGGCGATCTCCCCGGTGCTGTCGATGACGATGCGGCCCACGCCGAGGCGCAGCGCGGTGGCCAGGTCCTCGGGGCTCTTGGCGTTGCCGTGCAGCACGATGCGCTCCGGCGGGAAGCCGGTGATGACGGCGAGTTCGAGTTCTCCGGCCGAGCAGACGTCCAGGCCCAGGCCCTCCTCCTCGACCCAGTGGGCCATCGCCCGGCACAGGAACGCCTTGGCGGCGTACAGCACGTCGGCGTCGGGGAACGCGGCCCGGTAGGTGCGGCAGCGGGCCCGCACCTCGCCCTCGTCGAGGACGTACGCCGGGGTGCCGAAGCGCTCGGCGACCTCGGTGAGGGCGACACCGCCCACCGACAGCTCGCCGTGCGGCGCGGTGCGGGTGGAGGCCGGCCAGACGGACAGCCCGGTGTCGACGCCCTCGGCGGCGAGCGCGGTGAGAGCGGTGGTCTCAGAGATGGTCATGGCAGGACGCTCCTCAGCCGATGCGCAGCGGCAGGTGGTCGGCGGTGTGCACGGCCCGCGGGTCCCAGTCCGGGGTGGCGCCCACGGCGGGCGCGGCGAACTGCGGGTCCACGGTGAGGGTGGTCACCCCCAGCGGTTCGGCGAGCGCCCGCAGCGCGGGCTCCCCGAGCCTGATCCATTCCTGGCCGGGGCCGAGCGTGGCGGCCAGGCGTTCCTCACTGGTGAAGGCGACGGCGGTACGGCCGCCCAGGGGCGTGCGGAACATTCTCGCGACGCACCCGACGGGACCCGGCCGGACGGGGACGAACAGCGTCTCCCCTCTGGGGTGTCCGGCCGGGACGGGTTCGGAAGGTTCCGGGTCGTCCCCGCTCCATGTCTCGCTCATGGCGTGCCTCCTGTGAGATTCGTTCGTGACGGTGGCCGCGGGCCGGATGTGGTCCGTGGCCAGGCATTGACGCTATGCCCGGCACGTCCGGGTCCGGGCCCTTCCCTGACGTGATGTTGATGTCCGCGGGCCAAGCGTTGACGGTGCGCTGGCGGCACGGTCAGGGAAGCGTCAAGGGTCGCGGCGGCGGCGACAGGGCGACGACAAGAGCCCGCGCACGCGGAGGCGGACGGCGCTTCCATGGGGGTATGGAAGACACCGGATACCGCCGCGTGGTCGTGGGGGTGAGCGGTTCGCTGGGCAGTCTCGCGGCACTGCACCGGGCGGCCGCCGAGGCCCGCCGCGGTGACGCGGTGCTGGTCGTGGTGCACGCCTGGGAGCCGGCCGGGGGCGAGTTCGCCTACCGGCGCCACCCGTGCCCGCCGCTGCTGAGCGCAGGGCAGGACCAGGCCCGGACACGACTGCTGACCGCGATGGACAACGCCTTCGGCGGTGCGCCGGCCGGCCTCCCGGTCCGGGCCCTCGTCGCCCGCGGCCCGGCGGCCCGCTGCCTGGTCCACGTCGCGGACCGCGAGGACGACCTGCTCGTCGTCGGCGCCGGGCGCCCCGGCCTGCTGCGCAGGCTGCTGTCGCCCCCGGTGGCCCACCGGTGCGTACGGGACGCGGCCTGCCCGGTCCTGACCGTGCCGCGCCCGTCGCTGCAGGAGCTCTTCGAGACCGTGAGCCGCCGCAACGCCCGGCAGCTGCCGCTGCGGGCCGCCGGGCCCGTCTGACCGTTCCGTGGGGGGTCGTTGTCCGAACCAGCCGAATCAGGTGAGGGCCGTGCTCCGCAACCCGTCCCTGTCCCCGTCCCTGCGCAGGCTCGCCCTGCCGGCCGCGGTCCTGCTGCCGCTCGCCGTCACCGCGGTGCTGCTGCCCTTCCGCTCGACCATCGCCGCGCCGCTCGTGGCACTGGTCCTGGTGGTCGCGGTGGTCGCCGTGGCCGTCCTCGGCAACCGTGTCGCCGGGGCCGTCGCCGCACTGTCGGCCGCGGCGTGGTTCGACTTCTTCTTCGCCCCGCCCTACGAGCGGTTCACCATCGCGGGGCCCGGCGACGTCGCCACCGCCGTGCTCCTGCTGGCGGTCGGGCTGGCCGTCTCCCAACTGGCCGCCCGGACAAGGCGGCTGGAAGTCGTCGTCGTCACCGACGCGGACCACCTCGCCCGCATCCACGAGACCGCCCGGCTCGCCCAGTGCGCCCCCTCCCCCCACCGGGTCGTGGAGCACGTCGGCGACCAGCTGGTGAGCCTGCTGCAACTGCGCGGCTACCGCTTCGAGTACGGCACCCTCGTCGGCCACCCGCCGCGGCTCGAGGCCGACGGCACGCTCTTCTGGGGCCGCCGCACCTGGAACGCCGACCTCCAGGGCCTGCCCGACACGGAGGTCGAGCTCCGGGTCTTCCACAACGGCCGCTTCCACGGCCGCTTCATGCTCCGCCCCACCCCAGGAGCCGTGCCCTCCCCCCAGGCCCGCCTGGTCGCCGTCACCCTCGCCGACCAGGTCGGCACTGCCATCGACCTCATCGCCCCGGCCCCGGCGAACCCGTCGTAGCCCGACCCCACGCAGGCGCCGCGCCCGCCGCCCGGACTCGTCCCCCGAGCCCGCCCGCCCACGCGCAGCGCCTGCGGCACGCCCCATCGACCGCGTGAGCACCGCCCTTTCCCACGCCGCCGCGCTCGCGAATCGGGCCCGCGTCCCACGCGGCCCCAAGTCACCGGCACGGCCATCCACCGCAGGCACCCGCGCACCGCGCCCACACCCCTTGCGACGCACGCGGAGTCACCACCGGCCTCGTCCCGCATGCCGGTGCGGCCACTCGGGCCCGCACAGCACCGCGGCCCCCGGTCACCGGCACGGCTCTGGCGGGAATCCCTCGCACGCCGCCCGGGGGCCCGCCCACGGCGCTGCCCGGCGCCGCCGCTCGGCGGGTGCCGAGGGGGGAATGAGGCGTATGGTCCCCTTAGGGAGCCGATCGGCATGGACGGTGGGCCCGCGATGGTGGTGACCGCCCCCGTACGGGAGCAGCTGGACGAGACGCTCGCCGAGGTCGTGCGCGCCACGGACGCGCATATCGGCGCGGTCTTCCTGATGCTGCCCGAGGGGCGGGTGCTGGGCCTGGAGGTGCTGACCGGGGCGCCGCGGGAGCTGGCGACGCCGTGGGCGCGGGTGGCGCTGAACCGGTCGGCGCCGGTGGCGGACGCGGTGCGCACCGGGCGCCTGGTGTGGCTGGGCACGCGGGAGGAGCTGGCCGAGCGCTATCCGCAGACCGCGCTGGTGCTGCCCTACGACCTGGCCCTGGCCGCCGCGCCCGTGCAGGACGTCGCGCACAGCGTGCGCGGCGCGCTGATGCTGATCTGGCCCGGATCCCATCCCGAGCCACCGGCCGGGATCGAGCACGCCACCATCGGCCACGCGTGCGAACAGATGTGCGACTACCTGTCGCGCGCGGAATCCGTCGGCGAGCCCGTCCGTCCCGGCCCGCTGCCGCGGGTGCTGAAGCGGCCCCGCGCGGCGCGGACGGCGCCGGACGAGGCGCAGGCGGCGGCCGATTTCGCCCGGCGGCTGCCGGAGGGCGCGTGCGCGCTGGACCAGAGCGGGCGGATCACCTACGTCAGCACCCGCGCCGAACTGCTGCTCGGCGAGCCCGCCCGGGTCCTGCTCGGCGCCCTGCCGTGGCAGGTGCTGCCCTGGCTGCGCGACCCGGTGCACGAGGACCGCTACCGCGGCGCCGTGCTCAGCGGGCAGCCGACGTCGTTCATCGCCCGGCGGCCCCCCGACGACTGGATGCTCTTCCAGCTGTACCCGGACCGGACCGGGGTGAGCGTGCGGATCTCCCCCACCGAGCACCGTCCGGGACCGGCTCCGCGGGCCCCCCGGAACGGCCGGAACGACGAGGCCGGGGCGGCACCGGACCGGGTCACGGCGATCTACCACCTGATGCAGCTCGCCGGCGCGCTCGCCGAGGCGGTCGGGGTGCGCGACGTCGTCGAGCTGGTGGCCGACCTGTTCCCGCCGGCGTTCGGCGCGGACGCCTTCGTGCTCTTCGTCGCCGAGGGCGGCCGGCTGCGGGTGATCGGCCGGCGCGGCTTCGAGGAAGGCGCCATGGCCACCCTCGACGGCACCCCGCTCGGCTCGCGGCAGACCCCCGCGGGCCGGGCCCTGCTCACCGGTGTGCCCCGCTTCTACAGCTCCCCGGAAGAGCTGCTGCGGGCCTACCCGGGGCTGACCGGCTCGCTGCTGAAGTCGGCGTGGGCCTTCCTGCCGCTGATCGCCTCGGGCCGGCCGGTCGGCTGCTGCCTCCTCGGCTACGACCATCCGCGCCCGTTCCCCGGCGACGAGCGCAGCGCCATGGCCTCGCTGACCGCGCTCATCGCGCAGGCCCTGGACCGCGCGCGCATCTACGACGCCAAGCACCAGCTCGCCCGTGGCCTGCAGGCCGGGCTGCTCCCCCACACACTGCCCTCGCTGCCCGGCCTGGAGGTCGCCGCCCGCTATCTGCCCGCCACCAGCGGCATGGACATCGGCGGCGACTTCTACGACCTGATCCGGCTCGACGGAACCTGCGCGGCCGCCGTCATCGGCGACGTCCAGGGCCACAACGTCAACGCCGCCGCCCTGATGGGCCAGGTCCGTACCGCGGTGCACGCGCACGCGACCGCGGGCGCCTCGCCCGACGAGGTGCTCTCCCGTACCAACCGGCTGCTCGACGAGCTCGACACCGGGCTCTTCACCAGCTGCCTGTACGTCCACCTCGACCTCGCCGCGGGCATCGCGCGGCTGGCCAGCGCGGGCCATCCGCCGCCGCTGCTGCGCCGGCCCGGGGGACGGGCCGAGGTGCTCACCACCCCGCCGGGGCTGCTGCTGGGCATCGACCCGCACGCCGAGTACCCCACCACCGAGGTGCCGTTGCCGCCGGAGGCGGTGCTCGCCCTCTACACCGACGGGCTGGTCGAGAGCCCCGGCACCGACCTGGACACCGCCATCGCCGGTCTCGCCTGCGCGCTGGCCGCCGCCGGCGAGGGTCCGCTGGACGGGCTCGCCGAAACCCTCGTCCACTTCGACGGCGCCTCGGCGCACCGGGTCGACGACACCGCGCTCCTGCTGCTGCGGCGTGTGCCGACGGCATGAGGCCTTGTCACATCCGCCGATCCCCCCAACACTGTGATCCATGCCGGTGGTTGCGCTGCTGGGAACGCTGGACACCAAGGGTGTGGAGTACGGATGGCTGCGCGAGCGCCTGCTGCGGCGCGCCGTGGAGGTCGTCCTCGTCGACACCGGGGTCGCCGGTGAGCCCCTGGTGCCCGCCGACATACCGCGCGCCGAGGTCGCCCGCGCGGCGGGCGCCGACCTCGCACGGCTGCGCGCCCAGGGCGACCGGGGCACGGCCGTGACCACGATGGCCGACGGCGCCGCCGAGGTGGTGCGCCGACTGCACGCGCAGGGGCGGCTGCACGGCGTGCTGGCCATCGGCGGCAGCGGCGGCACGTCGATCGCGACCCGCGCGATGCGTGCCCTGCCGCTGGGCGTGCCGAAGCTGATGGTGTCCTCGATGGCGGCCGGCGACGTCTCGCCGTACGTGGGGGCGGCCGACATCGCCATGATGTACAGCGTCGTCGACATCGCGGGCGTCAACCGCGTCTCGGCGCCGATCCTTGCGAACGCGGCCGACGCCATCGCCGCCATGGCCACGGGCTTCGCCACCGACGCGCCGCCGCCCGCGGACGACCGGCCGCTGGTCGCGGCCAGCATGGCGGGCGTGACCACCCCGGGCGTGGACGCCGCCCGGCAGCGGCTGACCGAACTCGGCTACGAGGTGCTGGTCTTCCACTCCGTCGGGTCGGGCGGCCGCTCCCTGGAGACCCTCGCCGCGCAGGGGATGTTCGCCGGCGTGCTGGACCTCACGCTCAGCGAGCTCGCCGACGACCTGGTCGGCGGCACCTTCGGCGCGGGCCCGGACCGGCTGCGGGCGGCGGGACGCGCAGGACTGCCCCAGGTGGTGAGCCCGGGGGCGCTGGACATGGTCAAGTTCGGACCGCTCGCCTCGCTGCCCGAACGCTTCCGGTCCCGCCACGTCCATGTGCACAACCCGTCGGTCACCGTCATCCGCACCAGCGCCGCCGAGTGCGCCGCGCTCGGCCGCCAGGTCGCCGAGAAACTGCGCGCCGCGACCGGTCCGTCGGCCCTGCTGCTCCCGCTGCGCGGCCTGTCCACCCTCGGCGCCCCGGGCGGCCCGTACCACGACCCGTCCGTCGACGAGGTGCTGTTCACGGCGCTGCGCGAGGGCCTGCGCGGCAGCCGGGTGGAGCTGGCCGCGTACGACACACACCTCAACGACCCGGACTTCGGCCGCACCGCAGCCGACCGGCTGCACACCCTGATCACCGCGAACGCCCCTGCCCGCACGGAGCGTTGAGCGTCAGAGCCCGGGCACCCGGTCGGCCACCGGGCACCGACCCGGCAAGCCGTCCGGCGCGCGTCAGTGGCAGGGGAAGCCCAGCAGGTGACGCCCGTCGTGCACCCATTCGTGCACGTTCTCGCCGGAGATGAGCGAGGTCGCGCCCTGCTCGGCGCCCACGAAGTAGAGGACGACGAGCATCAGGACGCCGAAGAAGACCGCCCACGGCACGATCGCGCCGATCGGCAGCGGGGCCGGGGCGGTGGTGGGTGCGACTGCGGGCTGGACGGCGGACTGCGCCATGGTGTGGCCTCCTGGTGGGAACGCGCGTCCCGGTCGGTGGAGCGGTGTCGACGGCTGCGGGTCTGACTCGCCCGGCGCGGTGCCCGGCTCACAGTGGCGCGACCGTGCCGGATTCCCACCGGACTTCCGCCGTGCCGTCGTATTGGTCCTCGCGACCGTACCGCGGTCCGGACGAACGGCCAAGGGCGCCCGGGTGCGCCCCCGTTGGCGGCGCGACCAGCCGTGGAAGGGTTGCGGGGGGCCGGCGGCGGCCCCGCGGACGACGGAGGAGAGCACATGACCACCCGGGTGACCCTGATCTCGCCGGTCGTGACGGCCGCGCTGCGCGAGGCGCGTTTCGACGACGACGTGCCGCCGGACGAGAGCGCCCTGGTGGCCGCCCGCGCGGTGGCCGGGGACCTGCCCTCCGCCGGCCGGGTGCTGGTGTCGCCCTCGGCGCGCTGCCGGGCGACGGCCGCGGCGCTGGGACTGGCCACCGCCCAGGAGGCCCCCGACGGCTGGGCGCTGGGCCGCTGGCGCGGCCGCACGCTGGCCGAGGTGAGCGCGGAGGAGCCCGAGGCGGTCGCCGCCTGGCTCTCCGACCCGGACGCCGCGCCGCACGACGCGGAGTCGCTGCGCGACCTGTGCGCCCGGGTCGGCGCCTGGCTGGACGGGCTGGCGGCCGCGCCCGGTCGGGTGGTCGCCGTCGTCGAGCCGGAGATCGTCCGGGCGTGCGCGGTACGGGCGTTGGGCGTGCCGGAGCCGGCGTTCTGGCGGATCGACGTCCCGCCGCTCACCGCGACGGAATTCAGCGGGCGGTCCGGGCGCTGGAACCTGACAGCGGGGCGGCCGCTGGCCTGAACGACCGGCGCCGTGACGGGGTCCTGGCCGCCAACGGCCGGTACACGCGAGAGGAACGTTTTCGCGCCACCGAGGCTCTTGCAACAGTATTGCAATAAGGCCGTATGATGAGGCGTTCGAGCAGGCCGACTCCGAAGCGGAGCACCTCATGCATGTACCCGACGGATTCATCGACGCCCCGGTGTCGGTGGCGACCGGGGCCGTGGCGGCGGCGGCCGTCGCCGTGAGCCTGCGCGGTGCCCGGCGCGAACTCGACGAACGCACCGCTCCGCTGGCCGGACTCGTCTCCGCCTTCATCTTCGCCGTGCAGATGCTCAACTTCCCCGTCGCGGCGGGCACCAGCGGCCATCTCCTCGGAGGCGCGCTGGCCGCGATCCTGGTGGGCCCGTACACCGGCGTGCTGTGCGTGTCGGTGGTGCTGCTCATCCAAGGGGTGCTCTTCGCCGACGGCGGTCTCACCGCGCTCGGCGTGAACATCACCGACATGGCGATCGTGACGGTCGTCGTCGCCTACGCGGTCTTCCGCGGCCTGGTCAAGGTGCTGCCCCGCACGCGCGGCTCGGTGACGGGCGCCGCCTTCGTGGCGGCCCTGCTCTCCGTCCCCGCGGCCTCGGTCGCCTTCACCGCGATCTACGCGCTCGGCGGCACGACCGACGTCCCCCTGGGCAAGGTCTTCACCGCCATGGTCGGCGTCCACGTGCTCATCGGCATCGGCGAGGCGTTCATCACCGCCGCCACGGTGGGCGCCGTGATCGCCGTCCGTCCCGATCTCGTCCACGGCGCCCGTGACCTGCGCCGTCCGCTGGAGCTGAAGGAGGCGACCGTCTGATGGCGGCCGTGACCACCACCCCCAAGCGCGGCGGCGTACGGCCGCTGTGGATCGCCGGCCTGATCGCCGCCCTGGTGCTCGCCGGATTCGTCAGCTATTACGCGTCGTCCAGCCCCGACGGACTGGAGAAGGTCGCCGCCGACCACGGCATCGACAAGAAGACCGGGCAGCACGCGGCCAAGGACTCCCCGCTGGCGGACTACCGGACCAAGGACGTCGGCGACCCCCGGCTGTCCGGCGGCCTCGCCGGGATCCTGGGTGTCGGCGCCACTCTCGCGCTCGGCAGCGGAGTCTTCTGGGTCGTGCGCCGCCGGCCGCGCACGGACGAGGCCTGACGGATGGGCGCGGGGCACGCACACCGGCTCTACCGGCACGGGCACTCGCCGGTGCACGCACTGCCCCCGCAGTGCAAGATCGCCGCGGTCTTCTGCTTCGTCCTCGTCGTGGTGTCCACACCGCGCACCGCGGTGTGGGCCTTCGGCCTGTACGCGGTGCTGCTGGCCACGGTGGCCGCGGTGGCCCGGGTCCCCGCGGGCTTCCTGCTGCGGCGGCTGCTGATCGAGGTGCCGTTCGTCGGCTTCGCCGTCCTGATGCCGTTCGTCGCCGAGGGCCCGCACACGCAGGTGCTCGGGCTGTCCGTGAGCGTGAACGGCCTGTGGGGCGCCTGGAACATCCTCGCCAAGGGCACGCTCGGCGTCGCCGCCTCGGTACTGCTCGCCTCCAGCACCGAACTGCGCGAACTCCTGCTCGGGCTGCAGCGGTTGCGGCTGCCCGCGCTGCTGGTGCAGATCGCCTCCTTCATGATCCGCTACGGCGACGTCATCACCGGCGAGATGCGCCGCATGCGCGTCGCCCGGGCGTCGCGCGGCTTCGAGGCCCGGGGCCCGCGCCACTGGGGCGTGCTCGCCAAGTCCGCGGGCGCCCTGTTCATCCGCTCCTACGAACGCGGCGAGCGCGTCCACCTGGCCATGGTCAGCCGCGGCTACGCCGGCAGCATGCCGGTGATCGACGACGTCACGGCGTCGCGCTCCCAGTGGTCGTACGCGGCCGCGCTCCCGGCCGCCGCGCTGCTGGTCTGTCTGATGGGATGGTTCCTGTGACACCTTCGCTCGAGGTCAAGGGCCTCGCCTACGCCTATCCCGACGGCCACCAGGCGCTGTTCGGCGTGGACCTGACCATCGGCCGCGGCGAGCGGGTCGCCCTGCTCGGGCCCAACGGCGCCGGCAAGACCACCCTCGTACTGCACCTCAACGGCATCCTGGAGGCGGGCGCGGGCACGGTCACCGTCGCGGGCCTTCCGGTCGGCGACCGCAAGCACCTCGCGGAGATCCGCCGCCGGGTCGGCATCGTCTTCCAGGACCCGGACGACCAGCTGTTCATGCCCACCGTCCGCGAGGACGTCGCCTTCGGCCCCGCCGCGGCGGGGATGCGCGGTCCCGAGCTGGAGGCCTGCGTCCGCAAGGCCCTGGAGCGCGTCGGCATGGCGGAGTTCGCCGACCGGCCGCCGCACCACCTGTCCTTCGGCCAGCGGCGCCGCGTCGCGGTGGCCACCGTGCTCGCCATGGAGCCGGAGATCCTCGTCCTCGACGAGCCCTCGTCCAACCTGGACCCGGCCTCGCGCCGCGAACTCGCCGACATCCTGCGGTCGCTGGACGTCACGGTGCTGATGGTCACGCACGACCTGCCCTACGCCCTGGAACTGTGCTCCCGCGCGGTGATCCTCAGCGGCGGCGTCATCGCGGCCGACGGCCGCACGCAGGAACTGCTGTCCGACGACGCCCTGATGCGCCGCCACCGCCTGGAGCTGCCCTTCGGCTTCGACCCGCGATCGGTCGCGGTAGGCCTCTGACGGCCGACGCTCAGGCGCCGCACGGGGGACGGCCGGGCGGCGCCGGGTCGACCGCGGTGACCGCGTCCGCGAGCGCGGCGAAACGCTCCGTACCTCCGAGCGGGGCGACGACGCGTTCCCGCAGCGCGTCGGCGAGGGCGCGGGCGGCCGTCGCCGCCACCTCCAGACCGCGTTCGGTGAGCGCCGCCAGCGTGACGCGACGGTCGCTCCGGCACGGACGGCGCTCGATGAGGCCGGCCTCGGTGAGGCGGTCGGCGACCTTGGTGGTGCCCGCCGTCGTGAAGCCGAGCGTTCCCGCGAGCTGGTTCATCGGCGCGGAGCGCTCCGGCGTGGTCATGAGGAACCACAGCGCCTGGAACGACGACGGGGCCAGCCCCGACCGCGCCTCCACGTCCGACAGCAGCTGATCGGTGACGCGGCGGAAGCCCGACTGCAACCCGTCCCACCGTGCGAGCAGTTCAAGGTCCGCGGTGCGGGGGCAGGCCACCTCGCCGTCCGTCCCCGTGTGGATCTCGGTCATCACATTGCCCAGGGTACCAACGCCGGTTATTGTCTCACCAGCTACTTAATATCTGGCTAGTGATCAAAGGATGCGGTTCCCCCATGACCGACTCGTCCACCACCCCCGCCGGCCTGCGCACGGGCACGTGGGTCCTCGACCCCGCGGGCTCCTCGGTCCGGCTCACGCACAAGACGATGTGGGGCGCGGCCACCGTCAAGGGCGCCTTCGCCACCGTCGCCGGCAGCGGCGAACTCGCCCCCGACGGCGCCGCGCACGGCACGCTCACCATCGAGGCCGCCTCCCTCGACACGGGCAACACCCAGCGCGACACCCACCTGAAGTCCGCCGAGCTCTTCGACGCCGCCGCCCACCCGGCGATCGTCTTCACCGCCGGCCGGGTCACCGCCGACGCGGAGGGCGCCCTCGCGGTCGACGGTGAGCTGACCGTCCGCGGCACCACCCGCCCGCTCGCCCTGACGGGCCGGGCCGACACCGACTCCCCCGACGCGGTCGTCCTCACCGTCGAAGCCGTCGTCGACCGGGCCGACTTCGGCCTCACCTGGAATCGGCTCGGCATGATCAAGGGCCCCGCGACGATCTCGGTCGTCGCCCGCTTCACACACGGCGGCTGACGCCGCGGGTCACCGTCGCCCCGGGCCGCGCAGCTCCCGCAGCGTCCACCCGCGCCCGCCCGGGTCGAGCGGGCGCGTGGCGGCGGTGAAGACCTCGGCCGCGCGACGGTAGGACAGCCGGCCGCGGCCGGTGCGGAACACCGGCCCGGCGACGCGCCCCAGCGTCAGCAGCGTGAGCAGCCGGCCCGTCGCCTCACCCCAGCGCAGCGGCGTGCCGCCGAGGCGCTCGCGGGTGCGGCGGCCGGGCAGGTCCAGGTGGTCGACGTCCAGGGCGAGGACCCGCTCGATGGACGCCCCGGTGTCATGGAGCAGATGCCACAGGGCCTGCTCGCGCAAAGGGGCCGGCAGGCCGAGCACCTCCCGCGCGCGGTCCGCGTCGATGCCGCCCCCCGCCTCGCGCGACCCCGGCAGCGGCACCGCCCGCAGGCCCTCCACGGGATCGCCGGTCAGCCAGCCCTGCGCCCGCCACCAGGTCACGGCGGCGACGAGCACGGACAGTTCCCGGTTGGCGGTACGCGCGCCGACCGCCGCGGAGCGCGCGGCGAAGGCCTCGCGCAACCGGCGCGCCGCCTGCGGATGGTCGAGCAGCGCCAGCGGGACGGCGGGCGGCGCGGCGTTGCGTCGCCCGCGCCCCAAGGGAGCCGCGCGGTCGACCAGGCCCCACGCCCAGGTGGCCAGGGCGATCCGGTACACCCGGCGGGAACCGGCGCCCAGTCCCGTGTGGGCGAGATAGCGGTCGACGGCGACGGCGTACTCCACGGGACGGCTCATGCCCCACCCCCTGTCGACAGTCCGGACGCGGGACCGCAGTAAATGACCTGCTGTCCGCAACTGCACTCATCATAAGTTGATTCGACCAGACTCAATAATTTCAGCCGAAGGCCTGGCGTGTCGGCGGACGGCCCCTGCACGCTGCGCCCATGGCCCTCGACTTCCGCCCCGCTGTGCTGCGGGAACGCGACTTCCGCCGCTTCTTCACCGGCTACGCCACCTCCCTGCTCGGGTCGTCGATGGCGTCGGTCGCGCTGGCGTTCGCCGTCCTGGAGAACGGCGGCGGCGGCACCGAACTCGGCCTCGTCCTCACCGCCCGGATCCTGCCGCTGGTGCTGGTGCTCCTCGCCGGCGGCGTCCTCAGCGACCGCTGGGGCAGCCGTCGGGTGATGCTCACCGCCGACGTCACCCGCTGCCTCACCCAGGGCGGCCTGGCCCTGGCCCTGCTGGGCGGCGAACCGCACTTGGCGACGCTGATAGCGCTGGTCGTCGTCTGGGGCGCCGCCGAGGCGTTGTTCACCCCGGCGCTCGACGCGCTCGTGCCGCGCATCGTGCGGGGCGACGCGCTGTCGGACGGCAACGCGCTGCTGGGCGTGGCCCGTTCTGCGGCGTCGGTCGCCGGGCCCGCGCTCGCCGGCGTGCTGACCGCGACCGCGGGCGCGTCGGCGGTGTTCGCGGTGGACGCCGCCAGCTACGCCGTCAGCGTCGTGGCGCTGCTCCTGCTGCCCCGTACGGCCGCGCCCGCCGGCCCCGCGGCTTCCTTCCTCACCGACCTGCGGGAGGGCTGGACGGAGTTCCGCTCCCGGACCTGGCTGTGGGTCACCTCCCTCCACGTCTGCCTGTTCAACCTCTTCGTATGGGCGCCGTTCCTGGTCCTCGGCCCCCTCGTCGCCCAGCGCCGGCTCGGCGGGGCGAGCTCGTGGGGCCTGGTCATGGCGCTGTACGGGGCGGGCGCGGTCGCCGGCGGCACCGCGATGCTGGGCCGCAGGCCCCGCAGGCCGCTGTTCGTCGCCACGGCCGCCACCGTGTGCTGGGCCCTGCCGTCGGCGGCCCTCGCGGGCGGGTGGCCGCTCCCGTGGGTCTGCGCCGGCGCGCTGGCCGCGGGCGTCGGCTCGTCCGTCTGCGGCACCCTCTACGCGACCGTCACCCAGTCCCAGGTACCGCCCGGCGCCGTCGCCCGCGTCAGCGCGTACGGCGCCTTCGGCGCGTTCGCCCTCGGCCCCGTCGGACTCGCCGCCGCAGGACCCCTGGCGGTGCTCCTGGGCACCTCCGGCGTCCTCGGCTTCGGCGCCGTCTGGCAACTCGCGGCGGTGGCCGCGGTCCTGACCCTCCCGGTCATCCGCGCCACCCTCCCCCGCCCCGCCACCACCCCCACCGGCGCGCCCGCCGACCGCACGGCGTGACGCGACCGCGACACCGCGACCCGGCAACCCCGGCAAGCGCCGCACCCTCCCCTTCGGCACCGTCCGCCAACTCGCCCTTCGCGCACTGCTTTGGCCTCCCACTCGTCGTGCTGCGCCGGCAGCCCCCACCGGCGCGCCCGCCGACCGCACGGCGTGACCGTCCCGGCGGGCGCCGCGTCGCGCTGCGAATCCCCTCGGCAGCGCCGATCCGCGCCGGGCGGTGCGGTGGCCTCGGGGGCCCGGGCGACAGCCCGCCCCGTGGGCGGAGGGACGTCGCACATCCCGTCGAAACCGCACCAACGCCCCCTTCGGACAAAGGACATCGCGTCTTGCTACTTGTGCAGGAAGCGTGAAAGGCTCCCGGCACCACAAAGGCGCAGCCTCCCCGACGCCGAAGGGTGGTCCCCCGCTCCATGACTCCCGCAGCCCCGGTCCCCGAGGCCGTCCTGCTGTCCGAGTACTGGGGGGAAGTGCTCTGCTTCGCGCAGCTCTGCACCCTCACCCCCGAGGCCGGCGGCCGGCTGGCCGCCGACGCCTTCGACCGCGGACTGGCGGCGGCCAAGGAGCCGTACACGGCGCACGCGCGCGGCACCGGTGGGGCGGGGCTGCCCTGCCTGCCGTTCCTGCTGACGGCCGTCCGGGACACCGCCGCACACTGGGCGGCGGCGGGCGACGGCGACAGCCTGCAGCCCGAGTTGCGGATCTGGCTGAACGCCGAGCGCGCCGCCCGCCGGGCCCGCACCGGGGCGCGGCGCCCGGAGCCGTTGGCGCTGCGCGGGCTGCGGGCGATGCCGGAGCGGGCCGCGGAGACGCTCTGGTACGCGGAGGTGGAGGGCCATCCGGCGGCCGCCCGCGAGGAGACCCACCACGCGCGCGAGATCTTCCGCGAGCACTGCCTGCGCGCACACAGGGCGGAGCCCCCGACGCAGGAGTGCGCCGGCTGGACCGGACTGCTGGAAGCGGCGGCGTTCATGCCGCGGGAGGCGGTGCCGGAGGATCTGCGCCGGCACCTCGACCGGTGCCCGGAGTGCGCGAAGGCGCTGGTCTGCCTGACCCCGCACGGCGACGGCGACGCCCTGGCGCAAGCGCTCGCCGAGGGCGTGCTGGGCTGGGCGGGCCCGGTGTACCTGGAGGCCCGCCGCGGGGCGGCCCGGACCGACGGGGCGCAGTCGGTGTTCCGGCGTGCCGACCGCAGGCCGCCGCGCCGCGTCCGCCGCCCGGCCGGGCAGGCCCGCGGGCGCCTGCCCGGCGGCCGGGTGGCCGTGGTGGCCGCCGCGGGCCTGCTGGCCGCCGTGGTCGGGCTGACGGTCCTGGTGACCGCCGACGACTCCGCGCCGCGGGCCGCGTCCGCCGCGCCCACCGCGCAGGGCGGCACCGACCCCGATCTGTCCCCGCTGCCCGAACCCGCGGTGCCCAGTGCCGCCGCGACGCCCGGGACCCAGGACCCCTCCGACGAGGTGTCCTTCGCCGGTGACGCCGAGCCGTCCGCCGCGGAGCACACCATCCCCGCCGTGCCGGCCCGCCGCCCGTCCGACGCCGCCCCGCCCGCGCGGTCCTCGCACGGCTCGCCCTCCGCCCCCGCGGCGACCTGTTCCGTCACGTACACCCTGGTCGACCAGTGGGACAGCGGCTTCCAGGCGGCGGTGACCGTCACGACCCGCACCCCGCGGTCGGACTGGCGGCTGAACTGGACGTTCCCGGACGGCCAGCGCGTGACGCAGATGTGGGACGCGGACTTCACGCAGTCCGGCGGTTCGGTCACGGTCCGTTCCAAGGGCTACAACCGCTCGCTGGGCACGGGCGGTTCGGCCACCTTCGGCTTCATCGGCGCCCGGTACTCGGGCAACGCCGCGCCCGCGTCCTTCTCCCTCGACGGCTCGCGCTGCACGGCCTGAGCACGCGGAAGGCCGGGGAGGCGGTCGGACCGCCTCCCCGGCCTTCCTCCGGCCGGACTAGCTCAGGCCGTTGTTGATCGCGGTGACCAGCTCACCATTGCTGGTGTCGCCGCTGAACTCCCAGAAGAACGCGCCGCCGAGGCCCTGGTTCTTCACGTAGGCCATCTTGCCCGCGATGGTCGCCGGGGTGTCGTAGCTCCACCAGTTGCTGCCGCAGTGGGCGTACGCGGTGCCCGCGATGGTCCCGGTGGCCGGGCAGGTGTTCTTGAGGACCTTGTAGTCCTCGTTGCCCGCCTCGTACGTGCCCGGCGCCGCGCCGGTGGCCGAGCCGCCCGGGGCGTCCTGCGTGACGCCGGTCCAGCCGCGCCCGTAGAAGCCGATGCCCAGGTTGAGCTTGTTCGACGGGATGCCCTTGCTCTTCAGCTTCTGGATCGCCGCGTCGGAGTAGAACCCGGCGATCGGGATGCCGCTGTAGGAGGTGAGCGGGGAGTGCGGGGCGGTCGGGCCGTCCACGTCGAAGGAGCCGAAGTAGTCGTACGTCATCACGTTGTAGTAGTTGACGTAACTCGCGGCGCCCGCGTAGTCGGCCGCGTCGATCTTGCCGCCGTTGGTGCCGTCGGCGGTGATGGCCGCGGTGACCAGGTTGTTGGAGCCGAACCGGGTCCGCAGCGCGGACATCAGGGTCTTGAAGGACGAGGCCCCGCTGGTGTCGCAGGACAGGCCGCAGGCGTTGGGGTACTCCCAGTCGATGTCGATGCCGTCGAAGACATCGGCCCAGCGCGGGTCCTCGACCAGGTTGTAGCAGGAGTTGGCGAAGGCGGTCGGGTTGGCGGCCGCCTGGCCGAATCCGCCGGACCAGGTCCAGCCGCCGAACGACCACAGGATCTTGATGTTCGGGTACTGCTTCTTCAGCTTGCGCAGCTGGTTGAAGCTGCCGCGCAGCGCTCCGGTGTCCCAGGTGTCGGCGACGCCGTCGACGCTCTGGTCGGCGGTGTAGGCCTTGTCGTAGTCGGCGTACGAGTCGCCGATGGCGCACTGGCCGTTGGTGACATTGCCGAAGGCGTAGTTGATGTGGGTCAGCTTGCTCGCCGTGCCGGAGGTCACCAGGTTCTTGACGTGGTAGTTCCGGCCGTAGATGCCCCACTCGGCGAAGTAGCCGAGACGGATCTTGTCGCCCGCGGGACCGGTGGGGGTCGGCGTGGGCGTCGGGGTCGGGGTGGGTGTGGGGGTCGGCGTGGGCGTGGGCGTCGGGTCGCCGCCACCGCCGCCGGTGCAGGAGCCGCCGTTGAGCTTGCAGCCGCTGGGGCTTCCGGCGCCGGCGCCGTTGAATCCGAAGCTGACGCTGGCGCCGGGGGCCAGGGTGCCGTTCCAGCTCTTGTTCTTGGCGGTCCAGTGGGTACCGGCGCTGGTGACGTCGGCGTCCCACGCCGAGGTCACCGAGGTGCCGGCGGGGTAGTCCCACTCGACGGTCCAGCTACTGATGCTGGTGGTGCCGCTGTTGGTGATCGTCCACTTGCCCTCGAACCCCGTTCCCCAGTCCTGGGTCTTGGTGTACGTGGCGGTGGTGCCCGCGGCGTGCGCCGGGGTGGCCAGACCGACGAGAGCCGCCACGGGCAGCAGCAGCGCGGTGAAGCCCGCGACCGCCGATGCCCTGAGGCGTCTGGTCCGTGAGGTGCGTGGGGTGTCTCCAGTGCTCAAGGGGTGCTCCTCGAGTGGGGGGCCGACGGGGAAACCTTGCCGCCTGGCGGGCCGTTGACGCGATGTCATGCCCACCACAGTTCACTCGCAGAGCGTAGAAAGGTCTGGACCAGCTGGTCAATAGGTCTGGACCATCGGAAACGGAGTCGTCAGACCCGTTCGCGCATCGGGATCTCGCCCAGGTCCAGGCCGGCATCGGCGCCCGGGCCCTGGCCGTCGAGGAACTGCTCCGCCCAGATGATCTTCCCGTCGCCCGTGTAGCGGGTGCCCCAGCGCTGGGCGAACTGCGAGATCAGGAAGAGCCCCCGGCCGCCCTCGTCCAGGGTGCGGGGATGGCGCAGATGCGGCGACGTGCTGCTGGCGTCCGAGACCTCGCAGATCAGCGCCCGTTCCAGGATCAGGCGCAGCCGGATCGGACCGGAGGCGTGCCGGATGGCGTTGGTGACCAGCTCGCTCACCACGAGCTCCGTGGTGAACGCGAGGCCGGGCAGCCCCCACGAGTCGAGCTGCCGGGTGGACATCTCCCGGGCCCGGCCGACCACCGCGGGATCGCTGGACAACTCCCAGGAGGCGACGCGGCTGGTGTCGAGGCTGCGCGTCCTGGCCAGCAGCAGTGCCACGTCGTCCGTCGGCCGCGCCGGGGCGAGTTCGTCGACCACGCTGCGGCACAGGCCGTCCAGCGGGAGGTCGCCGCCCTCCAGCGCCGCGCGCAGCCGGTCCCGTCCGGTGTCCTGCAGGGTCATGGCGTGCGGGTTGCCCGGGGAGGCGAGCAGTCCGTCGGTGTAGAGGGCCAGCACGCTGCCCTCCTCGAGCGTCAACTCGGTCGCCTCGAAGGGCAGTCCGCCCAGCCCGAGCGACGGGCCGATCGGCACGTCGGGAAAACGCACCGCGTCCCGTCCCGGCGACAGCACGGCGGGCGGCAGATGCCCGGCGCTGGCCATGGCGCACTGCCGGCTGACCGGGTCGTACGTCACGTACAGGCAACTCGACCCGAGCACACCGCCGTCCGCCCCCGACGGCAGGGCGTCGCGCTGCTCCCGGGCCACCTGCACCACCAGGTCGTCCAGGTGCGCCATCAGCTCCTCGGGCGGCAGGTCGAGATCGGCCAGCGTGCGCACCGCCGTGCGCAGTTGGCCCATGGTCGCGGCCGCGTCGATGCCGTGCCCCACCACCTCGCCCACCACCAGGGCGACCCGCGCCCCGGACAGCGGGACGACGTCGAACCAGTCCCCGCCCACCCCCGACAGCTCGTCGGCCGGACGGTAGTAGGTGGCCACGTCCACGGCGTCCTGCGGCGGGAAGACGTGCGGCAGCAGGCTGCGCTGCAGCACCAGCGCGGCATCCCGCTCCCGCGTGTAGCGACGCGCGTTGTCGACGCACACGGCGGCGCGCGCCATCACCTCCTCGGCCAGCCGCAGGTCCTCCGCGTCGAAGGGCTCGGCCCTGCGCACCCGGAAGAACAGGGTCACGCCGAGGGTGACCCCCCGGGCGCGGATCGGCACCACCATGGCGGTGTGCAGGCCGAGTTCGCCGAAACGCTGCGCCCTGCCGCCGGGCACCCCCGCGCACCACTCCAGGCCCAGCGGGTCCAGCCGGGGGGTGAACCAGGACCGCCCGTCGGTCAGCGCCCGGATCGGGGGCGTGTCGGGCATGTAGGCGGTGACCGCCCCGAGGCCGAAGGCCGGTTCCGGCTCGCCCTGCCGGGCGGCCCGCATGCCCGCGCGGCGCAGCGTCGTGGTGAGCGGGTCGTCGATCGGGCCCGGCTGCGGCTCGGCACCCTTGATGACCGACTCCAGCAGTTCGACGGTCACGAAGTCCGCCAGGTCCGGCACCACCACGTCGGCCAGGTCCTGCGCGGTGTGCATGACGTCCAGCGTGCGGCCGATCTGCTCACTGGCGCGGTCCAGCAGCGACAGCCGCTGGCGGGCCCGCCAGCGCTCGCTGATGTCGATCACGGAGTAGCAGACCCCGACCGGGACGCCGCGCTCGTCCTCCAGGCGGACGAAGGACATCGAGTGCGCCTGCTCCCGGCGCGGGGCGGTGCGAAACCGGCCGACGTGCTCGTAGTCGATCACCGGGATGCCGGTCTCCAGGACCTGGCGCATCTGCGCCTCCAGGACCGTGGCGTTCAGACCGGGCTGGATCTCCGCGAGCCGGCGCCCGATCCGCTCCTGTGCGGGGCCGCCGCCGAAGCGCTCCAGCGCCGCGTTCGACCACACGCAGCGCAGTTCGGTGTCGACCACGGCCAGCCCGATGGGCGTCTGGCCGACGATCCGCTCCAGCATCGTGTCGGTCAGCCCCGAGGCGACCGAGCGCGCCGTGTGCGAGGACTCGGCGGCCAGGACGAGCCAGCGGGCCCCGGAGCCGGTGGCCTCCGCGGGCAGGGACGCCACCCGGACGCCCAGCGTCCGCACGGAACCGTCGGCGTGGAGCAGCCGGAGCGCCCCCGTCCAGCCGCCCTCGGACCGGCAGCGGGACCGGATCTCGGGGAGCCTCGCCGCGTCCTGCGGGGCCAGCAGGTCCTGCGCCGGGCGGCCGACGATCTCGTCGGGCGCGAGCCCGAGCAGCCGCCGTGCGGTCGGCGGCCAGCTCAGCACCAGACCCCGGGCATCGAGCACCAGCGTGACGGCATCCGCCACGCCGGCGACCGCGTGTTCCTCGGGTGTCCCCATGGCCAGCCACTCCGTATCCGCCCGCAACGTTACGCTCCGTCTACCGTTCTTCCCACTCGGCGAGGGCCGCCCACGGGATCACGGGATCGGGGAGTCACGGGACGATGAGGACGGGGAAGAACGGACCGGTGGCGAAGGGGCCCGGGGTCGGGTCCGGGAAGCGCACGGAACCCGTCGCGCCCTGTCGGGATCGCCTGCCGCGGCCCCCGCGATTCAGGTTACTCGCGGCCCCCCGCCCCCGCCCGCCGCGTGCGGACCGGCCCGGGAGGGGCGCACCAAGCGAAACGGCGGCCCGAAGGCCGCCGTCGAACCGCGGGACGAAACGGGGGCACACGACGTGCCCCGCCGCGTCAGCGGTTGATGCAGACGTTGCCCAGGGTCGGGTTGACCAGGGAGATGATGAGGTTGACGGAGTTGCCGCAGACGTTGACCGGGATGTTCACCGGGACCTGGATGACATTGCCGCTGACGACACCGGGGGAGCCGATGGCCTTGCCCTCGGCGTGAGAGCCGCCGTGCCCGTGGCCGTCGAGGGCGAGGGCGCCACCGGCGCTGCCGACAACGGCGGCACTGGCAGCGGCGGTGAGAGCGGCGGCCTTGGCGATACGGTTCACGAGCGTGGTTCCAATCAGTGATCACGGATGGGATCTGTCCAACGAGAGGTGCACGGGCGCCGATACGTCGCCGGGTCCGGCGTCACCCGTTCGGCCCTCTCCGACGTGCGGCCGGCCGCGCGGCATGGCAGCGCACGGCAAGGCCACGCAACCGCCGGGGCAGCGCCTAGGCTGCACAGGTGTCCCGTGAGAGGGGGTGTTGCCGGTGTCCGGGCGTCGCCTGCGTACCCTGCGCGCACTGAGGAACTCGGCGAAGGAGAAGGCCAGGACGGCCAAGACCGCGAGGGCGGCGAAGACGGCGAAGCACGCCCGTCCCGCCCCGGCGCCCTCCGGTGAGGAGCACGCCCCCCTGGAGCCGGAGTCGTCCGGTGCCGGTGGTGTGACGGTCAGCAGCGTCATGGACGCGGCCCTCTACCGCGGCGGCCGCCGCATCGCGACCCCGTCCTCCCTGGCCGAGGCGTACGCGCAACTGCGCGCCGAACCCGGCGCGATGGCCTGGATCGGGCTGTTCCGGCCGACCGAGGCCGAGCTGGTCTCCCTGGCCAAGGAGTTCGACCTGCACCCGCTCGCGCTGGAGGACGCCATCCAGGCCCACCAGCGCCCCAAGCTGGAGCGGTACGGGGACACCCTCTTCGTCGTGCTGCGCGCGGCGCGCTATCTGGACCTGCCCGAGGAGGTCGACTTCGCGGAGCTGCACATCTTCGTCGGCCCCGGCTTCGTGCTGACCGTGCGGCACGGCGCGGCCCCCGACCTGTCCGCGGTGCGCCGCCGCATGGAGAGCAACCCCGAGCTGCTCGAGCTCGGCCCGGAAGCGGTGCTCTACGCGATACTCGACACGGTCGTCGACGGTTACGCGCCGGTCGTGGCGGGCGTCGAGAAGGACATGGAGGAGAGCGAGATCCAGGTCTTCGGCGGGGACCCGCAGGTCTCCCGCCGGATCTACGAGCTCTCCCAGGAGGTGCTGGAGTTCCAGCGCGCCACCCGGCCGCTCACCCCCATGCTGGAGGGTCTGCAGGCGGGCTTCGAGAAGTACGGCACCGGCGAGGAGCTCCAGCGCTACCTGCGCGACGTCGCCGACCATGTCACCCACACCGTCGAGCGCGTCGACGGCTTCCGCCAGGCGCTCGGCGACCTGCTGACGCTCAACGCCACGCTCGTCGCCCAGCAGCAGAACGCGGAGATGCGAGCCCTGGCGGAGGCGGGCTTCGAGCAGAACGAGGAGGTCAAGAAGATCTCCGCGTGGGCCGCCATCCTCTTCGCGCCCACCCTCGTCGGCACGATCTACGGCATGAACTTCGACCACATGCCCGAGCTGCACTGGCTGCTCGGCTACCCCTTCGCGATCGTGCTGATGGGCGTGGTCTGCGTCAGCCTCTACCTGGTTTTCAAGCGGCGGGGCTGGCTCTGACGGCGGTGGCCGGCGGCGCCGGCCGGGCGGTCAGATCCGGGGGTGCGCCGAGATGTGCGTGACCTCCTCGATCTCGTGCGCGGCCTTGCCCAGCAGCTGACGGGCCAGGTCGTTCAGCGCCCGCGCGGCGGCGAGTTCCTCGCCGACCCGGTCCTGGGACGGGTCGGAGGGATGCCGGTTGGCGTGGCCGTGCGATCTGACCTCCGTGCCGTCCGGGAGGCGGAGCAGCGCCGCGGCCTTGGTCCTGGACCCTTCCTCACGGAAGTCCATCTCGATGTGCCATCCGACGAGGGTCTGCATGACGTGCACCTCCAGCGGTCCCCGGTGTCGGTGTCCCTTCCAGGGTGCGCCCTCTCGCGGAACTACTCCACCAGGGTGACGATGGAGCCAGAAAGAGGCGATCCACGCCACGGAGGAGGCGCCGTCATGACCACGGCCCTGGACATCATGCATCCCGGCGCCATGTGCATCGGTGAGCGCGAGAACCTGGCCGACGCTGCCCGGATCATGAGCGAGCAGTGCGTCGGGGCCCTGCCCATCTGCGGGGACGACGACGTGCTGGTCGGCATCGTCACCGACCGGGACATCGTGCTGAAGTGCGTCGCGGAGGGACGCGACCCGTCCGAGGTGTCCTGCGGCGAACTCGCCCAGGGACGCCCGGAGATCATCGAGGGCGACGAGGAGGTGGACCGGATCCTGGAGGTCATGGAGGAGGCCAGGGTCCGCAGGCTGCCGGTGATCGACCACCCCGCGCACCGGCTGATCGGCATGATCAGCGAGGCGGACATCGCCCGTCACCTCGGGAAGGACCGCGTCGCGGAGTTCGTGACGGCGATCTGCACCGACTAGGGGTCCGCGGCGGGCCGGGCCAGGGCCGTGCCGAGGTCGGCGACCGGCCGGAAGGCGGTCATGAGCCCGGTCGCGCGCAGGATGCGCAACGTCATGGGGCGCGCGCAGACGAGCTGGACGGTGCCCCCGTGGGAGAGGACGCGCCGCCGGGCCCGGCACAGCGCCGCGAGCCCCGAGCAGTCGATGAACCGGACCGGGCTCAGGTCGATCACCAGGGACGGGCCGGGGGCCTGGGTGAGGTCGTCGAGGAGCGGGGTGATCGCCACCGCCGCTTCGACGTCGATCTCCCCATTGAGTTCCACCACGAGGCACCCGTTGCTCTCATAGGTGCGCAGGTACCGGTTCACCGGAGCATGAGATCACCGGGCCGATGACCTGATCGGCACGTCAAGGATCACTTCACTCGATCGGGTGAATGGCGAGAAAACCCGTGAAATGACGGCCCGGGATGGGAACGGAATGCGGCCGCCCGGGGTGGTCACATGGCGCGGAGAATCCCGTTCAGCCGCTCCCGGGTGGCCGCCGGCGAGAGGCTGTCCGTGCGCAGTTTCTCCATGACGACGTGGTACTGGTCCACTTCGTCCCGCTTGTCGATGTACATGGCACCGGTCAGCTGCTCGACGTAGACCACGTCGGAGACATCCGATTCCGGGAAACTCAGCTGTGTGAAGGTGCCGCTCGCGCCCGCCGAATAGCCGGTGAACTCCAGCGGCAACAGCTGCACCGTGACGTTCGGCTGGTGCGACACCTCCACGAGGTGCCGCAACTGGGCGTGCATCACACCGGCACCGCCGAAGCTGCGCCGCACCACGGCCTCGTCCATCACCGCGACGATCTCCGGGGCGTCCTCACCGCTGAGCAGCTTCTGCCTCTTGTGGCGCAGGTCCAGCCGGCGCTCGACCTCCTCGGCGGAGGCGTCCGGGTGCCCCAGCTCGATGACGGCGCGGCTGTACTCGTCGGCCTGGAGCAGCCCGTGCACGAACTGGCTCTCGAAGCTGCGGATGACCGAGGCCGACTCCTCCAGGCCCACGTAGGTCTGGAACCAGGAGGGCAGGACGTCGCCGAAGCCGTGCCACCAGCCGGCGATGTTGGCCTCGCGGACCAGGCCGAGCAGCGTCGAGCGCTCGGCGTCGTCGGAGATCCCGTAGAGGGTGAGCAGATCGGCCACGTCGCGCTCCTTGAAGCTCACGCGCCCGAGCTCCATCCGGCTGATCTTCGACTCGGACGCACGGATGGAGTAGCCCGCGGCCTCACGGGTGATGCCCTTGGATTCGCGCAGCCTGCGCAGCTGCGAGCCCAGAAGGATGCGGCGCACCATCGATCCGCTTCCCGACTGAACTGTGGTCATGTGCGCCTACCTTCTCCCCGTGGCATCCAGCAGTCTGCCATCTTCGCGCTGCGTTGAGTACGCGATCGGTCACTCTCGATCGCCACTTCCGTCCCATCCGTATCGCAGCATGCAAATGCACGTGCATCCGCCCCTTGCATCGTCCAGCGGCCGTACGGGACGATGACGTACGTGCCGATACCGGGTGGTGCGCATGTGGACCGATAGCTCGACCGGACTGCAGCCCTTATGGGACGGGCTGGTCCCCGAGCGCCTTTCGTCGTCGAGCGCCACGTCCTGCCCGCTCCCGCCGCGCTTCGAGGCCGTGGGTGACGCGCGCCGGTTCACCCGGTCCATTCTCCGCGCGTGGGACCTGGACGCACTTCAGGACGGCGTGGAACTCGTCGCCTCGGAACTGGTCACCAACGCGCTGCGCTACGCGCTGCCCGAGGACGCCACCGAGGGGTGCGTCCGGCTCAGCCTGGTGCGATGGTCAACGCGCGTAGTCTGCGCGGTCCGCGACCCCAGCAGCCACGGGCCCGTCACCAAGGCGCCCGACTTCGTGGCGGAGTCCGGCCGGGGGCTGCACCTGGTGGAGTCCTTCAGCGAGACCTGGGGCTGGCACCCGCTGAGCGGGGCCGGGAAGGTCGTCTGGGCGCTGTTCACGCTGCCCGGGGAACCCGAGGAACTTGGGGAACCCGGTAAAAACGAGGACGGCGCGCCGTCACCGTAAGTGACGGCTGCGGTCAGTTCGCCACAAGGTGATCGAACTCCCCGTTCTTCATCCCGAGAATGAGGGATTCGATCTCTTCCTTCGTGTATATCAGCGCCGGTCCGTCCGGAAAACGCGAATTGCGGACGGCCACGTCGCCGTCCGGCAGCGCCGCCAGTTCCACGCACTGTCCGTTGGCATTGCTGTGCCGGCTCTTCTGCCACGCCACGCCGGAGAGATCGGACGCGGCCATGCCGTTGTACGTGTGGCGCATGCTTCTCTCCAGGTAAGTACCGTGCAGGACAGGGGAGATGATAGCCAGAGATCGAAGTCACGTGCATCTGCACGTGCAAGTGCACGTGCTGTCACTCACGGTGAATGCACCTGCCAACGAAGACCGCAACGACCCGCCGCGCGGAACTGTCCCCACCGTATGCGACGGCCCCGGACGGGAATCGGATTCCCGGCCGGGGCCGCGTTATGCACAGTGCCGCGGAGCGGCGCCGGATCACTCCTGACCGGCGGGGATCCTGCCGAGCCGGCCGGCCTGGAAGTCCTCGAAGGCCTGGGCGAGTTCGGCGTGGGTGTTCATCACGAACGGGCCGTACTGCATCATCGGCTCGCGGATCGGGAGCCCGCCGAGGAGCACGACCTCGAAGTTGGGGCTGCGCGTCTCCTGGCTCTCGTCCGCGGTGATGGTGAGCGAGTCGCCGCGCCCGAAGACCACCGCCTGCCCCATCCGGAACGGCCGGCCTTCGGGACCCGCGGTGCCACGACCGGCCAGGCCGTACGCCAGGGCGTTGAAGTCCGCGCGCCAGGGCAGCGCCACCTGGGCGCCGGGGTTCACCGAGACGTGCAGCATGGTGATCGGGGTGTGCGTGGCACCCGGGCCCTGGTGGCCGTCGATGTCGCCCGCGATGATCCGGATGAGCGCGCCGCCGTCCTCGGAGGCCAGCATCTTGACGTTGCCGCCGCGGATGTCCTGGTACTTCGGCGCGATCATCTTGTCCTTGGCCGGCAGGTTCACCCACAGCTGCAGCCCGTGGAAGAGGCCGCCGCTCATGACCAGCGTCTCCGGCGGGGTCTCGATGTGCAGCAGGCCGCTGCCCGCCGTCATCCACTGCGTGTCACCGTCGCTGATGGTGCCGCCGCCGCCGTGCGAGTCCTGGTGGATGAAGGCGCCGTCCATGATGTAGGTGACGGTCTCGAAGCCGCGGTGCGGGTGCCAGGGGGTGCCCTTCGGCTCGCCCGGCGCGTACTCCACCTCGCCCATCTGGTCCATCATGATGAACGGGTCGAGGTTCTTGTAGTCGATGCCGGCGAAGGCCCGGCGGACCGGGAATCCCTCGCCCTCGAAGCCGGTCGGGGCGGTCGTCACCTGCAGCGCGCGACGCGCGTTCGCGCCCGCCGGAGCGGTGACACGCGGCAGGGTCAACGGGTTCTCGACGGTCACTGCGGGCATGGTCCGGATCCTCCTCGGTTAGTTCAACGTTCAACATAGTTGAACCCTGAACTTCCCGCAAGCATTCCCTGGGTGTTTGTCCGGTTACTGCCCTGCGGCAGCGGTCGTGGGGACGGTGGCGGCCGGTCGCAGCCGCCGGTCAGCCGTACATGCGGCGCATGGTGAACTCCACCATCTGCTCCACGGCCTTGGCGTCGAACACCATCCGGTGCTCGCCCTCCATGTCCAGCACGAAGCCGTAGCCGGTCGGCAGCAGGTCCAGCACCTCGGCACCGGTGATGACGAAGTACTTGGACTCCTTGCCCGCGTACCGGCGCAGCTGCTTGAGCGAGGAGAACATCGGGATCACCGGCTGCTGCGTGTCGTGCAGCGCCAGGAAGCCCGGGTTGTCGCCGCGCGGGCAGTACACCTTGGAAGTGGCGAAGACCGCCTGGAAGTCCTCCGCCGACATCGAGCCGGTCGTGAACGCCCGCACCGCGTCGGCGAGCGACGGCGGCGACGGCTCGGGGTACCCCCCGCCCATCGGGGCACCGCCCATCGGCGCACCACCCATGGGCGCCCCGCCCATCGGGGGCGCGGCACCCGCCATCGCGTTCTGGTCGTAGCCGTACACGGGGGCAAGCGTATCGGGCCGCTAGCCCGCTGTGGGCGCTGCGGGCGCCTCGTACAGCTCGAACCAGATCGACTTGCCGTCGCCCCGCGGATCGACGCCCCAGGCGTCCGACAACTCCTGGACGAGCAGCAGCCCGCGCCCGGACGAGGCCATCTCCCCCGGAGTGCGCAGGTGCGGCATCTCGTCGCCGCGGTCCCGCACGTCCACGCGCAGCCGCCGCCGCCCGCCCGGCATCCCGCGCAGCTGGGCGGAGAGTGCCGCGTCCTCGTCCGTGTGCAGCAGGACGTTGGCGGTCAGTTCCGAGACCAGCAGCACGGCGGCGTCGACCTGCTCGGCGCAGGTCCAGTCGTGCAGCAGGGCCCGCACTTCCTCGCGGGCCGCCCCGACCTCGCGGGGGTCGGTCTGGGAGACGGTGACCACGCCGCGGCGCAGCGGCACCTCGCAGACCGGCGGGTCGGCGCTGCGGCGCAGCAGCAACAGGGCGATGTCGTCCTGGCGGCGGTCGGCGAGCGGGCCGGCCGTATGGTGCGAGGCAGGTCCGTGGACCGCCCCGACCACGGCGTCGGCCAGCGCCTCCAGATCGTCGGGCGGGCCGGACTCCAGCACGGTGCGCAGCCGCTTCCAGCCGGTGTCCAGGTCATGGCCGCCGGTCTCGATCAGCCCGTCGGTGCAGAGCAGCAGGGTCTCGCCGGGCTCCAGGGTGATCCGCGTGGTCGGGTAGTCGGAGTCCGGGGCGATGCCCAGCGGCAGGCCACCGGCCGTCCTGCGCGGCAGCACGGTGCCGTCCCGCAGCCGGACCGCCGGGTCCAGGTGCCCGGCCCGCACCACGTCCAGGGTGCCGTGCTCCGGGTCCACCTCCATGTAGACGCAGGTCGCGAAGCGGTCGTCCTCGGTCCGCGCGCAACCGGTCAGCCCGGCCAGGAAGCGCGAGGTGCGGGACACCACCGCGTCCGGGCGGTGGCCCTCGGCCGCGTACGCCCGCAGGGCGACCCTTAGCTGGCCCATCAGCCCGGCCGCCCGTACGTCGTGGCCCTGGACGTCGCCGATGACCAGCGCGGTGCGCCCGGAGGGCAGGTCGATCACGTCGTACCAGTCGCCGCCGACCTGCAGTCCGCCGCCAGTGGGCACGTAGCGCGTCGTCACGGTCATGCCGTCGATGTGCGGACGGCGGGCGGGCAGCATCGTGTGCCGCAGCCCGTCGGAGAGCTCGCGCTCCGACTCGTGCACCTGCGCCCGCCACAGCGCCTGGGCCAGCATCCGCGCGACGGTGGTCAGCACCGAGCGCTCGTCGGGGGTGAAGGCGACGGGCTCGCGGAAGGCGGCCATCCACGCGCCGATCGACCGTCCGGCGACGACCAGCGGCAGATAGGCCCAGGAGCACCGGCCGAAGCCCCGCACCATCGGCCAGGTCGCCGCGAAGCGCTCCTCGTAGGCCTCCGGGCTCGGCAGGTAGACCGCCTGGCCGGTGCGGGCGGCCACCGCCGCCGGGTAACCGGTGGTCAGCGGCATCTCCAGGAAGGGCGTCTCGGCGCCGGGCCGCTGCCCGTGGTGGCCGATGACCGACAGGTGGTCGCCGTGCACGCCGAAGACCGCCAGACCGTCGGGGGAGAACCCGGGCATCGACAGGTGGGCGGCGACCCGCAGCACCTCCTGCGTGCTGTCGGCCTCGGCCAGCGCCCGGCCCGCGTCCAGCAGGAAGGCCTCGCGGGCCCGCCGCCGGTCGACGGGGCCCACCGCCGCGGTGCCCGTGCCCGTGCCGGTGGCGCGGCCGGGGGGCGCGGGCACCTCGTGCAGGGTGCCGACCATCTCCTCCGGCCATCCGCCGGCGCTGTGCACCCCGTAGGTCCGCATGGCGACCGTCCGGACGATCCTCCCGTCCCGGCCGACCACCCTCAGGCACGACTCGCACGGTGTGCCCTCGGTGACCGCCAGGGCCACCGCCGCCGACATGTCCACGTAGTCGGAGGCGTCGTAACAGGCGCGGACCATCGCCGAGTGCACCTTCTGCGGCCGTGGCGCCAGCCCGATCAGGCCCGCGCCGACCGCGTCGAGCTCCACCAGGTCCGTGGCGCCGTCCCAGCGCCATACGCCGGTGCCGAGCGCGGACAGCACGTCCTCGATGCGCATTGGCAGCATTGTCATAGTTTAGGTTTGTTCGCGGCCTTGATACGAATGGGGCCGCGGGTGCACGGGCCCGTAGACTGGGGGCGCCTCATCCCCGCAATCAGACGACTTGGATGAACGATGCATCGGTACCGGTCCCACACCTGCGGTGAGCTGCGCGCCACCGACGTAGACGCGGAAGTGCGCCTCAGCGGATGGCTGCACAATCGCCGGGATCTGGGCGGCATCCTCTTCGTCGATCTCCGCGACCACTACGGCGTGGTGCAGCTCGTCGCCCGCCCGGGCTCGCCCGCGTACGAGGCGCTGAGCCACCAGTCGAAGGAGTCCGTGCTCCGCGTCGACGGCCGCGTGCTCGCCCGCACCGCGGAGAACGTCAACCCCGACCTGCCCACCGGCGAGGTCGAGGTCGAGGTCACGGAGCTGGAGGTGCTCGGCGCCGCCGACCAGCTGCCGTTCCCGGTCTTCCCGGAGGACAACGCGAACGAGGAGATGCGGCTCACCAACCGCTTCCTCGACCTGCGCCGCGCCCGCATGCACCGCAACATCATGCTGCGCACCCAGGTCATCAGCTTCCTGCGCCGCGAGATGACCGCGCTCGGCTTCAACGAGCTGGCCACCCCGATCCTGTCCGCGACCTCCCCCGAGGGCGCGCGCGACTTCCTGGTGCCCTCCCGTGTGCACGCCGGCAAGTTCTACGCACTCCCGCAGGCCCCGCAGCAGTTCAAGCAGCTGCTGATGATCGCGGGCTTCGACCGCTACTTCCAGATCGCGCCCTGCTTCCGCGACGAGGACAGCCGCGCCGACCGCTCGCCCGGCGAGTTCTACCAGCTCGACGTCGAGATGAGCTTCGTCGAGCAGGAGGACGTCTTCGGCGTCATCGAGAAGGTCATGACCGACCTCTTCGAGGAGTTCGGCGGCGGCCGCCACGTCACCTCGCCCTTCCCGCGGATCCCGTTCCGCGAGTCGATGGTGAAGTACGGCAACGACAAGCCCGACCTGCGCGCCAAGCTCGAACTGGTCGACGTCTCCGACCTGTTCGCCGAGTCCGGCTTCAAGGCCTTCGCCGGAAAGCACGTCCGCGCCCTCCCCGTGCCGGACACCGCCGACCAGCCGCGCAAGTTCTTCGACAACCTCGGCGACTACGCCGTCGAGCAGGGCGCCAAGGGCCTGGCCTGGGTGCGGGTCGGCGAGGACCTCGCCCTCACCGGACCGATCGCCAAGTTCCTCACCGAGGACGACGTCAAGGCGCTGCTCGCCGCCGTCGACGCCAAGCCGGGCCACGCGATCTTCTTCGGCGCCGGCGAGTTCGACGAGGTCTCCAAGATCATGAGCGCGGTCCGCGTCGAGGCCGCCAAGCGCGCCGGGCAGTTCGAGGAGGACGTCTTCCGCTTCTGCTGGATCGTCGACTTCCCGATGTTCGAGAAGAACGAGGACACCGGCCAGATCGAGTTCTCGCACAACCCGTTCTCCATGCCGCAGGGCGGCCTGGAGGCACTGCGGACCAAGGACCCGCTGGACATCCTGGCGTGGCAGTACGACATCGTCTGCAACGGCGTCGAGCTCTCCTCCGGCGCGATCCGGAACCACGAACCGGACGTCATGTACAAGGCGTTCGAGATCGCCGGCTACACCCGCGAGACCGTCGAGCACGAGTTCGGCGGCATGCTCCGCGCCTTCCACTTCGGCGCCCCGCCGCACGGCGGCATCGCCCCGGGCGTCGACCGCATGGTCATGCTGCTCGCGGACGAGCCCAACATCCGCGAGACCATTGCCTTCCCGCTCAACCAGAACGCCCAGGACCTGCTCATGGGCGCCCCGAGCGAGGTCGACGAGGCGCGGCTGCGCGAGCTGCACCTCGCGCTGCGGCTGCCGCCCGAGAAGAAGGCCTGACGGCCTCGGCACACCCGTGACGCCGAGGGGCCCGGAACCAACTGGTTCCGGGCCCCTCGGCGTTCGGGTCGGGCATCCGGTCAGTACAGGCCCTTGTAGCCCTGGTACCCCGTGCCGATCTTCACCCGGGCGCCGACGGTGCCCTTGCCGTTGCCGCTGTAGCGCCACAGGGCCCCGGCCGAGTCCCGGACGACGAGGTCGGCCTTGCCGTCACCGGTGATGTCCCCGACGCCCACGAGCGCGTTGAACATCGTGCCCCAGTTGTCGGCGACCTTCACACGCGCCTTGAAGTGGCCCTTGCCGTCACCGTCAAAACGCCACAGCTCGTTGCCCGTGTCGTGCACCAGCACATCACCGAAGCCGTCACCGGTCAGGTCGCCCGCGCCCACGATCTTCTTGTAGGCCTTCCAGTTGGCGTAGAGCTTCACGGGGGCGGACAGCTTCCCGCCCGGCACGCCCTTGTAGAGGTAGACCGCGCCGTCGGACGCCCTGCGGGCGAGCACGTCCGAGAGCCCGTCGCCCGTGATGTCCCCGGGCGAGGTCAGCACGTCGTACTGGTTCCACCCTGTGCCCACGGTGTTGTACGCGGTCGTCGGCGTGGCCGCTTTGCTGCAGGCCGGCTTGTACAGCCGCACCGAACCGTTGCCCAGCCGCACGAGCAGGTCGTTGCAGCGGTCACCACTCAGGTCGCCGACGGGCACGACCTTGACGTTGGTGGCCCACCCGGAGCCCGTGAGCGAGCCGGCGAAGGCCCCCGTGAACGGCTGGCCCCAGCGGTACGCCAACCGGCCCGCGGAATCCAGCGTCAGCAGATCGCCGACACCGTCGGTCCGCAGGGCCATGCCCCCGCTGCCGTAGTCCCGGAGGACGGCCGCTCCGCCGTACAGGCCGCCCGAGCCGGAGGCGGCCGTCACGGCGGACGAGGTCCCGGCGGCCGTGGCCTTCAGGGTCCATGCGAAGCGGCCGTTGGGGAAGTAGGTACCCGAATCCGTCCTGCCGTTCCAGGAGACGGACAGCTGCGCGGGAACGTCCTTCCCCGAGAGCGTGCGCAGCACCTTGCCCTGCGGCGTGGCGAACGTCAGCGTCCAGGACGTGACGGGACGGCTCAGCAGCCAGTCCCCGTGCCAGTTCGCCCGGGAGGCTTCCCTGGGATAGATCTCGCTGTCGACCTGCGTCGTGAACAGCCCGAGCGTCGAGGGCGCGATCCCGGTGGTGGCCACGTGCACCTGCTGCCGCGGGTCGACCCAGGCCACCAGCCCGGTGTACTCGTCCACAGCGAACCGGTAGCGGCGGTCCACAGCCAGACCGCTGTCCGCCACCTCGCCGGTCAGGACCCGGGTCGCACCGGTCGCGGCGTTCGTGAGCACCAGCGTCCCGGCGGCGTGGTCGTGCCGGACGGTGTAGCCGTCGCCCAGCAGGACGTCGCCCGGCGCGACGCGCACCGACTTCTTCGCCTTGATGTCCCAGACCCCGGCCGGTCCCGCGTCGCCGCAGCTCCAGTACACCCAATTGCCCGTGGCCTGGAGTTCCTTCGGCACACAGGGAGCGCCCACCGACACCGTGCTCAGCGTCTTGGACGTCTCGATGTCGTATGAGGTGAGCTGGCCGGCAACAGTACCGGGGCTCCACAGGGTGCTGCCGTTGAGCGCCGCCGCCCGGACGGTCCGCTGGAGCTTGTGCCTCTGCTCGAAGTCGCCCACGTACTGGGCGGGCGAGGTGCCGGTGGAGTCGAACACCGCCCAGTGATCGGACACGTCCACGATCCGTCCGGCCCCGGCGTGGAAGTCCAGCGCGCTGCTGCTGCCGCTGTCGGGGTTGTCGTTCAGGGTCCGCAGGACGTTGCCGTAACCGAGGAACACATCGCCCATCACACCGCTGTCGCCCCAGATGCCGGTGCACGTGACCGAGCTGGCGGAGTAGGGGCAGGCGGCCGTGGAGATGTCCTGGGCCGCCATGCGGGCGGAGGCGGTCAGTGTGCCGCCCGCCGTCGAGAGCGCCCAGCTGCCCGACTGGACGGGGTTCCCCCCGCCGCCGGACTCCGCGACCCGCAGCCGGCCCCGGCTCAGGGCGAGCCCGAGCTTGGGGTTCTCGTACGGGGGAACCTTGTAGATCCTGGTCGTCTCCAGACTGCCGTCCTCGCCCTGGCTGACCCGCTGGATCCACCAGTCGGAGGCACTTGTGCCTCCGGCGAGCAGCCCGCTTCCGTCCGGAGCCGCAATGAGATTCCCGTTCGCACCGGGCAGCGTCCTGGCGACGCCGTCGCGCAACGAGATCGCCGACACCTGGGTACTCGGCGACCCCATGTCACCGCCCAGCAGCAGCCAGTCCCCGACGAGTACCGCCCTGCCTTCAACAGCGGTTCCTCTGACCACCAGGACAGTCTCCTGCGCGGTCAGGTCGCCTCGCGGCTTGGTGTGCAACCCGGAGGACGACGTGTACCAACCGACGCGGTCCGCTGTGAGCACAAGCTGCGGCTGAGCATCGGTCTGGAAGACCTCGGTGAACTCGGCCTTCGCGAAGTCCAGGTAGCCGACCTCGTCGATTTGCGCGCCCGACTCGTCCGAGGCGGTGTAGCGGACCAGTGCCCCGGCCGCGTCACCGGCCGCGACGGCGCCCACGGACACGGCCGGTGAACCGGGCACGTTACGAGTGCGCTGTCCGTCACCGGAGAAGTCCGTCAACTCCAGCCGTCCCCGGCCCGACCCACCGCCGCTCTGCGCGATCACGGTGTTGCCGTAGGTGGCGACGTAGTCGCCCTCCGGCAGGGTCACGGTCCGCAGGCCCTTGGTCGCCGGGTCCCACAGCGAAACGGGTTCCGTGTAGGACCGGTCGGGAAGTGCGACCGTGTCGCCGCCGCCGCCGTACCAGCCCCCGGGGCAGGGCTCATTGATGTCCCAGCAGGGCACGGCCAGCCTATAGGCACCGCTCGGTCCCTCTACGGTAACCGTGCTCCCGTCCTTGTAGCTGGTCCATTGAAGTCCCGGGACATCTCCCAGGCGGTGCAGGAATCCCGTCGTCCCGGCGCCCAGAATCCGGTCGCGGCGCGGGGTGTCCGTCCGCGGACTGTCCAGGACGACCTCCGATGTCGCCTCGGCGGCCTGCGCCTGTCCGGCGGACGAGCCGGTGACCAAGGGCACCAGCCCAGCCAGCAGGCCCAACGCGGTGGCGGATACGGCGATGGCCAGGCGGCCGCGTCTGAGGGCATGACGGCCCACGTGTAGGTCCCCTCCCCATGGAGGGCACAAGATCGCCCCCCGTACAAGAGTGCGGATGCTAGCAGCGCAAGGTGTACGGGACATGTTGCCGCGGGACCATCGCCTTCCCGCTCCACCAGAGCGCCCAGGGCCTGCTCAGAGCGCCCCGAGCGAGGTCGACGCGGCGCGGCTGCACAAGCTGCACCTCGCGCTGCGGCTGCCGCCCGTGAAGCCCGCGGAGAACGCCCGACGGCTCGCGCCGCGCCGTGACGCCGAGGGCTGGGTGCTGTGCCCTCCCGGCGAACGGACTCCGCCGTCAGCAGTGCTGCGGCGCGATCCAGCGGTCGTCCGCCGCCAGGGCGCTCCGGCAACGCCCACCGGTCGCGCCGTCGTCCAGGAGGGAGAGGGCGAAGACGGACGCATCGACGACGATCCCTCGTCGCACCCCGGCCCCGGCACGCCGAACTCCGCGTCCCGCTCCGCCCGCGCCGTACGCAACGCGTCCGTGACGTCGCCCTCGGAAAGCCGCATGCCGTACGTGGACCTCGAGAACCGCTCGAGGACGGCCAGGTTGTCCCTGCGCCGCACCTCGTCCCGGACGAGGTCGAGCAGGTACGCCTGGAGCGACTGCCCGCGTTCCTCCGCTATGGCCGCAAGACGGTCACGCAGGTACTCGGGCACATCACGGATCTGGAGGGCGACCATACGGACAGCGTCGCCCGCGTGCATGCGTGTGTGCATGCACGCGGGCGACGCGGGACGAGGCCCAGCGGGTCAGGTGTCCATGGCGATGAGGGCGACGACCGGGCGGGCGCGGTCGGAGTCGTCGACGGCGATGCCGCGGACGTAGGCGCCGTGGGTGGCGCCGTCACCGGCGGCCTGGTCGCCCGCGTACTGGGCGTGGGCCAGGCCCTCGGAGTCGTGGCGGCAGGGGTCGGCGTCGGGCTGGCCCGCGCGCAGCACGTGCTCGTCGCCGCTGAGCTTGGGGAAGCCGGAGCCGGTCAGGAAGTGCTGGAGGCCGGCCGCCGTGGTGCGGAAGCGCATCTCCAGGTTGTACTCGCCGGACAGACCGCCGGACTGGGCCAGGTAGTGCACGTCCTTCGCGTCGGCCGGCAGCTCCAGCCGGAAGCGCTGGGCGGCCTTGTCGAGGGCGACGTTGCTGCCGCGGCAGGCACCGCCCGCGTCCGGGGCGGCCCCGGTACGGGAGTCGTGCCCGCCGGTCAGCGAGACGGCGACGATGACGGCCGCGACCACCAGGGCCAGGGTCAGGCCGACCGACAGCAGGAGCAGGAACGGGGACTTGCCCTGGGCGGGCGCCGGCGTGCTCATCAGGCGGCTTCCGGCTGTCCGCCGAAGCGCTCGCGGTAGGACTCCAGGTCCTCATCGGTGATCTTGGCGAAGAGCACGGGTGGGACGGTGAAGGCGGTGCCCGGCGGGACCGCGGACAGGGCGCGGGCCTCGTCGGCGGTGACCCAGACCGCGGTGTCGTCCGCCAGCGCGAAGGCACCGCGCATGGCGGCGGCGGAGGCCGGGATGAAGGGCTCGGAGACCACCGCGTACAGGTGGATGAGGTTCATCGCGGTGCGCAGGGTGAGCGCGGCGCCGTCCGGATCGGTCTTGATCTCCAGCCAGGGCGCCTTCTCCTCCAGGTAGGAGTTGCCGGCGCTCCACAGCGCGCGCAGCGCCTGCGCGGCCTTGCGGAACTGCAGGTCCTCCATGTGCCGCTCGTACTCGGCGAGGAGCTCGGCGATCTGCGCGCCGAGGCGCTGCTCGGCCTCGCCCGCCGCGGAGCCCGCGGGCACCTCGTCGCCGAAGCGCTTGCGGGAGAAGGACAGCACGCGGTTGACGAAGTTGCCGAGGGTGTCGGCGAGGTCCTTGTTGACCGAGGCCGCGAAGTGCTCCCAGGTGAAGGACGTGTCGTCGGACTCGGGCGCGTTGGCGATCAGGAAGTAGCGCCAGTAGTCGGCGGGCAGGATCTCCAGCGCGGCGTCGGTGAAGATGCCGCGGCGCTGCGAGGTGGAGAACTTGCCGCCGTAGTAGGTCAGCCAGTTGAAGGCCTTGACGTAGTCGACCTTCTTCCACTTGTCGCGGGTGCCCAGCAGCGTCGCCGGGAACATCACGGTGTGGAAGGGGACGTTGTCCTTGGCCATGAACTCGGTGTAGCGGACGTCGGTGTCGACGTCGTACCACCACGAGCGCCAGTCGCGGTTCTCGCCCCCGGCGGCGTCCGACCACTCCTTGGTGGCGCCGATGTACTCGATCGGCGCGTCGAACCAGACGTAGAAGACCTTGCCCTCGGCCGCGAGTTCCGGCCAGGTGTCGGCCGGAACGGGCACGCCCCAGTCGAGGTCGCGGGTGATCGCGCGGTCCTGCAGGCCCTCGGTGAGCCACTTGCGGGCGATGGAGGAGGCGAGGGTGGGCCAGTCCTTGCCGTGCTCGTCGACCCAGGCCTCGACCTCGTGGGAGAGCTTGGACTGCAGCAGGAACAGGTGCTTGGTCTCGCGGACCTCCAGCCGGCTGCTGCCGCTGATCGCGGAGCGCGGCTCGATCAGGTCGGTCGGGTCCAGGACGCGGGTGCAGTTCTCGCACTGGTCGCCGCGCGCCTTGTCGTAGCCGCAGTGCGGGCAGGTGCCGACGATGTAGCGGTCGGGCAGGAAGCGCTCGTCGTCCAGGGAGTAGACCTGGCGGATGGCGCGCTCCTCGATGAAGCCGTTCTCCTTCAGCTCCCGCGCGATGGCCTGGGTGATCTCCCGGTTCTGCTGCGAGGAGCTGCGGCCGAAGTAGTCGAACGAGAGCGCGAAGCCGTCGTAGACCGCCTTCTGCGCGTCGTGCTGCTGGGCGCAGAACACGTCGACCGGCAGGCCGGCCTCCTGCGCCGCGAGCTCGGCCGGGGTGCCGTGCTCGTCGGTGGCGCAGATGTAGAGGACCTCGTGGCCGCGCTGGCGCAGGTACCGGGAGTAGACGTCGGCCGGGAGCATGGACCCCACCATGTTGCCCAGGTGCTTGATCCCGTTGATGTACGGAAGGGCGCTGGTGATGAGGTGTCGAGCCATTGCCGGCTGCTCCCAAGTCGCTACTGTGGGTGAGGATTTCCTCTACGGACCGTCAATAGCGTATCCGACCGCTCGGTGCCACCCGTTCGCCGTGCCCGGCATGCGGACATCGCGGGGCCGTGATCCGGTGGGCGGGTGGACGCGCCCCTCCTGCCGGCCGCCGCGCGTCGGACGGGCGCGTGGTGCGCCGTCGTGCTGCTCCTGGCCGGCGTGGGCGCGCTGGTGGTCTGGCTCGTCGTCACCTTCGCGGCGGTCGTGACGCCCGTCCTGCTGGCGCTGCTGGGCAGCGCCCTGCTGGGGCCGCTGTACCGCTGGCTGCAGAAGGTACGGGTGCAGCGGTCGCTGGCCGCGGCGCTGACGTGCCTGGCCCTTCTGGTGTTCGCCGCGGGCGCGATGTTCATCGTGGTGCAGAGCCTCATGCACTCCGGGGACCAGATCGTGGCCGCGCTGAAGAACGTCGCGCACAAGGTGATGCCGGAGCTGGGCGTGTCGGGCCCCACCTTGGACGACACCGTCGACAGCCTGAAGTCCTTCGTCACCAAGTACGGCGCCCGGGCCGCCTCCGGGGTGGTGTCCGGGATCAGCATCGTGGGCCAGATCATCGCGACCGCCATTCTGGCGCTGCTCCTGACCTTCTTCTTCCTGCGCGACGGCGGCCGCTTCCCCGTCCTGCTGCGCGAACTGGCCCCGCACGGCATCGGACCGCTCCTGGAGCGGATCGCCCACCGCGCCTTCGCCGCGGTGCAGGGCTTCATGCGGGGCACGACGCTGATCGCGCTGATCGACGCCGTGTGCATCACCGTCGGGCTGCTGATCCTGCGGGTGCCGGGGGCGGTCGGGCTCGGCGCGCTCGTCTTCGTGGGGGCGTACATCCCGTACCTGGGGGCGTTCATCTCCGGCGCGGTGGCGGTCCTGGTGGCGCTGGCGGACCGCGGATGGCTGGTGGCGCTGTGGGCGCTGGGCGTGGTGCTGGCCGTGCAGGTGCTGGAGGGGCACGTGCTGCAGCCGACGATCCAGAGCCGCACCGTCCACATGCACCCGGCGGTGGTGCTGCTGGCGATCACCGCGGGGGCGAGCCTGGCCGGCATCCTCGGGATGCTGCTGGCGGTGCCGATCGCGGCCGCGGCCTTTGGGGCGGTGGACGAACTCAGGCGCGGGGACGGGGGTGTTCCTCCAGAAGTCGAAGGGCCTGCGTCACATCCGGCCGGATAGGGGTTGTTTTTATTACCGACGGGTAGCATCATTACCGACTGGTAAGTGATAAAGCTGCGAGGACTGCGACTCCCACCCGCTGTCCGACCGATCCCGACGGAGCCGTCGCCATGGGCCACTACAAGTCAAACCTTCGCGACATCGAGTTCAACCTCTTCGAGGTCCTCGGGCGCGACAAGATCTACGGCACCGGCCCGTTCGCCGAGATGGACGTCGAGACCGCCAAGGACATCCTGGGTGAGATCACGCGCCTCGCGGAGAACGAGCTCGCCGACTCCTTCGCCGACGCCGACCGCAACCCGCCGGTCTTCGACCCCAAGACCAACACGGCGCCGGTCCCGGACACCTTCAAGAAGAGCTACAAGGCCTTCATGGCGGCCGAGTACTGGCGCCTGGGCCTGCCCGAGGAGATCGGCGGCACCACCGCCCCGCCGTCCCTGATCTGGTCGTACGCGGAGCTGGTCCTCGGCGCGAACCCGGCCGTGTGGATGTACTCCTCCGGCCCGGCCTTCGCCCGCATCCTCTTCGAGGAGGGCAACGAGGTCCAGAAGAAGATCGCCGCGATGGCCGTCGAGAAGACCTGGGGCTCCACCATGGTCCTCACCGAGCCGGACGCCGGCTCGGACGTCGGCGCCGGCCGCGCCAAGGCCGTCGAGCAGGAGGACGGCTCCTGGCACATCGAGGGCGTCAAGCGCTTCATCACTTCCGGTGAGCACGACATGGAGGAGAACATCCTCCACTACGTCCTCGCCCGCCCCGAGGGCCACGGCCCCGGCACCAAGGGCCTGTCCCTCTTCCTCGTCCCGAAGTACCTCTTCGACTTCGAGACCGGCGAGCTGGGCGAGCGCAACGGCGTCTACGCCACCAACGTCGAGCACAAGATGGGCCTGAAGGCCTCCAACACCTGCGAGATGACCTTCGGCGACAAGCACCCCGCCAAGGGCTGGCTGATCGGCGACAGGCACGACGGCATCCGCCAGATGTTCCGCATCATCGAGTTCGCCCGCATGATGGTCGGCACGAAGGCGATCTCCACGCTCTCCACCGGCTACCTGAACGCGCTGGAGTACGCCAAGGAGCGCGTGCAGGGCCCGGACCTGGCGCAGTTCATGGACAAGAGCGCCCCCAAGGTCACGATCACCCACCACCCCGACGTGCGCCGCTCGCTGCTGACGCAGAAGGCCTACGCCGAGGGCATGCGCGCCCTGGTGCTGTTCACCGCCTCCATCCAGGACGCGATCGCCGCGGCCGAGGTGACCGGCGAGGACACCAAGGAGCTGGAGGCGTTCAACGACCTGCTGCTGCCCATCGTCAAGGGCTACGGCTCCGAGAAGGGCTACGAGCAGCTCGCGCAGTCCCTGCAGATCTTCGGCGGCTCCGGCTTCCTGCAGGAGTACCCGATCGAGCAGTACATCCGCGACGCCAAGATCGACACCCTCTACGAGGGCACCACCGCGATCCAGGGCCAGGACTACTTCTTCCGGAAGATCGTCCGCAACCAGGGCGCGGCGCTGACCACCCTCTCCGAGGAGATCAAGAAGTTCCTCGCCGAGGGCACCGGCGGCGAGGAGCTGGCCACCGCCCGCGAGCACCTCGCCAAGGCCGCCGTGGACCTGGAGGCGATCGTCGGCAAGATGCTGACCGACCTCGCCGAGACCGAGAAGGACGTCAAGTCCATCTACAAGGTCGGCCTCAACACCACCCGCCTGCTGCTCGCCTCGGGCGACGTGGTCGTCGGCTACCTGCTGCTCAAGGGCGCGGCCGTCGCGCAGGCCAAGCTGGCCGCCGGCGCCTCCGCCAAGGACACCGCCTTCTACACCGGCAAGATCGCGGCGGCCCGGCACTTCGCCGCCGACGTCCTGCCGCAGGTCTCCGTGGCGCGCTCCGCCGCCGAGGGCGTGACCCTCGATGTGATGGAGCTGCCCGAAGAGGCCTTCTGATCACGGTTCGACCGGTTCCGGCCGGGACCGATTGCGGCTACGGCGGCCCGCTCCTGCGACGAGGAGCGGGCCGTCGCGCGTCCCTATCCTTGAACCATGAACCCTCAGCCCCACTTCGACCGCAGCCACACCGATGACCTCGCCGCCTTCCTCGCGGCCAGCCCGTCGCAGTACCACGCGGTCGCCAGTGCCGCCGAGCGTCTGGAGAAGGCGGGTTTCCGACAGGTCGCCGAGACCGAGGCCTGGAACGCCGAGGCGGGCGGCAAGTACGTGCTGAGGGGCGGCGCGATCATCGCCTGGTACGTGCCGGAGGGCGCGGGCCCCGCGACCCCCTTCCGGATCGTCGGCGCGCACACCGACTCCACCAACCTGCGCGTCAAGCCCCGCCCCGACTCCGGCTCCTTCGGATGGCGCCAGATCGCCGTGGAGATCTACGGCGGCGCCCTGCTCAACACCTGGCTCGACCGCGACCTGGGACTCTCCGGCCGCCTGGTGCTCCGCGACGGCAGCACGCCCCTGGTCCACATCGACCGGCCGCTGCTGCGGGTGCCGCAGCTGGCCGTCCACCTCGACCGCGGCGTCAACGAGAACGGGCTCAAGCTCGACAAGCAGCGGCACATGCAGCCGATCTGGGGCCTCGGCGAGGTCGACGAGGGCGCGCTGATGGCCTTCCTCGCGGAGGAGACCGGCGTCGCCGCCGCCGACGTCGTCGGGTGGGACCTGATGACGCACGACGTCCAGCCGCCCGCCTACCTCGGCCGCGACCGCGAGTTCCTGGCCGCCGGCCGACTGGACAACCTGCTCTCCGTGCACGCCGGCACCGCCGCCCTGGCCTCCGTCGCCGGGGCGACGCTGCCGTACATCCCCGTGCTGGCCGCCTTCGACCACGAGGAGACCGGCAGCGAGTCCGACACCGGCGCCGGCGGGCCGCTGCTCGGCAACGTCCTGGAGCGGTCCGTCTTCGCGCGCGGCGGCAGTTACGAGGACCGGGCACGGGCCTTCGCCGGCACGGTGTGCGTCTCCGCCGACACCGGCCACGCCGTGCACCCCAACTACACGGAGAAGCACGACCCGACGCACCGCCCGATGCCCAACGGCGGCGCCATCCTCAAGGTCAACGTCAGCCAGCGCTACGCCACCGACGGCACCGGCCGCGGCATCTTCGCCGCCGCCTGCGAGCGGGCCGGCGTGCCCTGGCAGTCCTTCGTCTCCAACAACGCCATGCCCTGCGGCACCACCATCGGCCCCATCACCGCCGCCCGGCACGGCATCACGACCGTGGACGTCGGCGTGCCGATCCTGTCGATGCACTCCGCCCGCGAACTGTGCGGCGCCGACGACCCGCACCTGCTGGCGAGCGCGCTCAAGGCGTTCCTGGAGGGCTGACCGCGGACACCGGTCATGAGATGTCCGCCTCCGGGTAGGCGAAGGTCTACCAGCCCCTAGGGCAAGAGCAGTTCGGAGGCGGACATCATGGGCATCGGCGGTTGCATCGCTCTCATCGCGGTGGGGGCCATCCTCACCTTCGCGACCGACTGGCACATGGCCGGGGTCAATCTGGACCTGGTCGGCCTCATCATGATGGCGGTCGGCGTCATCGGAGTGGCCGCGTACGTCAGCATCTTCAAGCGGCGCCGGGTCGTGGAGCCGATGCCGGTCGTCGAGGAGCGGGACCGCCACTACCCGCGCATCTGACCGGCATGACGGCGCCTCAGGCGTCCATGCCCGCCAGCACCAGGACCAGCCGGGTGTCCCCGTCACCGGTCAGGCGCACGGGGACACCCCAGTCCTGCTGGTGCACATGGCAGGCGGGGAACTCGTTGTCCGGGTCGTCGTCGCACGAGGCGGCCATCGCCGACACGTGCAGCACCCCTTCCGCCACCTCGGAGTCGAGCACGAGGTCCCGGAAGAGGTCGGTTCCCTTCCCCTCGCCCTCCAGCAGCAGTTCGGGCGGGGTCGAGCTCACCAGCAGCCGGGTCGAGGGACCGTAGCGCTGGTCCAGCTTCTGGCCGGCCGGCGCGGTGAAGACCACGTCCAGCCGCAGCGCCCCCGGCGCCACCTCCGTGGCGGGACGCTGCGTGCGGTGCGCCGCGGCCTCGACCCGCACGGCCTCCTCCGGCAGCCGCAGCCGCGTCAGGCGGTGCCGCGCCGACTCCACGACCACCACTTCGTCGCCGTCCAGCACGGCCCCGGAGGGCTCGCGCAGATCGGTCGCGAGCGTGGTCACCTCACCCGAGGCCGGGTCGAACCTTCGCAGGGCGTGGTTGTAGGTGTCGCTGACCGCGACCGAGCCGTCGGGCAGCGCGGTCACACCCAGCGGGTGCTGGAGCAGCGCCTGCTCGGCCGCGCCGTCGCGGTGGCCGAAGTCGAACAGGCCCGTGCCGACCGCGGTGCGCACCGCGTATCCGTCTCCGTCGCGTTCCACCCAGCGCAGCGCGCTGGTCTCGGAGTCGGCGACCCACAGCCGGTCCTCCGCCGCCGCGAGTCCGGACGGCTGCGCGAACCACGCCTCGTCCGCCGGGCCGTCCACCAGGCCCTCGTTGGTCGTGCCGGCCGCGACCCGCACGGTGCCGTCCTGCGGGTCGTACGTCCACAGCTGGTGGACGCCGGCCATCGCGATCCACACCTTGCCGTCCCACCAGGCCACGTCCCACGGCGAGGACAGGTCCACCTCAAGGGCCGGGCCCGACGTCGCCGACCCCTGCCACCACTGCCTGCCCGTCCCGGCGACCGTCGTCAGCGCGCCGCTGTCCGGGTCGAACGTGCGCAGCCGGTGGTTCACGGTGTCCGCGACCACCACGGTGCCGCCCGGCAGCAGCGCCAGGCCCTGCGGCTCGTTGAAGTCGCCCGGCTCCCCGATCCGCCGCACCACGGTCTCCGTGTCCGGGGCGACCTCCACCAGCTGGTGCCGCGTGGTGTCCGACACCAGCAGGTTGCCCGACGGCAGCCGCAGTGCCTTCCCCGGGAACCGCAGATGCGTCGCCACCGGCTCCGGCGGCACGTACGGGCCGTCCCCGCGCCGCAGCGTGCCCTTCGCCGCGTGCTCCTCCTCCAGCTCCGTGACCAGCGCCTCCAGCGCGTGCGCGTGGCCCTCACCGGAGTGCTGGGCGACGATGTATCCCTCGGGGTCGATCACGGTGAGCGTCGGCCAGGCCCGCACGGCGTACTGCTTCCACGTCGCGAGCTCGGGGTCGTCCAGCACGGGGTGGTGCACTCCGTACCGCTCCACGGCGTCCACGACCGCCTGGTGCTCCGCCTCGTGCACGAACTTCGGCGAGTGCACGCCGACGATCACCACGGTGTCGCGGTGCTTCTCCTCCAGCTCGCGCAGCTCGTCCAAGACGTGCAGGCAGTTGATGCAGCAGAACGTCCAAAAATCGAGAATGACGACGGATCCGCGCAGGTCGGAGAGGGTCAGCTGCTTTCCGCCGGTGTTCAGCCAGCCGCCCTTGCCGATCAGCTCGGGGGCACGGACACGGGCACGGCGGGAGGCGGGGGCGGCATCGTTCATGCTGCAAGGATGCCACCCGCGCAAAGGGTGGTCAGAGCGCGGCCAGGGCGGGCAGGTGGCGGGCCACCCGGGCCGTGTCGTCGAAGCCGAAGCGCCAGGCGGGGTCCAGGTCCGGGTAGCGGACGGTGAACGCGGCGGCGGGAAGCTCCTCGCCGGTCGCCGACAGGTGGGCGCCCCAGGCGATGCCGAGTACCGCCTCGCCGTCGAGGTCCGGGCCGGTGCCCGTGCACGCGGCGCGGACGGCGGGGAGGACGGCGAGGGAGTCGGGGTCGGCGACGGCGCGGTCGAAGACCTCGCGGCCCAGGGTGATCAGCCGGCCGCGGAAGTACGCGAAACCGTCGTCGGAGCAGCCGCCGTTGATCAGATGAGCGGCGGCCCACAGGGGCGCGCGGTAGGACGCCGCCATGAGGTCCCACAGGACCTGCTGGGCGGCGACGATGCGCTCCGGGGACTGCTCGGCGAGCAGCCCGCGGGCGCGGGCGGCGACCGCCTCGGAGTCCGCGGGGTCGGGGACCTGTTCGCGGGCGTCGTCGACGAGCTGCCAGAACTGTCGGATGTCCATACCGGCGGATTCTGCCGGAGGGGTCCGACAACGCGGCGGCTCAGGGTCGTAGGTCGCCCACGACGTCGGTGGTGGCGATGAGTCCGGAGTGGATGGTGGGGGCCAGGCTGGAGCTCGCGAGGCAGAAGCCGAGGAGCATGCAGAGCAAGGCGTGGGAGACCTTCAGCGACTTGGCGCGCAGGAGCACCAGCGTGAGGACTGCCAGCAGCAGGATCAGCGAGATGGATACCGCCATGGCCGTATGACGTCACAGATCCGGCCCGCGTGGGGCGCGACACGCGGGAAAAGGGCCCGGACGCACACACGTCCGGGCCCTTCTCGATGGTGTGACGGGGGTGATCAGGCCCAGGTCATCAGGCGCTTGGGGTACTCCAGGACCGCCGCGACGTCGGCGAGGACCTTGGAGCCGAGCTCGCCGTCCACCAGGCGGTGGTCGAAGGAGAGCGCGAGCGTGGTGACTTGGCGGGGCTTGACCTTGCCCTTGTGGACCCAGGGCATGTCCTTGACCGCGCCGAAGGCGAGGATCGCGGACTCCCCGGGGTTGAGGATGGGCGTGCCCGTGTCGATGCCGAAGACACCGACGTTGGTGATGGTGACCGTGCCGCCCTGCATGGCGGCGGGCGAGGTCTTGCCCTCACGCGCCGTGGCGACCAGTTCACCGAGGGAGGCGGCCAGTTCGGGCAGCGTCTTGGCCTGGGCGTCCTTGATGTTGGGGACGATCAGACCGCGCGGGGTGGCCGCGGCGATGCCGAGGTTGACGTATCCCTTGTGGACGATCTCCTGGTTCGCCTCGTCCCAGGCGGCGTTGATCTCCGGGTTGCGCCGGATCGCCACGAGCAGGGCCTTGGCGACGAGCAGGAGCGGGCCGACCTTGAGGCCGGTGAAGGCCGGGTCGGTCTTGAGCTCCTGGACCAGCCGCATGGTGCGGGTGATGTCGAAGGTGACGAACTCGGTCACGTGCGGCGCGGTAAAGGCGCTGGCCACCATCGCGGCGGCCGTGGCCTTGCGGACGCCCTTGATCGGGACGCGGGTCTCCAGGGGGGCGGTGCTCACCGCGGTCGCCGTGGAGGCCGCCTCGAAGGCCGCCGGGGCCGCGGCGGCCGGAACGGCCGCGGGTGCGGCCTGGACGGCCGGAGCGACCGCGTTCTGGACGTCCTCGCGGGTGATGGTGCCCTGCGGACCGGTCGGGGTGACCCCGGCGAGGTCCACGCCGAGGTCCTTGGCGAACTTGCGCACCGGCGGCTTGGCCAGCGGACGTGCCTCGGCCGGCGCGAACACCGTCGGAGCGGCGGGCGCCGGCGGAGCCGCGGGCACGGCCGGGGCTGCCGGGGCGTGTCCGTTGAGCTCGGCCTGGAGCGCGCCGGCGGCGGCACCCTGCGCCGGTACGGCGGCCTGCTTGCGCGGGCGGCGCTTGGTCGACGAGGCGGCGACGCCGTAACCGACCAGCACGGGCTGCCGCTTCTGCTCGGGCTCGGCGGCGGGGGCGGCGGCCTGCGCGGAGGCGGCCGCGGGGGCCGGTGCCTCCTCGGCCTCGCCCTGGCCGGTGTCCACGGAGATGATCACCGTGCCGACGTCGACCGTCTCCCCCTCGGGGAAGCGCAGTTCGTGCACGACCCCGTCGAAGGGGATCGGCAGCTCGACGGCGGCCTTGGCGGTCTCGACCTCGCAGACCACCTGACCGTCGGTGACCGTGTCGCCGGGCTTGACGTACCACTTGAGGATCTCCGCTTCCGTGAGTCCCTCGCCGACGTCCGGCATCTTGAACTCGCGGAAGCGCTGCGGTGCTGCCACTGTCGTCACAACCCTCTCCTCAGTACGCCAGTGCGCGGTCGACCGCGTCGAGTACGCGGTCCAGGCCCGGCAGGTACTCCTCCTCGACCCGGGCCGGGGGGTACGGCGTGTGGAACCCGCCGACCCGCAGCACGGGTGCCTCGAGGTGGTAGAAGCACCGTTCGGTGATCCTGGCCGCGATCTCCGCGCCGGTGCCCAGCTGCACCGGGGCCTCGTGCACGACGACCAGGCGGCGGGTCTTCTCGACCGAGGCCTGGATCGCGTCGAAGTCCATCGGCGACAGGGACCGGAGGTCGACCACCTCCAGGCTACGGCCCTCCTCGGCGGCCGCGGCCGCGGCCTCCAGGCAGACCTTCACCATGGGGCCGTAGGCGACCAGCGTGAGGTCGGTGCCCTCCAGGACGGTACGGGCCTTGTGCAGCGGCGCGGGGATGGACTCGGTGTCGACCTCGCCCTTGTCCCAGTAACGGCGCTTGGGCTCCTGGAAGATCACCGGGTCGTCGGAGTCGATCGCCTGCTGCAGCATCCAGTAGGCGTCCTGCGGGGTCGACGGGGTGACGACCTTGAGTCCTGCGGTGTGCGCGAAGTACGCCTCGGGCGACTCGCTGTGGTGCTCCACGGCGCCGATGCCGCCGCCGAAGGGGATGCGGATGACGACCGGCAGCTTGATCTTGCCCAGGGCGCGCGCGTGCATCTTGGCGAGCTGGGTGACGATCTGGTCGTACGCGGGGTAGACGAAGCCGTCGAACTGGATCTCCACGACCGGGCGGTAGCCGCGCAGGGCCAGGCCGATCGCGGTGCCGACGATGCCGGACTCGGCGAGCGGGGTGTCGATGACCCGCTCCTCGCCGAAGTCCTTCTGCAGGCCGTCGGTGATCCGGAAGACACCGCCGAGCTTGCCGATGTCCTCGCCCATGAGGACGACCTTGGGGTCGGTGTCCAGGGCCTTGCGCAGCGCCTCGTTGAGGGCCTTGGCGATGGTCATCGTTGCCATGTCAGTGGCCCTCCTCGAAGGCGGCGAGGTACTCGGCGAACTGGGCGCGCTCCTCGTCGACCAGCGCGTGTCCGTCGGCGTAGACGTTCTCGAAGATCGACATGGGGTCGGGGTCGGGCATGGCGCGCACGGCCTCGCGGACCCGCTTGCCCAGGGCGAGGCTCTCCTCCTCGATCCCGGCGAGGAACGCCTCGTCCGCGATGCCCTGCTTCTCCAGGTAGGCCCGCAGCCGCAGGATCGGGTCCTTGCTCTCCCACTGCTCGCGCTCCTCGTCGAGGCGGTAGCGGGTCGGGTCGTCCGAGGTGGTGTGGGCGCCCATGCGGTACGTGAAGGCCTCGACCAGCATCGGGCCCTGGCCGGAGCGGGCGTGCTCCAGGGCGGCGCGGGTGACCGCGAGGACCGCGAGGACGTCGTTGCCGTCCACCCGCACGCCCGGGAAGCCGTAGCCGGCGGCGCGCTGGTAGATCGGGACGCGGCTCTGCTTCTCGGTGGGCTCGGAGATCGCCCACTGGTTGTTCTGGCAGAAGAAGACCACGGGGGCGTTGTAGACGGCGGCGAAGGTGAAGGCCTCCGCGACGTCGCCCTGGCTGGAGGCACCGTCGCCGAAGTAGGCGATCACGGCCGAGTCCGCGCCGTCCTTGGCGACGCCCATGGCGTAGCCGGTGGCGTGCAGCGTCTGGGAGCCGATGACGATCGTGTACAGGTGGAAGTTGTTCTCGTTGGGGTCCCACCCGCCGTGGTTGACCCCGCGGAACATGCCCAGCAGATTGGCCGGGTCCACCCCGCGGCACCAGGCGACGCCGTGCTCGCGGTAGGTGGGGAAGACGTAGTCGTCCTGCCGGGTCGCCCGGCCCGAGCCGATCTGCGCGGCCTCCTGGCCGAGCAGCGAGGCCCACAGACCGAGCTCGCCCTGTCGCTGCAGGGACGTGGCCTCCGCGTCGAAGCGGCGGGTCAGGACCATGTCCCGGTACAGACCGCGCAGCTCTTCGGGGCTCAGGTCGATGGAGTACTCACTGTGCTCGACGCGATCGCCCTCGGGAGTCAGGAGCTGTACCAGCTCCGGCTCGGCCTCACGGCGCTTCGCGCCACCGCGGGTGCCCGTACGGGGCGTACGGGGCTTCGCGGCAGTGCTTTTCACGCTCACGCTTGCTCCTCCGTCTGTCCGGCCCCCGGGATCCGCCGGCGGCCAGTGCGGCTCCTACCGTCTCGTCGCGGCGCACGGGGTGTGTGCGGCACGGCCGAGCCGGGAGTATTGATGGACCCGGCAGGCAGCCCTGCGAAGTGAACGTTACCCACACCTCCCGCTTTCGCGCGAAGAGGGTTCTACCTGCGGTTTTGGTTGGATTTCCTAGTAAATGGACGTTCTCGCAGGCCACCGGGACAACGGCACGGTATCCCGCGGATCGAATCTGCGTAAGAGGTCGGCTGTGGTCGGGTGTGCAACGCTGAAGTTGTGCCCGAAAAGTCGACAATCGCGGTATTCCTGCTCGACGATCACGAAGTCGTCCGGCGGGGAGTGCACGAGCTGCTCTCCGCGGAGCCCGGCATCGAGGTCGTCGGCGAGGCCGGCACGGCCGCCGAGGCACTGGCGCGGCTGCCCGCGGTACGGCCCGACGTGGCGCTGCTGGACGTCCGGCTGCCGGACGGCAGCGGGGTCGAGGTGTGCCGGGAGGTCCGGTCCCGGCAGCCGGAGACCAAGTGCCTGATGCTCACGTCGTACGCGGACGACGAGGCGCTCTTCGACGCGATCATGGCCGGCGCGGCCGGCTACGTGCTCAAGGACATCCGCGCCAGCGACCTCGTGGGCGCCGTGCGGGACGTCGCCGCCGGCAGGTCGCTGCTGGATCCGGCCGCGACCGCCCGCGTGATGGAGCGACTGCGCGGGGGCGGCACCGAGCGGGCGGAGGACCGCCTGTCCGACCTCACCGACCAGGAGAAGCGCATTCTCGACCTGATCGGCGAGGGGCTCACCAACCGGCAGATAGGCGAGCGGCTGCATCTGGCCGAGAAGACGGTCAAGAACTACGTCTCCTCGCTGCTGGCCAAGCTCGGCATGCAGCGCCGCACCCAGGCCGCGGCCTACGTCGCCCGGCTGCACCCCGAGCGCCCGGAGCGTCCCGAGCGCCCGGAGGGCCCCGGCGCGTCGGGAACGGCCGGAACCTGACGGGTCACGGTCCGCACCCGTCCGTATCGCGGACGTGAGCTGCTGAGGCATACCTGTTGTATCTATGATGTGCGCATCATGAACCAGAGTCCCGTCGCGACCGCCGCCGCCGAGCCGGCCGCCAAGCAGCCGCCCGCCGCCGAGCGGGTCTACACCCACGTCAAGCGGGCCGTCCTGGACCGCAGCTACGAGGGCGGCACCCTCCTGAGCGAGGGCGAGCTCGCCGAGGCGGTGGGCGTGTCGCGGACCCCGGTGCGCGAGGCCCTGCTGCGCCTGGAGGCCGAGGGGCTGCTGAAGCTGTACCCGAAGAAGGGCGCGCTGGTGCTGCCGGTCTCCGCGCAGGAGATCGCCGACGTCGTGGAGACCCGGCTGCTGGTGGAACGGCACGCGGTGCTGAAGCTGGAGCCCGTCCCGGCGTGGCTGCTGTCCCGGCTGGAGGAGTTGCTGGAGGAGCAGCGCGGCCACGCGGCCGCCGGCGACCTGGCCGCCTTCGCCATGGTGGACCGGAGCTTTCACGCCGAGATCGTGCGCGCCGCGGGCAACCGCATCATGTCGCACCTGTACGACCAGTTGAGGGACCGTCAGCTGCGGATGGGGGTGGCGACCATGCACGCCGACCCCGGCCGCATCGCCAAGAACATCACCGAACACACCGAGATCCTCGACGCCTTGCGCGCCGGGGACGCGGGCGCGGCCGCCGCTCTGGTCGAACGCCACGTCAGCTGGGTGAACCATCTGGCCCGGGGGGAGTAATGGGATCGATCGGCACCACCACCGGTGAACCACCCGGTGGCGTCAGGGCGGTCGGGGTCTGGGGCATCGGCACCCTCGTCTACATGGTCGCGGTCGTGCACCGCACCAGCCTCGGCGTCGCCGGCATCGACGCCGCCGAGCGCTTCCACATAGGCGCGTCCGCGCTGTCCACGTTCTCGATCCTGCAGGTGCTGGTCTACGCCGGCATGCAGATACCCGTCGGCCTGATGGTCGACCGGCTCGGCACCAAGCGGGTGCTGACCATCGGCGTCGTGCTCTTCACCGCGGGCCAGCTCGGTTTCGCCCTGTCGCACTCGTACGGCATGGCGCTGAGCTCCCGTGCGGTGCTGGGCTGCGGCGACGCGATGACGTTCGTGAGTGTCCTGCGGCTGGGCTCGCGGTGGTTCCCGGCCCGCAGGGGGCCGATGATCGCGCAGGGCGCGGCGCTGTTCGGCGTCGCGGGCAACCTGCTCAGCACCGTGCTGCTGGCGCGGCTGCTGCACTCCGCGGGCTGGACGGCGACCTTCGTCGGCACGGCACTCGGCGGCGCGCTCGTGCTCGTCCTCGTCCTGCTCTTCATGAAGGACCACCCCGAGGGCTTCGAGCCCGCCCCCGCCGAGCACCACGGGCGCGGCTATGTGAAGCGGCAGATCGCCGCTGCCTGGCGGGAGCCGGGCACCCGGCTCGGGATGTGGACGCACTTCACCACGCAGTTCTCCGGCATGGTGTTCCTGCTGCTGTGGGGCCTGCCGTACCTGGTGCAGGCGCAGGGCCTGTCCCGCGAGGCGGCCGGCACCCTGCTGACCGTGGTCGTCGTGGCCAACATGGTCTTCGGGATGCTCTTCGGCCAGATCATCGGCCGTCACCACGGCGCCCGCATGCCGCTCACCCTGGGCGTCGTCGGCGCCACCGCCCTGATGTGGGCGGTGGTCCTGGCGTGGCCGGCCGAGCACGCCCCGCTGTGGCTGCTCACGCTGCTCTGCGTCGTCCTGGGGACCTGCGGGCCGGCGTCGATGATCGGCTTCGACTTCGCCCGCCCGGCCAACCCCCCGGAGCGTCTCGGCACGGCGTCCGGCATCGTGAACATCGGCGGCTTCACCGCCTCGATGGCCACGCTGCTGGCCATCGGCGTCCTGCTGGACGCGAGCGGCGGCGACTACCGGATCGCCTGGAGCAGCGTGTTCGTCCTCCAGGCGCTCGGCGTGGTCCAGATCCTGCGGCTGCGCGGCCGGGCCGCGCGGCTGGAACGGCAGCGGATCGCCGTCAGCCGCGTCGAGAGCGTCCACGTCCCGGCCGGGACCTGAACGCCCCCTCCCGGCTCACTGCGTGACCGCGATGTTGGCGAGGATCGCCTCGGCCAGCGCCTGGTCGCCCTCGATCTTCATCCGGTCCTCGACCGCCTTGGCCCGGGTGCGGCCGCAGGTCAGCCGGAGGAAGGTCTCCCAGTCCATGGTCATCGTGACCGCGGGACCAAGGGAGACGCTGCCGTCGATCGAGCCCTTGCCGTCGGCGCCGACCCGGACGGTGCGCATGAACTCCTGCTCGCCGTGGACGTCGAAGACGACCGCGGAACCGGCCGGGGCGGCCGCCCGCTCGGCGACGACCCGCGGCAGTTCGGCCAGGATCCAGTCACGGGCGTAGGCAGCGGCGGGGGAGTCCAGGTTGCCCGGCTCGCCCAGCGCGCGGCGCAGGTCCTGCTCGTGCACCCAGACGTCGAAGACCCGCCACTTCAGCAGCTCTTCGAGGGTCATCTCCTTGCCCATCGGACCGCGGACGGCGTCCTGCGGCCCGCGGGTCTCGTTCCGCAGCTGGCGGGCACGGCGGATGATCGTGTAGTCGAGCTCCCCGAACACCTCGGGCGGGGTGTGGTGGCGCCGCTTGTCGACCGGCACCTCCACGTAACGGGCGTACTCTGACGTCATGTGACGCAGATCGCTCGGCAGTGTGTGGATCGGGCGAGGATCGCCGAGCAGTTCGCATTCAAAACCGATCACATGTGACACAACGTCACGGACGGACCAGTAGGGGCACTCGGTCGGCCGGTTCCATGCGCCCGCCGGAACGGGGCGGACCAACTCGGCCATGGATTCTATGGAGTGGGTCCAGGCGTCGATGTACGGCTGGAGCTGGCTGTGGACGGTGCCGGTCACGGGACCCCTCGACGGTCGGTGCGCGGTCGTGGTGTGCGCCTTAAATTACGCTGCGCAGTGACACCACGGGAGTGCTTTCGTGTGACGATCGTAGGCCCGGCAGGATGTCCCGACTCATGGGCGGTGGTACGGTGCGCGTTTCCCTGATCCAGATCGACGTCGACCCGGCGGAACCGGTGCACGCCCGGCGCGAACGCGCCGCCGCGCTCGTCCGCGACCGGGCCGGCTCCGACGTGGTCGTGCTGCCCGAGCTCTGGCCGGTCGGCGCCTTCGCCGCCGACCTCTTCGAGGCCGAGGCCGAACCGCTCGACGGGCCCACCGCCGAGGTCATGAGCGCCGCCGCGCTCGACGCCGGCGTGTGGCTCCACGCGGGCTCCGTCGTCGAACGGGCCGCCGACGGCTCCCTGTACAACACCTCCCTGCTCTTCTCCCCGGACGGCGAGCTGCGGGCGAGCTACCGCAAGATCCACCGCTTCGGCTTCGACCGCGGCGAGGCCGTGCTCATGAGCGCCGGCGACCGGATCGTGACCGCCGAGGTCCAGGGTGTCGGCGTGGGCCTGGCCACCTGCTACGACCTGCGCTTCCCCGAGCAGTTCCGGCTGCTGGTCGACGCGGGCGCGGAACTCGTCCTCCTGCCCGCCGGCTGGCCCGCGCGGCGCCGCGAGCACTGGACCCTGCTCGCCCGGGCCCGGGCGATCGAGTCGCAGGCCTTCGTCCTGGCCTGCGGGACCGCCGGGACGCACGCGGGCGTCGAGCAGGCCGGACACAGCCTGGTCGTCGACCCCTGGGGCGCGGTCCTCGGCGAGGCGGGCGCCGGCGAGGAGGTCCTCACCGTCGATCTCGACCCCGGCCTCGTCGCCAAGACCCGCGCCGACTTCCCCGTGCTGCGGGACCGCGTGCTCGGCATTCCCGGCATCGCCGTTCCCCCGCCCGATTCCGACCGGTAAGGGACCATCGGCCCCGCAGCTGGGGGCGGAGTGCTCTGCGCCGACGGCCCACCGCCCCGGCAAGGTGGGAGCCATGGAGTTCGAGGAGGGGCACGCTGCGCTGGCGTTGCTGGAAAGGGTCCGGTACGGACGGCTGGCGCTGACCCGCCGGGCGCTGCCGTACATCGCCGTCGCACGGCACGTCGTCCACGACGGGGCCGTGCTCATCCGCACCCGTCGCGCCTGGGGCGTGGACGGCACCGTCGTCGCCTACCAGGCGGACGACGTGGAGGCCGGGTGGGCGGTGCAGTTCCTCGGGACGGCGCGGGCCTTCGAGCCCTCGGACGAACAGCGGGCACTTTTCGGCACAGAAACTCGAAACGATACAACCCCGTCACCGGGCTATGTGTACGTACGCCTCGACCCGCGAGTCCACCACCGAAATGATCTAGCATCTGCCTGGTGATCGGGAGTACGGCGACGGCGCCGCCCTCCGGCGGGACCCTGCACGCCCTGCTGCGCCGATACGCCGACGCCGGCGATCCGCTGTCCTGCGAACCCGTGGCCCAGGGCCTGCTCAACAAGGGCTTCCGGCTGGCCACCACCCGCGGCAGCTTCTTCCTCAAGCTGTACGTCGAACCCGCCACCGCCGACTCCGCGGTCATCGCCCGCCAGCACCGCGCCACCCAGCGGCTCGGCGCGCTCGGCCTGCCCGTCGCCCCGCCGCTGCCCGACTCCGACGGCCGCACCGTCGCCGAGCTCGACGGGCGCCGCTTCGCCCTCTACCCCTGGATCGAGGGCCGGCACCGCGACGGCAGCGAACTGACCACCGCCGAGTCCCGGCAGCTGGGTGCCCTGCTCGGCCTCGTCCACACCCTGCTCGCACAGGTGCAGCCCGCCCCCGGCGAGGAACCCGGCCGCCCGGTGGGCGGCCACGCCGGCGCCGATCCGCAGGACACCTACGCCCTCATCCGGACGCTGCTGCGGCGGGTGCGCGACCAGGCGCCGCGCGAGGCCTTCGACGAACTCGCCGAGTACCGGCTGGTGGAGCGGCGCGCGCTGCTCGACCGGCACGCCCACCGGCGTCCGCCGGAACCCGACGCGGCCGAACCCGTCACCGGCTGGGTGCACGGCGACTTCCACCCGCTGAACCTGCTCTACCGCGAGGACGAGCCCGTCGCCATCGTCGACTGGGACCGCCTCGGCGTGCAGCCGCGCGCGGAGGAGGCCGTACGCGCCGCCGCCATCTTCTTCGTGACGCCCGGCGGCACCCTGGAACTGGACAAGATCCGCGCCTACGCGCGCGCCTACCGCCGCGCCGCCGACGTCCCGGAGGCCGAACTCGCCGCCGCCGTGCACCGCGTGTGGTGGGAACGGCTCAACGACTTCTGGATGCTGAGCTGGCGCTACCTGCGCGACGACCGCCGCGCCGACCCGCTCTTCCCGGCCTCGTCCGCCCTGGTCGTCTGGTGGACCGGGGCGTACGAGGCCGTCATGGACGCCTTCACGGAGTGACGCCGCCCGCGCCGTCGGCGCCCGCGGCGGTGTCGCCCCCGTCGCCACCCGAACCGCCGGCGCCGCCGTTGCCCGCGGTACCGCCGTTGCCCGCGGTCTCCCCGTTGCCGCCCTCGCTGGTGTCACCCGAAGTCGGCGCGCTGGGGGTCGTGCTGGGCGGCGCGGAGGTGGCCGGGGTGGTCGGCGCGGTCGTGGTCGGCTGGCTCGGCGAGGGGGTCCACGAGGGCGTGGAGGACAGGGACGGCGTCGAACTGCTCGACGGCTCACCGGAGATCGTGCCCGTGGTGTCCCGCGTGCTGCCCTGCGTGGGCTCCCCGTTCGGCTCCGAGGACTGCTTCGTGGTCTGCGACTGCGTCGGCGTCACCTGGTCGGCCGGGGGCTTGTGGCCGTCACCGGAGTGGGAGACCGCGAACCAGACGCCGAGCGCGACCGCGAGCGCGGCCGCGATCACGAACAGGGCGGGTTTCACCCAGCGGTTGCCGTCGCCCCCGGGCGGACGCGGGTCGCCGTAGCCATGGTCACCGTGCCCCGCGCCGTCGCCCCCGGGCGGACCGAGCAGCAGCGGGGCCTGGAACTCGGCGGTGGTGTGCTCCGGGTGCGGCTGCGCGTACTGGCCCGGCAGGCCCATCGCCGCCGTGGAACCCCCGTTGTGCACCGGCACGAAACCGGTGTCCCAGGTGCCCGTGTGGCCACCGCGCTCGTGCAGCATGCCCAGCGCGTACTGGACGACGCCGCGCATCTCCTCGGCCGTCTGGAAACGGTCGTCGGGGTGCTTGGCCAGCGCGTGCAGCACCAGGCCGTCCAGCTCCGGCGGCACGCGGTCGCTGGCCTGCGACGGCGGGCGCGCCTCGTCCTGCACGTGCTGGTAGACCACCGACAGCGGGGTCTCACCGGTGAACGGCGGCCGCAGCGCGAGGAGTTCGTACAGCAGGCAGCCCGTCGCGTACAGGTCGGAGCGCGCGTCGACGGTCTTGCCGAGTGCCTGCTCCGGCGACAGGTACTGCGGGGTGCCCATCACCATGCCGGTCTGCGTCATCGTGGTGGAGGCGCCGTGCAGCGCCCGCGCGATGCCGAAGTCCATCACCTTCACCGCGCCGGTGCTGGTGATGATGACGTTCGCGGGCTTGATGTCCCGGTGCACGATGCCGTGCGCGTGGCTGTAGGCCAGCGCCTCCAGCACGCCCGAGACGATGATCAGGGCCTGGTCCACCGGCGGCGGCTCGTCCGAGCCGACCAGCAGGTCGCGGATGGTCTTGCCCTCGACCAGCTCCATGACGATGTACGGGACGGTGCCGTTCGGCGTGACGTCCTCGCCGGTGTCGTAGACCGCCACCACCGCGTGGTGGTTGAGCCCCGCGACGGACTGCGCCTCGCGCGTGAAGCGGGCCTTGGAGACCGGGTCCTCCGCCAGGTCCGAGCGCAGCAGCTTCACCGCCACCGTCCGCCCGAGCCGTACGTCCTCGGCGGCGAAGACCTCCGCCATGCCGCCGCGGCCCAGCCGTCCGGTCAGCCGGTAACGGCCGTCACCCACCAGCCCCGAGGCGCCCCAGTGCTCCGGTGAGTCGGGCACACCCGCACCACCGGCAGAGGGCTCGTCGGTGCCGCCGGCGGCCGTCGTCTGTGCCATCAGTCCTCGCCGTCGATCGTCGCCGTACAGGGTCCTCCGGCGCACCACGCTACCGCGTTCCGCGGCGGTCGTGTGGCTGAGCCACTTGTGAAGGGATTCATACGCATCCGGTGACGAACAGGTCAACGAACTTGACCTGAGTAGGGGGTCGGGCAGACTGGGCGGTCAGGGTCGGGACACGCCTTTGTGCGCCTGGTGCGCTCGGGGGGACGTTCAAGGGGACGGGTACGTATGGGCGGGGACGGCGCGCAGGGCACGCATGCGGGGCGTTCGGTCGGCGGTGGCCGCTACGTGCTGCGCGACCTGCTGGGACAGGGGGGCATGGCCTCGGTCCACCTGGCCCATGACACCGTGCTCGACCGGCCCGTGGCCGTCAAGACCCTGCACACCGACCTCGGGCGCGAGCAGTCCTTCCGCGAGCGGTTCCGGCGCGAGGCGCAGGCCGTCGCGAAGCTCAACCACCCCAACATCGTCTCGGTCTTCGACTCCGGCGAGGACACCGTCGACGGCGCCGTCGTGCCGTACATCGTCATGGAGTACGTCGAGGGGAAGCCGCTGCGCACGGTGCTCGACGAGGACATCGCGCAGTTCGGCGCGATGCCGACGGAGAAGGCCCTGAGGATCGTCTCCGACGTGCTGGCGGCGCTCTCGGAGAGCCACGGCGTGGGCCTGGTCCACCGCGACATCAAACCGGGCAACGTGATGCTGACCCGCCGCGGCGTCGTCAAGGTGATGGACTTCGGCATCGCCCGCGCGATGCAGTCCGGCGTCACGTCGATGACGCAGACCGGCATGGTGGTCGGCACCCCGCAGTACCTGTCCCCCGAGCAGGCGCTGGGCCGGGGCGTGGACGAGCGCTCCGACCTGTACTCGGTGGGCTGCATGCTCTTCGAGCTGCTCACCGGGCGGCTGCCCTTCGACGGCGACTCCCCGCTGTCCATCGCCTACCAGCACGTCCAGGAGATGCCGCCGGCCCCCTCAGGGCTCAACCGGGTGGTGACGCCCGGCGTGGACGCGCTCGTCGCCCGCGCCCTGCGGAAGAACCCGGCCGAGCGCTTCCCGACCGCCGACGCGATGAAGGACGAGACGGACCGCGTGGCCGCGCCCGAGCGGGGCGCCGGCACGACGCCGCTGATCATCGGCGAGGGCCCGCGGGCCCGCGGCCGCGGCGAGGCGGTCGCGCAGGCGGTCTTCCCGCCGGTCCGGGGCGATCTGCGGACCCCGCAACCGCCGGTGCAGCAGCCGTACCCGCAGCATCCGTCGCACCAGTCCCACCAGTCGCAGACGCCGCCGGCGCCGTACCGGGCGCCTCAGCACGCCCCGCTCCAGAACGGCTGGGGGCAGGCCGCGCAGACCCCGCCGCCGCCGTCCCGGCCCGCGTACGGATACCCGCAGAACGGCGGGCAGCCGCACCCCGCCCAGCACTCCACCACCCCGTACACGCTGCAGCCGAACCAGCCCTCCGGGGGCGGCAGACGGGGCGGCGGCGGCGGGTCGACCGCCGTCGTCGCGATCGGCGCCACGGTCGCGGTCATCGCGATCGTCGTCGTCGTGGCCATCGTCATCTCGCTCAACAAGGACCACGGCACCGGCACCAACACCGGCGCGGACGGCCGCACGCCGACGAACAGCTCACGGGCGAGCGCCCCCGCGACCGACCGGTCCACCGAGCAGACCCCCTCCCGGCCCACCGGCGACGACAACCAGCCCGCGCCGGGCGTCAGCCAGGCCGACCAGAGCCGGACCATCGACGCCGCGCGCTGCACCGAGGCCACCAAGAACTACCAGGACGACAACTCGGTGATCATGCCGGACTTCTTCACCAAGTACGTGGACTCGGTGAAGGCCTGCATGACGGAGGCGGGCTGGAAGTACCAGGTCAAGTACCGCAACGAGCAGGTCTACGGCAAGGGCGCGGTCATCGACCAGCTGCCGCGGCGCTACGACCCGCTCAGGGCCGGGGACACCATCACCATCTGGGTCTCCACCGGCGAGAGCGGCTGAGCCGGGCGCCCACGGGCGACGCACTCGGGCACGGGCACACCCGACCGCGCGGCGGGAGGGCCGCTTCCGGCCCCCGCCGCTCTGTACCTACGAGTACGGAGGTGGGTCCGGCCGGCACCGCGCGAACGACCGCCCGCGCACCGGCCGCGCTCCCTACAGGTACGGACCCGAGCGGGCGCCGCCCGGCAGGTGCCCGTCCTCGTCGCCCTCGTGCACGGCACCGGGCGGCAGCGCGCGGCGCATCTGCTCCAGCTGCGCGCGGGCCGCCATCTGCTGCGCGAACAGCGCCGTCTGGATCCCGTGGAAGAGGCCCTCCAGCCAGCCCACCAGCTGCGCCTGCGCGATCCGCAGCTCGGCGTCGCTCGGGACGCCGTCCTCGGCGAAGGGCAGCGACAGCCGCTCCAGCTCCTCGACCAGCTCGGGGGCCAGCCCCGCCTCCAGCTCCTTGACGGAGCTGTGGTGGATCTCCTTCAGGCGGGCCCGGCTGGCCTCGTCCAGCGGCGCCGCCTTGACCTCCTCCAGAAGCTGCTTGATCATGCTGCCGATCCGCATGACCTTCGCGGGCTGTTCGACCATCTCCGTCACGGGGACCTCGCGCTGCTCGTCGCCTTCTCCGGCGCGTCCGGCGTGTCCGCCGCCGAGGGCCATCCCGTCCGGGCCGACGACCAGGACCTGCGGGCTCTCCTGCGACCGTTCGTTCATCGGCATCTCCATGCCGCCATTGTCGCGCACCGGCGCTTGCGAAGGTTTTCTGCCCCCTGAAAGCACCCGTTACCCGCACCGGACCTCGCGAAGCCCGACCGAACCCGCCCCCGCGGGACCGGACACGCCGCCCGCGGCGTACGCCGTGCGCATCGGCCTGCCTCAGCGTCCGCGCCGCAGCCGCCACCCCAGGAACCCCAGGCCCAGGCCGATCAGGAGGAGCCCCGCTCCCAGCGGCAGCACCTCCAGCACCCGCCCCGTGGGGCTCGGCACGGCCTCGGGACCGGAGGTCTCCCCGTCGTCGAAGACCTGTTGCGGCCCCTGCGACACCGGCTGCCCGCTCGGCTCCACCGGCGGGCGCTCCGGGCGGCCGGGATGCCGCCGCCCCTCGCCGGGCACGCTCCCGGCCAGGCCGGCCGTGGGCGAGGCGCTCGGACCGGGGCCGGGAGCGGCGGCCCCGGTGACGCCGAGCCCGGCGACGACGGCGGAGGCAGCCGCCACCGCACGTCGCCAGTCCATGCGCCCAGCGTCACACGGGGGCCGGGCCCGGGCACCCCGGGGCCCACCCGCCTAGACCGTCAGAAGGACCTTGCCCACGTGGGAGCTCTCCTCGACCACGCGGTGCGCCTGCGCGGCCTGCCCCATGGGGAGCACCCGGTCCACGACCGGGGCCACCGCGCCCGTCTCGAACAGCGGCCACACGTGCTCGCGGACGGCGGCGACGATCGCCGTCTTCTCCTCCAGCGGGCGCCCGCGCAGTGAGGTCGCCGTGACCGCGGCACGCTTGGCGAGCAGCTTGCCGAGGTTGAGCTCGCCCTGCACACCGCCCTGCAGGCCGATGACGGCCAGCCGGCCGTTCACCGCGAGGGCGTCGATGTTCCGGTCCAGGTACTTGGCGCCGATGATGTCGAGGATGACGTCCGCGCCGCCGAACACGTCCCGCACCGCCGGCACGAAGTCCTGGTCGTGGTAGTCGATCCCGAGGTCGGCGCCGAGCTCACGGCAGCGCTCCAGCTTGGCCGCGCTGCCGGCCGTGACGGCGACCTTCGCACCCACGGCCTTGGCCAGCTGGATCGCCATGGTGCCGATACCGCTGGAACCGCCGTGCACGAGCAGCGTCTCGCCCGGGCGCAGATGGGCCACCATGAAGACGTTCGACCACACCGTGCACACCACCTCCGGCAGGGCGGCCGCGTCCACGAGCGACACCCCCTTGGGGACGGGCAGCAACTGGCCGACCGGCACGGCGACCTTCTCCGCGTAGCCGCCGCCGGCCAGCAGGGCGCAGACCTCGTCGCCCACGGACCATCCGGTGACGCCGGGGCCGAGCGCGGCGACCCGCCCCGAGCACTCCAGGCCGGGGTATGGGGACGCGCCGGGCGGCGGGTCGTAGAAGCCCTGCCGTTGCAGCAGGTCGGCCCGGTTGACGGCGCTGGCCGCCACCTCGACCAGCACCTCGCCCTCGGCCGGTACGGGATCGGGGACCTCGGCCCAGACGAGCGCGTCCGGGCCGCCGGGTTCGGGGATCGTGATCGCATGCATGGAGCCGACGCTACCTCTGCCCGGGCGGAATCGGGTCCCTCCGGTCCACCCTGTGGATGACGATGACCCGGTCGGTCAGCTGGAGCACGGCCGCCTCGGAGTCGTCGTGGTCCAGCAGCCGGTGGCCGCGCTTGACGGCCACCACCAGGTCGCCGATCTCCCGCGGCGCGCGCCCGGCCTCGGCCTTGGTGACGGGACGCTCGATGAGGTCCAGGCCGCTGCCGTAGGTGATCAGCTCCTCCATCACCTCGCCCGCGCTGGGGCTCAGCATCGACATCCCGAGCAGCCGCCCCGCCGCCCCGGAACTGGTGACGACGGCGTTCGCCCCCGACTGCCGCAGCAGCGGGGCGTTCTCCTCCTCGCGAACGGAGGCGACGATGGTGATCCGCGGATTGAGCTGGCGCGCCGTCAGGGCGACCAGGACGGCGGTGTCGTCGCGCTGCGCGGCGATGATGAGCTCCTTGGCGCGCTGGATCTCCGCCCGCATCAGGACGCTGTTGCGCGTGGCGTCGCCCGTCACGCCGACGAAGCCGGCGGCCACCGCGGCGTCCACCGCCTTGGGTTCGGGGTCGACGACCACGATGTTCTTGGCGGGCACGCCGTGGCCGGTCAGCGTCCTGGCGGCGGACCGGCCCTTCGTGCCGTATCCGACGATGACGGTGTGGTCGCGCACCGAGGACCTCCAGCGCTGTTGGCGGTACTGCTCGCGGGTGCGCTCGGTGAGCACTTCGAGCGTGGTGCCGACCAGGATGATCAGGAAGAGCACGCGCAGCGGCGTCACCAGCAGCACATTGGTCAGCCGGGCGCCCGCGCTGTAGGGGACGATGTCGCCGTAGCCGGTGGTGGAGAGGGTGACGGTGGCGTAGTACAGGCAGTCGAGGAACGACATCGTGCCGCCCGCGTTGTCGTGGTACCCCCCGCGGTCGGCCCAGACGATGCCGACGGTGGCGAACAGGCAGGCCAGCGCGTACGCGAGACGCCGGCCGACCTGCCGCATCGGGCTGCGGGGGGCGGTGTGCGGCAGCCGGAGGAACTGCGCCCCGTCCTGGCCGCCCCGGACGTCGTGGCGTCCGCGCCGGGCGGGCCAGGGCCGGCGGCCCGGACCACCCGGTCCCGCCGGGTCGCCGGGACCGCCGGGACCGCCGGGCCCCGCGGTCACAGGCGCCCCCAGCCGGTCTCCAGCACGGCGGTGGTGTCGCCCTTGGCGGCCCCGCCGGGCGGGATCACGGCCATCCCGTCGGCGGTGGCGATGCCGCGCAGCATGGCCGGCCCGCTGAAGCGCAGCGGGACCGCCCGCGACTCCTCGTCCAGGATCACCGGCACCAGCCGGGTGTCCCTGGGGTGGCCGGGGACGTCGCCGGTGAGGCGGACCGCCGAGGGCACCGGCGCCGGCCGGCCCGCGAGCCTGCGCACCAGGGGCACGATCAGCGTGAGCACCCCGGAGACGGCCGCCAGGGGATTGCCCGGAAGGCCCACCAAGTAGCCTCCATCACCGAGCAGTTCGGCGAGCAGCATGGGATGGCCCGGCCGTACGGCGACACCGTCCACGAGCAGCCGCGCGCCGATGCGCGCGAGCACGGGGTGCACGAAGTCGACCGGGCCGCCCGCCGTGCCACCGGTGGTCACCACCAGATCGGCGCCGGACCCCGTGACGGCCTCGCACAGCAGGTCGGCGTCGTCCTTCAACCGGCGGGACGTGACGACGTCGGCACCCAGCGCGGCGAGCCAGGCGGGCAGCAACGGGCCCAGCGCGTCCCGCACCCGGCCGGAACCGGGCACGCCGCGGTCCAGCAACTCGTCGCCGATGACCAGGATCTCGACGGTCGGGCGGACCGTCACCTGCAGTTGGTCGTAGCCCGCCGCGGCGGCCAGGCCCAGCACGGCGGGCGTGACGAGGGCGCCGGTGGCCAGCAACTCGTCGCCGCTGCGGCACTCCTGGCCCCGCGGACGCACGTCCTGCCCGGGTCCGGGGCCGCCCCGGGTGGCGTGCAGCAGGCCGTCCGGGCCGAGGCGGCTGTACTCGCTGCGCAGCACGGCGGTCGTACCGGCCGGGAGCAGGGCGCCGGTGGCGATGCCGGTCGCGTGGCCGTCCGGCAGCGCGGCGAGGGCCCGTTCACCGGCGAGCACCCGGCCCTCGGGCCGCCAGGGGCCCGGTCCCGCGACGGCCCAGCCGTCCATCGCGGAGGTGTCGAAGGACGGCAGGTCGGTCAGCGCCACCAGCGGCTCGGCGAGTGCGCAGCCCAGGGCCTGGGCGAGCGGCCTGAGTTCGCGCCGGAGCGGCGAGCCCGCGGCAGCCGCGATACGGCGGGCCTCGGGCCAGGAGGTGTCGTCATGGGCGCGAGGAGGGTGCGGGCGATGCGGGGGATGCGGGATGTCGGTGTCCTGGGGGGCGTGGGGCGCCGGGGCGGTGCCGTCCGTGCGCGGGCTCGCCGCGGCGTACCGGAGGGGGCCGCGGCGCGCGTTGGCGAGGGCGAGGGCCTGCTCCAGTTCGTCGTCGACCGCCGCCTCGGCAGCCGCGAGGTCGACCGGTGGCGCGGTGTCCCGGCCGTCCCGGCCGTCCAGACCGCGGGCCCCGCCGGGCGCGCCTGGAACGCTCATGCCTCCGCTTCCCCGGTGTCCGCCTCCTTCGCCCAGCGTTCGGCCAGGTCGGCCGCGCGCCGGGCCGCCTCGGCGACGGCCTGCTCCCCGCCACCGGCCGCGGCGGCCGCGTAGCCGACCAGGAAGGTGGTCAGGGGCGCCGCGGGGCGCGCCACGCCGTGCGCGGCGTCGCGCGCGAGATCCAGCAGCACACCGGTGTCGACGTCGAGGTCGATGCCCAGTTCCGCCTTGACAGTGGCAATCCATTCATCCAGCACGGTCCCATGCTCCCTGATACGGGCCCTCGCTGTGGAGAGGTCGTCCCAGGTGTCGCAGTCGAAGGAGGCCCGTCCGGTGGGGTCGGCCAGCCTCAGCAGCCGCAGTTCCGCGGTGAGCAGACGCAGCGGCAGACCGGACAGGCCGCCGTGCTCGGCGGCGAGGAGGGCGATCTCCCGTCGCAGCGGCTCCGCGCGGTAGGCCGCCGCCAGCGGCTGGTCGCGGCCGTCCGGGTCGGTGAGGACGACACCGTCGTGGCCCTGCCCGCCGTCCGGCCCGCCGAGCGCCGCGAGCAGCGCCCGTACCGTCGCGGGGGACAGGAAGGGCAGGTCGGCGGCGAGCACCAGCACCACGTCGGCGGTCACACCCCCGCCCAGTCCCGCCGCGAGCGCGGGCAGCGGGCCGCCGCCGGGGGGTTCCTCACGGGCCCAGACGACCGGGCGGGCGGTCGCCCGGCGCGGGCCGACGACGACCGTCGTACCCGCGCCGGCGCACGCGTCCAGAACCCGGTCGATCAACGCCCTTCCCGCGACCGGCAGTCCGGGCTTGTCGGCCCCGCCGAGGCGCCGTGCGGCACCCCCGGCGAGGACGACCGCGTCGAAGGGCTCGTCATGGGGTACGGCCGCACCCGGCTGCGAAGTCATGCCCGGAGTATGGCCCCACGCGAGCCGCTCACACCCCCCGCAGCAGGACCGCAGGCTGCTCCACGCAGTCGGCGACGTAGCGCAGGAATCCGCCGGCGGTGCCGCCGTCGCACACCCGGTGGTCGAAGGTGAACGACAGCTGCACGACCTGACGCACCGCCAGCTCCCCCTGATGTACCCACGGCTTGGGCGCTATGCGGCCGACTCCCAGCATCGCGGCCTCGGGGTGGTTGATGATCGGCGTGGAGCCGTCGACGCCGAAGACGCCGTAGTTGTTGAGCGTGAAGGTGCCGCCGGTCAGTTCGGCCGGGGTCAGACGGCCGGTTCGCGCGGCCTCGGTGAGCCGGGCGATCTCCGCCGAGAGCTCCTCCGTGCTGCGCGCCTGCGCGTCCCGGACGACGGGGACGACCAGTCCGCGGTCGGTCTGGGCGGCGAAGCCCAGGTGCACCGCGGGCAGCCGGACGATCTCGCCGCGCTCGGTGTCCACCGTGGCGTTGAGGTCGGGGTGACGGGCGAGCGCGGCGGTGCAGATCCGCGCCAGCACGGCGAGGACGGACACCTTGGGACCGCCCGCCGCGTTCATCGCGGCCCGCGCCGCGAGCAGTTCGGTGGCGTCGGCGTCCACCCAGCACGTGGCGTCCGGGATCTCCCGGCGGCTGCGGCTGAGCTTCTCGGCGACGGCTCCCCGGATGCCCCTGAGCGGGATGCGGGTGCCCTCGGCGGCCGGCGTCGCGGCGGCGGCAGTCGCGGTCACCGGCTCGGCGGCCGCCGTGATGGCGCGCTCGACGTCCGCCCGCAGGATCAGCCCGTCGGGGCCGGTCCCCTTCAGCGCGCGCAGGTCGAGCCCGTGCTCGCGGGCGATGCGCCGCACCAGCGGCGAGATGACCGCCACCGGCCCGGTCACCCGGTCGTCCGCCACGAGGCTCGCGGCGGGGGCGGGCGCGACAGCCGGAGCCGGGGCGGACCGGGGGACGGTCGCCGTGACGGTCTGCGGGGCCGCGGGCGCGAAGGCCTGGCGGACCCGGCGACGCCGGGCCGCGGGGCCGCTCGTCCCGTACCCGACCAGGACGTTGCCCGAGCCGGAATCCCCGTTGGGGGAGGCTCCGTCGGCGCCGACGGGGACGGCCTCCTCATGGGACTCCACCGCGACGGTGATCAGCGGGCGTCCGACGTCGAGGGTCTCGCCCTCCTCGCCGAAGCGGGCGGTGACGACTCCCCCGTAGGGGCACGGCACCTCCACCACGGCCTTGGCCGTCTCCACCTCGACCACCGGCTGGTCGATGGCGACGACGTCACCGACCTGCACCATCCACCGCACGATCTCGGCCTCGGTCAGGCCCTCCCCGAGATCGGGCAGCGCGAACTCGCGGACGACGGCCATCACGCCCCCTCCCACTGCAGCCGGCCGACCGTGTCGAGGATGCGGTCGACACCGGGCAGGTGGTGCCGCTCCAGCATCGGCGGCGGATACGGGATGTCGAAGCCGGCGACCCGCAGGACCGGGGCCTCCAGGTAGTGGAAGCACCGCTCGGTGACCCGGGCGGCGATCTCCGCGCCGATGCCGCCGAAGCCGGAGGCCTCCTGGACCACCACCGCGCGCCCGGTGCGTCGCACCGACGCCGTCACCGTCTCGTCGTCGAAGGGCACCAGGCTGCGCAGGTCCACGACCTCCAGGTCCCAGCCCTCCTGCACGGCGGCCTCCGCGGCCTCCATGCAGACCGGCACCGAGGGGCCGTAGGTGATGAGCGTCGCCGAGCGGCCGGGACGCCGGACCACCGCCTTGCCGATCGGCGCGACCTCCTCCGGTGCCTCCGCCGTCCAGTCGGCCTTGGACCAGTACAGCCGCTTGGGCTCCAGGAAGATCACCGGGTCGTCGGAGGCTATCGAGGCGCGCAGCAGCCCGTAGGCGTCGGCGACGGTGGCCGGGGTGACGACGTGCAGACCGGGGGTGTGGGTGTAGTACGCCTCGGAGGAGTCGCTGTGGTGCTCGACGCCGCCGATGCCGCCGCCGAAGGGCACGCGGATGGTGATCGGCAGCGGCATCGTGCCGCGCGTCCGGTTGCGCATCCGGGCCACGTGGCTGACCAGTTGCTCGAACGCGGGGTAGGCGAACGCGTCGAACTGCATCTCGACGACGGGGCGCATGCCGTACATCGCCATCCCGACGGCCGTGCCGAGGATGCCGGCCTCGGCGAGCGGGGTGTCGGTGCAGCGGGTGTCGCCGAACTCCGCGGCGAGGCCGTCGGTGATGCGGAAGACGCCGCCGAGGGTGCCGATGTCCTCGCCGAAGAGATGGACGTCCGGGTCGTCGGCGAGGGCGTCGCGCAGGGCCCGGTTGAGGGCCTGCGCCATGGTCGCGGGCTTGCGCGCGGCGGCGACCGGGGTGGTGGTTGCGGTGCTCATGAGTGGGCCTCGGCCTCCAGCTCGGCCTGCAGCATCGCGGCCTGCTCCCGCAACTGCGGGGTGGGCTCGGCGTAGACGTGGGCGAACAGATCCATCGGGTCCAGGACCGGATCCTGGTTCATGCGCTCGCGCAGATCGGCGGCCATGGCCTCGGCGTCCTTCTCGGCCTGGGCGGTCAGCGCGTCGTCGAGCAGGTCGCGGGAGCGCAGCGCGCGCTCCATCACGGCGATCGGGTCGTGCTCGCGCCAGGCCTCGACCTCGGCGTCCTCGCGGTAGCGCGTGGCGTCGTCGGCGTTGGTGTGGGCGTCGATGCGGTAGGTGACGGCCTCCACCAGGGTGGGTCCGCCGCCCTCACGGGCGCGGGCGACGGCCTCGGTGAGCACGGAGTGCACCGCGGCTATGTCGTTTCCGTCCACGAGGCGGCCGGGCATCCCGTATCCGACGGCCTTGTGCGCCAGCGAGGGCGCGGCCGTCTGCTTGGCGAGGGGCACCGAGATGGCGAAGCCGTTGTTCTGCACGAAGAAGACCACGGGCGCGCGCCAGACGGCGGCGAAGTTGAGCGCCTCGTGGAAGTCGCCCTCGCTGGTGCCGCCGTCACCGACCATGGCGAGCGCCACCACGTCGTCACCCTTGAGGCGGGCGGCGTGCGCGAGACCGACCGCGTGCGGCAGCTGGGTGGCCAGCGGGGTGCTGAGGGGGGCGACGCGGTGCTCGTGCGGGTCGTAGCCGGTGTGCCAGTCGCCGCGCAGCAGCGTCAGCGCCTCGACGGGGTCGACGCCGCGGGCGACGGCGGCGAGGGTGTCGCGATAGCTGGGGAACAGCCAGTCCCGCGGCTCCAGGGCGAGCGCGGCGGCGACCTCGCAGGCCTCCTGACCGGTGCTGGAGGGGTACACGGCGAGCCGGCCCTGCTTCGTCAGCGCGGTGGCCTGCCGGTTGTACCGGCGGCCGCGCACCAGCTGTCCGTACATCGAGGTCAGGAGTCCTGCATCGAGGGCGCCGGCCGCCGGGGTGCCGAGCAGCCGGTACGGCTCGGCATCGGGCAGCAGCGGCGCCGGATCGGTGCGGGGGTGCCAGACAGGCTGGTCCAGGACGGTCATCGCGAGCACCTCCTCGTGGGCGTGTTCGTATCGGGGCAGCGGGTATCGCTTCCCCTACCGATTGTTCGGTCGCCGGAGGCATTTTGGCTACAGGTGTGTTCCGCCTGTGGACAAACGGTTCTGCACAGCCTGAGATGGAGCCAGTACGTCCATGCTAGGGAGGCTCGGGGGCGTGACGGATTCCCAAATTTCTCGGGGGACCTCCCCCGAAGGCCAGCCGGCCGCGGCGGCCGCGGCGGCCGACCCCGCCGCGGCGGTCCGGCCGCTGGACGCGATCGACCGCGCGATCCTGCGCTACCTGCAGGAGGACGGCCGGGCGTCGATACGGTCGGTCGCCGAGCGGGTCCACGTGTCGCGGGCGAACGCGTACGCCCGCATCAACCGGCTCATCGAGGACGGCGTCATCCGCGGCTTCACCGCCCGCGTCGACCACGAGCGGGCAGGCCAGGGAGCGTCCGCGTACATCACCTTGAAGATCGTCCAGAACTCCTGGCGCACCGTGCGGGAGAAGTTGATGGAGCTGCCGGGGGTGGCGCACATCGCCCTGGTCAGCGGGGACTTCGACGTGCTGATGCTGGTGCACACCCCGGACAACCGCAGCCTGCGGGAGTTGGTGCTCACCCGGATCCAGGCGGTGCCGGAGGTCCTCAGCAGCCGCACCCTGCTGGTCTTCGAGGAGACCGACCGCGTGCTGACCGACTAGCCGGCGCCGCCGCCCCCGCCCGCGTACTTCGCGAGAAAGTCCGTGACGGTGGCCCAGTTGGCGTCGTCGCTGAGCATGCCCACCCCGTGCATGGGACCGTTGACGATCTCCAGCCGGTTCTCGGGGGCCTTCTTCGTCGCCTTGTGCAGCGCCTTGCCCGCCTCGGCGAACTCGGTGTCACCGGCCGCGGCCATGTAGAGCACCGGCGCCGTCAGGCGCGGCACCGCCGAACCGGCGTCCGTCACCCCGTAGTACTCGGGGGCGGACAGCGAGACCACGGCGTCCACCGGCGGGCTCACCTCCACGGCTCCCGCCAGGACGCCCGTGCCGCCCTTGGACGCGCCCATGAGCAGTACGTGCCGTGCGCCCTTGGCGCGCAGCAGCTTCACCCCGCCGACGACCTCCGGGACCTCGCTCCCGTTGGAGTCGACGACCAGGACCCGGTAGCCGTCCTCGACGAGCAGGTCCGCCTGCGGCATCCACTGGCACAGGTCGCCGTCCGACTGGTGCATCAGCAGCACGGCGGCGTCGCCCTTGCCCCCGAGCCAGGCGTCCACCGGGTTTCCCTCGGTGTCGTCGTAGGACGTGCTCCCGGCCTTCGCCTGGGCCGCGGTGAGGCACCCGAAATCCTCCGGCGGCGTGGCCTCGGCGGCAGCCTTCCCGTCACCTCCGCCCCCGCACCCCGCGAGCAGCAGGACGGCGGTCAGCGGCGCGCACACACGGACTGCGACCATGAATGACATGGCCCTGAGCGTGAGGGTTGGACTAGACCAACGTCAAGGTATCCGCAGCCCGTCGAACGCCAGCCGCACCACGGCGTCCACGACCGCCGCGTCCTCCTGCTCCGCCGCTTCCGTCGGAGCCGCCGCGCCCTCCGCGCCCCCGGCGCCGGGCACGTGCGGCCGGTACCACTCGACCAGGGAGTTGATCATTCCGAAGAGCAGCCGGGTGGCGAGCCTCGGCGCCACGTCCACCCGCAGGTCGCCCTCCGCCACCGCGGACTTCAGCAGGTCGGCGACCCGGTGGTCGAACTCCCTGCGTCGCTCCAGGGCCCAGCGCTCGGTCTTGGTGTTGCCGCGTACCCGCAGCAGCAGGGTGACGTAGGGCAGCTCCGCCATCAGCACCTCGGTGGTGCGCCGCGTGACGTACTCCAGCCGCTCGACAGCGCGCCCGCGCCGCGCCTCCGGCTCCTCCAGGATGCCGAACAGTCCGTCCAGGGCACGCCCGACGGCCCGCTGCAGCAGCTCCTCCTTGCCCCGCACATGGTGGTAGATGGAGGACTTGGAGATACCGGCGGCCTGCGACAGATGCTCCATGGACGTGCCGTCGTAGCCGCGCTCGTTGAAGACCTGCACGGCGACGGCGAGCAGCGAGTCCGGGGTGTAGGTGTCCCGCTTCGGGGCGGGGGTGCCGCGCTGTGCCATGGTCATGATGAGAGCAGTCCCCTCTCGGCCGCCGCGCGGCGGTTCAGCAGGCGGGACGGGGCGTAACGGCCGCCGGGAAAGGCCTCGTGCAGATTGCGCAGCACCTCCACGACCCACGCCGGGCCCAGCTCGTCCCCCCACGCCAGCGGCCCGCGCGGGTAGTTCACGCCCATCCGCATCGCGGCGTCGATGTCCTGCGGCGAGGCCACGCCGCGGGCGACCGCGTCGGCCGCGAAGTCCACGAGCATCGCCACGGTACGGGCGACGATCATGCCCGGGGTGTCGTCGATGACGCTGACCTGCTTGCCCAGCGCCTGGAACAGCCCGATCGCGGCCTGCACCGTCTCCGGGCGGGCGGTGTCGGCCGGGGCGAGGGCGATACGGGTGGCGGCGCGGTAGTCCAGCGCCAGATCGAACTGCACCCAGTCGCCGCCCTGGTCCCGCACGGTGGGGTCCGGCGTGGCCGCGGCGCCGGTGGCCAGATGGAGCTGCCCGCCCCCGGGCAGCTCCAGGTAGGCGTCGAAGGGGTCGAAGAAGTCGCCGGCCACCACCTCGATGCCCGCCTCGGCGATCAGTTCGGGCAGCACACCGGCCGGCCCGGACGCGCTCATGCGCGTGGTCACCCGGGCGGGCGGCTTCTCCGGCCCGGCCGTGCGGGGCGCCGGCGGCGTCGCGCCCGGTGCGTGGTCGTACCAGCCGTGCCCCGCCTTGCGGCCCAGCCGCCCGGACTCCACCAGGCGGCGCTGCGCGAGGGACGGGGTGAACTTCGGGTCCTGGAAGAAGGAGTCCCAGACCGACCGTGTGACGGCCTCGTTCACGTCCTGGCCGATCAGGTCGGTCAGTTCGAAGGGCCCCATGCGGAAGCCGCCGCTCTCCCGCAGCACCGCGTCGATGGTCGCCGGGTCCGCGGCCCGCTCCTCGTACAGCCGGAACGCCTCGGCGTAGAACGGACGCGCGACGCGGTTGACGATGAAGCCCGGGGTGTCGGTGCAGCGCACCGGCGTCTTGCCCCAGGCGGCGGCGGTGTCGTACGCGACCTGGGCGGCCGCCTCGTCGGTGGCGGCGCCGGAGACCACCTCCACCAGGGGGAGCAGCGGCGCGGGGTTGAAGAAGTGCAGGCCCACGAAGCGGCCCGGCAGGCGCAGGGCGCCGCCCACGGCGGTGACCGACAGGGACGAGGTGTTGGTGGCCAGCAGGCAGTCCTCGGGAACCACGCTCTCCAGCGCGGTGAAGAGCTGCTGCTTGGCGCCGAGCTCCTCCAGGATCGCCTCGACCACCAGCGACACGCCCGCCAGGTCCTCGATCGCCTGCGCGGCGGCCAGCCGGCCGCGTGCCGCGTCGCGCTCCGCGGCGGTCATGCGGCCCTTCTCCACCAGCCGGTCCAGCCGCTCCGCTATGGCCCGCTCGGCCTGCTCAGCGCGGCCCGGCCCGGCGTCGTAGAGCCGTACCGAGTGGCCCGCGACCAGTGCGACCTGGGCGATTCCCTGGCCCATGGTGCCCGTGCCGACAACGGCGATCGTGCTGGATCGGTCAAGAGCGCTCATCGTCGCCTCTGCTCCTCGCCACTTGTCCACAGCTTCGGCAGGCCCCCTTGTCCCGACCGAACATTCGGTTAATCTAGCCGTGTTGCCAGCACCCTGCCCACCCGTAGCACCAGCTCGACGAGGAGTTGGCCCCCATGGCTGCCGTTCTCACCGCTGTCCCGCTGATCGAAAAGCATCGCGAGACGCTCGACAAGGCCCTCGAGGCAATCCGTACTCGCGAGTACTGGTCTCCGTACCCCGAGCACCCCAAGGCATACGCCGACGCCGAGACCGGCAAGGCCGCGTTCGACGCCCTCCACGGCACCCGCTTCGACCTGGACCAGCCCGGCACCGACGGCTGGACCGGCGGCGAGGTCTCCCCGTACGGCATCGAGCTCGGCGCGGAGTACCCGCATCCCGACGTGGACGTGCTGCTCCCCGCGATGCGGGCCGCGATGCCGGCCTGGCGCGAGGCCGGGCCCGAGACGCGCGCCCTGGTCTGCCTGGAGATCCTGGCGCGGATCAACGCGCGCACCACGGAGATGGCCCACGCGGTCATGCACACCTCCGGCCAGGCCTTCATGATGGCGTTCCAGGCCGGTGGCCCCCACGCCCAGGACCGCGGCCTGGAAGCCGTCGCGTACGCCTACGCGGAGCAGGTGCGCACCCCGGGCGCGGCCGAGTGGACCAAGCCGCAGGGCAAGCGGGACCCGCTGGTCCTGCGCAAGGAGTTCACCGCGGTGCCGCGCGGCGTCGCGCTGGTGATCGGCTGCAACACCTTCCCGACCTGGAACGGCTACCCGGGCCTGTTCGCCTCCCTGGCGACCGGCAACCCGGTCCTGGTCAAGCCGCACCCGCGGGCCGTGCTGCCGCTCGCGCTGACCGTGCGCATCGCGCGCGAGGTGCTCGCCGAGACCGGCTTCGACCCGAACCTGGTGTGCCTGGCCGCCGAGCGCCCCGGCGAGGGCCTGGCCAAGACGCTGGCCCTGCGGCCCGAGATCCGCATCATCGACTACACCGGCTCCACCGCCTTCGGCGACTGGCTGGAGGCCAACGCCCGCCAGGCGCAGGTCTACACCGAGAAGGCCGGCGTCAACACCGTCCTGATCGACTCCACGGACGACTACAAGGGCCTGCTGTCCAACCTGGCCTTCTCGCTGTCGCTCTACAGCGGTCAGATGTGCACCACCCCGCAGAACTTCCTCATCCCCCGTGACGGCGTCGCGACCGACGCCGGGCACAAGAGCTTCGACGAGGTGACGGCCGACCTGGCGGCGGCCGTGAGCGGCCTGCTCGGCGACGACGCCCGCGCCAACGCCCTGCTCGGCGCCCTGGTCAACCCCGACGTGAAGGCCCGGCTGGAGGCCGCAGCCTCCCTCGGCGAGGTCGCCCTCGCCTCGCGCGAGGTCGACCACCCCGAGTTCCCCGGCGCCGTGGTCCGCACCCCGCTGATGGTCAAGCTGGACGGCGCCAAGCCGGACGACGAGGCCGCCTACATGTCGGAGTGCTTCGGCCCGGTGTCCTTCGCCGTGGCCATGGACTCCACGGACGACGCGCTGGAGCTCCTGCGCCGCACGGTGCGCGAGAAGGGCGCGATGACGGTCGGCGCGTACACGACCTCCCCCGAGGTGGAGCGGAAGGCCGAGGAGGTCTGCCTGGAGGAGGCCGCCCAGCTCTCCCTCAACCTGACCGGCGGGGTGTACGTGAACCAGACGGCCGCGTTCTCCGACTTCCACGGCTCCGGCGGCAACCCGGCCGCCAACGCCGCGCTGTGCGACGGCGCCTTCGTCGCGAACCGCTTCCGGGTCATCGAGGTCCGCCGCCCCGCCTGATCCGCGAGCCCGTACCACCGCCCCGTCCGGGGGAGCCCTGTCACTCCGGACGGGGCTCCTTTGTGCGCGCGTGGTGCCGCGACGCCTTGGCGCGGTTGCCGCACACCGCCATGGAGCACCAGCGGCGCCTGCGGTTCTGCGAGGTGTCGAAGAAATGCAGGATGCACCGGTCGTGGGCGCAGGCCCGGATCCGCGGCGGATCGGCGGCCAGCAGCCCCAGGTAGTCGTCGACGGCGATCCACGGTGCCCGCCAGGCCGGGAAGTCGGTCTCGACCTCCTCCGCCGGACGTCCGTCCGGGCCGACGAAGCGCCGGACCCGCCCGTGGGCGAGCACGGCGTTCAGCCCGTCCAGCGCCGCGGGCGACGGCGCCCCGGGATCGCGCACCGCCACCGCGAGCGCCTCACGAGCGGCGAGCGCGGCCTCCAGTGCCGCCGCGTCGTCCGGGCAGCGCCCCGCCAGCCCGTTCGCCTCCAGCCAGACCGTCAGGCCGCCGGGCCCTGTGAGCAGGTCCCGTACCTCGTCGCCGGCCGTCCAGCGCGTGTTGAGCAGGTCGAGCGAGACGGGTTCCCCGAGCAGCGGGCGCGGATCGATCACGGACGGCATGGCCTCACTCTAACCCTTTCGGCGGCTGATACCGGTTGACTCCTTCCAGGCTAACCCTTATGTTCGTAAAGAACGGTTAGCCTGGACGGGCCGGGCGACCACGGCCGAGGGAGCCACCGCCCCATGTCCACAGCCGCCGCACCCGCCTCCCTGCGCACGGGCCACGTCGGCCTCAACGTGACGGACCTCGACCGATCCGTCGCCTTCTACCAGCGGGTCTTCGGATTCGAGGCCGCCGAGGGCGCCGACGGGGACCGCCGCTGGGCCTTCCTGTCCCTGGGCGACACCCTCGTCCTGACCCTGTGGCAGCAGAGCGAGGGCGACTTCGCCGTCTCCCGGCCGGGCCTGCACCACCTGTCCTTCCGGGTCGGTTCGGTCGAGGAGGTCCGCGCCGCCGAGGACGTCCTGCGCGGGCTCGGCGCCTCCTTCGCCCATGAGGGCGTGGTCCCCCACCGGGAGGGCGGCTCGTCCGGCGGCATCTTCTTCGCCGACCCGGACGGCATCCGGCTGGAGATCTTCACCGACTCCGGCGCCGACACCGCCCCGGCACCCCATGAGGCCGCCCCCACGTGCGGCTTCTTCTGACCGCACGATCGCGCGACCGCGCCGAGAGCCCGCGCGTACGTCCCGATCCGGCCCGCCCCACCCAGGAAGGACCCCGGCATGGCGACAGCCCCGACCAGCACGTACCACCCCGGCGAACGGGCCGTGCAGGCCCGCGCCGGCGTCCTCGTCCGCGCCGACCACGTCGGGCGCGGCATCCGTGACGACGTGCCGGCCGTCGCCGCGGCCTTCCTGGAACAGCGAAGGATGATCGTCGTCGGCGCCGCAGACCAGCGGGGACGTTTGTGGGCCTCGCTGCTGACCGGCTCTCCCGGCTTCGTGCGCTCCCCCGACGTGCACACGCTCACCGTCGCCGCCCGGCCGCACCCCGACGACCCGCTGGCCGCGACCCTCGGCGGCCCGGCCCGCGTCGGGCTCATCGCCGTCGAGCCGGAGACCCGCCGGCGCATGCGGGTCAACGGCAGCGCCCGCCCCGACGGCGACGGCCTGCTGATCCGCGCCGAGCAGGTGTACGCCAACTGCCCCAAGTACATCCAGCGCCGCGAGCTGACGGCCGCGGGGCTGCCCCCGGCGACCGGCGGCACGGTCACGCGCGGCACCGGGCTCACCGCCGCCCAGCAGGACCGGATCCGCGCCGCGGACACCTTCTTCGTCGCGACGGCCGGCCCCGACGGTGCCGCCGACGCCTCCCATCGCGGCGGCGACCCCGGCTTCGTGAAGGTGACCGACGGCAACCGGCTGCGCTGGCCGGACTACAGCGGCAACTCCATGTTCATGACGCTGGGCAACATCACCACCAGGCCCGCCACCGGACTGCTCTTCCCCGACTGGAAGACCGGCGGCGTCCTCATGCTGACCGGTACGGCGCGCGTCGACTGGGACGGCGACCCGGACGGCGAGGACGGGCGCGGAGTGGACTTCACGGTCGCCGAAGTCGTCGAGCTGCCCGGCCTCAGCACCCTGCGCTGGGGCAGCCCCGAGTTCTCCCCCGCCAATCCGCCGGTCCGGGACGTCTGAGCGCTGCCCCTAGGCTGAGGCCATGAGCACGGACGACACCCGGCGGATCACCCGGGAATGGCGGGAGGCCGCCCCCGGGGCCGTCCTGCTGGACGGCTTCCACGCGCTGAAGCACGCCCTGCGCTTCGGAGCCCGGATCCACACCGTGCTCACGTCCGACAAGGCCGCGGTCCTGGCCCTGGCGGCCGATCTGGCCGAGGACGTCGCCGCGGCCGTCGGAGCCCTGGCCGTCGAGGTCCCGGCCGCCGCCCTGCGCGAACTGGTGCCCCGGATCCACCCCACGGGCATCGCGGCGCTCGCCTCGCGCCCGGACCGGGAGGCGAATCTGCGCGTCCTGTCCGGGCAACCCCGCCGGGCGCCCGTCGTCGTCCTCGACGACCCGCGCAACCTCGGGAACGTCGGCGCCGTCATCCGTCTCGCGGCCGGCTTCGGCGCCACCGGCGTGGTCACCGTCGGCGGCCCCGACGACCTGGACCCCTGGCACCCGAACGTCGTCCGGGCCGGGGCCGGCCTGCACTACGCGACCGCCGTGGAGCGCCTGCCCCTCGACGCACTGCCCCCGGGCCCGCTCTACGTGCTGGACCCCGAGGGCGAGGACATCCGCCGCGTGCCCCTCCCCGACGACGCGCTGCTGGCCTTCGGCTCGGAGCGGCACGGGATCTCGCCCGGCCTGCGGGACCGGGCCACCCGGCTGCTGGCCGTGCCCATGCGCCCCCAGGTCTCCAGCTTCAACCTCGCGACCACGGTCGGCATGGCCCTGTTCCACTGGCTGCCGGACCCGGCCTCCGGGGCCGCCGGCGTCACACCGGCAGGTCCGTAGGCGCGGGCTCCGCGCCCGGCTCCGCGCGGCCGCGGCCGGGACCCGGCACCATGGCGCGCTCGCCGGTACCGGCGCGGCCCGCCGGGCCGCGGCGGGCCGGCCGGCCCAGGCGGTCGCCCGTCCAGCGCAGGAAACCCGTGGGCAGGAAGACCGCGTCGGCCGCGATCATCGCCATCGAGAAGAACGGCAGGCCGAGAAGGAACGCGATCGAGGCGTGCTCGACGATCATCAGCGCGAGCAGGGCGTTCTTCACGCGGCGGTTGAAGAGGGTGAACGGGAAGGCGACCTGGACGATCACCGTCCCGTACGTGATCACCATGACCATCAGGCCGCTGCTCGCCATGGCGTGCGACAGCTCCGGCCACGGGCTGAAGTCGTCCAGGTGGAGCGGGTAGTACAGCGCGGTGCCGTCCTGCCAGCGCGACCCCTGGATCTTGTACCAGCCGGCGGTCGCGTAGATCAGACACACCTCGACGACGATGACCAGCATCGCCGCGTTGTGCGTGATGTTGGCGAACACGTCCAGGAGCGTGCGGGGCTCGCCGGGCGCCCAGCGGCGCACCGCCCACCACACGGCCTGCAGCAGCAGGACGCCCCACAGGAACGGGGTCCAGCCGAGCCACGGCAGCATCCCGTCCGTCCAGGTCAGGCCGGTGCGGCCGAGCAACTGGGCGATCAGGAGGAACATCCCCAGCACGCCCCACAGGGCGATCCCGGCGGCGTCGCCGTCCCGCTCGTCCCGGCCCCGCGCGCGCCGGCGGGCGTCGAGCGACCACACCTGGCCGCAGCGGGTGAAGACCAGGTAGATCGCCATCAGGTGGACGACGTTGTCGCCGCCGTCGCCCATGAACACGCTGCGGTTCTGCAGCGACAGCACGCCGACCATGAACAGCAGCGACGCGGTCCTGGTCCGCCAGCCCAGCAGCAGCATGGCGCTCGCGGCGATGGAGGCGGCGTAGACGAACTCGAACCAGACCCTGCCGTCGCCCCACAGCAGGACGGTGAAGGCGTGGTTGTCCGCGATCAGCCGGCTCGCCTGGTCGTAGCCCCACACGCCGTCGGGTCCGTAGAGCTCGTGGCGGTGCGGGAACTCGCGGAGGAGGAACAGCAGCCAGGTCAGCGCCATGCCGATCCGGACCACGGCGCTCTGGTACGGGCCGATGGCGGTGCCGGTGACGCGGACGAGGGCGCGGGTCAGGCCGCGGTCGGCCGCGGTGGCCAGGCCCGTGAAGGGCGACGGCACCGCGGACGGATCCTGAGCGGGCGCGGGTGCCGAGGTGGGCGCGGGGGAGTCGACGGAGTGGTCCGGGGTGGGCACGGGCTCGATCACGACGCGTCCTCCTGCCCCGCGGCGACGGCCTGGTCCCGCGAAGTGACGTTCCACCACGGGAGCACCTGGTAGCTGGTGCGCGTGTCGATGTTCTCGGGGCTCCACACCGGTGCCGCCACCGCTGTCGTACCGGTGCGCACCTGGACGCGTTCCACGTCGCCGCCCAGCTCGGGGCCGAGCCGTCGCTCCACGATCCGCTGCAGGTACTCCTGGCTGAGGTCGCCGCGCAGGCCGATCGGCTTGTTCTGGTCGCCGTGCGTGGTGCTGTAGAAGGTCCAGGCCCGGCGGAGCTCGTTCTGCTCGGTGTGGCTCGGGGCGATGTTGTGCCGGATCGCGACGATGTCCATGGCCGTGAGGTCGATCCAGCCGGTGGTCTGCGTGGTGACGTCGGGCTTGCGGACCTCGGCGCGCGCCCAGACGTGGATGTTCTGCTGGAGCGGGTTGGGAGCGAAGAGCTTCCAGTTCTGCTCGAACTCGGGGTAGACGTAGTCGCCGACCAGGTCGCCGTGCTGCTTGGAGAGCGTGTTCTGCGGGGCGACGTGCAGGAACACCATGAGGAGGTGCACGGCCACCGCGACCACCGCCGCGGCCAGCGCCAGCGCGACCGCGATCCGGGAGGGCCGCGACAGCGCGAATATCCCGGTCGCTCCCCCGGGCCCTTCGGGTGGCTCCATGGTGGCTCCCGCTCCTGTTCCGCGTGTTCCCTGCGTGTCCGACGTATCCGGTGCATCCAGTGCATCCGGCGCGTCCGGCGCGTCCGGCGTACCGCTGGGTCCACTCAGCACGGAACGGTACTCATGCCACACCTCGGCGGTACAGCCATCCCGGTCTTCGTCGGCTGATCGACGCTTCCCGGCGGCGCCTCGGGAGCGCGGCGCGAGCGCCACGACGGAGGCGGGGGCCACCTCCCGCGGGGTTCTCCACAGGCCCCGCCCGGCCTTGACACCCTCTCGGGCACCCCCGACCATTGAACCGAACGATCGGTCGGTCGGGAGGGAAGGGGCCTCGCATGACGACAGCGGCCACGGCCGGGGAGAGCACGGACACCGCGGAAACGGAATCCGGACTCCTCTCGGCATTCGACGCGGCGGTCGCCGCCGACGCGAGGATCGAGCCTCGCGACTGGATGCCGGACGCCTACCGGGCCACGCTGGTCCGGCAGATGGCACAGCACGCCCACTCCGAGATCATCGGCATGCAGCCGGAGGCCAACTGGATCACCCGTGCGCCCTCCCTGCGGCGCAAGGCCATCCTGATGGCCAAGGTCCAGGACGAGGCAGGCCACGGCCTCTACCTCTACAGCGCCACCGAGACCCTCGGCGTCAGCCGCGACGAGCTGCTCGACAAGCTCCACGCCGGCCGCCAGCGCTACTCCTCGATCTTCAACTACCCCACGCTGACCTGGGCCGACGTCGGCGCCATCGGCTGGCTCGTGGACGGCGCCGCGATCACCAACCAGGTGCCGCTGTGCCGCTGCTCCTACGGCCCGTACGCGCGCGCCATGATCCGCATCTGCAAGGAGGAGTCCTTCCACCAGCGCCAGGGGTACGAGCTGCTGCTCGCCCTCAGCAGGGGCACCGCCGAGCAGCACGCCATGGCGCAGGACGCCGTCGACCGCTGGTGGTGGCCCTCGCTGATGATGTTCGGTCCGCCGGACGGCGAGTCCGCCCACTCCGCGCAGTCCACCATCTGGAAGATCAAGCGGCACTCCAACGACGAGCTGCGTCAGCGCTTCGTGGACATCTGCGTCCCCCAGGCCGAGATCCTCGGCCTCACCCTCCCCGACCCCGACCTGCGGTGGAACGAGGAGCGCGGCGCCCATGACTACGGAGCCATCGACTGGACCGAGTTTCAGGAAGTCCTGCGCGGCAACGGGCCGTGCAACGAACAGCGCCTGACCCAGCGGCGCACCGCCCACGAAGAGGGCGCCTGGGTCCGTGAGGCGGCGGCCGCCCACGCGGCGAAGCAGCGAGCGGCCGGTCGTACGGCCGGGCACGAAGGGGGAGAGCGATGACGACCAGCGCCCAGGAGTGGCCGCTGTGGGAGGTCTTCGTCCGCAGCCGACGCGGACTGAGCCACACCCACGCCGGCAGCCTGCACGCCCCGGACGCCGCCATGGCGCTGCGGCAGGCCCGCGATCTGTACACCCGGCGCAGCGAGGGCGTGTCCATCTGGGTGGTCCCGTCCACCGAGATCACCGCCTCCTCGCCCGACGAGAAGGACCCCTTCTTCGCCCCGTCCGCCGACAAGCCCTACCGGCACCCGACCTTCTACGAGATCCCCGAGGGGGTGCAGCACCTGTGAAGGCCGCGATCGCACTGGGGGACGACGCGCTGGTACTCGCCCAGCGCCTGGGGGAGTGGGCGGGGCACGCCCCCGTCCTGGAGGAAGAGGTCGCCCTCGCCAACATCGCCCTCGATCTGCTGGGCCAGGCCCGCGTCCTGCTCTCCCTCGCCGGTGACGAGGACGAACTCGCCTATCTGCGCGAGGAGCGGGAGTTCCGCAACCTCCAGCTCGTCGAGCAGCCCAACGGCGACTTCGCCCACACCATCGCCCGCCAGCTCTACTTCTCCGTCTACCAGGAGCTGATGTACGGCGAACTGGCCCGCGCCCAGGGCGGCCCCGAGGTGGCCGACCTGGCCGCGCTCGCCGGCAAGGCCGTCAAGGAGGTCGCCTACCACCGCGACCACGCCGTCCAGTGGACCCTGCGCCTCGGCGACGGCACCGACGAGAGCCACGCACGGATGCAGCGCGCCCTGGACACCCTGTGGCGCTGCACAGGCGAGATGTTCCAGCCCGTCGAGGGTCTGCCGGTCTCCCTCCCGGAGCTGCGCGAACCGTGGCTCGCCGCGCTCACCGACGTCCTCGGGCGCGCCACGCTGACCCTCCCCGAGGGCCCCAGCGTGACGCCCTGGTCCGCCGGCGCCGGCCGGCAGGGCATCCACACCGAGCCGTTCGGCCGGATGCTCGCGGAGATGCAGCACCTCCACCGCGCACACCCGGGGGCGACATGGTGACCGCCGGCCTCAGCGCACTGGAGGCGGAGCTGCGCGCCGCCGTCGGCGCCGTCCCCGACCCGGAGCTGCCCGTCCTCACCCTGGAGGACCTCGGCATCCTGCGGGACGTGCACCTCACCGGCCCGGTCAGCGTCGAGGTCGAGCTCACGCCCACCTACACCGCCTGTCCCGCCCTGGACACCATGGCCGCGGACGTGACGCAGGTGCTGCGCGAGCGCGGCATGACCGAGGTGTCGGTCCGCACGGTGCTCTCACCGCCCTGGTCCACCGACGCGATCACCGACGAGGGCCGCCGCAAGCTCACCGAGTACGGCATCGCTCCCCCGCGCACGACCGCGCCCGGCGGCGGCCCGATACCCCTGGAGCTCACGGTGCGCTGCCCGCACTGCGGCTCCCTCGACACCGTCCTGCTCAACCGCTTCTCCTCCACCTCGTGCAAGGCGCTGCGCCGCTGCGAGAGCTGTCGCGAGCCGTTCGACCACTTCAAGGAGCTGTAGATGGCACCCGTCCCCGGGGCGCAAGGCGCCTTCCACCCGCTGCGGGTGGCGGAGGTCGACCGGCTCACGGACGACGCGGTGGCCGTCACCCTCGAAGTGCCCGAGGAACTGGGCGAGATCTACCGCTACACCCCCGGCCAGCACATCGCGCTGCGCCTCAGGGCCGACGGCCGCGAGATCCGGCGGACGTACTCGCTGTGCGACCCGGCGCCGCACGGAACCGCACCGCGCACCTTGCGGGTGGGCGTGCGGCTGGTGGAGGAGGGCGAGTTCTCGACCTTCGCCCACAAGGAACTGGCGGTGGGCGACCTGCTGGAGGCGATGAGTCCGGCCGGGCGCTTCGTCCTCCATCCGCGCCCGGGGCACTTCGCGGCGGTCGTCGGCGGCAGCGGGATCACCCCCGTGCTGTCGATCGTCTCCACCCTGCTGGCCCGGCAGCGGGAGGCCCGGTTCTGCCTGATACGCAGCGACCGGACCGCGGCGTCCACGATGTTCCTCGAAGAGGTCGCGGACCTGAAGGACCGTTACCCGGACCGTTTCCAGCTGGTCACCGTGCTCTCCCGCGAGGAGCAGCAGGCGGGGCTGCCGTCCGGCCGGCTCGACGAGGAGCGGCTGACCGGTCTGCTGCCGGCGCTGCTGCCGGTCGAGCGGATCGACGGCTGGTTCCTGTGCGGGCCCTACGGGCTGGTGCAGGGCGCCGAGCGGGCGCTGCGCGGCCTCGGGGTGGCCCGCGGCCGCATCCACGAGGAGATCTTCCACGTGGACGCCGCACCGGTGGCCGCCGCGGTCGCCGGTGTCCATGAGGGCGCCACCGTGCGGGCGACCCTCGACGGGCGTGCCGGCAGCTGGCCCTCGCAGGGCGGTGAGTCGGTGCTGGAGACCGTGCTGCGCAACCGGGCCGACGCCCCGTACGCCTGCAAGGGCGGGGTGTGCGGGACGTGCCGGTCCCGGCTGGTCTCCGGAGAGGTGCGGATGGACCGCAACTTCGCGCTGGAGCCCGAGGAGATCGAGGCGGGCTACGTACTGGCCTGCCAGTCGCACCCGGTCACCGCTTCGGTGGAGGTGGACTTCGACGCCTGACCTCGCGGCCGGGGAGACCCGGCCGCAGGCTCAGAGCACGAACGCCTGGTCGCCGCCGTCCGCCACCAGCGGACGGCCCGCGGCCTCCCAGCCGAGCATGCCGCCGTCGACGTTCACCGCGTCGATCCCCTGCGCGAGCAGGTACTGCGCGACCTGCGCCGAACGGCCGCCGACCCGGCACACCACGTGCACGCGGCGGTCCTCCGGCAGCTCCGCGAGGCGGGCCACGACCTCACCCATGGGGATGTGCACCGCGCGCTCGGCGTGCCCGGCGTTCCACTCGTCGTGCTCCCGGACGTCCAGCAGGTAGCCGTCGGCCGGCACCTGGGCGGGGTCCACCGCGGGCAGCTGGGCGTTGAACATGGAAAGGACTCCTTCGATAGGGCGTGCGGTCCGACCGTACCCCGGACGCTACGCGGGGCCCTTCTCGGACCTGACGAGCTCCGCGAGCCGCGCCTCACGGTTGGCGACCTGGTTGAGCAGGCTCTCGGCGATCTCGTTCAGCAGGCTGTCCGGATCGTCCGGGGAGAGCTTCATCATCTGCGCGATCGCGCTCTCCTCCAGCTCCGCCGCCGAGGCGGCGAGCTGCTCCTTGCGCTGCGCCAGCCACTCCAGCCGCGCGTAGAGGACCTCGCCCTCGCTGGGCTGCTCCTCCTCCGGCACCGGACCGGCCTCCCACTCGGCCGCCAGTTCGCGCAGTCGCTCCTCGTCGGCGTACGCGTACGCCTCGTTGACCCGGGCGATGAACTCGCTGCGGCGCTCCTGCTCCGCCTCGTCCTGCGCCAGGTCCGGGTGCGCCTTGCGGGCCAGCTCGCGGTAGAGGCGCTGAGCCTCCTTGCCGGGCCGGACCCGGCGCGGCGGGCTGGGGTCCTCGCTGGGACGGACGCCGTCGGAGCCGAGCAGCCCCCCGAACAGTTCCTCGACCCCCGGCATGGGCATCACCAGGGCCCGGGCCTCCCAGGCGCGGCGGATGTCGTCCCGGTCGCCGCTCTTGGCCGCGACCGCCTCGGCGATCAGCGCGTCGAGCTCGTCGAGCCGGGCGTACATGGGTCCGAGTTTCTGGTGGTGCAGCCGGGAGAAGTTCTCGACCTCCACCCGGAAGGTCTCCACCGCGATCTCGAACTCGATCAGTGCGCGCTCGGCGGCCCGCACGGCCTGTGCCAGCCGGTCCTGCGGATCGGAGGAGGCGGCGGCGGTCGCTTCAGTGCCGGAGGTTTTCTTCACCGGTCCAGCCTACGAGGCCGAACGGGTGCCGGTCACAAGGTCCGTGAGCCTGCTCACGCCCCGCCCGCCCCCTCAGCGCGCTCCCGTGCGCTCCGGCGCGCGCCCCGCGCACGCAATCGCGCCCCACCGCCCCGCCGGTATCCCTGCGGGCCCGTGCCCCCGGAACGCTCCCCGACCGCCCCCCAGGCCGCCCCCCAGGCCGCCCCACAAGCGCCGCACGAGCGCACCTGCACCGCCCCCGCACCAGCCACCTCGGCCCGCGGCCTCAGATCCCCGTCTCCGCCTCGATCCGCCCCGCCCGTACCGCCGCCAGCAGCTCCGCGTGGTCGGCCTCCGTCCGGTCCGCGTACGCGACCGCGAAAGACGCCACTGCCTCGTCCAGCTGCTCCCCCTTGCCGCAGTAGGCCGCGATCAGCCGCGGGTCGGCATTGTGCGCGTGCGCACGGGCCAGCAGCGCCCCGGTCATCCGCGCGTAGTCGTCGATCAGCCCGGCCCGCAGCGACGCGGGGTCGACACTGCCCTTGCGGTTGCGGAACTGCCGCACCTGGTACGGCCGCCCCTCGACGTCCGCCCACCCCAGCAGGCTGTCGCTGACGACCTGCATCCGCTTCTGCCCCAGCACCACACGCCGCCCCTCGTGCCCGGCCACGGGCGCCCCGAAGCCGGCCCGCGCCAGGTGCGGCACGAGCGCCGACGGCCGCGCCTCCTTCACCTGGAGCACCAGCGGCTCCCCGTGGTGGTCCAGGAGCAGCACCACGTACGAGCGGGTGCCCACGCTCCCCGTCCCGACCACGCGGAACGCCACGTCGTGCACGGCGTACCGGGACAGCAGCGGCCACCGGTCCTCGCCGACCGTGGCCAGATAGCCCTCGACCGACAGGGCGCCCGCGACGGCCGTCGCCTCCGCGTCGGGCACCCGGCGCAGCACCGGCGGCGCGTCGACGAAGCGCCGTCCGCCGCCCCCGTCCGGCTCGGTGGCCCGGGCGGCGAACTTGGCGCTGGTGTTGCGCCGCGCCTTCTCGCCGACACGGCGCAGCGTGCCGGCCAGGTCACGGGCGTCGGCGTGGGTCACCAGCTCCTCGTCGGCGATGGCGTGCCAGCCCTCCATCACCGGCAGTTTCGCCAGCAGCCGCATGGTGCGCCGGTACGCGCCGACCGCGTCGAAGGCCGCGCCGCGGCAGATGTCCTCGTCCGCGCCGGCCTCGCGTCCGGCGAGCACCAGGGAGACGGCGAGCCGTTTGACGTCCCACTCCCAGGGGCCGTGCACGGTCTCGTCGAAGTCGTTGATGTCCATGACCAGGCGGCCGCGGTGGTCGCCGTACAGGCCGAAGTTGGCGGCATGGGCGTCGCCGCAGATCTGGGTGCCGATGCCGGTGACCGGGGTGCCGGCCAGGTCGCCGGCCATGAGCCCGGCCGAGCCGCGCAGGAACGCGAAGGGGCTCGCGGCCATCCGCCCCACCCGCAGCGGCACGAGCCCGGGGATGCGCCCCTCGCCGGAGGCGAGCACCGATTCCACGGCTCCCTGGCGGCCGTCCTCGGGCGCGAGCTCGGCGTGCGACTCCCGCGGCACCCTCTGGCGCAGGGCCCGGCCCTCCTGCCGGGGCGCGCCGTCGTGCGGCCACCTCGCGAATCCCGGGATGTGCGGAATTCTGTGCTCCACCTGCTGCACCTGCTCCACGCGCCTCTCCACCCCTTCGGGCCATGCCCGGTTGGTCACTCCTGGGGGCAATCTAGCCATTTACCGGACCGCGTCCGTTGTTTCATGCTTGCCTGAACACGAACGAACCGACCCTGATTGCCCCTTCAGCCTTCCGCGCCGAACCGCAGCCGAACCGCAGGTACCCGACGTTGGATGAGATGACCAGGCTCCCTGCCACCTCCACCACCACCGCGCTCGCGGCCACGGGCGTCTCCGCCCTGCTGCGCCTCGCCGTCGTGTGCGTCGACCCCGACGGGGACATCTCGTACTGGAACCGCGGTGCCGAAGAACTCTTCGGGCACCGCTGGGAGGGCGTTTTCGGCCGCCCGTCGACCGGTCTGCTGCCGCATGCCCCGGGCGCGGCCGGACCGTCCGGACCGGCGGCACCGCCCGGCCGGTCCACGGCCACCGGGCAGGACGTGCTGGAGCTGCTGGACGACCTCACGGAGCCCGCGTGGGCGGGCAGCGTGCCCGCCACCGACCGCGACGGCGCCGTCAAGGACGTGATGTGGTGGTCGTACCGGATCATGGAGCCGGCCGGCCGCAGCCTGCTGCTGATCGCCGCCAACGCCCGCCCGCTGCGCGACACCGGCCCGCGGCTGGCGCTCGGCGACCGCCTCCTGCCGTACACCGCCGACAGCTCCGCGTTACGCGGCGGCGTCCGGATCGCCGCCCGTCTCGCCCCGGTCCCCGATCCCGGGCACGCCGGGCTGCTGGCCGGCCGGCTCGGCTCGGTGCTGCCCCGGGTGAGCGCGGGCCGGCTGGAGCGGATCATGCAGCAGATCGTCCCGCTCGGATATCCGGCGGTGGAGGTCGACGGCGCGCTGCCGCTGCCCGTCCTGCCCGAGGAGTACGAGGCGGGCGCGGTGCGGGCGGCGCCCGCCAACCCCGGCACCGGCCGTACGGCCCGGACGACTCGCCCGGCGTACCGCGAGCTGCTCCCCGGCCCGCGCGGCGACGGGACGACGCCGCCGTCGCTCGCCCCGGCACCCGCGCCCGGACACGTGCTGGACGAGCAACTGGCGCTGCTCCGCGAGACGGGTGCCAAGGTCGGTTCCACCCTCGACCTGGAGACGACGGCGCGGGAGCTGTGCGCGGTGACCGTGCCGCGGTTCGCCGACTTTGCGGCGGTGCTCGTCGTGGACCAGTTGTTCTCCGACACGGAGCTGCCCAAGGACGACCGGGCCGGGGACACGATCATCGCCCGCCGGGTGGCGGTCGCGCACACCGCGGCCACCCCCGGCTCGTGGGCCGCCGCCCTGCCGGAGGGCGAGCTGATCCCGCTGCCCGCCGACAGCACCCCGCGGATCGGGGACCCCCTGGTCGTCCCGGTGATAGACCCCGCGATCGCCCAGGACATCGCCCTGGACCTGGGGGTGCCGGGGCTCGGGCCGCTGCTGCCGGAGCGCTCGATGATCGTGGTGCCGCTGACGGCGCGCGGCACGGTGCTGGGCCGGATGTGCTTCCTGCGGCACCCCGGCCGGCGCCCCTTCGACGCCAAGGACGCCGCGACGGCCTCCGAGGTGGCCGCGCGCGGCGCCGTCCACCTGGACAACGCCCGGCTGCACCGGATGGAGTCGCGGGCCGCGGCGACGCTGCAGCGCAGCATGATGCCGACCCGGCCGCCGCGGCTGCCCGGGGTGCGGATCGCCCACCGGTACATGCCCGGGGACCGCCAGGCCCAGGTGGGCGGCGACTGGTTCGACGCCATCCAGCTGCCGGGCGGCCGGGTCGCGCTGATCGTCGGCGACGTGATGGGGCACGGTCTGCTGTCGGCCGCCGTGATGGGCCAGTTCCGGACCTCGGTGATCACCATGGCCGCCCTCGACCTGCCGCCCGCCCAGCTGCTGCGCCACCTGGACAACCTCGCCCACCGCCTCGGCGCCGAGCATCTGGCGACCTGCGTGTACGCGGTCTACGACCCGATCCACCGCACCCTGACCCTCGCCAACGCCGGTCACATCCCGCCGGTGCTGTCCCGGCACGACGGCCGCAGCGAGCTGCTGCAGATCCCCAAGGGCGCCCCCATCGGTGTGGGCGGGGTGCCCTTCGAGACGGTGGAGATCCCGGTCCCGGACGGCAGTTGGCTGGTGCTGTGCACGGACGGCCTGGTGGAGGTGCGCGGGCAGGGCATAGACGCCGGCCTGGCAGCGCTCTGCGCCAACGTCATCGAGCCGCAGCAGACGCCGGAGGACGTCTGCGAGCAGATCCTCAGCCGGGTGCACTCCGACGACCGGCGCGACGACGTGGCGCTGCTGGTCGCCAACTTCCAGGGCATCCCGTCGCAGGACGTCGCCGAGTGGCAGCTGTCGATGGACCCCTCCGACGTCCGCAGGGCGCGGGCGCTGACCCGTGCGCAGTTGGCGGAGTGGGGGCTGGAGGGGCTCGCCGAGCTGACGGAGCTGCTGGTCAGCGAGCTGGTGACCAACGCTCTGCGGGCCGCGTCGCACGAGGTGTCGTTGCGGTTGATGCGGGTCGGCAAGCTGCTGGTCGAGGTGAGCGACGACGACCACAACCTGCCGCAGCTGCGGCGTGCGGACGCCGACGACGAAGAGGGCCGCGGGCTCGCCCTGGTGAGCAACCTCTCACGGCGCTGGGGCACCAGCCGCAAGGCCGTCGGCAAGGTCGTCTGGTTCGAGTTGCCGCTGCCCTCCTGAGCCTGCCGCCGGCCTGCCCCGAACCGGGGCGGCCGCGATCAGCAGGCGCCGGAACCGAGCTCGCTGCAGGGGGACTCGCCGGGCAGGTGGTTCTCGGCCCAGCGGCCGAGTTCGCCCAGGGCCGGGCCGAGGGCCTCGCCCGCCTCGGTCAGCCGGTAGCTGACCCGCAGCGGAGGCCCGGAATCCACCTCGCGGACCACTAGCCCGGCCTCGGCCAGCTCCGTGAGCCGGTCGGAGAGCATGCGCTCGCTGATGCCGGGGATGGCCCTGCGCAGTTCCGCGAAGTAGGCCGGCCGCTGGGTGAGGACCGCCACGACCAGGCCGGTCCAGCGCTTGCCGAGGAGCCCGAAGACGCGCGTCAGCCCGCTGTCGACGCGCGCGCACTGCTCCGGCGGATGGTCCGCCTGCTCGATCCCCTGTGCCATGCCCCCACGATACCGCCCTTGTCACTAGCAGCTGCGGAAAAGTAAGCTCCTGTGATAGCTATAGCTCCACACGAAGCTATAGCTGCGAATCTTTCATTCAAAGCGAAGTAAAAGGAAGCGAGCACCCCCATGCCCACGCTGCTGCACATCGACTCGTCCATCTGGCCCGCCGAGGGCTCCACCTCCCGCGACGTCGCCGCCACCTTCCGCAAGGAGTGGGAGGCCCAGCACCCCGGCGGCGAGGTGATCTACCGCGACCTCTCCGCCGAGCCCGTGCCGCACATCGACGCCGCCTCCTACACCGCGGGCGCCGAGCACCCGGTCCGCAACGAGCTCGCCGACGAACTGGAGCGCGCCGACGCCGTGCTGATCAGCGCGCCGATGTACAACTACACAATCCCGTCGACCCTGAAGGCCTGGCTGGACCAGGTGATCATCCTGGGCCGCACCGCGGGCGAGCACCCGTCCGCGGCCGACACCCCGGTGGTGGTCGTCGCCAGCCGCGGCGGCGGTTACGGCCCGGGCACCCCGCGCGCCGACTTCGAGTTCGTCACCAACTACATGGAGAAGGTGCTCACGGCCGGCCTCGGCATCAAGGACCTGCACTTCATCGTCCCGGAGCTGACCCTTGCCCGCGTCGTGCCCGCGATGTCCGGCCTGATCGACCTCTCCGACGCCTCCAAGGCCACCGCCCACGAGCAGGCCGGCGCCAAGGCCAAGGAACTGGCCGCCCGCATCGCCGCCTGACCGCATCGCCGCCCGACCGCGGCACGGAGACCGGCCGCGGCACCCCCGAGCCGCGGTACCCCCGACACGGCGAAGGGCCGCGCGGCAGAAGCCACGCGGCCCTTCGTCCGTACGTGCGCCCGCGAGGGCGCGCGGCGTCAGAGGTTGACGCCGAAGTCCTGTGCGATGCCGCGCAGGCCGGAGGCGTACCCCTGGCCGACGGCGCGGAACTTCCACTCCGCACCGTTGCGGTACAGCTCGCCGAAGACCATCGCGGTCTCGGTGGAGGCGTCCTCCGAGAGGTCGTAGCGAGCGAGCTCGTTGTTGTCGGCCTGGTTCACCACGCGGATGAACGCGTTGCGGACCTGGCCGAAGGACTGCTGGCGGCTCTCGGCGTCGTAGATCGACACCGGGAAGACGATCTTCTCGACCTCGGCGGGGACGGTCGCCAGGTTCACCTTGACCTGCTCGTCGTCGCCCTCGCCCTCACCCGTGAGGTTGTCGCCGGTGTGCTCCACCGAACCCTCGGGGCTCTTGAGGTTGTTGAAGAAGATGAAGTGCTTGTCGGAGACGACCTTGCTGTCCGCGTTGACCAGCAGCGCGCTCGCGTCGAGGTCGAAGTCGGTGCCGGTGGTCGTGCGCACGTCCCAGCCGAGACCGACGGTGACTGCGGTCAGTCCCGGCGCCTCCTTGGTCAGCGAGACATTGCCGCCCTTGGAAAGGCTGACACCCATGGGATCTCCCTGCTCAATCCGGCGCGGGCCGCGCCCCTTGACGATTCCTTTGCCCATCGCCTACAACGGGCCGCCGCGCCGCCGGGTTCCCGGTGGCGCGGCGCTTCACCTGAGTGCCGCAGCCGGGCCCGTCACAGCGCCCGTACGCTCTCCAGCTCCGCCGCGAACAGCACCGCGGGATCGAAGCCCATGCCGGTGAAGTGGCCGGCGAGTTCCAGGGAGAGCACGCCGTGCAGCCGTGTCCACACCGCGAGCGCCCGGCGCAGGCCCGCCGCCGGGGCGGGGTGGCCGCCGGCCCAGTCGCGGTGGGCGGCCAGGTGCTCCTCCAGGGCGGAGGCGGCGGGGGCAGGGGAGCCCGAGGACGGTCCGGCGGGCGGTTCCGCGCAGGCGTCGAGCAGCGTCGCCATGATCTCCCGGGCGATCCCGGTGATGTCGTCGGGCGCCTGGTAGCCCGGCACGGGCGTGCCGTACACGAGGAAGTAGCGCTGCGGGTCCTCCAGGGCCCAGCCGCGCAGGGCGTGCGCCGGGCCGGGGAGCCCGGGCTCCGCCCTGGCGGCGGCCGTGAAGGCGTCGGCGAGGCTGCGGTAGGCGTCCCGGATCAGCTCGGTGATCAGGTCGTCGCGGCCGGCGAAGTAGCGGTAGAGGGCCGGGCCGCTCATGCCCATCTGCTTGGCGATCGCGTTGAGGGAGAGCGCCGAGGCCCCCGCCGCGGCGATCTGCTCCCAGGCGCGTTCCTTGATCTCCGCGCGGACCTGGCTGCGGTACCGCTCCCGCGGGGTCGTCGTTCTCGGGTCCGCCATGGTCCGCCGCCTTCCGTCCGTCACGTCACCGGGGCCACTCGTGAGCTATACCCGCACAGCGAAGTGAGAACCTATCACCCACCGGGCGCCGCTCAGGCGGCGTCCGTGCGCAGGACGTCCAGGGCCAGCGTCAGGTCCACCAGGTCCCGGGGGTGGGTGAGCCGCCGGCCCGTGAGCAGTTCCAGGCGGCGCAGCCGGTTGAGGACGGTGTTGCGGTGGCAGTCCATGCGCTCCGCGGCGGCGCGCGGCGATCCGTCGCAGTCCATCCAGGCCGCGAACGTGCCCAGCAGGGAGTCCCGTTCCTCCTCCGGCAGGTCCCGCAGCGGCCCGAGCACCCGGCCGGCCAGTTCCCCGGCGAACAGCCGGTCCGAGGCGACCAGTGCGTCCGGGATGCGCTCCTCCCAGAGCGCCACCTCCCCGTCGGCCGCGCAGGCGGGCAGGGCCAGTTCGGCCAGCACCCGGGAGCGGTGCAGCTCCGACAGCCCCGCCACCACCGGCCCGACCCCCGCCCGCAGCCCCGGCACCGTCCGCAGGTACGACGCGAACGCCTCCGGCGGCCGGTCCCCCAGCAGCACGACGAGGAACTCGCCCGCCCCGTCCCGCGGCACCCGCAGCAGCCGGCTGCCGGTGCCGGACACGGCCGCGGGAACCGCCGCGCGGACCGCGGTCCTGGCCGTGGTCGCGGCGACCGCGAAGCGGCCGTCCGCGGGGACACCGAGGGCCTGCGCCGCGGCGCGCACGGCCATGGCGTCCGACCGGCCGTCCAGGAGCGCCACCAGCAGCGTCGCGGCCGGCGGACCGCCGGCGACCGTGTCGTCGTCCGGCGTCTCGCGATAGGCCTCGGCCAGGATCGCGGCATTGCGTTCCCGGAACCCCCACATCCGCGGGGCGACGCGGACCATGAGGGTCAGCCGGCCGGGGTCGTGCGCGGCGACGGTGTCCACGAGCTCCTGCCACAGCACCGCGCCGCCCACGGACAGGACGTGCTGCAGCAGTTCCGGCGGCATCCCCAGCGCGGCCTGCCGACGGCCCACCATGCCCATGTGCAGGGCGGCGGCGACGTCGCAGCCCGGGTCGACCAGCCGGTCCAGGTGCATCCTGATGATCGTCGCGAAGCCCTCGGGCGAGCAGTCGGGATTGTCGGCGTGGTCCATGAACCCGGGGACCTCGGTGCGCAGCCGCTCCGTGACTCTGGCCGCCAGCTCGTCCACCCGTCCCCGCATGCGCTGCGCCGCCTCCCGCAGCAGTGCGCTGGCGGCGGCCTCGTCCCGGGCGGTGGCCGCGTCCTCGGTGCGGACGCTCATCGGGCCTGCCGCCCGGAGGCCGGGGCGATGCGCTCGGCGTCCAGGGCGAGCGCCAGGTGGACGACGTCGTGCGGCCGGGACGGCGAGCGGCCGGTGAGCTGCTCCAGCCGGTGCAACCGCCGCCGCAGGGTGTTCGCGTGGCAGAACAGGGCGGCCGCGGCCCGCTCCACGGAGCCGTCGGAGTCCAGCCAGGTCTCCAGGGTCTCCAGCAGGAGGGTCCGCTCGCCGGGGTCCACCGCCCGCAGCCCGCCCAGCACGCCGGAGGCGACCTCGGCCGCCACCTCGGGACGGCGGGCGAGCAGTGCCGCGGGCCAGCGCCGGTCGAGGAGCGCCACCTCCCCGTCACGGGTGCAGGTGCGCAGGGCCAGTTCGGCGAGGTCCCGGGCGTGCCCGGCGTCGGCGAGCCGCGCCACCTGGGGGCTCAGGCCGGCCCGCGCCCCGTCCGGCACGCCGAGCGCCGTCGCGAAGTCGCCGATCGGCAGGTCGCCCAGCTCGGCCAGGAGCACCTCGCCGCCCAGCGGGAAGGTGCGGCGCACCCGGACCCCGGCGGGGGTGCCGCTGCGCGCCGGTCCCGGCCGCGGGCGGCGCGAGGTGTTGCGCACGACGGCGACCGCGAAACGGCCGGTCTCCGGGAGGTCCAGCGCCCGCGCGGTCTCCGCGACGTCCTGCGGGCCCACCCGGCCGGCCAGGAGCGCCTCCAGCGCCCGGCGCCCGCGCTGGCGGTGATGGGTCGCCTCGGCGCGGGCCCGCCCGTAGGCGTCCGCCATCAGCCGGCTGTCCCGTTCGAACAGGTCCCAGACCTCCGCCGCGGCGCGGGCCATCAGCTTCGTGCCGTCCGGCCGGCGGTCCTCACCGGCACGCACCAGGGACAGCCACAGCTCGTCGCCGCCGGTGCGGTAGGCGCCGATCATCGACCGCAGCGGGAAGTCCTGCCAGGCCCTGCGCTCGCCCACCCACGACTGGTACTCGGCGGACACCGTGGAGTGCCCCGGATCGGCGAGGGAGTCCAGCACCGCGGCGACGGCGCCGCCCGCCTCCTCCCGGAACCCGGGCGGTACGAGCCCCGCCTCCCGGTAGGCCGGGTGCCGCTCGCGTATCCGGTCCACGATCCGGTCCGCCAGCGGCACAACGCGTTTGCGGACCTCGCGCGCCGCCACCCGCAGCAGGTCGGCGTGCTCGTGCCCGTCCGCGGCCGGGACGGGGCGCGTCGGCGCAGGGGCGGTCATCCGGTCCTCCTCCCGGTGCCCTGGGAGCGGCAGTCCGGGGGCCTCACGCGTTTCTACCCGTCACACGACCGGGCCCGGAAGGCAACCGACGCAACCCTTACCCATTCCGACGGGGATCTCCGCAGGTCACCAGGGATCTCCGCAGGTCTCCGAACACGCTGTCGACCCCGGGCGGCCCGGCCGGCGCACCGCGCCCGGCCCGCCGGTGACCGGTCTCCGCGGTGGCGCTGCACAGTGCGGCACCCCCGCGGTTGGGAACCGCGACCAGAAACGGTCCCGACCCTCGCCCGGCCGCCGGGGATCTCTTCCCATGGAGGCTCCGGTCGAGCGGCTCGTCCCGAGCTCTCCCGGCGGCGTCGGCGCCGACGCCCGTCCCCCTCAAGGAGCACCTCCCGTGACCCGGAAACCCCTCGGTTCCGCCGTTGCCCTCGCGGCAGCACTCGTCACCCTGCTGGCCGGCTGCGGCAGCCTGGAGGCCGCGTCGAAACCCGACGACGGTCCGGTCGACAAGGCCGGGATGACCATCGGTCCCGGTATCACCCCGAATGCCATCCAGCTCGGCGTCCTCACCGACCTGTCCGGCCCGTACGCCCCGCTGGGCCGCTCGGTGCTGCAGGCCGAGCGGCTGTACGTGGACCAGGTGAACGCCTCGGGCGGCGTGTGCGGCCGCAGGCTCAAGCTGCTCGTCCGCGACCACGGCTACAGCGTGGACAAGGCCGTCGTGCAGTACATGAACATGGAGCCGTCCATCGCGGCGATGCCCGGACTGCTCGGCTCGTCCATCATCAACGCCCTGATGTCCGACATCGGGACGGACGAGATCATGACGATGGCGCTGGGCTACTCCTCGACGCTCCTGGGCCAGCCCACCCTGCAGACCATCAGCGCCACCTACGACATCGACATGATCAACGGCCTGGACTGGGCGACGAGCACGTACGACCTGAAGCACGGGGACAAGGTCGGCTACATCTACCTGAAGGGCGACTACGGGCACAACGCCCTGCGCGGGGCGAAGTTCGTCGCCCACGAGAAGCGGCTGAAGCTCGTCTCCCGCGAGATCTCCGAAGAGCAGGACGACGTGAGCGCGCAGGTGCACGACCTGGCCGACGCGGGCGTCAAGGCCGTCCTGATCACCGCGAGCCCCGAGCAGACCGCCTCGGCGGTCGGGAGCGCCGCCGCGCAGGGCCTGCTGGTCCCGTTCCTGTCCAGTGCCGCAGGTTTCCACCCGCAGATGCTCAAGAGCCCCGCGGCGCCGGCGGTGCTCAGCATGCTGCACCTGGTCGCCCCGACCCCCGCGCTGACCGACCACGCCCCCCAGATCGAGAAGCTGGTCGAGGACTACCAGAAGCAGTACCCCGGCCAGCCGCTGGACCAGGGCGTGGAGAACGGCCACAACACCATGGCGGTCGCCGTCCAGGACCTGAAGGAGGCCTGCGCCGACAAGGACCTCAGCCGGGAGGGCATCATCGCCGCGCACCGCAAGCTGACCGGGTTCGACCCCGGCATGGGCCCGGCGCTGGACTTCTCCGACCCGTGGCGGCCGAGCGCCACCCAGAGCTACATCCTGAAGCCGCAGGACGGCGTCCCCGGCGGCCTCGTCGACGTGAAGGGCCCGTTCAAGGTGGCCGCGGTGGAGCAGTACCTCTCCATGATCTGACCCTGTCCGCCGGCGACGGCGCGGCCGCCGGGCGGCCGGTCCGCGTCCCGCCGACGGCCCCTCCCGCGTTGCCGGTGCCCGGACCCGGGGAAATCCTGGACCCACGACCGGTGGCCCCCGCGACAGCGGGGTCCACGCGGCCCACGCGGCCCACGCGAGGAGTGGATGTCCAGATGAGGCTCGTCGTCGATCTCAACCGCTGCCAGGGATTCGCGCAGTGCGCGTTCCTCGCCCCCGACGTCTTCGTCCTGCACGGCGAGGAAGCCCTGCTGTCCACCCCGGAGTTCGACGCCACGCAACGCGAGCAGGTCGAACGGGCCGCGGCCGCCTGCCCCGTCCAGGCGATCCTCACCGACTACTCCGACGAGCCGACGAAGGGGGTCGAGGTCCGTGTCGGCTGAGACGGAGACCGCCGCGCTGCGCCGCAAGGGCCGCATCGTCGTCGTCGGCGCCTCCCTGGCGGGACTGCGCGCGGCCGAGACGCTGCGCGCCGAGGGCTTCACCGGGTCGCTGACGATCGTGGGCGACGAGCGGTACGAGCCCTACGACCGGCCGCCGCTGTCCAAGCAGGTGCTGCTCGGCCGCGTGCGCGCCGAGGGGACCGCGCTGCCCCGGCGCCGCGACGTCGACGCCACGTGGCGGCTGGGCGTCACCGCCGCCGGCCTGGACCGGGAGGCCGGGCGGGTGCGCCTCGACAGCGGGGAGGACCTCGCGTACGACCGGCTGCTGATCGCCACCGGGGCCCGGTCGCGGCCCTGGTTCCACCCGGACCAGGCCGCCCTCGACGGGGTGTTCCTGCTGCGCACCCGGGACGACGCCGCGCGGCTGTACCGCAAGCTCGCCGCACGTCCCCGGCGCGTCCTCGTGGTCGGCGCCGGCTTCGCGGGCTCCGAAGTCGCCTCCGCCTGCCGGGAACTGGGGCTGGAGGTCACGGTCGCCGAGCGCGGCCCGGCCCCCTTGGTGGGCGCGCTCGGCGGGGTGGTCGCCTCGGTCGCGACCCGGTTGCACCGGCGGAACGGGGTCGACCTGCGCTGCGGTGTCACCGTCACCGGCCTGGAGGGCGACCTGGCGGGCCGGCTGCGGCGGGCCCATCTGTCCGACGGCTCGTCGGTGGACGTGGACGTCGCGTTGATCTCCCTCGGCGCCACCCGCAACACCGAATGGCTCGCCGGCTCCGGGGTCGCCGCGGGACCTCGCGGCATCGCCTGCGACGCGGGATGCAGGGTCTTCGACGTCAACGGCATCGTCATCGACGACATCTACGCCGCCGGCGACGTGGCGCGCAGCCCGCACCCGCTCTTCGGCTACCAGTTCCTGTCGCTGGAGCACTGGGGCAACGCCGTGGAGCAGGCCGGGATCGCGGCGCACAACATGGTCTCCGCCGGACCCGACCGCCGCCCCCACCTGTGGCTGCCCAGGTTCTGGTCCTGCGCGTTCGGCGTCAACATCAAGTCCGCGGGCGTGCCGACGCTCGGCGACCGGATGGTCATCGCCCAGGGGGCCCTCGCCGACGACCGGTTCGTCGCCGTGTACGGCTACCGCGGCCGGGTCATCGCCGCCGTCTCCTTCAACGGCGGTCGCTGGCTCGGCTTCTACGAGGAGCAGATCGAGGCCGCCGCGCCCTTCCCCCCGCCGTACCGCTCGGTCGACCGCCGCACGGAGGGACAGGAGCCCGTCGATCCCGGCTTCCCGCCGCCCGGCCTGCCCAGCCACAGCGCCACGGTCACCCTGACCGGCCACTCGCCCGACGAGCGGCGTGTCGAGTTCGTCGCCCCGCGGGCCTGAGCACCGGCCCCGGACCGTCCGGACCCCAGGAGAACGCCATGCCGCTCGGCACCATGTCCCTGCAGATCACCGACTACGCCAACCGCGCCGACCCGTACCCCCTCTACGAGGAGCTGCGCGCGACCCCCGTCGCCGCCCAGGACGACGGAAGTTACCTGGTCAGCACGTACCACGAGGTACGGAGCCTGGCCAACGACCCCCGGCTGAGCAACGACGGGCGCAACCGCGCCCCGGGAGCCGGCGGCGGCCTGCCCGACGAGGAGGAGGGCACCGCGCTCCCGCCGAGCTTCCTCCACCTCGACCCGCCCCGGCACGACCGGCTGCGCTCCGCGGCGATGAAGCCGTTCGGCCCCCCGCACAACCCCCGGTTCCTGTACGACATGCGCGGCGAACTCACCCGCATCGTCAGCGGTCTGCTCGACGACCTGGAGGGCAAGGAGGAGATCGACGTCGTCGACGAGTTCTCCTACCCCCTGCCCGTCACCGCCATCTGCCGGATCCTCGGCGTACCGCGCGAGGACGAACCCCGCTTCCACGGCTGGGCCGACACCACGGCCTCCGGTCTCGACCCGCGGCCCGGCGAGGACGCCGCCGAGCGCCGGCGGGCCGCCCAGCAGGCTCGCGCCGAACTCGGCGCCTACCTGGGGCAGCTCATCGAGGAGAAGCGCCGCCACCCCGACGGCGCCATGCTCTCCTCCATGGCCCGTGACATCGGCCCCGGCGGCGCCATGTCACCGGCGGACCTGGTGTCCACCGCCGTCCTGCTGCTGATCGCCGGCCACGAGACCACGGTCAACCTGATCAGCAACGCCACGCTCACCCTGCTGCGCCATCCCGACGCGCTCGAACGTCTGCGCAACGAACCGGACCTGATCGTCCCGCTGGTCGAGGAGGTGCTGCGGTACGAGCCCCCCGTCCAGTTCGCCCCGATCGCCACCGCCCTCGACGACATCGACATCGCCGGCACCACGATCCCCAAGGGCGCCCCGGTGTGGTTGATGCTCGCCGCGGCCAACCGCGACCCGCGGCGCTTCGAGGACCCCGACCGCTTCGTCCCCGACCGCGAGGACAACGAGCACCTCGGCTTCTACACGGGCATCCACTACTGCTTCGGCGCCCCGCTGGCCCGCATGGAGGCCCAGATCGCCCTCACCGAGCTGTTCCGCCGCGTCCGCAACCCCCGCCTGCTGGAGGACCCGCCCCCCTACCGCTTCAACCCGGTCCTGCGCGGCCCCCGCCACCTGCGGGTGGCGATCGACGGGGTGGTGGCCTGAGCGCGGCGTCCGCCCGCTGTCCGGTACCCGGCACGTCGCTGTCGGGTGACGTGCCGGCGGAGTCGGCCGACTCGGCGGGTGGGAGCGCGGCGAGGAGCCGCAGTCTCTCGTCGCTGTCGCTGCCCTTGTCGGGGTAGTAGACGACGAGGATGACGTCGTCGATGGCGAGTTTGTCGCGGTGGAGGCGGAGTTCACCGACGACGGGGTGGTTCACCGTGGTCGTGCCGCCGTCCAGGCCGCGGACGTCGTGACGGGCCCACAGCGTGCGGAACCGCTGACTGGACAGGGCGAGCTCTCCGACGAGTTCGACGAACCGGGGGTCGTCGGTGTCGTCCCCGATGGTGGTGCGCAGGGCGGCCACGAAATCGGCGGTGGCTCTTGTCCAGTCCTGCTGGAAGGCCTGCTCCTCGGGGTCGAGGAGGAGGGACCGCAGCCGGTTCTCGCCGGGCCGCAGGCGCGGGGAGAGCGCGACCGCCATGGGGTTGGAGGCCAGGACGTCGAACGCGCGCCCTTCGACGAACGCGGGGATCTGCAGGTGCGCCAGCAGCTCGTGCACCCTCTGCGGCACGTGCTCGGGCCGCCGGCGGCGCGGCGCCTTCGGGCGTGCCGCCGAGAGGCCGAGCAGGTACGTCCGCTCGATGTCGTCCAGCTGCAGGACGCGCGCGAGTGCTTCGAGGACCTGCGGCGAGGGGTTCTTGTCCCGGCCGCGTTCCAGGCGCAGGTAGTAGTCGGGGCTGATGCCGGCGAGCAGCGCGACCTCCTCGCGGCGCAGGCCCGGCACGCGGCGGTTGCCGCCCGGCGGGATTCCCGCCTGCGCCGGGGAGACCAGCTCACGCCGGGCCCGGAGGTAGCCGCCCAGCCGGTTGGATTCCTCGTCCCTCATACGGCCCATACCGCCACCGTAATGCGGTGCACCCGCCGCAGCGGGGGCCCTGGCAGGACCAGGGAAGACGGGGGCCCTCCCGCATCGCGCGGACGCCGCCGAGACTTCGGTGGCACCGTCCGCGCCGCGGGTTCGCACGCCGACGGCGCTCCGACCTGAAGGGAAGAAGCCATGGATCTCTCCGACCGCACCGTCCTCGTCGTCGGCGGCACCTCGGGAATCGGGCGGGAGCTGGCCCGCCGATTCGCCGCCGCGGGCAGCACCGTGGCCGTCGCCGGCCGCAGCCCGCAGGCCCTCGCGGAACTCGCCGGAGAAGGCTTCGGCACGTTCGGTGTCGACGTCACCGACAGTTCCTCCGTCGCGTCCCTCCGTGACGCGGCACTCGCCCGCCACCCCGGGCTGGACACCGTGGTGACGATGTCGGGCGTCATGCTCCTGGAGGACCTGCGCGACCCCGCCCACTTCGAGGCGGCGGAGACGACGATCGACACCAACCTGCTCGGGACCGTCCGGGTCGTCGACGCCTTCACCCCGCACCTGCTCCGGCGGGGCGCCGGCACCTTCGTCACCGTCACCTCCGGCATCGCCTTCCTGCCGTTCCCGCCCATGCCGAGCTACGCCGCCTCGAAGGCCGCCGTGCACGCCTACTCCGAGGCACTGCGCGCGCAGCTCGACGGCACAGGCGTCGGCGTCGTGGAGCTCGTTCCCCCGGCCGTCGCCACGGCGGGCCAGGAAGAGGTGAACCCGCACGCGCTGCCGCTCGGAGAATTCGCCACCGAGGTCATGCAACTGCTCTCGCAAGAGCCCACCCCCCGCGAAATCCTCGTGAAGGGCGTCCTCATGCACCGCTGGTCCGAGCGCGACGGCACCTACGACGACCTCGTCGCCCAGCGCTCCAAGGCCCTGGCCATGCTCCCCGGCCGCCAGGACCGGCCCGCCGGCCGGTGATCAACGCACGGTGACGGGCCTCGTGGTGGCCGAACCGCTGGTCCAGCCGGTGCGGTGCGCGATGACCGTCACGGTGATCTTCTTGCCCCTGTCGGCCTTCGCCGCGACGTAGGTGGACTTGGTCGCGCCGCTGATGGACGCGCCGTTGCGCTTCCACCGGTAGGAGTAGGAAGTGGCGGCCGGTGACCAAGTGCCGTGGACCGCAGTCAGCTTGTAGCCGACCTTGGCCGTGCCCCTGACGGACGGGACGGCCGTGGCCTTCAGGGCAGGGCCGACCGTGACGGCGAGGGCGGGGGAGGTCGAGTTGACCGAGCCGGCGCCGTTGCCGACCGTGATCCGGCACGCCACCTTGTGCTGGTAGTCGGCGGAGGTCAGAGTCCAGGTCTTTCCGGTGGCACCGGAGACGACCTTGCCGTCACGCAGCCAGGACCAGGCGGCGGTCGCGTGGTACCCGCTCCAGGCAGCGGAGCAGGTCAGCCTGGAGCCGGCACGGGCCGTCCCGCTCACGGCGGCCTTCGCGGTGATCTGCGGCTTTGCCAGCAGGGTCTGCGACTGGGCCCACATCTGAGAGGTCCTGCCGGAAGACTCGTACGTCGCCTTGCGCCACACCACCGTGGCCCGGCCATCGGGGCCGGCCGCCACCTCGCCGGTGAGGGCGTCGTCGTCGGGGACGTCGGCGACCGGGGTGCTGTCGAGGGTGGCGGCCTTGCTCCACGTGCCGTTGACGCGGACCGCCCACTGCAGGTAGTGGTCGTTGCCGTTGTTGATGCTCGGCGTCTGCGGCCACACGACGTGCACGGTCCCGTCGGCGCCTATGGAAGCGGAGACCTGCCCTTCGACGTAGCCGGTGGACAGCGTCTTGGGCGCGGACCAGGTGCGGGTGCCGGCGGTGCGGGTGACGGCCTGCACGATCGGTGTGCCGGCGCCGGCGCTCCAGTGGGTCCACACATAGGTGATGTCACCGTTGGGGGCGGTCAGCGGGCCGCTGTTGTCGCCGTCCTCGATGTCGGCCACCGCGATCTGGGGGGCGCTCCAACTCCCCGTCGGGGAGGTCCTGGTGGTGGACTTCAGGTCCCCGCCGTTCCCCCACATGACGGTGGTGCTGTCCTTGGCGTCCATCGTCACCTGCACGTCGCCGGACGGGCTGCCGGAACCGGGCAGGACCGCGGCACCGCTCCAAGTGCCGTTGGCCGAGGGGCGGGTACTGGTGCGAATGATGCGTTCGCCGGTGAACTGGTCGTACTCCTCCCAGCCCGCGGTCGCCGCCCCGTCGGGGGCCACCGCGAGCGCGATGTCCTGGACAGAGGCCGTGGAGACGGAGCCCAGCGGCTTGGGTGCGGACCACGCCTGGGCGCCCGGTGCCCGGGTGGAAGCCATCAGCTGGTAGTTCCGCAAACCGTCGCCCTGATCCCACACGGCGGTGAGAGTGCCGTCGGCGGCCGCGGCCAGGCGGGGTGTGGACATGTCCAGCCCGTGCCAGGTCGCCAGCGTCGCCGGGTCCGACCACTGGCCGGCCGCCGGGTCCCACGTGGCGGCAACAGCGACGACGTCTGTGCCATCGCCGGTCCGCCAGGTCACCACGCCATGCCCGTCGGCGGTAACGGCCAGAAGCGCCTCGGCGTTCTTTCCGGTGTCGGTCAGCAGCGTGTGCGCAGGGGTCCACGTGCCGCTCTCGGCCGGCTTGACGGCGACCCGCAATTCCCAGGTGGCGGCGTCGGCGGCCTGGTCGCGCCACAGGGCGAACGCAGTACCGTCGCCGGCCACCTTGACGTCGATGAGACTCTGCCGGCCGCCCGCCCCGGTCAACGCGACCGGCGTGCTCCACGGGCCGGCCGTGGCCGTGTACCCGGCAGCGACCGCGGGGAAAGCCGGACCCAGCGAGACCACGGCCATCGCCGCGGTGAGCGCCACAACGGCGGCTCTGGATCTGCGTATGTTCAGTGCCACGACGGCTCCTGTTTCGGACGGGCATTCGTGACGCCCGGCAACGCTTGCGACCTTGGAATGAGAAGAAGAAGCGGCCTCACCCGCGATCGACCAGCGGGTGTTCGATCGGGCACCGCCCTGGGGGTTCACGCCCGGCCGTGAAGTACGGCGGCGCAGCAACCCGTCATAAGCCGATGAACAAGGACGCCGGGACCACGTGATCCCCGTCGGCACGCGCAGCGCTGAACCGCGGTCGCCTGCCCGTGCACCGGGCCACCGAACACGACACCTGATCCGACCCGCCCTCTACGCCGTCACGACGGCCACGTCCGACGTCGGCATCATGATGACACCACCCGATCCGGGCCCGAACTCCCGGTCACCGCAATGCCGGGACGACGGCACGCCCGGCCCCGAAGTCCCGCCCGCACCCGTCCTCGGCCTCTGCTTCGACAAGCCGGAGAGCGGACCGGATACAACGGTCTGAAAACGATCTCCCGGCTCCGGAGCGGGGTCGGAGGCCCGGCTGCCCCGCGGAGGGACCGCGCCCGCAACGACTTCGACCTCGTCGAAGGCACCTGGTGCGACCCGTCCGGCACGTGGACGCCGATCGGCCACCTGACGCCCGCCACCTGAGTGATGCATCACACACGAAGATCGCCTTCACGAGAAAGCCCCCTCGCCGACCGGCACCGGCCATCGAGGGGGCTCCGAGGTGTGAGAGAGGCAACGACCGGCCGATCCGATCCGCCCACTCGCGATCGACGCAAAGAAGCGGGCCTCCCCGGTGACTTCCGTCACCGGGGAGGCCCGCTTCATCTGTGGGGTACCGACGAAATGCGCTGATCAGGGGTTTTCATCCCACCAGCGAAGATCGTTTCCCGCGTACATCAAGATCGTTTCCCAGAGGCCGGCTCACGCGCTGCATGAACCGCGACGGCCGCCCCGTGAGCGCGCCCAGAATCCGAGCCTGCGTACCGCTCTCGACTCGTGAACCACTCACCCATCCCGTCGAGCAGACGTTTCAGGCGGCGCGGTCCTGCCCGATCCGAGGGCGGAGATGCCTCGCAGACCGACGACGATGACGCGCTCGCCGTCTGGTCTCGTCGTTCAGCAGCTATGGGCCGGGGGGGTGCCTCTATGTCCTTCGGCAAGCCTGAGCTGGTCATGCGACGGTTGTTTAGGAGAGGCGCGGTTCGTAGAAGGTTCCGTCTCGGAGCATC
>NZ_JBIARB010000008.1:0-36311 GCF_042889545.1 Streptomyces sp. NPDC002574
AACGACGACACCGTCGTGCCCGCCGAACTCACCGCATAGCCTCAAAGAAGAGATCACCGAGTGGCCGTCGATACACCACTCCAGCGGACGTGACCCCCGTCGGCGATCGCCATACCGTTGCAGAGACCCCACCGGTAGCGACCGGGCATGCCGCCGCCCTCTCCCTGTCCATCGCGTACGGGAACCGTCCTTGGCCGGGGGCGTCGTCCGTGACGGGCCCGGCCGCGCTGCGGACGACGCCGTCCGGAAGCGTGATCGGCGCTTTGCCGCGCCCCACTGGCGTCCCGCCCCTGTCCTCCCGTCTGGCGGGAAGCGTCATTCCAAGCACGCGATATTCGGAGGGCATCGGCGTAAGAGAACCGTAGGGTGACTGCCCAAGGCAGCCTGGTAGCAGGGGAGAAGCGCGCGGTCCGAGGAACATGCGGGGTGGGAGCGGGACTTCCCGGTCCGGTATCTCCTGGTGCGTGAGGACACCGACGGTGAGGAGGAGGGCGTGCTGTGGGGGCGGTGCGCTGAGGTCGAGGGCCTGTTCATGGACCCGCCTCCGCTGCCGCGAGAGGTCCTGACACTGCGCGGCTGCCCGCGAGAGACCCTGCTGGCCCAGGCTGTGACGGACAGCGCCGAACCGGTGCGGCTGCTGGGGGACGGAATGCTCTCGATCGAGCCTGTGGATCCCTCGAACGGCGGGCCGTCCCGCTACTGGGACCTGGAGGACACGGCTGTCCTTGCCCAGTGGCCCACCCCGGGCGATCCCGGGCGCGTGGACATCGTCGTGGGCACCGGAGTCAGAGAGGACGACTTCGGGGGCGGCAAGCGGCTGCCTTCACGCCCGCGGTTCGACCTGTGGTTCCCCTCGATCCAAGGGGACAGCCCATCGGGCGGTTGCCGTTCCATTGACGGCCTGCTCACCCCGCGCCCGCAGCGACCCACCCAGCCCGTGCACCTGATCGGCTGCGAACCCGCGGCACCGCTTCTGGCCCGGCTGTGTCGTCCCCTTCCGCAGGAGGGCGACCCGATCACGCTCTGGCGCCTCGACCACCACGGCCGGACGATGACCAGGTACCGCCTCGACCTGGACACCGTCGAGGCACGCCCATCCGTCCTCGGCGGAGCCCTGATCGACGTCACCATCACCGACCCCGGCGACGAACGCCCCACCTTGGCCGCCCGCGCAGTCTGGGAGATCTGGTCCGACGGTGTTCCCACGCGGCCCAACCTGTGGGCGCAGTTCGATGCCGAGGGCCGGTCCGAGTGGCTGGACCTGACCCGCGGCGGCCCGTACGGGCTGCAGGGCCTCTCCGGCGGGACGTACCACCTGGACGGACAGCACGTCACCGACAGGGCCGGCTTGCTGTTGGCACTCGGCGAAGCCCTGCTCGGCCCTGGCGCCCACTACGGCAGAGACCTGGACTGGGTACAGGACCACCTGTGCGGCGGGCCCTCCTCGTTCCCCCGTTCACCCTCGTGTGGCACCACGCCAACATCGCCCGCCACGCCCTCGCCGGACACGTCCTGTACCACCTTGGCGGCCTGTCCTACTTCGAGGTGACCGTGAACCTCCTGCGCGAGAAGGGCGTCACCGTCGTGCTCCAGTGAGGGAGGCGACGGACAATCCCGGACCCCTTGAAGACGGCGCCCGACCTGGAGAAGGATCGGAGTGGGGCAACGGCCAGGCCATCAGGGCCCGCTCGGTGAGGCGATCGCCTGGCGCGCACCGGTCGCACAGGCCGCGAACGATGTACGAGCGGGGGTTGGTGCAGCGAAGGCAGGCATACGGGTCGTCGTGACCAGCGCAGGGGCCGCACACACGTGCCCCCTTGTGACGGGCGATCAGGACCCCGCGGCCGCTCGCACCCAGGACAGGTTGCGGGATGGCGGGGCCGATCATGGGGTGGCGGCTGCTGCCGCCCGGACAGCGGCGGGCGACAGCACGTCCACCCCTCCCTGTGCGGTGCGATCCCCCGGACCGGCGCGGCCGGCCTGCCGCGCCGGTCCGGGGCACCTCGCACGGTTCAGCCGACGCGCCGCACCTCGATCAGGAGGGCCTGCTCCGGGTTGAGTTGGGGCATCGGGAGGCCTGCGGAGGCGAGGACCGCGCCCGGCAGGGGGAGCCAGCCGTCGATGGCCGCGGGGAGCCAGGCGGGCCCGCTGGTCTGGTGGAAGGAGGGCAGACCGAGGTCGGTGCGGACGCGCACCTCGTAGCGGTGGGCGGGGTCGAGGCCCGGGAGCCGGACGCGGCCGGACTGGCCCTCGGGGGAGGTCGCGACGCGGACCCAGCAGTAGAGGGCGGCGGTGCCGTCGTGGGCGACGACGCCGTGCAGGAGGGTGGCGTCGTCGGGGAGGTCGGCGCGTACGGTGCGGCCGCTGTGCAGCAGGGGACGCAGTTCGCGGTACAGGGCCGTCCACGCGCTGAGCCGGGCGACCTCCTCGGGGGTGCAGCGGGTGATGTCCTGCTCGATGCCGGCGTGGCCGAACAGGGCGGTGGCCATCCGGAAGGCGTCGGAGCCGACGCGGGCGGTGGTGTGGCTGGGCGTGGCGCCGACGTGGGCGCCGACGAGCTCGGGCGGCAGCAACTGGCCGGTCCACCGCTGGATGGACTGCCGCTCGACGGGGTCGTTGCAGTCCGAGGCCCACACGCGGTCGGTCCTGGCGAGGATGCCCAGGTCGACGCGGCCGCCGCCGCTGGCACAGCTCTCGATCTCCAGCGCGGGGTGGCGCTCCTTGAGGGCGTCCAGCAGCCCGTAGAGCGCCACGACCTGGGCGTGGGCGGCGGGGCGGTCCGCGGGGCCGTGCACGGCCTCGTACAGCTCCCGGTTGTGGTCCCACTTCAGGTAGGCGATGCCGTACGTGGTGACGAGGGTGTCCAGCGAGTCCAGCAGGTACGCGGCGAGAGCGGGCTGGGAGAGGTCGAGGGCGTACTGGTGCCGGGCCGTGGGGCCGAGGCCCGCGGCCGGGCCGAGGACCCACTCGGGGTGCTCGCGGGCCAGGTCGGAGTCGAGGTTGACCATCTCCGGTTCGAACCAGAGGCCGAACTCCATGCCGAGGGACCGCACGTGGTCGACGAGCGGGGTGAGCCCGCCGGGCCACACCTTCGGGTCGACCGTCCAGTCGCCGAGTCCCGCGTGGTCCGAGCGGCGGCCGCGGAACCAGCCGTCGTCGAGCACGAACCGCTCCACGCCGACCTCGGCGGCCCGGTCGACGAGCTTCAGCAGGTGGTCGAGGTCGTGGTCGAAGTACACGGCCTCCCAGCTGTTGAGGATGACCGGGCGCGGCCGCCGGGGGTGCGTGGGGCGGGCCCGCAGCAAGGTGTGGAAGCGGTCGGCGAGACCGTCCAGGCCCGCGCCGGACCAGGCGTAGTGGCACACGGGGGTCCGGTAGCTCTCGCCGGGGGCGAGCCGGATCTCGCCGGCGCGCAGCAGTTCGCCTCCGCCGAGGACCGCGGTGTGGGTGCCGGCGCCCTCGGGCAGCCGCTCGACGAGGTAGCGCTGGTCGCCGCTCCAGGCGACGTGCAGGCCCCAGACCTCGCCGTCGCGGAAGCCGAAGCCGGGCACGCCGACGGCCACGAGGTACGGGGAGTCGAGGCCGGGCTTGCCGCGGCGGACCTCGCGGGCGTGGGTGCCGAAGCCGACCGGGCGCCGCTGCGGGGAGCGTTCACGGCTCCACTTGCCGGTGAAGTCGAGGATCTCGCCGGCCCGCCGGGGCAGCGGCAGCCACACGGTGGCCTGGGCCAGGTCGTACGGTGCCGGGTCGGCGGTGGCATGCCGGGTGATCCCGGCCTGGACGGCCAGCACTCCGGACGGGTCCAGCCGGTAGGTGACCGTGATGTCGAGCCCGGCGGCGCCCTCGGTGAGGGAGACCGTCAGTTCGCCACCCCCCTCGGGGTTCTCCCGCAGGGACGTGCCGGTGGTGGTCGGCCGCGGGGCCGCGGAGCCGCCGTCGACGTGACCGTGGTGGGCCGGGGTACCGGCCCACCCGTCGGCCTCGGTGGGCCAGATGGTGTACCGGCGCGGGATGTCCACGGCGTTGTTGAGGACCGCGGGTTCGGCCGTCAGGGCCAGCGCGGCGAGGTCCGCGGTCGACAGGTCGCCGAGGTCCTTCCCCCAGTGCAGGACTCTGGGCACCGGCTCGGTGAGTTCCAGGACGAACGCGGTGCCGGCCGCGCGCAGGGTGACGATCCGCGCGGTGGTGTCTGCCATGGGGGGTCCTTCCTTTCGATGTGCCCCGCCGCCCGGACGGGCCCCGGGGCGGGGCCGCGACCGGGCGGCGGTTGAGCGGGTCACTGCAAGTGGATCAGTTTTTCGCGAGCAGCGTCTTGCTCTGCTCCTGCATGCCGGTGAAGACGGAGTCGTCCTTCTGGCCGGCGAAGTACCCCTCGAAGAGCGGGTTCATCGCGTCCTGGACGGCGGCGCCGTTGCCGTAGACCGGCGAGGGGTAGAGGACCTTGTTCTTCAGCATGTCGGTGAAGACCGTCAGGTCGACGCCCTCGGCGGACAGCGCCTTGGCGGAGGCGTCCATGGAGGCCGGGATGGAGGGGAAGAACGTCCCGGTGAGCGAGGCCTTGCTCTGGCAGGCCTCGGAACCCATGTACGAGACCCACTTCCAGGCCAGGTCGGGGTTCTTGGTGCCGGCCCAGATGTTGTTGCCGTTGGAGTTGCTCATCACGGCGCGGGTCGTGCCGTCGGGGCCGTACGGGGGCGCGGCGATGCCCGCCTTGATGCCGGGGATCTTCGCGAAGGTGGAGGCCTCCCAGGAGCCGCCCATCTCCAGGGCGACCTTGTGGGAGGAGAGCAGGTCGACGTCGCTGACGCTGGAGGTGAACTCGCCGATCTTGGGGGCGTAGCCCTTGTCGGTGAGGGAGCGCACCCACTTCATCGTCTTGATGAAGCGCGGGTCGCCGTAGTTGAACACCGTCGGCCAGCTCTGCTTGTCGCCCAGGCGCCAGCCGGTGCTGGAGACGAAGGGGCTCCAGGTGGTCTGGCCGATGAAGTCCTTGGCCGCGACCTGGCCGAAGCCGAACGTCTTGACGTGGGCCTTGTCGAAGCCCTTCTCGTCGCCGCGATGCCCCTTCTCGTCGATGGTGAGGTGGGCGATCAGCTTGCCGAAGTCACCGCCGTCGTCGGGGTTCCACTTCAGCGAGGCGAGCTTCTCCTTGGTGTAGCCGGCCTTGGTCAGCGCGTCCTGGTCGTAGTAGAGGGCGGCGGCGGCCCAGTCGAGCGGCAGCGCGTACTGCTTGCCGTCGGTGAACTTCCACGCGTCCACGCCCACGGAGAACCGGGACATGTCGAACTTGTCCTTGGCGATGAAGTCGTCCATCGCCAGCAGCTGGTGCTGCGAGGCGTACGCCTGGAAGAACTGCACGCTGTTCTGGAAGGCGTCGGGGGCGTTGCCCGCGACGAAGCCGGCCGTCAGCTTGGTGAAGTAGTCGTCGACGGCGTACTGCGAGATCTTGACGGTCGTACCGGGGTTGGCCTTCTCGAAGTCCGTGGCGCAGACCTTGTACGCGGCCGCCTGCTTGTCGTCCCAGGTCCACCAGTTGACGGTCTGCGAGCCGCCGGCGGAGGACGAGCCGGACGAGCAGGCGGAGAGCACCGCCGCGAGGCTGAGCGTGGCGCCCAGCGCGACGACCTTGCGTATTCTCATGATTCCTTCTTTCGGGACGGTTCCTGGTGGGCGTGGGACGACGTCTTGAGGAGCGCGCGGAAGGCGCTCAGGGTGATGGCCAGGTCCTCGGAGCCGCCGGCGTCGTGGCCGTTGAACTCCCACAGCCGCATCTGCTTGGGCCCGCCGTAGGCGTGGTACGCGGCGATCGCCGTGGCGGGCGGGCAGACCTCGTCGCGCAACCCGGCGGAGAACCAGGCGGGCGCGGTGGCGCGGCGGGCGAAGGCGAGGCCGTCGAAGTAGCCGAGGGTGCGGAAGGTCTCCTCGACCCGGTCACGGCGGGCGGCGAGGTAGCCGATGATCTCCGCGTAGGGCTGCTCGCCGGTGAGGCGGGTGGCCTGGCGGATGTCGCAGAGGAACGGGGATTGGAACTGCGCGGCCGTCAGGTCCGGTACGAGCCCGGCGACCGCGAGCGCGATGCCGCCGCCCTGGCTGGGGCCGGTGACGGCGACCCGGGCGGGGTCCACGTGCGGCGAGCCGCGCAGGGCCTCGACGGCGCGCACGGCGTCGGTGAACACCCGGCGGTAGACGTAGGTGTGCTTGTCCTCGATGCCGCGGGTGAGGAAGCCGGGGTGGGAGGGGCCGCTGCCGACCGGGTCGGGCGTGGCGCCGCCGCCCGCCCAGGCGCCGCCCTGGCCGCGGGCGTCCACCAGCAGGTGGGCGTAGCCGGCGCAGGCCCACATCAGGTCGTCGACGGGGGCGCCGCGCCCGCTGCCGTAACCGTGGAACTGCACGACCGCCGGCAGGGGGCCGCCGCGGTGCCGGGGCATCCGCAGCCAGCCGCGCACGGGGTGGCCGTCGAATCCGGGGAAGACGGCGTCGAAGACGTCCACGGCCTCCAGACCGGTGTCGACCGGGGTCAGTTCCAGGCGGGCGTCGTGGGTCCTGGCGCTGTCGAGGGTGTCCTTCCAGAACGCGTCGAAGTCGGCGGGCTCCTGGTAGGCACTGCGGTACGACCACAGCTCGGGCACGTCGTTCTCGGTCAGCACGGCGCGGCCTCCCCCAGCGGTGCGAGGTCGGCGCCGAGGGTGACGGCGGTGCCGGTGGGGACGCGCAGTTCCACGGTGCGGTCGCGGTGGCGGACGCGTACCGGCGCGGTGTCGTCCCCGGCGTGCCGGCGGATCGTCACGGCCGTCAGCCCGCCGTCGCGCCAGGTGAAGTCGGCGCCGAGGCCGCCGCGGCAGCGCAGGTCCGTCGCCTGGCCGTCGGCCCACCCGGCGGGAAGGGCGGGCAGCAGGTGGACGGTGCCGGTGTGGCTCTGCAGCACCATCTCGGCGAGCGCGGCGGTGAAGCCGTAGTTGCCGTCGATCTGGAACGGCGGGTGGGTGGAGAAGAGGTTGGGCAGCAGTCCGCCCCACTGCGAGCCGTCGACGGGTGCGTCGGTGCCCGGGTCGCCGGCGAGCGGCCGGGTCGCCTCGTCGAAGAGGGAGCGGGCCGTGGCCGCGTCCCGCAGCCGGGCGCGCAGGGCCATCTTCCACGCCCAGGACCAGCCCATCGCTCCGGGTCCGCGCCGGTCGAGCAGGGCGGTGGCGGCCGCGGCGAGTTCGGGGGTGGCGTCGGGGTCGATCTGGCCGAGCGGGTGGACGGTGACCATCTGCGACAGGTGGCGGTGGTACGGGTCTTGCTCGGGCAGGTCCTCGGCCCACTCCTGGAGCCAGCCGCCGGCGGCGATCCGCGGCGGGTGCAGCTTCGGCAGTGCCTCGCCGATGCGCGCGGTCAGCGGGGTCTCCAGGCCGAGCAGTTCTGCGCTGCGCAGGGTGCGTTCGAGCACGGCCCGGGTCAGGGCCATGTCCATCGTGGTGGAGCGGGTGAGGGAGGCCGGGGAGCCGCCGGGGGTGAGGAAGTGGTTCTCCGGCGACGTGGACGGGAGGGTGTCGAGGCCGCCGGCGCCGTCGTCGATGAGCCAGTCGAGCAGGAACTCCGCGCAGCCGCTGAGCAGGGGCCAGGCCCGTTCGCGCAGGAAGGCGGTGTCCTGGCTGAACTCGTAGTGGTCCCAGACGTGCTGCACCAGCCAGGCGCCGCCCATCTGCCAGATCGCCCAGGACGCGGCGCCGTGGCCCATACCGACGGGCAGGGCCCAGCCCCACATGTCGGTGTTGTGGTGGGCGACCCAGCCGCGGGCGCCGTACAGCCGCGTGGCGACCTCCCTGCCGTTCGCGGCGACGCGGTCCAGCAGGTCGAAGAGCGGTTCGTGGCAGGAGCCGAGGCCGGCGGCCTCGGCGGCCCAGTAGTTCATCTGGGTGTTGATGTTGATCGTGTAGTTCGAGGACCAGGCCGGCCGCAGGTCGGCGTTCCAGATGCCCTGGAGGTTGGCCGGCGGGCCGGCCTGCGGGCGCGAGGCGGAGGCGAGCAGGTAGCGGCCGAGCTGGAACAGCACGGTGGCGGTGAGGACTTCGTCGTCGCCGCCGAGGATGTCGCGGGCCACGTCGTAGGTGCCCGAGCGGCGCGGACCGATGCGCAGCGAGGTGCCGCCGAGGAGACCGCGCAGGTCGTTCTCGTGGGCCTTGAGCAGCCCCTCTGTCCCGCGTTCCGCGGCCCGGGCGGCGCTGCTCGCGGCGGTGTCGAGGTGTCCGGCGCGGTCCGCGGGTTCGGCCAGGCCCCGCCAGTGGCTCAGGGCGACGGTGGAGCTGGCCACGACCGCCAGGAGCCGGGTCGCGCCGGTCACCCGCAGGCCGCCGGCGTCCGCGGTCACCTCGCCGTCGGTGTCCACCCGCAGGGCGAGGGCGCCGAAGGGGTCGTAGCCGTCGACGGGACCGTCGCCGTACCGCAGCGGCTCCTCGACGCCGGGTTCGTGCGCGGGCGCGCCGTCGACGGGGATCTCCACGCCCACGACGACTCCGTTCGCGTCCGCCGCCCGGTGCACTTCCCTCAGCGGGCTGGTCAGTTCGAGCCGCAGGTCCAGCTTCCCGCCCCGCGCGACCATGCCGGTGCAGACGGTCCCGGTGCCGGCGTCGGCCCAGGTCCCGCGGTGGACGACGGCGCCGGAGGCGAGCTCGAAGGCGTCCTCGGCGAGGCCGTTGTCGAGGTTGAGCGTCCGCCCCCGGTACGTGGCGTCCTCTCCCCCGGACACGGTCAGCCACAGGTCGGCGTAGGGCAGGTACTCCTGGCTGTAGGGCCCCTCGAAGGCCATCAGCAGTTCCTCGGCGCGGTGCGGGTCCCCGGCGCGCAGGGCGGCGCGGACCTCGGCCAGCCGCTCCGGGCCGGCACCGGCGGCGACGACGTCGGCCAGGGCCTTCGCCGGTCCGGCGGGGGTGCCGGACCACACGGTGGAGTCGTTGATCTGGACCCGGGCGCGGTGGGTACCGCCGAAGACCATCGCGCCGAGCCGGCCGTTGCCGACCGGGGCGGCCTCGTTCCAGGCGGCCGCGGGCGCGGGCCAGCCGAGCAGGAGATCAGTGGAGTTCATGAGGGTGCCGTCCAGGTGCGCGTGCGCGGTTACTTGAGGCCGGAGAAGCCGATGGAGTTGACGATCCGCTTGCCGAAGGCCAGGAAGAGCAGCAGCATCGGCAGCGCCGCGATGAGGGCGGCGGCCATCAGCCCGGCCCAGTCCGGGGCGGCCTGCGGTGAAGACTGCTTGAACACGCCCAGGGCGAGGGTCAGCGGCTGCACGCTCGCGTCGTTGGTGACCAGCAGCGGCCACATGTAGTCGTTCCAGGCGTTGACGAACATCAGCAGTGACACGGTGGCGATCGGCGCCGCCGACATCGGCAGCACGATCCGCACCAGGATCCTCAGCGGTCCCGCGCCGTCGATGATCGCGGCCTCCTCGATCTCGCTGCTGAGTCCGAGCATGAACTGCCGCAGGAAGAACAGGGTGAACGCCTGGAACAGCCCGCCGGGCAGGATGAGCCCCGCGAAGGTGTTGGTCAGGCCGAGGTCCTTGATGAAGACGAAGTTCGGCAGCAGCGTGAAAACGCTCGGCACCATGAGCGCGCTGATGAGGATCGAGAACACCAGGTTGCGTCCGCGCCAGTGCAGCCGAGAGAACGCGTAGGCGGCACACGCCGAGAACAGCACGATGAGCGCGGTCTGCACGGAGGCGTAGATCAGGGAGTTGCGCAGGTAGAGCGCGATGTCCAGGGAGGCGCCGGAGCCGCCCTGGGCCTGGGCCTCGGCGAGGGAGGCCAGGCCCAGCGCCCGCTTGAAGGCGCCGAGGGTGAAGCCGACCGGCAGCGGCGAGGAGGGGTTGGTGGCCAGCTGGTAGTTGTTGGACAGCGCGGTGCGCAGGATCCAGTAGAAGGGGAAGACCGTGACCAGGGAGACGATCCCGAGGTAGGTCCAGGCCAGGATCCGGCCGGGGCCGGCCTTCCGGGTACGGGGGCGCCGCACGGACTTCGTGCGGGGCGCGAGGGCGACCGTCATCAGGACCTCCGTCAGTTCAGGTCGGATTCGTCGGCCCGGGCGAGCCGCAACTGGGTGAAGGTGACCGTGATGAGCAGGACGAACAGCGCCAGCGACAGCGTCGCCGCGTAGCCGAAGTCGAACTGCCGGAAGGCCTTGTCGTAGATGTACATCTGCAGCACGTTCGAGGCGTTGGCCGGTCCGCCCTTGGTGGTGACCGCCACGATGTCGAAGACCTGGAAGGCGTTGATCACCGTCAGGACGACCACCATGACCAGGATCGGCCGCAGCAGCGGCACGGTGAGGCGGCGGAACATCTGGAGCTCGCTCGCGCCGTCGACCCGGCCGGCCTCGTAGATGGTGGACGGGATGGTCTGCAGTCCGGCGAAGATCAGCAGCGCGTAGTACCCCATCCACTTCCAGACGCTGATCGCGGCGAGCGACGGGATGGCCCACGGGCCGCTGCCGAGGAACAGGATCGAGTGGCCGATGGTGTGGTCCAGCACGATGTTGATGACCCCGAGGTGCGGGTCGAGCATCCACTGCCAGACCAGCGCGGCGATCACGTTGGAGATCAGGAACGGCATCAGGATCACGCCGCGCAGCGCCGAGGAACTGGTGACGCGGTGCAGGATCACCGCCGTCACCAGGGATATCAGGGTGCCGAAGACGACGGACAGCACCACGAAGTAGACGGTGACCAGGAGCGAGTGCCAGAAGACGTCGTCGCCGAACATCTCGCGGAAGTTGGCCAGTCCGACCCAGTTCGGCGGGCTGAGGACATGGAAGTCGGTGAAGCCGAGGTAGATGCCGCGGAGGGTCGGATAGGCGTAGAAGATCGCGAAGCCGACCACCGAGGGCAGGATCAGCAGCAGGGCGACCGGCAGGTCCCGGCGCCGGGCCGCCACCGACCTGGTGGCGGCCGTGCGCTTCTTCTGCTGCTTGGGGTTCTCGGCGTTCTTGCGGATGCGGGGGCTCCCGCTGGATGAGGCGGCCGTGGTGGCCTCCGCGCCGGCTGCGCCGGACGCTGGTGTCACCGGCGTCGTGTGGTTGCCCTGCGATGTGACCACCACGGCACTCTCCTTTTCGTACGTCGGTCGAACGGGTGGTTCGGTGGTGCGTCCGCTCAGTGGCTCAGCGGTTCAGTGCTTCGGTACGGGTCCCGCCGCCGCTCAGAGGGTGATCCGGTCGATGTCCGACACGTAGTCGGACGGGTTGCCGAAGCCGATCGTGTTGGCGCCGGCCTTCAGCCGGACGGGCACGGTGACGGTCCTCGGCCGGCCCCACTCGTTGTCGTTGCCGCCGGGCAGCGGGAGCTGGAACGCCGTCCCGTTGACCGTGACGACCACCGTGCGGCCGGAGGAGCCGTCGGTGAAGTCGAGCTTCATCAGGTAGGTGCCGTCCTGCGGCGCCGCGACGTTGTTGATCGCCACCGAGCCGTTGCCGCCGCCGAGGTTGCCGACCTTCTTGCCGCCGGAGCAGGCCGAGCAGTCGTTGACGCTCGCGTTGCCGGTGAGGGTGTTGCCGGACGCCTCGGCCTCGTAGGCCACGGGTCCTTCGGCGGCCGGGGTGGTCACCGGGACGGCCTTGCCCGCCGCGGACTGACGGCCGCGGGAGTCGTGGGCGAGCACGGTGAACGCGTAGCCGGTGGCGGCCTTCAGGCCGGTCACGGTGGCCGAGGTGCCGCTCGTGGTGGCGACCTTGGTGCCGTTCGCGTAGACGTCGTAGCCGGTGGTGGCGGTGCCGGTGTTCACCGGCAGCCAGGCCAGCGAGACGCCGGTCGCGGTGGAGGCGGTGGCGTGCACGGCCAGCGGGACGCCCGGCTTGCCGGTGACGGCGTCCGGGGTGACGCGCAGCAGGCGCGAGCCGTGCGGCGGCAGGTTGTCGGTGAAGCTCCCGCTCACCTTGCCGAGGTTCTTGTGGCTCCACAGGTCACGGACCGCGGCCTTGCCGCTGATGCCCAGGTCGCTCCAGTCGGCGGTGACGTCGGCGTAGCCCTTGCCGAGGTTGAACAGGGCGACGGTGTAGCTGCCGTCGGCGTTGCGGGCGTACCAGACCTGCTCGGGGCTGTCCTGGCTGACCGGACGAGCCGGGTTGCCGGCCTGGTCGACCGCGATGACCTCGTCGTTGGTGAGCAGCGACAGACCGTACGGGTCGAGGTGGGTGAGGTCGTCACCGATGTACAGCGGGGCGCTCTCGATGGCCCAGAGCGTCATGTGGCTCTGCCGCTCGACCTCGTTGAGGCCGTCCAGGGGTCCGGCGCCGACGTCGAGGGAGTCGAGGTTGTTCCAGTGGCCCGGTCCGGCGTCGTCGATCCACGGGACGACGTCGTTCCAGCGCTGCTTGACGGAGTTGTTCCAGGTCACCAGGGTGTCGCAGTAGCACTCGACGTCGGTGTCGATCCTCCAGCCGTTGGAGTTCTGCTTCCAGACGTCGGCCTTGTCGTGGCTGAGCGACCAGGACAGGATGAACTGGATGGGCCGGCCGGTCCGCTCCAGCGCGCTGTGCCAGGCCTGGATGTCGGGCACGTTGTTGTGCGCCTCGTCGCCCTGGTTGGAGCCGGGGCCGACACCGTCGATCTTGAGGAAGTCCACGCCCCAGTCGGCGTATTCCTGCGCTATGGAGTCGATGTACTTGGTGGTGCAGGGGCTGGAGAAGTCGAGCTGGTACGAGACGTTGTCCCAGCCGCTGGTCTTGCGCAGGTCGGGGTAGACGATGTCCTTGGTGGTGCAGCCCGGCGCGTCCAGGATGGGGCTCTTGCCGTCGTTGTACGCGTCGATGTAGAGGCCGACCGCCATGTAGACGCCGAACTTCAGGCCCTTGGCGTGCAACTTGTCGCCCAGGTACTTCATGCCGTGCGGGAACTTGACGGGGTCCGCGGCCGGGCGGGCGTACTCGTCGACGACGTTCTTCTGCGTGTTCGGGTCGACGTTCCAGCCCGCGTCCACGTTGACGTACTCGTAGCCGTGCGACTTCAGCTTCGAGGCCAGGATGTCCGCCTGCTGGAGGACGTGCGACTCGGTGAGCCAGGGGCCGCCGTAGCCGGGGAAGTTGGTGGACTCCAGGCTCCAGCTGCTCCAGCCCATGTAGGGCTTGGCGGCGAGCACCGGGGCCGTCTTCGTGCCGGCGGTCCGCGCCGAGGCCGTCGTGGGAGCGGTGGCCGGGGCGGCGACGGCGGGTGCGACGAGGGGCGCGGCGAGGGCGCCCACCGCGAGGGCGGGGAGGAAGAAGGCCCTGCGCATGCCGCTGCGCGTCCGGGGCCTGGGCCATCTCAGACGTGCGCGTACAGCTGAACGAGCCATGGGTGTACTCCATTTCGGCGCGACGGGGTACGGCAGAACGCTGCGGCGCGCGACCGGGGCCGGCGCTCGACGTCCGCTGGAAATCGACGGTCTTGCGGGAGGGGCAGGAAGAACAGGAGGGGCATGACAGCGAGCGGCCGTGCCCCGGAGCCTTCCTCGGTGGCGGTCGTCCCGGAACGCCACCGAGGCCGGAAGTGCCGCGACCGGGGACCGATCGCACTCCTCCCCCATGAGGACCGTCTCGTCCGCACCGACGAGGAGTGCGGCGAATGTAGCCAGGGTTTCCTTCCAGCGTCAACATATTCACGAGGAGAAATCCGATGTCTTGACCCGCCGCCACCGGTGATCACCAAGAGATGTCCAGCAACTCCGCGGCGGATCACGGAAAAGATGGGATCACTGAGGTCGGCCGCGCCCCTTTCTTACTTTCCGTTGGAAAGGTATGGTCCCGGCCATGAGCCTCGCCGACCAGCCCCCCGCCGCTGTCCTGGTCTTCCAGACACTCCTCGCGTACGGCCCCCTGACCCGGGCCGAGATCGGACGGCGCACGGGGCTGTCGGGCGGGGCCGTGACCAAGGCCGCCACTCCCCTGCTGGCCGAGGGATGGATCACCGAACTCGGCCGGCCGACCGGGGAGCGGGCCAACGGCCGCCCGCCGACGCTGATCGCCGTCCACGCCGAACGCGCGCGCTTCGTCGGTGTGAAGGTCACCGGCGACGAGCTCATCGGCGTCGTCACCGACCTCACGGCCCAGCCGCTGGCCTCACAGCGCGCCGCCCTCGACTCCCGCGACGTCGGAACGGTGGTGCTGGCCATCGCCCGGCTGATCGCGCGACTGCGCACCGCCGCCGGTGCGGCGGAGGACGGCGCCATCCACAGCATCGGCGTCACCCTGTCCGGGGACGTCGACGGGCAGACCGGCATCGTGCACTTCTCGCCGTTCCTCAACTGGCGCCGCGTCCCGCTGGCCCAGCTCGTGGAGACGGCCACCGGCATCCCCACGGTGATCGAGAACGACGTACGGGCCCTGACCGTCGCCGAGCAGTGGTTCGGCGCCGGCGTCGGGCTGTCGTCCTTCGCCCTGGTCACCGTGGGCGCCGGGATCGGCTGCGGCCTGTCCATCAGCGGCCGGGTGGTCTCCGGCGCGCACGGGGTGTCCGGCGAGGTCGGGCACCTGCCCGTGGGCGGCACCGACCGCACCTGCACCTGCGGCAACACCGGCTGCGTGGAGACCGTCGCCTCCACGCACGCCATCACCGAACAGGCCCGCCACGCCACCGGCAACCCGGCACTGACCATGGAGGAGGCGGTCCGCCTCGCCCATGCCAACGACGCCGCGGTCCGCGCCGTCTTCTCCCGCGCCGGACATGTGATGGGGCTCGCCATGGCATCGGTGGCCAACCTCATCGGCCCGGAGCGCATCATCATCTCCGGTGAGGGCGTGGCCTCGTACGACCTGTTCGCCGACCAGCTCCGGCAGACCTTCGCCGACCACGCGTTCGGCGCCGCGGCCGACTGCGACATCGAGGTCCGCCCGCTGCCCTTCGAGGAGTGGGCCCGCGGGGGTGCGGCGGTCGCCGCGCAACGGGTGTTCGCCCCCTCCAAGTGACCCTTCCCGCGATCCCGAAAGGCACGTGGTCATCCCCATGAGCAGGATCGGACACGTCGAGTGCCGGATGGTCTTCCTCGAACCGGAGGTCCTGCGCACCGACGCCCTGCAGACCTTCGTCCGCCAGGAGACGATCCTGGTCTCCCTCACCACGGACGACGGTCTGACGGGCACCGGCTACGCGTACACCATCGGCACGGGCGGCAGTTCGGTGCTCGCCCTGCTCCGCGACCACCTGACCGGGCTGCTCGTCGGGGCCGACGCCCGCAATGTCGAGGCGCTGTGGCACCGGCTCCTGTCGGTCACCCGGGCCACCTCGGTCGGCGCGATCACCTCACTCGCCCTGGCCGCCGTGGACACCGCCCTGTGGGACCTGCGCTGCCTGCGCGCCGGCGAACCGCTGTGGCGGCTCGCGGGAGGCGCCCACGAGCGGCTGCCGCTCTACGACACCGAGGGCGGCTGGCTCCACTTGACCCCCGACGAACTGGCGAGCGGTGCCGTGCGGGCCAAGGAGCGCGGTCTGCGCGGCGCCAAGGTCAAGGTCGGCAAGCCCACCGCCGGCGAGGACACCGAGCGCCTGGCCGCGGTCCGCGCGGCCGTCGGGCCCGACTGGGTCCTCATGGTCGACGCCAATCAGTCGATGACCGGCGCCGAGGCCGTCCGCCGGGCCCGCGCGTACGAGCCCTACGACATCGCATGGTTCGAGGAGCCCCTCCCCGCCGACGACCTCGCGGGCCACGTCCGCCTCGCGGCCTCGACCTCGATCCCCGTCGCGGTCGGCGAGTCCCTCTACGGCGTCGGCCGCTTCGCCGAGTACCTGTCCGCGGGCGCCGCCGGCATCGTCCAGGCGGACGTCGCCCGCGTCGGCGGCATCACCCCGTGGCTCAAGACCGCCCACACCGCCGAGGCGTTCAACGTCCAGGTCGCCCCGCACTTCCTCATGGAACTGCACGCCAGCCTCGCCTGCGCGGTACCCGCGGGCATGTACGTCGAGCACATCCCGCAGCTCGACGCGATCACGCGCACGCCGCTGACCATCGAGGACGGCTGCGTGGTGCCCCCCGAGTCCCCCGGCATCGGCATCGACTGGGACGAGGACGCGATCGACGACCTGCGGGTGGCCTGAGCGTCCGTCACCCGCCGCACCGCGCGGGCCTCACAGCCGCACGACGACGAGGGCCGTGTCGTCGGTGAGGCCGCCCGCCGGGGCGAGGTCGGCGAGGAGCGCGTCGGCCAGGACCTCGGGATCCGCCGTGCCGTAGCGGGTGAGGGATCCGGCCAGGCGTGCCAGGCCGGTGTCGATGTCCTCGTGGCGTCGTTCGATCAGGCCGTCGGTGTAGAGGACGAGGACGGTGCCCTCGGTGAAGGGCACCGTGGCCTGGCAGCGGTCGGTGTGCTCCGGCGAGGCGCCCAGCGGGGGGTCGGTGACCCGGTCCAGGAACTCGACCGCGCCGCCGGGGCGTCGCAGGGCGGGCGGTGGGTGACCGGCGTTGCTGTAGGTGATGGTGCGGGCGGACCAGTCGATGAACGTGCTGGCCACGGTGGTGTTCTCGGCGCCGTCGATGGACCGGGCGTGCAGCCCGAGGACTTCCAGCGCCTGCGCGGGGCCGTCCAGGACCCGGGTGGCGGCGCTGAGCGCGCTGCGCAGTTCCCCCATGACACCGGCCGCGCGCAGACCGTGGCCGACGACGTCGCCCACCGCCACCGCGATGCCGTCGCCGGACCGGTCGACCACGTCGTACCAGTCGCCGCAGACGTTCAGCGCGTCCACGGCGGGCAGGTAGCGTACCGCCACCGGGTGGCGGCCGACCGGGCGCAGACCGGGCAGCATCGCCTCCTGGAGGCTCAGCGCGACCTCGCGGGCCCGGATGAACTCGGTGACCTCCTCCACCCGGTGCAGCAGGAGCACGACCCGCCCGTCCGGGCCCAGGACGGGGACGTTGACCACACTGACGTAGCGCTCTTCCCGTCGCCCGGGCCGCCGCGGGTCGACCGCGGAGTACCGCTGGAGCGCCATCGTCTCGCGGCCGCCGGTCTCGGCGACCCTGCGCAGCGACGTCTCGACGTTGCGCAGGACCCGCGCGGTGAGCTCGTCCGGCAGGCCGGCGATGTCGTCGCAGAGCGGCCGCCCGATGATCTGCGCACGAGTGTGCCCCCACGTCCGCAGGAACTCCTCGTTCGCGTCGAGGTAGACCAGCTGGGGGGACAGCAGCGCCGCCGGCCCGGGAAAGGCCTGGAACACCGCCGTGTAGTCGATCGGTTCCGTCACGTCCGTCCCGTCTGCAGCACCGCCGCCGTGGCCTCACACCATAAAAGGGCGACCACGGCGTGGCGGTGTGGCTCCGTCGCGGAACCGGGGAGGTCACACGGGTGGCCCCCGGGTGTCCCCGGACCCGGGGCTTCCAGGGTGGGGCGTTCAGTGCGAGCCGGTCCTGGCGTGCAGCCAGCGCTCGAAGTCGACGGCGACGATGCGCTCGTCGTGGACGCCCGCCGCGGCGTCGGACGCCAGCCAGACGATGGGCGGGCCCATGACCGCGGGGTCCAGGATCGTCATGTTCGCGGGCGCGGCGTCCGGGGGCAGCATGCCGGTCGCGGTCGCGCCGCCCGGCAGCAGGAGGTTGACGGTGACGGCCGTGCCGGTCAGGTCGGCGGCCATGATCCGGGACAGCGCCTCGCTGCCGGCCCGCGAGGGGCCGTAGGGGACGAAGCCGGTCCGGTGCATGGTCGACTCGCTCACCGCGATGTTGACGATGCGTCCGCCGCCCGCGGCCAGCATCCGGGGCGTCACCTCGCGGGCCACCAGGAAGTAGCCGGTCAGATTGGTCTCGATCACCGCGCGGAAGCCGTCGGCCGGCACGTCCCAGAACGCCCGGGGTTCCGTCATGAAGCGCGGGTTGACCGTGCGCATGCCGATCCCGGCGTTGTTCACGAGCAGGTCGACGCCGCCGAGCCGCGTCCACACCCGGTCGACGGCCCGGGCCACCGAGGACTCGTCGCGTACGTCCATCGCGACGCCGACCGCGCCCGGCAGCTGCCCGGCGACCTCGTCGGCACGCGTGCCGGAGCGGCCGGTCAGCGCGACCGCCGCTCCCGCCCCGGCCAGGGCGGAGGCCATGGCCAGGCCCAGTCCGCTCGTCCCGCCGGTCACCAGCACCCTCATCGGGCGGTCCGCCCGTAGTTCGCTCATGCCACGGACGCTACGGACTGGAGCGCACTCCACGTCAAGGCGCGTCGATGCGGCGGAAGAAAGCCTCCGCCGACGATCGTTGCACCAGAACCGGACGCATCGGACTGTGAAGAACGAGGTCACACCATGGCAACTCTTGGACTGATCGGCAGCGGCTCGATCGGCGGCACCCTGGCGCGGCTCGCGACGGACGCCGGGCTGGACGTCGTCGTCAGCAATTCCCGGGGACCGGAGACGCTCGCGGACCTGGTGTCCGAGCTCGGCCCGCGAGCCCGCGCGGCGACCCCGGCGGAGGCCGCGGCGGCGGGCGACTGGGTCGTGGTCACCATCCCCCTCAAGGCTGTCGACCAGGTCCCGGTGGCACCGCTGGCCGGGAAGACGGTCATCGACACCGGCAACTACTACCCGGAGCGGGACGGCAAGATCGCGGTTCTGGACGACGGAAGCAGCACCGAGAGCCGGCTGCTCCAGGACCACCTGCCCGAGTCCCACGTGGTGAAGGCGTTCAACAACATCTTCTTCCGCCACCTGGCCGTGCTCGCCCGGCCGAAGGGCTCGCCGGAACGCACCACGCTGCCCGTCGCGGGCGACGACCCGGCCGCCGTGGCGCACGCCGCCGAGCTGCTCGACCTGCTCGGCTACGACGCGCTCGCCTACGGCACCCTCGCCGACAGCTGGCGCTCGCAGCCGGGCACCCCGGTCTACGGTCCGCCGTACGCGGGCGGCGCCGCCGACTTCGCGAACAGGGAGGCCACCCCGGCCTCCGCCGACACCATCCGCGCGCTGCTCGACGCGGCCACCCGCTGACCTGATCGCGCGGAGGCGCGGCTGCGCGGCGGACCGCCGTCCGCCGTGCGCCGCGTCAACGCGCGTCGGTTCATTCGTGGTTCACGTTGCCGCCACCACCCGGCCGGAGCGTCGCTTTACCTTTCCATGGGACTTCCATTACTCGGACAAGACCCTGGAGGCATCGTGCGGCCACACAGACTTCTTCCGCCGACCACCCGGCACGCGGCGGGCAGATCGGCCCTGACCTGCCAGTACAAGTGCGGCAACGCCTGCGCGCACGAGGCTCCCAACACCAGCGACAACCCCTACCTCGGCGACGTGGTCGCCGACGCGCTCTCGCGGCGCACGATGCTGCGCACGGGGGCCGTGGTGACACTGGCGGCCACCGCGGGCGGCCTCGTGGTGGCGAACGGCGGCGACGTGGCCGCCGCCGTGCCCGAGGTGCTGCGCGGCGGTTCGCACGGCGGCGGCGTCGATCGGAAGGCGGCCAGGGGCCTGCGCTTCGTGCCCGTCGAGCCGAACACCACCGACGCCGTGGTCGTTCCCGAGGGGTACGCGCAGAGCGTGGTCATCCGCTGGGGCGACCCCATTCTGCGCGGCGCCCCCGCGTTCGACCCGGCGCGCCAGACCGCCGCGGCGCAGGCGGGGCAGTTCGGCTACAACAACGACTTCCTGCACCTGTTCGAGCTGCCCGGCGAACGGCACCGCCACGTCCTGGTCGCCAACCACGAGTACACCGACGAGATCCTGATGTTCGCCGGCTACGACGCGGCCGCACCGACCCGGCAGCAGGTCGAGATCGCCTGGGCCGCGCACGGCCTCAGCGTGGTGGTCGTCGAGGAGGACCGGCGGTCCGGCCGCCTGTACCCGGTCGGCCGTCACGAGCTGAACCGGCGCGTCCACACCACCACCTCCTTCCGGCTGACCGGCCCCGCCGCCGGCGCCCCGCTGCTGCGCACCAAGGCGGACCCCACCGGCACGAAGGTGCTGGGCACGCTCAACAACTGCGCGGGCGGCACGACCCCGTGGGGCACCGTGCTGTCCGGCGAGGAGAACTTCAACCAGTACTTCGCCAACGCGGCATCCGTCACCGACCCCGTGACCGCGGCGCGGCTGCAGCGCTACGGCGTCACCGGCGCGGCCAGCGAGCGCAAGTGGGAGCGGTACGACGACCGCTTCGACCTGGCCAAGGAGCCCAACGAGATCAACCGCTTCGGCTGGGTCGTGGAACTGGACCCCTTCGACCCGTACTCCACCCCGCGCAAGCACACCGCGCTCGGCCGCCTCAAGCACGAGGCCGCCCAGCCCCGCCTCACCGAGGACGGCCGTCCGGTCGTCTACATGGGCGACGACGAACGCTTCGACTACATGTACAAGTTCGTCGCCGACAAGGCGATGCGGCACGGCTCCGGCAGGTCCGTCCGCGAGCACAACATGTCACTGCTGGACGAGGGAACGCTGTACGTCGCCAGGCTCACCGGCGACAGTCCGGCCGCGGAGCTCGACGGCACCGGGGCGCTCCCCGGCGACGGGGCGTTCGACGGCTCCGGCGAGTGGATCAGGCTCGCGAGCGGCACCACCTCGTTCGTCGAGGGCATGACCGCCGAGGAGGTGTACCTGTTCACCCGGCTCGCCGCGGACCGGGCGGGCGCCACGAAGATGGACCGCCCCGAGGACGTCGAGCCCAGCCCGCGCACCGGCCGCGTCTATGTCGCCCTGACCAACAACACCAACCGCGGCAAGGCGGGTTCCGCCGGTCCCGACGAGGCCAACCCGCGGAGCAACAACAAGCACGGGCATGTGCTGGAACTGGCGGAGTTCTTCGACGACCCGGCGGCCGACCGCTTCGCCTGGCGGCTCTTCCTCGTCGCGGGCGACCCCGCCGACCCCTCGACGTACTTCGCGGGCTTCCCCAAGGACCGGGTCAGCCCGATCTCCTGCCCCGACAACGTGGCCTTCGACCCGCACGGCAACCTGTGGATCTCCACCGACGGCGCGCCCGGCACCCTCGGCACGCACGACGCCCTGTACGGCGTCGCGGTGCAGGGTGACAAGCGGGGTCAGGTACGGCAGTTCCTGAGTGTGCCCAAGGGCGCCGAGACCTGCGGCCCGATCATCCAGGACCAGCGGGTCCTGGTCGCCGTGCAGCACCCGGGCGAGACGGACGGCTCGACCTACCGGAACCCGTCCTCGCGCTGGCCGGACGGCGGGAAGGGGATCCCCCGTCCGTCCGTCGTCGTGGCGTGGCGCAAGGACGGGCACGGCATCGGCACCTGACAGCCGGAGCGGCCGGGGCCCCGCCCGCGGGACGTCGCGGGCGGGGCCCCGGCCGGGCGCCGGGGCCGGCACCGGTGCGCGGTACCGGTGCGGCGTCAGCTGTTGGCGTTCAGGACGGGGTAGTAGCCGCTCGAGTGGCCGGTGGCGGTGGGGTGGTAGGACTCCCAGCTCGGGGAGATGACGAGGGAGTGCAGGTAGTCGTCGCCGGAGCAGAGCTCGTGGTTGTTGAAGGTGCCGCGGACGTCGCCGAAGACGAAGCCGTGGGCGGCCGCCCGGGCGGCCATGACGCTGTCGAGGACGTCGGCCGCCTCGTCGATCTTCCGGTGCTTGGTGTCGGAGAGGCCGACGCAGAAGACGTTGAGGGTGTAGACCCGCGGGTAGCCCAGGACGACGACCTTCGCGTTGGGGGCCTTGGCACGAATCGCGTCGTAGGTGGCGTCCAGACGGGCCGGGAGGGTGTTACGCGCGTAGTTCTCCGCCGTGTTGACCCGGTTGACGCAGGTGGTGTCGGAACCGGTCACACAGGTGGTCATGACGTCCGAGAAGCCGGCGTCGTTGCCGCCGATGGTCAGGGAGACCAACCCGGTCGACGCGTTCAACGGACCGAGCTGGCTGTTGGTCACGTCCGTGGTCACCGCGCCCGAGCAGGAGGTGTCGGCGAACGAGGACGGGGCGTGGGCGTTCTTCCACAGGTACGGGTACGCGCTGAAACTCCGGTGGCAACTGCCGCTTGCGCTGTCGTAGTTGCCCGCGCCGTTGCCCGCGGAGTACGAGTCTCCGAGTGCGACGTAGGCAGGACCGGCGGCGTGTGCCGGACTCGACAGGAGCAGGCCGAACACCATGGCCATGATCAGGGTAGCCAGGGCCGACAACGACTTCGTGGGTCTCACGGAACCTCCCTGAGCGGTGAACTGACTACCACTTAGTAGCGCCAGTTCCGGCACCTTGGGAAGTGTCCATGACAATAATTCTTCCCGCGTAGATCTCGCGTTGACCGGACGCGGGGCCGGCGTTGGCCCGGGCGTCACCCTCCGGAGCGGCGCCGCCACATGACCGGGCGGCGGCCCTGGCACAACAACCCCCGCACACCGTGGGGTCGGCGCGGCACGACACTCCCGTCCGACCACACGTCAGGGACGCACACGGTGTGCCGCGCGGCGGGGCGAAAAGGGATGAAGCATGACAGAACGGCGAACCCCGGCTCCGTGGGTCATGGTGGGAGGACGCGACACACCGGAACCGGACGAGTGGCCCGCATCACAAGGACCGGTTCGAACTTTCCGCCCGGCGGCGTCGTCCTGTCGGTGTCCGCCGCCGCGACCCGCGCGGCGCCGGGCCCCGTGCAGTCCGACCGTCCCCTGCGACACAGACCCGAAAGAGCCGGTAGCCCCATGAACACCCTGGTCCCCCCGTCGGTCGCCGAGCAGTCCGAGGCCGAGGCGCTGTTCCGGTTCGAGACCGCCGCCCCCGAGCCGATCCGCACCGCCTTGGGCATGAACGCCACACGCATCGGCGGCGGAGTCGTGCTGTCGATGCGCAACGACCCCACCCGCTTCTGGAGCAAGGCCCTGGGCTTCGGCACCACCGGTCCCGTCACCGCGGAGCTGATCCACGAGGTCTGCGACTTCTACCGGGCGGAGGGCACCCCGCAGGCCGTCCTCCAGATCGCCCCCGCTTTCCTGCCCGCGGACTGGGAGGCCATCTGCGAGAGCGAGGGCATCACCGCGGGCTCGTCCTGGGTGAAGCTCGTCGGCACGACGGAGGACGTCGTCGCCCGCGCCGATGCCCTGGAGATGCCACCCGCCGGTATCACCGTCGCCCCGGTGGAGCCGGACCACGCCGCGGACTGGGGCACGGTCCTGGTGCGCGCGTTCGGGATGCCCGAGGAGCACTACGCCCAGCTGTCCGCGTCGACGGCCACCCAACCGGGATGGCACCCCTTCGCCGCCTGGCTGGACGGGGAGATCGTCGGCACCGGAACCCTGCACGTCCACGGCGACACGGCCCAGATGTTCGCGGGCGCGGTCCTCCCCCACGCCCGCAACCGCGGCGGGCAGACCGCCCTCCTGGCCGCCCGGGCCCGGGCCGCGCGGGACCTCGGGTGCCGTTTCGTCGTCGCCGAGACCGGCACGGAGACCCCGGGCACCCGCAATCCCTCCCTGCACAACATGCTCCGGCTCGGCCTCCAGGTCGCCTACGAACGCCCCAACTGGAACTGGCAGCCCCTGCCCGAAGCGGCCTGAGACAGCGACCGGCCCCGCGCCTCCACCGGGGAGAGGCGCGGGGCCGGTCGCCGAGCGCTCAGTCGTGCCAGGCCACCTTGAAGACCCACACGTGTTCGCCCATCCTGCGGGCCGCCTCGGGAACGTCGATCACCAGTGCGCCGCCCCGGACCGTCCAGTGCAGGGGCCGGTCGTGGCCGAGCATCGTCACCGTGTCGCCGCCGCGCACGGGCACCGGCGCCTCGACGGTGAGCCGGGTGCCCGGGCGGACCAGGCTGTGGATGTAGAAGGCCCGGTTCGGGCGGACGGTGAAGCGCAGGTCCTCGCCGAGCTGCGCCATCAGCGACCAGTACGTCGTGTCGTGGATCGCCTCGCCGTTGGTGCGCAGCCAGTGACCGGTCTCCCGCAGCCGCCGCTGCATGATCTCCGGGATGGTGCCGTCGGCGCGCGGCCCGATGTCCAGGAGGAAGTTGCCGTTCTTGGAGACGATGTCGACGAGGCTGTGCACGACCTCCTCGGTGGTCATGTAGGCGTCGTCCGGGGTCGCCCGGTTGTATCCGTAACTGCGCGGGTCCAGGCCGCGGCTGGCCTCCCACTTGGCGACGACGGTGGTGTCGTACGTGGTGTACTCGGGCGTGGTGTAGTCGTGGAACCCGATGCCAGAGCGGTCGTTGACGGTCACGTCGACGGGCCGGTGCCGGTTCTTGGCGCGGTTGAAGTACTCGGCCAGCACGTGGACGCTGTCGTTGTCGCCGCCGATGTCGCACCACAGCACGTGCGGGTCGTAGTTGTCGATCAGTTCCAGCATCTGCGGGGCCTGGTAGTCGCGCACGAAGTCCTTGCCGGCCGTGTAGCCGGTGTACGGCACCGACTCCAGGGTGTACGGATTGCGCGGGGCGTGGCCCATCCAGGGGCTGTCGGGGTTGAACCACTCCGGCATCGAGAAGTACAGGCCGCGGCGGAGTTCGGGGGCGTACTTCCGGGAGGCGTCGAAGAGTTCCTTGATCAGGTCGCGACGCGGGCCCAGCTTCACGGCGTTGCGGTCGGAGACCGCGCTGTCCCACAGGGCGAATCCCTCATGGTGCTTGGAGGTGAGCACGTGGTACTGGGCGCCGGCGTCCCGGAACAGTTCCACCCAGGCCCGCGGGTCGAACTTCTCGGCCGTGAACATCGGGATGAAGTCGTCGTAGGCGAAGTCCTCGCCGTAGGTGGCCCGGTGGTAGGCGTACACCTCGTCGCCCGGGTCCTGCATGCTGTTCCAGTACCACTCCGCGTACTGCTTGCCGACCGGTGACCAGGCGGGCACCGAGTACACGCCCCAGTGGATGAAGATGCCGAACTTCGCGTCCTGGAACCAGTACGGCGCCTGGTGGCCGGACAGCGAGGTCTCGGTGGGTTCGTAGTCGGCGGTCCCGAGGGTGAGGGCGGCGCCGGCCGCCGCGGCGCGGGCGCCGCGGCCGTGCACGCTGACGGTGCCGTCCTGCCGGGTGCCCGGCGCGGTGCCGGGACGGTTGCGGATGCCGACACGGACGCGGGCCTGCTCACCGGGGCCGAGGCGCCGGATGCGGGCGGACTCGACGGTGCGGGCGCCGGGGACGTCCACGCTCACGGACACCGCGTCGTGCGCGAGGACCGCCACGGTGCCCGCGTTCAGGACGGTGGCCTCCACGCTCTGCGCGCCGGTGGACTCCAGCAGCGAGTGCGTGGAGTGCGCGTCCCTGACCAGCAGCGCCCGGCCCTCGGCCGGCGCCTGGAGGGAGAGCGCGAAGACGTGCAGGGCCGTGCGGCCCTCCTGCGCCGGGCCGACGTCGGGGAGGGTGACGGCGACGGCCTCGCGGCCCGCGTCGATCCACACCTCGGCGACCCCGATGCCGACGCTGTGCCGGTCGGTGCCGCCGCCGGGCGTATAGCGGTACGGCACCGACAGCGGGCCGCCGGTCGCGTACCAGTCGGCGCCGCCGAGTCCCGCGGCGGTCGTCGAACCGTCGGCGTAGTGCACGGTGGCCGTGCCGGAGGCGTTGCCGTAGCTGCCGGACGTCAGGAACAACGCGGACAGGTAGCGGCCCCGGGGCAGGTCGATGCGCTGGCCGCGGGCGACCACGTTGTTGTACGTCCCCGCCCCGGCCGCCGGGAACAGGAAGGGGATGCCGCCGACCTCGATCCGGCCCGAGGGCAGTTCCTCACCGGGGAAGGTGTAGCCGGAGCCGTCGAAATTCCCGCCGCCGGCGCCCGCGGTGTCGATGCCGTCGTTGTCGAAGAGCGCGTCGAGCGGAACGGGCACCGGATCCGGGACGGCAGCCCAGGGGCCCGTCCCCCGCTCCCCCGCCGGCCCCGCCGGCCCCACCTCGTTCTCGGCGGCGGCGGCCGGGCCGGCGAGCGGTACGGCGACCAGGGCGGCGGCACCGGCCGCGGCTCCCAGCACCTGGCGTCGTGGATACATGGCCATGAACAGCCCCCCAAAGGCGACTCGATTCATCGGACGTCTGATGATTGAGCCGCATGCGATTGACTGTCAACGGGGCTGACGTTCAAGGATGTTCGCCTATTGATCCGATGACCGTCGACTGACGGCGACTTCCGGACAACGGCCGCGCAACCTCAGCCGGACCCGGCGGGTGTTCCCCCGACCCGCCCTCCCGGGGTAGGAAGGGAGCCATGACCTTGCCCTTCAGTACGCTCACGCATCTGGAATGCGCGCGGTGCGGCCGCCGCCACGACGCCGACCGGGTGCAGAACCTCTGCGACTGCGGCTCACCGCTGCTGGCCTGCTACGACCTGGAGCGGCTGCGCGCCTCGCTCGCCCCCGCCGACCTCGCGGGGCGGGAGCCGTCGCTGTGGCGGTACCACGAGCTGCTGCCGGTCCGTGACCCCGGCAACGTTGTCACCCTGGGCGAGGGCATGACCCCGATGGTGCCGCTGCCGCGCTACGGCGAGGCCATCGGCGTCCCCGGCCTGGTGATGAAGGACGAGGGACTGGTACCCACGGGCAGCTTCAAGGCCCGCGGCGCGGCGGTCGGCGTGGCAAGGGCCCGGGAACTGGGAGCACGCGGCGTCGCCATGCCCACCAATGGCAACGCCGGTGCGGCCTGGGCGACGTACGCCGCACGCGCCGGACTCGACGCCCTGATCGCCATGCCCGTGGACGCGCCCGCCATCACCCGGTCCGAGTGCGCGGCCGCGGGCGCCGACCTGTACCTGGTGAACGGGCTGATCGGGGACGCGGGCCGGCTCGTCGCGGAGAGGATCAAGGCCGATCCCGGCACCTGGATGGACGCGGCCACGCTCAAGGAGCCGTACCGCATCGAGGGCAAGAAGACGATGGGCCTGGAGATCGCCGAACAGCTCGGCTGGCGGGCGCCCGACGTCATCGTCTATCCGACCGGCGGCGGCGTCGGTCTCATCGGCATCCACAAGGCCCTGCTCGAACTGCGTGAGCTCGGCTGGCTCCAGGGCCCCCTGCCGCGCCTGGTCAGCGTCCAGTCCACCGGCTGCGCCCCCATCGTCCGCGCCTTCGAGCGGGGCGAACGGACCAGCGAGCCCTGGCAGGACGCGCACACGGTGGCGTTCGGCATCACCGTCCCCAAGGCGCTGGGCGACTTCATGGTGCTGGACGCCCTCTACGAGACCAAGGGCCACGCCGTGGCCGTCACCGACGAGGAACTGCTCGCCGACCGGGACGCGTGCGCCGCCGCGGACGGCGCCCTGCTCTGCCCCGAGGGGGCCGCGACCCTGTCTGCGGTGCGCGTCCTGCGCGAACGGGGGTGGCTGTCGGGCGAGGAGGAGGTCGTGGTGCTGAACACCGGCGCGGCGGCCAAATACCCGGAGGCCTTCAGGACCGATCCGCCGGTCCTGGAGCTCACCGACCGCATCCCGTAGGACCGGCGGGATCGCCCACCGGGACCCCGGGCCCCGGACGCGGCGGCCGGGCCGGGGCCTACGGGCGGGGCAGCAGTGACAGGGCTGTGTCGGCGATGGCGTGCAGGGACTCGGCGCCGCTGCCGCCCTTGCCGAGGGCCTCGATGCCGCGGATGACGGCGAGCAGGAGGGCGGCGAGGTGCCCGGGGTCGGCGCCGGGGTCGATGTCGCCCGCGCGCTGGGCGGCCGCGACGCAGGCGGTGAAGAGCTCCTGCAGGGCGGCGAAGGTGCGGCGGGCGATCGCCTGGACCTCCGGGTCGCGGCCGGAGAGCTCCGCCGCGCCGTTCGCGAGCAGGCAGCCGCGCAGGACCACGTCGGCGGCGGTGGCCTCGGCGATCTCCCGCACCTGGGCGCTCAGGCGCTCCAGCGCGCCCTCGTCCGGTCCCTTGAGCCGGCCGCCGATGGCCGTGACCAGCCCGTCGCAGTAGTCGGCGAAGGCGCGCAGGAACAGTTGGTGCTTGTCGCCGAAGGCGCCGTACAGGCTGCCCTTGCCGAGTCCGGTGTCGCGGAGGATGTCGTCGACGCTGGTCCCCGCGTAGCCGCTCGACCAGAACCGGTCCCTGACAGCGCGCAGTACCTGGTCCTCGTCGAAGCTTCGGGGTCGTGCCATGGCCCTACCGTACCCATTCTTGACGAAATGGTCCAGAACGGGGTACGTTCTGGATGAGGTCGTCCAGAACCCGTCCCGCCCGGGACCTTTCCGCGACGCGGCCGCATCCGCACGACCGGACACCCCCCTGCACATCCCCGGGCGCGTTCCGGCCTCCCCCGGAAAGACCCGCCGTGCCTCCCATGGACGGAACGACAGCACTGGTCACCGGAGCCTCCTGCGGCATCGGACGGGCGATCGCCCAGCGCCTCGCCGACGACGGCGCCCGTGTCCACCTCACCGGCCGGCGCAGCGACGAACCCGAAGACCGCCGCGGAGATATCGGCCCCGCCGCGGTCGCCGGGCCGTGCGACGTGTCCAGGGCCGCCGACCTCGACCGCGTCATCGACGCCGTCCGCGCCGACGGACGACGCCTGGACGCCGTGGTCGCCCATGCGGGCCCCGGTGTCGTGGGCGGCCTGGCGGAGGCCACGCAGGAGGACTACGACCTGGTCTCCGGCGTCAATGTCCACGGCACCCTGCTCACCGTCCAGAAGGCACTGCCCCCGCTGAACGAGGGCGCTTCGGTCGTCCCGCTCGGATCGACCACCGCCACGCAGGGCGTCGTGGGCATGGGCCTGTACGCCGCGTCAAAGCGGCGATCCGCAATCCGGCCGCACCTGGGCGGCCGAACTGGCACCGCGGGGCGTGCGGGTGAACGTCCCCACCCCGGGCCCGACGGCCACGCCCGGCATCGAGGACCTGGCCGGGGGCAACGGCCTGACCACCGAGGCCTTCCACGGGGTGCTCGCGGACCGGACGCCGCTCAAGCGGGTCGGCCGGCCCGAGGAGGTCGCGGCGGTGGCCGCCTTCCCGGCCGGGCCGGGGAGTTCGTTCGTCACCGGCTCCGAGTACGTCGTCGACGGCGGCCGGATCCAGGTCTGACCGGCGGACCGGGGACGAGCGGACCGGCGGGCACCGGTCCGCCGTCGCGGACTACGGCTTGCGGGCCAGCCCGGCGGAGATCAGGTGCTCCCAGACCGTAAGTTCCCGCTCGGCCTGGCCGATCCGGGCGGTGTCGGCAGCCTCGGGCCGCCACAGGGCCGCGGGAACGACCCCCGGCTCCAGGATCTCCAGCCCCTCCAGCAGGCCCTCGATCTCCTTGTCGGTGCGCCACCGGCCGCGGCCGAAGGTCTGCTGCAGGACCCGCTCGGCCTCCACGGTCTGCGGGTTGTTGCCCGACCGGAAGTGGCTGACGAAGAAGTAGCTGCCCGACGGCACCTGGTCGCGCCAGTAGCCGACGATGCCCGCGGGGTCCTCGTCGTCGTTCACGTGGTGCAGGATCGCGCTGAAGATGACGGCCACCGGGCGGCTGAAATCGATCAGCTCCAGGGTGTCCGCGTGCTCGCGGATGCCCTCGGGCTGCCGCACGTCCGCCTGGATCACCCGGGTGTCGTCGTTGTCCTCCAGCAGCGCCCGGCCGTGCGCCAGCACGATCGGGTCGCTGTCGACGTAGACCACCCGGGAACCCGGCGCGTGCCGCTGCGCGACCTGGTGGACGTTGTCCGCCGTCGGCAGACCGCTGCCGAGGTCGAGGAACTGCCGGACATCGGTGGTGGTCGCGATCTCCCGGACCGCGCGGACCAGCGCGGCGCGGTTGGCGAAGGCGATCGCCACCGAACCGGGCATGTCCCGCTTGAAGACGTCACCGATCTCCCGGTCGACGGCGTAGTTGTCCTTGCCGTCGAGCAGGTAGTCGTACACGCGCGCGATGCTGGGTTTGGTCTGGTCGACCCAGGAATCCTGATCCGTCATGCCGGCCATCCTTCTCCACACCGCCGCTGCTCAACCACCCTTGTGCGCAAGGATAGTGTGCGAATCCGGCGGTCTGTCGATCTTCAGCCGAGCCGGTCGATCAGGCTCGCGAGCAACCGGGCGGAGTTGCGCGGCGGTTCGGCCTCCGCCGCCAGCCGGTCCATGACCGTCAGGTAGTGCTCCACGTCCTCCTGCTTGTCCAGGTAGAGGGCGCTGGTCAGCTGCTCCAGGTAGACGATGTCGGGCAGCGCGGGCTCGGAGAACCGCAGGATCGTCACCGGGCCGCCGGCCGCGGCCAGACCGCCGACGTCGAACGGGGCGACCTGCAGCGTCACATGGGGCAGCGTGGCGGCCTCCATCAGGTACTCCAGCTGACCGCGCATCACTTCGACGCCGCCGAGCGGCCGTCGCAGGCACGCCTCGTCCAGCACGACCCACAGGCGCGGTGCGCCCGGCCTGGCCAGCAGCTTCTGACGGGTCATCCGCATGGCGACCCGGCGCCCGACCTCGCTCTCCGTCGCCCGGGGGTGGCCGAGCCGGGTGACCGCGCGGGCGTAGGCCTCGGTCTGCAGCAGGCCGGGCACGAACTGCACCTCGTAGGTCCGGATGGTGTGCGCGGACTCCTCGAGACCGATGTGCGTCTCGAACCAGCCCGGCAGGACGTCGGCGTACTGGTGCCACCAGCCGGGGGTGTTGGCGCGGCGGGCGAGGCCGAGGAGCTCACCGCGCTCCCGCTCGTCGCCCACGCCGTACAGGGTGAGCAGGTCGGCGACGTCGCGCTCCTTGAAGCCCACCCGGCCCAGCTCCAGGCGGCTGATCTTCGCGTGCGAGGCACGGATCGCGTCTCCCGCGGCCTCGCGGCTGATGCCCCGCTCCTCGCGCAGCCGGCGCAACTGCGTTCCCAGCACGATGCGCAGCACGGTCGGGCCGCCCTGGGGCGTGTCGGTCCAGGAACGGGCCGCGGACTCGCCGCCCGGCCCAGCAGCGCTCATCTCGACTCCCCTGAACGACTCTTCGGGACCCAGTGTTCCACTGCCGGGCCGGCGCCCGCAGGCCCACCGCGCAGAACGGCCGAGCGGACGGCGCCCGGGCCGCCGGCCACCGGGCGGACGCCTCGCCGCCCGCACGCTCCTGACGGAACGCGCGGGGAATTCCGGTACGAAAGGATGACGGGCGCCCGGACCACGTCGTTCTTGCGGTCGCGACACCCTCTCTTGATGGCCGAATTGCCCGGCCCGCATGTCCGTAGGGTGAGGGCCATGCACCTCGAGCAATTCCCCGGGAACCTTTCCCGGACCGAAGTCGCCGCCATCGCGGCCACGCTTCCGCGCGTCGTCGTCACGGTCCACGGCGCGGCCCTTCTCCGCCGGGCGGTCCGGCGCGCACCCGCGGACCCCTGCGCGTGACGTCGCGGACCGGACGCGGCGTCCGTACCGCCCTCGCCCTGGTCACCGCGGCCGTCGCGGCATCGGCGGCGGCGTGCTCGTCACTCCACGGGGTGACGTCGCCGCGCGACGCGCGGGCGGCCGCGGAAGCGGACCGGTCCCCGGGCCCGCGGCGGCCGGTCGACTGCCGCACCGACAAGTGCGTCGCGCTCACCTTCGACGGCGGTCCCAGCAGACCGACCCCGGAACTGCTGGACGTCCTGAAGGAAAAGCACGTTCACGCCACTTTCTTCGTCCAGGGAAAGGGCCATACGGACACCTATCCGAAGACGGTGCTGCGCATGGCCCGCGAGGGCCACGAGATCGGCAACCACACCTGGTCGCACAAGAACCTCACCACCTTGGACGAGAAGGGGATCACCGACGAACTCGTCCGCGTGCAGCAGGAAGTACGGGCGATCACCGGGCACACCCCCACCCTGATGCGTCCCCCGCAGGGACGTACCGACGACAAAGTGTCCGCGGTCATGAAACGGCTCGGTCTGGCCCAGGTGCTGTGGAGTGTCACCGCGAAGGACTACGCCACCACGGACACCAAGACCATCATCCGCCGCGTCCTGGACCAGACCCACCGCGACGGGGTCATCCTTCTCCACGAGCGGTACAAGGGCACGATCCCGGCCGTGCCCGTCATCATCGACACCCTCCGCGAGCGGGGATACACCGTGGTCACCTTCTCCCAGCTCATCGCCCCGGCGGTCCCGCGGCCCGGCGTCGTCTACCGCCCCTGAGGTGTGCCCGGCGCCCCGGGAACCGCGGGTGCCGGTGTGCCGCCCTCGGCGGCGCACCGGGCCCCGGGAGGGCGGGGCCGACGCGCTCGTCAGGACGGGTCGCCGACGAGCCGCCGCAGTCGTTCCTCGCTCGCGCTGCCGGGTTCGGCGGTGAAGACGGTCAGGATCTGCGACTGGTCGAGGTCGGCCAGGCGCTCCCCGCGCAGGCGAAGGGTGCCGACATCGGGGTGGTCGATCGTCTTGGGCTCGCAGTGCGGTCCGAGCACCGGTCGTTCGCTCCACAGTGCCGCGAACTCGGGGCTGGCGGCGAGCAGCGCGTCCACCAGGGCGGAGACGCGGGGTTCGCCGGATCCGCCCGTGCGGGCCGCCAGGAGCTGGGCGGTGAGGGTGCGGCCGAGCCGCGCGTGCTCCTCGGCGGGGAGACGCAGCCGCGTCCCCGGGTCGGTGAACCAGCGGTACGCCAGGGAGCGCGCGAGACCCGTGTACCGGGTCTGGTCGCCGACGAGCAGCCTGGCCGGCCGGTTCTGGGCGAGTGTCTCGCCGAGGTGGTTGACGATCTGCGCGGGTGTGTCCCCCAGGCGGTCCAGGATCCGCCGGATGCCCGGGTTGACGCGGTCGGTCTCCGGCTCGCGGCGCGGCGGGACGTATCCGGCCAGGCGGAACAGGTGGTCGCGCTCGTCCGGGGACAGCCGCAGCCCTTCGGCGATGCCCCCGAGGATCCGCTCGGAGGGGCGGGGTCCCCGCTGCTGCTCGATCCGGCTGTAGTAGTCGGTCGACACATGGCTGAGGACGGCGACCTCCTCGCGCCGCAGTCCCTCGGCACGCCGCCGCCTGGTGCGGGGCAGGCCCACGTCCTCGGGCTGCAGCGCCTCGCGGCGGCTGCGCAGGAACCGGGCCAGCTCACCTCGTCGCACTGACAGCATCCCTTCGGCGTCCGGCGTCCCCTCCCGTCACCGCTGCAACCCGCGGCGGCCGCGGAGCATTCCGAAGCCGCCGGATTCCCCGCCGCTCCGGGGATGACGTGCCGGGCCGGTGGGGTTGTACGGAGTGGAGTGGAACACGGCGCCGGGCGAAGGAGCGGACATGACCGTGCAGGACACCGACCGGACCGACCTCGGCGATCGGGCGGCCTTCGCCGAGGAGTGGGAGCGGTGGCACCGCGCCAAGGAGGACACCCTGGCCGGGCCGCACGGCTTCCTGGCGATCACCAGTCTGCGCTGGCTCGGCCCCGAACCCGAGCGCTTCGACGACGCTCCCGGAACGTGGTCCGCCGCGGGCGACCGCGTGGTGGTCGACCTCGCGGAGGGCGAGGAGCTGACGGTCGACGGCACCACGGTGCACGGCCGCCACGACTTCGGCGTCATCGGTGAGCGGGACAGCGTGTACGCGGGCCACGGCGACGCGGTGATCGAGGTCGCCAACCGCGGCGGACACAACATCGTGCGCCCCCGTCATCCCGGCAGCGCCCTGCGGACCGCGTTCACCGGCACCCCCGCCTACGCCCCGGACCCCCGCTGGGCCCGTGAGGGCCGCTTCGTGCCGTTCGACACCCCGCGCGCCGTCACGGTGGGCGCCTCCGTCGAGGGCCTGGAGCACGTCTACGACTCCCCCGGCCAGGTGGAGTTCGAGCTGGACGGCGCGACGCACCGGCTCACCGTCTTCAACGGCGCCCGGCCCGGCAGCCTGATGGCGCTCTTCACGGACGCCACCTCCGGGGTGACCACCTACGCCGCCAACCGCTCGCTCCAGATCGACGCACCCGGCCCCGACGGCCGCGTCCACCTCGACTTCAACCGCGCCACCAACCTGCCCTGCGCCTACACCGACCTCGCCACCTGCCCCCTTCCGCCCGCCGAGAACCGCCTCCCGACGGCCGTCGAGGCGGGCGAGAAGATCCCCTTCGAACGCGGCGGCAGGGGCTGAGCGCGGCCGCCCGCAATGCGCTGGACACACCTCGGCCAGGTCGGCGACGATCCGCGGGTGACCGATCACGTCGATGACCCGGGACCGCTCGTGCGAAGCCGGCGGCACGTCCGCTTCGTGGAACTGTCCGGCGCGGTGATGTCCGTCCTGCTCGACGGGGATCTCTCCGAGGCCGGCACGGTGGCGGGCGTTCCACTGGACGAGTACTTCCTGACGGACCGGGCACGGTGGCTGTGGCGGTACCGGCTCGGCCAGATGGCCGCCGATCCCGGCCGTGCGCGGTGGATGGTGCGGTACGCGGTGGTGGGGGACGGCGGACCGGTCGTCGGGCACGCCGGTTTCCACGGACCTCCCGACGCAACCGGCATGGTCGAGATCGGGTACTCGGTCGCACCCCGCTTCCGCCGTCAGGGGTACGCCCGGTCCACCCTGGCCGAGTTGCTGCGCCGCGCGGCGGCGGAACCCTCCGTGACGACCGTGCGGGCGACGATCGCCCCGGACAACGTGGCGTCCCTGGCCACGATCGCGGGTGGTGGCCTCGTCGAGGTCGGTGAGCAGTGGGACGAGGAGGACGGTCGCGAACTCGTCTTCGAGGCCCCGGCCCGCCCGGTCCGTGCGGCCGCGGCGCCGGGGGATCCGGCATGATGACCGCTCCCGACGTCCTGTCGGTGATCACCGTGCTCCGGCGTGCGGAGACGGACGTCTGGATCGGTGGCGGCTGGGGCATCGACGCGCTGGTCGGTGAGCAGACACGCCCGCACCGCGATCTGGACCTGATGCACCGCGTGGAGCAGGAACCGGCCGTCGTCGCGGCCCTGGCGGACGCCGGGTTCGCCGAGACCCTGGACTGGCGGCCGGTGCGCTTCGTCGTGACGGACCCGCACGGGCGGGAGATCGACCTCCACCCCCTGTCCTTCGCCGCGGACGGCTCCGCCGTGCAGGCCTCCCTCGACCCGGAGCACCCTTTCCGCTATCCCGCCGCGAGCTTCACCACCGGCACCATCGGGGGAACAGCGGTCCCCTGCCTCTCCGCCGAGCAGCAGGTCCACTTCCACCAGGGCTACGAGCCGGCCGGCCGCGACCGCCACGACATGGCCCGACTCCGGCGCGCGTTCGGCATCGCGACCCACTTCTGAGGCCCGCGACGCCGGGTCAGAGGGCGAGCACCGGACGTACGGAGAACTCCTCGCAGACACTCTCGCTCTCCGGGCCGTGCACGAACTCGGCCGTGCCGGGGTTGCGGTTGGAGGTGGCGAGGGGCAGCCAGGCGAGCAGCGTGCCGTATCCGCCGCACACCGACTCCCCGCCGTCGCCGCCGTGCACGGCGGTGCGCTCGGTCGTCAACTCCGCGCGGTACGTGTCGTGGGCGATTCGCAGCCCGAAGGCGCTCGGACGGTGCTGCGGCCCGGTGCGGTCCCCGTAGGGGATCCGGTCGAGGGGGCAGACGTCGCCCCAGCGGAACAGCGTGCCCGCGCCGGCTCCGCACGCGTGCTCCCATTCGTCCGGGGTCGGTATGCGGAGGCCGCGAGCGGCGAGGACGGCCGGCATGTCCTCGGGAAGCTCCGTCAGGTACTCGTCCTCCACCGCCATCAGTAGCGTGTCCAGGGTGACGGTGCGGCGGGGGCTCAGCACCTCCGCGAGATGGGCCCGCAGATCCGGGCCGTGGCCGAAGCCATGCTCCAGGCTCTCGGCGTAGTCGGCGGACTGCTCAGGGGTGGGCTGCCAGGAAGCCAGGTCGAAGCCCACGGTCACGGTGCCGCCGGGTATCAGGGCGAACTCCTGCGTCTGCCTCTCGATCCGCACGCGGTGCAGCGGAGCGGCGAGATGCTCGATGGTCTCCACGGCCGCCACGCGACCGCCCACGAGATCCGCGGCCTCCTGGGCGACACGTCGCGCGGTCGGCAGGTCGAGGGACCGCCATTGGTCGAACGAGAGCTCGGCGAGAGACATGGCCGCAGTGTCGCAGGGAGGTCCGACACCGGCCGCGGGAGCCGGACTTGTGCCGTGCCGAGGTCATCGCCCGTCCGCCGGCACTTCAACGGTGTCAAACAGTGTTATGGAGATTCAGTGTGCGCCCCGTGTTTTCCGGGCACCGAAGACACTCAACGGGCCGGGCATCTCGCCGCGAATATCATCAAAGCGTCCCTCCTGGCCCCCACTTGCGGACCGGGACGACGCTGCCGACGGTCAACACTGTCTGCTACGTTCCCCCATGACTCGACAGCGACGTCGGGCGCGGGTGGCGAGTGACCGGGGTTCGAGCATCGAGCAACACCACGTGCGGTGAGGACCCCGCACGCCGAGAAGACCGACACGAACCAGCACAACCACCGCACCGCCCTGCTCTACGAGGGCGACGTCACCGCGACGACCCGTCCGTCGCACAACGACCCCGGCCCCGGCCACTGACCCACCACCCGCCGGGGGGGGGGGGCCCCCCGCGGGGGGGGGGGGGGGCCCCCCCCCCCCCCCCCCCCCCCCCCCCCCCCCCCCCCCCGCGGGCCCCCC
>NZ_JBIARB010000008.1:36321-129666 GCF_042889545.1 Streptomyces sp. NPDC002574
CCCCGAACACGAAAACCCACCCCCGCCCCCGCATCTCCCCGGCCCCCGGCCGGGGCGCCCCCCGGCGGGGGGCCACCGCCCCCGGCCCCGGCGACCCGTACCACCGATCCACAGCACGACCCTTGGGAGCCACCCGTGCGGAAAGCACCCCTGCCCGCCGTACTCGCCACCGCCGGCGCCGCCGCACTCGTCACGGCCGCCGCGCTCGGCGCCTTCGCCGTGGCACGTCCGCACGACTCCGCCAACGACCCCGGCCCCGGCGACCGGGCGGACACCGCGAGCGGCCTGCGCGTCGGTGCCACCTGCGCGTCCGACTTCGCCTTCGCCACCGAGGTCTCGTGCGGCCTGGCGCGTTTCGGGGATGTCCGCCGGCACTGCTCGGGTGCGAGCACCGCGAACTGCCCGCGGACCCGGTCCGTCACGCTGAAGAACACCGGGCCGACGCCGGTGCGGCTCGTGGCCATCAGCGGATCGGCGCCGGGCGAACGCCACGAGACCCTCTCCCGCACCCTCCCCGCCGGCGCCTGGGAGGTCCTGGGGCCGCGAGCGGGCGACGCCTTCCTCTTCGACATCGTCCTGCGCTCGGACGGCGGCTGGGCGACGGTGAGCGTCACCGGCGTGTCCTGACCCTTCCCGACCCGACGCGGGACGTCACAGGCCCAGCAGTGCCTGCTCCACGACCTCGGTGAGCGCGGGGTGGATGTAGAGCACGTCCTGGGCGACGTGGTCGACGCCCTGCCCCAGGGTCATGGCCTGGACGAGGGGCTGAATGAGCGTCGCGGCCTGGGGCCCGATGATGTGGGCACCCAGCAGGGTGCGGTCGGCCGGGTCCGCGAGGACCTTCACGAAGCTGGTGGTGTCCTCCAGCGCCCAGCCGTAGGCGGCGTCGCCGTAGTCACGCACGCTGACGAGGTAGTCGATGCCGCGGCGGCGGGCCTCCTGTTCCGTCAGGCCGACGCTCGCGATCTGCGGATGCGTGAACACCGCGTGCGGCACGCCCTTGGTGCCGAGGGTGCGGATGTCGTCGGGGTGGAGCAGGTTGTGGCGCACGAGACGCACCTCGGCGTTGGCCCGGTGCTTGAGCTGGAAGTGGTTGGCGACGTCGCCCAGCGCCCACACGCCCGGTACCGACGTGCGGCAGGCGGCGTCGGTGGCGATGTGGCCGTCGGAGTCCAGTTCCAGGCCGCCGGCCTCGACGTCCAGCCGGTCGGTGTTGGGCCGGCGGCCCACCGACACCAGCATCGCCTCGGCCTCGACGACCTGTTCGCCCTGCGGGCCCCGCACGGCGACCGCCACACCGTCGCCGCTGGGTGCCACGGAGACGACTTCTGTGTCGAGCAGGACCCGGTGCCGTCGTGAGGCGAGCTCGGTGAAGCGCGCCGACACCTGCTCGTCCTCGGCCATCAGCAGCCGCGGCCGGTGCTGGACGATCGTGACCTCCGCCCCGAACGCGTCGAGGACGTGGCCGAACTCGGCCGCGATGAACCCTCCGCCGATGACGACCAGGGACCGGGGCACCTCCTCGATCCGCATGATGGTGTCGGAGGTGTGGTACGGCACGGTGTCGAGCCCGGGGATGTCGGGGATCACCGGCCGGGACCCGACCGCCACGACGATCGTCTCCGCGCCGATCCGCTCGGAGCCGACCTGGAGCACCTTCGGTGCGACGAAGCGGGCCGCGTCGGTGTACACGTCGACGCCGCTCCCCCGGCGGTAGTTCACCGCGTCCTGGTGGAGCGGGTCGATCCGCCCGAACACCCGGTCGCGGACGGCGCGCCACTCCACGGGCTCCACCGTGGCGTGCACGCCGAGCCGTACGGCCTCCCGCGCGTCGACCACCGCGTCGGCGGTGACGACCAGCATCTTGCTGGGGATGCAGCCCCGGTTCAGGCACGTGCCGCCGAACCGGTCGGGATCGACGGCCGCGGACCGCAGATGGGCGAGTTCGTCGTCGAACAGCATGTTGCCGCTGCCCATTCCCAGAACCACGAGGTCGTAGTGCTGCACGTCCGTCCGCCTTCCGCCACCACCGAGTCCTTTTCGTCCCGATTCTCGCCCCTCCGGTGCCGTCCGCGCAGCGGACCACACCGCCCTGGGGCGCGTTGTCCCCGGCCGGGCGCCGGCACGGGGCCGGCGTCCGGCCGGGGACGGCCACGGGGATGACGGGTGCTCAGGCGCCGTGGCCGTGCGCCGCGGTGACGTGCAGGGTCACCGGGACCGGGGTGAGGGCGTAGGGGGTGTCGCCGGTGAGCGTGATCTGCGTGCGGTAGTCGCCCGGCGCGCCGGCGTCCGGGGAGGCGGAGTCGAGGACGAGGGCGACCGTGGTGCGCCGGCCCGGCTCCAGCGTCACCTGGGAGACGCCCGGAGTCAGCCAGCCGGTGCCGGAGGGCTGGGCCAGATGGACGGTCACCGGCGCGGTGCCGGTGTTGGCGAGGCGCAGCCGTGCGGTCGTGTGCCGTCCCTGGACGACGGTGCCGCTGATCGTGGCCGGGGTGGCGGTGACACGTCCGGCGCCGGGAGCAAGGTCGGTGCGGGTCACCCGGTCGGCACGCACCGTGGTCCGCTGCGTCGCCGTGGCGTAGCCGGACGCCGTCGCGCCGAGGGTGTGCTTGCCGGGGCCCGCGGCGAACAGGGTGTAGAAGCCGTCGCCGACGGCCGGGTCCTCGGGGGTCGCGGTGGTGGTGGCGGTGGACTGCGGGTTCCCGAGGTCGGTGACGGTGGCACCGACCAGGCCCGCGTGGGTGTTGGCGTCACGGACGGTGCCGACGGTCAGGCCGCCGGGGGTGGGCACGAGGGCGCGGGTCCCGACGTAGACGTCGTCGATCGCCCAGTGGTAGCCCCAGTTCGCGACGAAGTGGAAGCGCAACTGGACGGCCTCGTGCCCGGCGAAGGCCCCGAGGGCCACGTGGAGGGTGCGGTTCTGCACGCTGTCGCTGGACTTGGGCGAAGCCCAGGCGTTCGTCCAGGTGGCGCCGCCGTCGGTGGTGACGTCCACGCTCATCTGCTGGTTGTTCGGGTTGTACCCGTACTCGGTCCTGAAGGTGAGTTCGGCCGACTGCCCCGCGGAGAAGTCGTAGACCGGGCTGATGAGTTGGCTGTCCTGGTGCGGGCCGATCGGTCCGTTGTCGCTCTCGGCGACCGCGAAGGCGCCGCTGCCGCCGGTGAGGTTGCCGCGCTGGACCGGGTCGTCGAACGCCCAGCCGCTGTCGGTACCGGGCGCGTCGACGACGCTCCAGCCCTGCGGGGCGCCGGTGGTGGAGTCGAACGTCTCGGTGCCGCCGATGCGTTCGAGGGTATAGCCGACGGCGGTGGCCGCGTCGGGGTCGGCGGTCAGCGCCACGTCGGCGGTGACGGACGTGTGCCCGACCGTGACGCCCCGCTCCCGCGCCTCGTAGCCGGGCAGGCTGCTGGTGACGTCCAGGGTGTAGTCCGCGCCCCGGGGCAGCTCCAGCCGGTACGCGCCGGTGACCGGGTCGGTCCACACCGGGGCCTCCGGGGAACCGGCCACCGTGATCCTGGCGTAGAGCGGCCAGCCGTGGCCGGAGCCGTCGGTGATCTTGCCGCGGACGGGCTCGCGCGGGATCGGGGCCAGCGCGACGTCACGCGTCAGGGACTGGCCGTCGGCGACGGTCAGCGTGACGGGGGCGGCGGCGGTGTAGCCGAACGCCTTCACCGTCAGGTCCTTCACGGTGCCGGCGGGCAGGTCGAGGGTGTACCCGCCCTGGGTGTCGGTCGTCGTGACGTCCAGCCCGGAGCCGACGATCGCGCGGGCGACCGGCTTGCCGGTGGCGGCGTCCTTCACGGTGCCGGACAGCGTGCCGTGCGGACCGCTGCGGAAGGCGGCCAGGCCCGCGGGCGTGCCGAGACCCGTCGGGCCGTCGTAGCCGGGGCCGCCGGTGCACAAGTAGGCGGCGTCGCAGGTGCCGTTGGAGCCGGTGGTGACGTCGTTGAGGCCCGCGCCGCCGGCCGCGTAGGGGTAGGCGTTGGGGTACGTGCCCGGGCGCGGGGGTCCGGCCAGCGCGTAGAGGGAGGCGATCACCGGGGTCGCGGCGCTGGTGCCGCCGTAGCGCTGCCAGCCGGTCCCCTGATCGCCGTACGTGAGGTAGACGGCGACGTTGTCGGCCACGGCGGAGACGTCCGCGACGCTCCGCCCGGTGCAGCCGGTGTCCTTCTGGAAGCCGGGCTTGGCCTGGTTCCGCGCGCACCCGGAGCCGGGTCCGTAGATGTCCCGCGCCCAGACCGTCTCCGACCAGCCGCGGGCTGAGCCCGGGTCGGCGGTGAGGGTGGTGCCGCCGACGGCGGTCACGGTCGGCAGCGTCGAGGGGAAGGACACCCCGTACCTGTTGTCGCCGCTGGCCGCCACCACGGCCACACCCGGGTGGTCGTAGGAGGCGCCGTAGGTGGCGAGGTCATCGGCGGAGTCACCGAGCCGGCCGTAGGAGTTCGAGACGTACTTCGCGCCGAGGGCGACGGCCTCGTCCACGCCCGCGGCGAGGTTGTGCAGGTCGTCGTTGTCGGTCTCGACGAGCAGGATGTGCGCGCCCGGGGCGGCCGCGGACACCATGTCCAGGTCGAGGGCGATCTCCCCCGCCCACGTCTGGCTGGGCTGCGGGTAGGAGGTGCCTCCGCGCTGGTCGACCTTCCGGAAGCAGCCGTTGGCGGTGGTGCAGGGCGACAGACCGTACTGCTGACGGTATACGGCGAGGTCGGCCTCGGCGTTGGGGTTGTCGTAGGCGTCGACGATCGCGATCGTCTGCCCCGCGCCGCCGTCCGCGGGCAGGTTGTAGGCGCTCTGGATGTCCTGCGGGCCCAGACCGGCCGGTGTCGCCGAGGCGCCGAGCCGCAGGAGCGGCGGCTGTCCGGTGGCGCGCAGCGCGTAGCAGGCCGCGCGGCCCTTGCCGGGGGTGTCGCAGACGGGTTCGAGGTCGGGCGCGGTGTCCGGCGCGGCAGTTGTCCGGGCGGCATCGGCGGCCGCGTGCACGACGGGGGTGGTCGGCCGGGCCTGTGCGGCCGGCTGGAGGCCCAGCGCCGCCAGGGCCGCGACGCCGAGAACGGCGGCCGCGCGACCGAGTACGCGGAAGGCCGGTCCGGCACTTCTCGCGGAGGGGGATATCGACACAATCAACCAATTCGGACAGGGCCCCGAATTCAGGGCCGGCGACGGCGGATTCACCGATCCACCGACGAACCATTACCGGACCCGCATTGACCGTGTGTCAATACCTTGTTTGTTGCCGTCATATGTCGCCGCCCTTTTGATGCGCATGATTCGAGCCACGGGTAAAAACGTTCCCAAAATCCGGCTCAGCGCTCGGTCGGCGAACGCCACGCGGCGGCATACGACCTGGTGAGCATTACAGTCCTGGGCGAAAAGGCACCAGTGGCCATGAACGCGGGCAGATCACCCGGCGCCGCACGGCCGATATCGGGGAATTCTCGCCGGCCGGACTTCTCATATGCGCAGGCGCACATTCTTTCCCCGGGTTCCGGGTTGCCACGGGCGGCGGTAGCGGGCAAGAATCCGGTGCGGCGCACAATGGGATCCGTGCGCCGGCCTCCTGGATATGCGGCCATGGGGCGGAGAATTCAGCGCGTTCGCGGACGGCCCCCGGGGAATGGCGGTCGCGTCAGAGGCGGACGGGCACCCGTGCCTTCGCGTTGAACACGACGGTGGGCAGCGGTTGCAGCGCCTCGGCGGGCTCGGCGAGTTCCAGGTCGGGGAAGCGCTCGAAGAGGGCGGGCAGCGCGACCGCCGCCTCCAGCCGCGCCGGCGACTCCCCGACGCAGCGGTGAACGCCGTGGCCGAACGCCAGGTGCTCCTTGTCCGGCCGGTCGGCGTCGAAGGTCGCCGCCGTCTCCCCGTGCACCCGCGGGTCGCGCCCGCCGGCCCCGAAGCCCAGGAGGATCGCCTCGCCGCGGCGGATGACGACACCCTCACCGAGGTCGATGTCCTCCACCGCGTACCGCAACGGCATGTGCCGCACCGGCGCGTCCTGACGCAGCGTCTCCTCGATCACCGCGGACCACGGGGTCGTGCCCTCGGTGACGGCGAGCCGCTGCCGCGTGTGCCGAAGGACGTCGACGACCGCGTCGCCGATCAGGCCGGTGGTGGACGGCACGCCACCGGCGATGGTGACGACCAGGGCGAGCAGGCGTTCCTCGTCCGTCAGGTGCTCGGCTCGCTCGAGAGCCGTGGCCATGTCGTCCCCGGGGGCGTCCCGCTTGCCTGCCGCCAGGGCGGTCAGGAAGCCCATGGCCTCGCTCACGCCGGCGGCGGCCGCTTCCGGATCGGCGGAGGGTTCCAGCAGGTGCCCGACGGCCTGCCGCCCACGCTCCCGGTCCGGCTCGGGGACGCCCAGCAGGTCGTACACGGTCCCCGTGGTGACCACGCCCGCGTAGCCGCGGCACAGGTCGACCACCCTGCCGGAGCCGGGCACCCCCAGGGCGTCGAGGGCGGCCTCCACCTGACGCCGCACCCGCTCGCCCGGTGCCGCCAGGCGCGGCGGCGTGAACACCTCCTCCATCACGGTGCACAGCCTGCGGTGATCGCCGACGTAGACGTTGAGCACGGTGGGCGACAGGAGGAACGGCGCGAACGGCCAGTCCGCCGGAACGCCGGCCGGCGCGGGCCAGTGACGCCGTGCGTCGCGGGACACCCGGTCGTCCTCCGCGAGCCGTTTCAGCAGGTCGTACCCCGTCACGGACCATGCCGTGACCCCGCACGAGAGGTCGACCCGGGCCGCCGGGCCGAGGCTCCTGAGCCGGGCGTTGTCCTCCTGGAGCCGGCGCCCGGTGGGGTCGAGGCGGAAAACCTCCCGTTGAGCTTCCACGGCCGATCGCGCTCCATGCGGTGCGGTGCCCTGTGCGGTGCTGTACGGCGCCGTGGGACGGGCGCCGCACCGTCCCACCGTTCGACGCTTTGCCGCTTCGCGCACGGCGAGCGGCTGCCGCCCGTCTCGCGCGTCACCACTCCAGGTGGTTACGATGGGGGCAACGTGATCCGCGCGGCGCGCGAGGTGCCCCATGAACGACGCAACCGTCCGTCAAGGCGAAGTCCTCACCGGCGACGGCGTGCGCCTGCGCTACCTGGAGTCCGGCACCGGGGACCCGCTCGTCCTCGTCCCCGGTTTCTCGCAGACCGCCGCCGAGTTCGCCGGGCAACTCGGCGGACTCGGCGGTCCGCGCCGCCGCGTGATCGCCCTGGACCACCGCGGCCACGGAGGGTCGGACAAGCCCGACCACGGCTACCGGGTCTCCCGGCTCGCCATGGACCTGCACCACCTGCTCGACGCCCTCGACCTGCGCGACGCGGCCCTGCTCGGACACTCCCTGGGCTGCGCGGTGATCTGGTGCCACTGGGACCTCTTCGGCCGTGACGGCGCCAGGCGCCTGGTCCTGGTCGACCAGTCACCCGTCGTCTCGTCGCAATTCGCCGGCGCCGGGCAGGAGCCCCCGCCCGCCGCGGTGTTCACCCCGGAACTGGCCCTCGGCGTCGCGGCGGGACTGCGCGGCAACGCCGCCTCCGCGGCCGCCACCACGCGGGCCGTCGTCGACATGCTGCACAGCCCGTCCCTCGCCGCGAGCGACGTGCGGTGGCTGGTGGAGCAGAACCGGCTGCTTCCGCCGCGGCACGCGGCCGACCTGCACCTGGACCACTACGGCAACGACTGGCGGGACGTCCTGCCCCGCATCACCGTCCCGACCCTCGTCATCGGCGGCGAGCTCAGCTTCTTCCCGCCCGGCACGACCGAGTGGGTCGCCTCCCTCATCCCCGGGGCGCGCGCACGCGTGTTCTCCGCGGAGGAGGCGGGCAGCCACCTGATGTTCTGGGAGAACCCGGCGCTCTTCAACCGTGTGGTGGCCGATTTCCTCGACGCCGCCTGAGCCGGCGGCGAGGATTGAGAAGCCCCGCCGCTCAATCCAAGAGACCAGGACTGTTGGACTTGCGAATCGCGACGCAGCAGGCTGGACGCCGAACCTCGCCACCCCACACGTCGCGGAGAAGTCCCATGCCCCACGTCGCCGACCCCGACCGCTACGACGGCACGATGCGGTACCGCCGCACCGGCCGCTCGGGACTCGACCTGCCCCTGCTCTCCCTGGGCTACTGGCACAACTTCGGCGACGACAAGCCCTTCGAGCGGCAGCGCGAGATCGCCCTGCGCGCGTTCGACCTCGGCATCACCCACCACGACCTGGCGAACAACTACGGCCCGCCCTACGGCGCCGCCGAGCTCACCTTCGGCCGCATCATGCGGAACGACCTCGCGCCCTACCGCGACGAGATGGTGATCTCCACCAAGGCCGGCTGGGACATGTGGCCGGGCCCCTACGGCCAGGGCGGCGGTTCCCGGAAGTACCTGCTCGCCTCGCTGGACCAGTCCTTGCGGCGCATGGGCCTGGACCACGTCGACATCTTCTACTCCCACCGCCTCGACGCCACCACGCCGCTCGAGGAGACGATGGGCGCCCTCGACACCGCGGTCCGCCAGGGCAAGGCACTGTACGTCGGCATCTCCTCCTACGACGCCAAGCGGACGAGCGAGGCCGCGGCCCTCCTGCGGGACCTCGGCACGCCGCTGCTGATCCACCAGCCGTCGTACTCCCTGCTGAACCGCTGGATCGAGACCGAAGGGCTCCTGGAGACCGCGCACAACGAGGGAGTCGGCGTCATCGGCTTCACCGCGCTCGCGCAGGGGCTCCTGACGGACCGCTACCTCGACGGAGTGCCCGAGGACTCCCGCGCCGCGCGCGGCTCGACGTTCGACGCCGCATGGCTCTCCGACGACATGCTGCGACGGCTGCGCGGCCTCGCCGCCATCGCCCGCGACCGCGGCCAGTCCCTGGCCCAGATGGCGCTGGCCTGGGCGCTGCGCGACGATCGCGTCACCTCCCTCGTGATCGGCGCGTCCCGCGTCGAGCAGATCGAGCAGAACGTCGCCGCCCTGGGCAACCTCCACTTCAGCGCCGACGAACTGGCCCGCATCGACGAGTACTCCTTCGACGCGAGCGGCGTCGACCTCTGGCGCGACGCCCGCAACGGCGCCCTCGGCTGAGGCCCGCGCGCTACCGTCCTCGCGTGCGTTGATCTCCCGGGCGGCGGCCACGCGCCGCCGCGGACGGTACCGGCGGCCCGGCATGCGGGCCGCCGGCAACCCTGACCGGCCGCCTTTCCGCGGAGATCACCGTGACCCGGCAACAGCCGCCCACCTATGCGGCGTTCACCGGACTGGCCGTCGCCGACGCCGCCGTCACGGGCCTCGTCCTCAAGGGCTCACGGGCCCACGAGGGCATGCCCACCGCGCACTCGGACCACGATCTGTACGTCGTCCTCGCCGACGGCGCGGCAACGGACCTCACCCGCTTCGCGGGTCACCGCACTCACCGCACCCCCGCGCTCGACCTCGTCGTCGTCACCCTGGCCGAGCTCCGCGACGCCGGCATGCCCGGCTTCGAGCGCTACCCCCTCGCCCGCGCCCGTGTCGTGCTCGACCGGCTCGGCGGGGACATCACCCGAATCCTGGCCGCCAAGGCGCACCTCGGCGCCGACGAGGCGTTCCGGGACTCCGGCGCATGGCTGGACGCCTACGCCAACTCCCTCTACCGGTCAGTCAAGAACGCCCGTGACGGCCATGCCCTCGCCGCGCGCCTCGACGCCGCCGACAGCATCGGGTTCCTGCTGGAACTGCTCTTCGCCCTCGACCGCGGGCCCCGCCCGTACAACACGTACCTGGAGTGGGAACTCGCCCGCTACCCGCTGCCCGGCCGGGACTCCGGCGCGCTGCTGGAGGCGGTCGGCACCATCGCGCGCACCGGCGACGTCCCCACGCAGCGGCGTCTGTTCGCCCGCGTCGAAGCGGCGGCCCGGCGCGCGGGACACGGCGCGGTGCTGGACGCGTGGGGCGAGGACCTCACCTTGATGCGACCGCGGTAGCCGTCCCGTGGCGCGCGCGTTACGTGGGCCAGTGGTACCCGAGCGCGAAGTCGACCACGACGGCGAAGGTCAGGTACATGAGCCAGCAGGCGGTGAGGACGCGGAACAGCCCCATCACCCGCTCGGCGACCGGGACGCCGACGGACATGACGAGCTTGGCCGCGTAGACGCAGAAGAGGCCGATGAAGACGATGCCGACGGGCCAGTCGTTCACGGCGAAGAACACCGTCGCGCCCAGCGCCGACAGGACCATGTAGGCCACCGAGACCCCGGCGTTCACGCGAGTGTCGTTGCCCCGGTAGCGGTCCCAGCCCAGCGCGAACCAGTGGATGCCGTACGCGGAGAAGGCCAGCGCCGCCATGTAGAGGGTCGGCGCCTTGAACACCTCGAACCACGTGAGGCCGATGAAGAGGATCGCACCGGCCAGCAGCTGGCAGAAGCCCGGGAGCCAGATGCCCCAGGTGCCCAGCGCGCGGTCCACGCGCTCGTCGCGTTCGGGCCAGCCGAACAGCTCCTGCGGGCCCCAGATCAGGTAACCGGTGCCCAGGCCGAAGAAGCCGAGGGCGAGCGGCGGATACGCCGACACGGGAAAGATGACATCCATAAATCGCTCTTTCCCGGCAAATAGTAAATAATGCACCCCGGAACGGGGCCCGCGCGGTCGCCCTCACCGAACGCCCCCCGCCGAACGAATGTGCAGGACTCCCCCATGAACGTGCCGCCGCATCCGGGTCTCGACGGCGGTCCGGTGTACCTGGACCACAACGCCACCACCCCGGTCGACCCCCGGGTCGCGGAGGCGACGCGCCCCTGGCTGGAGCGCTGGTTCGGCAACCCCTCCAGCGGGCACGCCGTCGCCGCGGAACCGAGGGCGGCCATCGCCCGCGCCCGCGAGCAGGTCGCCGCGCTCCTCGGGGCCGCGGCGGACGAGATCGTGCTCACCGGCTCCGGGTCCGAGGCGGACACGCTCGCCCTGCGCGGCGCCGTGCTGGCCGCCCCGGCAGGCAGGTCCCGTGTGATCACCCAGGTCACCGAGCACCCGGCCGTTCTGGAGACCTGCCGCGCGCTGACGCGCCTGCACGGGGTCGAGGTCACCCTCCTGCCGGTGGACGGCGAGGGCCTGGTGGACCCCGCCCACCTGGCCGCCGCGCTCGACGAGCGGACCGCCCTGGTCTCCGTCATGGCCGCCAACAACGAGACCGGCACGCTCCAGCCCGTCGCCGAGCTGGCCCGGCTGAGCCGGGCGCACGGCGCGCTGTTCCACTGCGACGCGGCCCAGGCGGCCGGCAAGGTCCCGCTGGACGTGCGCGAGCTCGGGGTGGACCTGCTGACCGTCGTGGGCCACAAGATGTACGCCCCGAAGGGCGTCGCCGCCCTCTACGTGCGGCGGGGCGTCCGTCTGGAACCGCTGGTCCACGGCGGCGGCCAGGAGGGCGGAATCCGGGCGGGCACGGAGAACGTGGCCTTCGCCGTCGCCCTGGGGACCGCGGCCGGGCTGGCCGCCGCTGAGCTCGCCGACGGCGGCCACCGGCGGGCCGCCGCGCTGCGCGACCGTCTGCACCACGGCCTCGCCGAGGCGCTTCCCGGGCGGGTCCGCCTCAACGGCTCCGCCCGGCACCGGCTGCCCGGCACCCTCAACGTCAGCATCGACGGCACGGCGGGCCACGAACTGCTCGCCGCCGTGCCGCTGCTCGCGGCCTCCACCGGTTCCGCCTGCCACAGCGGCGCCCGCACCGCCTCCCCCGTCCTGCGGGCCATGGGCCTGGACGAGGCCCGCGCACTGGCCGCGGTGCGCCTGTCGGTCGGCCGCTGGACGACCCGGGCCGACGTCGACCGGGCGGCCGCCCTGCTCGCCGCCGCCGTGCGCTCCGCCGAGGCGGCCCGCGTCTGAGGCCGGCCGCCCGGACTTGCGAGCGGCCACCCGGCCGGTAGCGTCGGAAGGACGCAGGGCCACCGCACGAAGGAGCAGGCGGATGGGCTGGAAACGGTTGCTCGATGCCTGGCCGGTGTACCGGCAGATCACCGGGGCCGACTGGCTGGGCCGCGGCAAGGCGGTCCAGTCCAAGAGGTCGACCGGTCTGAGGCCCCGCACCGAGGAGGCCGACCGGGTGGTCCACTCGGTGTGCCCGTACTGCGCCGTCGGCTGCGCGCAGCGCGTCTACGTCCACGACGAGAAGGTCATCCAGATCGAGGGCAACCCGGACAGCCCCGTCTCACGCGGCCGTCTGTGCCCCAAGGGGTCCTCCAGCAAGCAGCTCGTCACCGGGCCGCAGCGTGAGCAGAAGGTGCGCTACCGCGCTCCGTACGCCACCGAGTGGCAGGACCTGGACCTGGAGACGGCCATGGACATGGTGGCCGACCGGGTGCTGGACGCACGGCGCCGGGGCTGGCAGGACGCCGACGAGCACGGCAACCCGCTCCGCCGCACCATGGGCTTCGCGAGCCTGGGCGGCGCGGCGCTGGACAACGAGGAGAACTACCTGATCAAGAAGTTGTTCACGGCCCTCGGTGCGCTGCAGATCGAGAACCAGGCGCGTATTTGACACTCCGCCACCGTTCCCGGTCTGGGAACCTCGCTCGGACGTGGCGGCGCCACGGACTACCCGGAGAACCTGACGAGGTCGGACTGCATCGTCATCATGGGCTCGAACATGGCCGAGGCCCATCCGGTCGCGTTCCAGTGGGTCACCGAGGCCAAGACGCTCGGTGCCAAGGTGATCCACATCGACCCCCGGTTCACCCGGACCAGCGCCCACGCCGACCAGCACGTGCGGATCAGGGTGGGTACCGACATCGCCTTCCTCGGCGGCGTCGTCAACCACATCCTCTCCAACGACCTGCACTTCAAGGAGTACGTGCGGGCCTACACCAACGCCACGTTCCTGGTGAGCGAGGACTTCGAGGACACCGAGGACCTGGACGGCCTGTTCAGCGGCTACAACGCGCGGACCGGCAGGTACGACAGCACCAGCTGGGCGTACGAGTGCGACGGCGGGGGCGACGGGAGGCAGGGCAGCACGCTCATCTCCGCGACCCCCGCGCAGTCGGCCGGCGGTCACGAGGCGCTGCCCGGCGCGGCGGGCCGGATCGCGACGGATCCCACCATGGAGCATCCGCGGTGCGTGCTCCAGGTACTCAAGCGGCACTTCTCCCGGTACACGCCCGAGATGGTCGAGCGGGTCTGCGGCATCACCCAGCGGCAGTTCCTCGACGTGTGCCGCGCCTGGACGGAGAACTCCAACCGGGAGCGCACCACCGCGCTCGTCTACAGCGTGGGCTGGACGCAGCACTCCGTCGGCGCCCAGTACATCCGGGCCGGTTCCATCGTCCAGCTGCTGCTCGGCAACGTGGGACGGCCCGGCGGCGGCATCTACGCCCTGCGCGGCCACGCCAGCATCCAGGGCTCGACGGACATCCCGACGCTGTACAACCTGCTGCCCGGCTACCTCCCGATGCCCAACGTCACCCACACGAGCCTGACGGCGTTCCTGGACGACGTGCGCCATGTGATGCGCAAGGGCTACTGGGGGAACGCCGACGCCTACATGGTCTCCCTCCTCAAGGAGTACTGGGGCGACGCGGCCACCGCGGAGAACGACTACTGCTACGACTACCTGCCGCGCATCAACGACGACCACGGCACCTACCGCACCGCCATGGACATGATCGCCGGCACGGTCTACGGCTTCTTCCTGGTCGGGCAGAACCCCGCGGTGGGATCCGCGCACGGACGATTGCAGCGGCTCGGCATCGCCAATCTGGAGTGGCTGGTCGTCCGCGACCTGGCGATGATCGAGAGCGCGACCGTCTGGAAGGACGCGCCGGAGATCGCGACCGGCGAGATCTCCACGAAGACCTGCAGGACCGAGGTCTTCTTCTTCCCCGCCTCCTCCCACGTGGAGAAGTCCGGCACCTTCACGCAGACGCAGCGCATGGTGCAGTGGCGTGACCAGGCCGTCGAGCCCATCGGCGACCGCCGCTCCGACCTGTGGTTCTTCTACCACCTCGGCCGGCTCGTCCGGGAGAAGCTGGAGGGCTCCGAGGACGAGCGCGACCGGCCCGTCCTCGACCTGGCCTGGGACTACGCGATGGAGAAGGGGGACGAGCCCTCCGCTGCCGACGTCCTGCGCCACATCAACGGCATCGACCTGCGCACCGGGCGCACCGTGAGCGGCTACGGCGACCTCAAGGCGGACGGGTCGACCGCGTGCGGTTGCTGGATCTACAGCGGCGTCTACGCCGACGAGACCAACCACGCACGGCGCCGCGGCTCCCGCTTCGAGCACCCGGCCTCGGAGGGGCAGTGGGGCTTCGTGTGGCCGCTGAACCGCAGGGTCCTCTACAACAGGGCGTCCGCCGACCCCGACGGACGGCCGTGGAGCGAGCGCAAGGCCCTCGTCTGGTGGGACGAGGAACGCGGCGAGTGGACCGGCGAGGACATCCCCGACTTCCAGCTGCACAAGCCGCCGCACTTCCAGCCGCCACCGGACGCCACCGGTCCGGACGCGCTGGCCGGGGACGACGCGTTCATCATGATGGGCGACGGGAAGGCGGCGCTTTTCTCGCCGACCGGCCTGGTGGACGGGCCCCTGCCGACTCACTACGAGCCGGAGGAGTCCCCGGTGCGCAACGCGCTCTACGCCCAGCAGTCCAGCCCCACGCGGATGGTCTACGCGCGGCCCGACAACCCCTACAACCCCTCGCCGCCCGAGGCGCACGTCGACGTGTTCCCCTTCGTGTTCACCGCCTCCCGGCTCACCGAGCACCACACGGCCGGCGCGATGAGCCGCCAACTGCCCTACCTCTCCGAGCTGCAGCCCGCACTGACCGTCGAGGTGTCCCCCGAGCTGGCCGCCGAGCGCGGTCTGCACCACATGGACTGGGCGCACGTGGTCACCAGCCGCACCGCGGTGGAGGCCAAGGTGGTCGTCACCGACCGGCTGGCCCCGCTGAGCATCGAGGGCCGCAGGGTGCACCAGATCTGGATGCCGTACCACTGGGGCGGCACCGGGCTCACCACCGGCGACGTGGTCAACGACCTGATCGGCGTGGTGACCGACGCCAACGTGCTGATCCAGGAGAGCAAGGTGCTCACCTGCGACATCCGCCCCGGACGGCGCCCCCGCGGGCCCGAGCTCCTGGCGTACGTGGAGGAGTACCGGCGCCGCGCCGGGATCACCACGGAAACCGGCGCCCGCAGGATCACCCCCGACGGCCGACGCGGGACGCCGGACGAGACGCACGGGCCGGAGGACCCCTCATGACCGAGCACGAGAACAGCTTCTTCGGCCCCTTGGCGGACCCTGCCGGGGACGCGGGCCACCCCGAGGACCACCCGCCCCGGGTCGGCTTCTTCACCGACACGTCCGTCTGCATCGGCTGCAAGGCGTGCGAGGTGGCCTGCAAGGAGTGGAACGGCGTGCCGGAGGACGGCATCGATCTGCTGGGCATGTCCTACGACAACACCGGCTCCCTCGGCGCCAGCACCTGGCGGCACGTCGCCTTCATCGAGCAGGAACGGCAGCTGGGCACCCAGGACGCCGGCCTGGTCGGCCTGCCGACGGGGCCGTCCGGCACCGGGACGACGACCGAGGTGGTCTCCGAGGCACTCCGCCAGGGCCACCGGGCCGGCGCCGAACTGGGCACCGAGCCGGTGGACCTGGGCTTCCCCAGCTTCGATCTGCCCGGCGCCACGACCGGCGAGGAGTCCCGCACGGACTTCCGCTGGCTGATGTCCTCCGACGTGTGCAAGCACTGCACCCACGCCGGCTGCCTCGACGTCTGTCCCACCGGTGCGCTCTTCCGCACCGAGTTCGGCACCGTGGTGGTCCAGCCCGACATCTGCAACGGCTGCGGCTACTGCGTCTCCGCCTGCCCCTACGGCGTCATCGACCGGCGCCCCGACGACGGCCGGGCCTGGAAGTGCACCCTGTGCTACGACCGGCTCAAGGGCGGTCTGGAGCCGGCCTGCGCCAAGGCCTGCCCGACCGACTCCATCCAGTTCGGCGTGCTCGACGAACTGCGCGAGCGGGCCGACCGCCGCCTGGAGCAGCTCCACGAGGCGGGCGTGACCGAGGCCCAGCTCTACGGCCGCGACCCCGGCGACGGGGTCGGCGGCGACGGCGCGTTCTTCCTGCTCCTCGACGAGCCGGAGGTCTACGGACTGCCGCCGGACCCGATCGTCACCACCCGGGACCTGCCCTCCATGTGGAAGCACGCGGCCGTGGCCGCCGGCGCCATGCTGGCCGCTTCCGCCGCGGTGTTCGTCAAGGGGGTGTCCCGGTGAAGGGCCGCAAGGACGGCAAGGGCGGCGGGGGTGGCGGCGAGGAGCCGATGGTCCCCCGCGCCGCGTTCACGTCCTACTACGGACGTCCGGTGCTCAAGCCGCCGGTCTGGGAGTGGATGGTGCCCGCCTACCTCCTCACCGGCGGACTCTCGGCGGGCGCCGCGCTGCTGGCCGCGGGCGCGGATCTGACCGACCGGCCCAGTCTGTGCCGTTCCTGCCGCATCGGCGGTTTCGGGGCGCTGCTCGCCAGTAGTTACCTGCTCATCGGGGACCTCGGCCGGCCGCTGCGCTTCCACCACATGATGCGGGTGGCCAAGCCGAGTTCCCCGATGTCGGTGGGCACCTGGATCCTGCTCACCTACGGCCCCGGCAGCTCTCTGGCCGGGATGATCGCCATGCTGCCGAAGGCCTGGCGCCCCCGGGGCGCCATCGGCACCACTGTGGACTGGGTGGCACGTCTCGGCGGCATCTCCGCGGCCGCGATCGCCCCGGCGCTCGCGTCCTACACGGCCGTCCTCCTCTCCCAGACCGCGGTGCCCGCCTGGCACGAGGCGCACAAGGAACTGCCCTTCGTCTTCACCGGCTCCGCCGCCGCCAGCGGCGCGGGCCTGGCGATGATCTGCGCGCCGGTCTCGGAGGCGGGCCCCGCCCGCCGGCTGGCCCTCGTCGGCGCCGCGATCGAGATCGCGGCGGCCCAGCGCATCGACCGCAAGCCGCAGTTCGAGACCTCGGCGTTCACGCACGGCTCCGCGCACACGATGCGCAAGGCCTCGGAGTACCTCACCCTGGCCGGCGCGGCCGCCGCGCTCACCTACGCGCGGCGCAGCCGGGTCGTCGCCGCGCTCGGCGGCCTGGCCCTCCTCGCGGGCAGCGCCTTCCAGCGCTTCGGGACCTTCGAGGCGGGCGTCGCGTCCACGAAGGACCCGGCCTACGTCGTCAAGCCGCAGCGCGAACGCCTCGACGCGAAGGCCCAGGGCCGCCCCGCCGGGACCTGACGAGCTCCCGCGCGAGCGACGTACGCAGGGCACCGCCCGGTGCGCTGGGGGAGGCGATCCCACGAGGCCGTGGTGGTGCGGCACGACCCTGCCGGGCACGGGCTCCGGTGTGGCGCGCACGCGCGATGGGCGTGGCGGTCGTAGCCTGACGGGGCTTCAGCAGGGCCAGAGCGAAGGTGCAGCAGATGGACCGCGATCACGCCTCCGCCGCGCCGGCCGACGAGCGGCGCCGACTGCCGCGTACCGACGCGCTGTTGGCGGACCCCCGGCTCGCCGCGGCGGCGGAGCGGCTGGGACGGGGCCTGGTGAAGGACGTGGTCGCATCGGTGCAGGAGCGGGCGCGGGCGGGCGAGGTGCCCGTCGCGGAGGTCGCCGATCACGCGGTGGCCGCGCTGCCGGCCACCGCGGCCGGGCTGCGACCGGTGCTCAACGCCACCGGGGTGCTGCTGCACACCAATCTGGGCCGGGCGCCGCTGTCGGCCGCCGCACGCGAGGCCGTCATGGCCGCGGCCGGGACCACGGACGTGGAGCTGGACCTGGCCACCGGCGGACGCTCCCGGCGGGGGCGGTCCGCGCTGCAGGCCCTGCTGCGGCACGTGCCGGACGCCGAGGCCGCACACGTGGTCAACAACGGCGCGGCAGCGCTCGCGCTGGCCGCGACCGCACTCGCCCAGGGCCGGGAGATCGTCGTCAGCCGCGGCGAACTCGTCGAGATCGGCGACGGCTTCCGCCTGCCCGACCTGCTCGTCTCCACCGGCGCCCGGCTGCGGGAGGTCGGCACCACCAACCGCACCACGCCGGCCGACTACGCCGCGGCCGTGGGACCGGAGACCGGCTTCATCCTGAAGGTGCACCCCTCCAACTTCCGCATCACGGGCTTCACGCGCGAGGTACCGGTCGCCGAACTGGCCCGGCTCGGTGTGCCCGTGGTGGCCGACATCGGCTCCGGTCTCCTGGACCCGGAGCCGCTGCTGCCCGAGGAGCCCGACGCTGCGAGCCGGCTGCGCGCGGGCGCGTCCCTCGTCACCGCCAGCGGCGACAAGCTGCTCGGCGGCCCGCAGTGCGGGCTCGTGCTCGGCCGTGCCGACCTGGTGGAGCGGATGGCGCGCCACCCGCTGGCCCGCGCCCTGCGCGTGGACAAGCTGACCCTGGCGGCTCTGGAGGCGACGCTCCGCGGGCCCGCCACGCCGACCCGTACGGCGCTGCACGCCGACCCCGCGCGGCTGCGGCAGCGCGCCGAACGGCTGGCGGCGCGGTTGCGCGCGCAGGGCTTCGACAGCAGGGCGGTCGACACGGAGGCGGTGGTCGGCGGCGGCGGGGCGCCGGGGGTCACGCTGCCCAGTGCCGCCGTGTCCCTGCCCGCCGGCTACGCGGCCCTGCTGCGCCGGGCCGACCCCGCGGTGATGGCCCGCGTCGAGGACGGCAGGTGCCTGCTGGACCTGCGGGCACTTCCGGAGGACGCGGACGGGGTGCTGGCGGCGGCCGTGTGCCGTGCCGGGCCCCGGCCGGACGGGGACGGGGACGGGGAGACCTGAGGATGCACGTCGTCGCCACCGCGGGCCACGTCGACCACGGCAAGTCCGCGCTGCTGCGGGCCCTGACGGGGATGGAGCCCGACCGCTGGGCGGAGGAGCGGCGGCGCGGCATGACCCTGGATCTGGGGTTCGTGTGGACGCGGCTGCCGGGCGCCGGGGACATCGCCTTCGTGGACGTCCCCGGCCACGAACGGCTGGTGGGCAACATGCTGGCGGGGGTCGGGCCCGTGCCCGCCGTCCTCTTCGTGGTGGCCGCCGACCAGGGGTGGCAGCCGCAGTCCGAGGAGCACCTCGCCGTCCTGGACGCCCTCGGGGTGCGGCACGGTGTCCTCGCCGTCTCCCGCTGCGACCTGGCCGACCCCGACGCGACGCGGAAGCAGGCCCTGGCCAGGATCGCGGAGTCCTCGCTCGGCGACGTGCCCTGCGTGGCCGTGAGTCCCGTGACCGGCACAGGCCTTGAGGAGCTGCGGACCGCCCTGACGGGGCTGACGCACGACCTGCCGGCCCCCGACCGGGCCGCCGACGTGCGGCTGTGGGTCGACCGGGCGTTCACCGTGCGGGGCCGCGGCACCGTGGTCACCGGCACCCTCGGGGCGGGCACCGTCACGGTCGGCGATCGTCTCCACCGCGCACGCGACGGAAGGCCCGTGCGGGTGCGCGGCCTGGAGTCCCTCAAGGAGCCGCGGGAGGAGGTCGGCGCGGTCGCGCGGGTCGCGGTCAATGTGACCGGTGCCGGGTCGGAGGACCTGCGCCGCGGCGACGCGCTGCTCACGCCGGACCGCTGGCTGGCGAGTGATCAGGTGGACGTACGGCTGCGCGGCGACGCCGCCGGGCACCTGCCGCGCGAGCTCACGCTGCACGCGGGCTCGGCCGCGGTCCCGGTGACGGTCCGTCCGCTGGGCGACGACACCGCCCGGCTGCGACTGGCCGCGCCGCTGCCGCTGCGCGTCGCCGACATCGCGCTGCTGCGGGACCCCGGACGGCATCGCGTCGCCGCGGGGATCACCGTCCTCGACGTCCGCCCGCCTCGCCTGACCCGGCGGGGCGCGGCAGCGGCCCGCGCGGCGGACCTGCGGGCGGCGGCCGGGCCCGCCGACGGGGCGGCGGAAGTGCGCCGCCGCGGCCTGGTGCGGCGCTCGGAACTGCTCGCCATGGGGGTGCTCCCGCCGGCCGCCCCGGTGGCCGGGGACTGGCTGGCGGACCCGGCCCACTGGGACGACCTGCGGGACCGGCTGCGCCGGGCCGTCGACGACCACGCCGAACGCCACCCCTTGGAGCCGGGCATGCCCCTGGAGGCGGCCCGCCAGGCGCTCGGCCTTCCGGACCGCTGCCTGGTCGAGGCGCTGCTGACCGCCGAGCCCGGGCTGCGCCACAGCGAGGGTCGGCTCTTCGGCAGCCGGGGCCGACCCGCGCTTCCGCCCGCCGTGGCGACCGCCGTGGACGCGGTGTGCGCCGACCTGGCGCGTACGCCGTTCCACGCTCCCGACGCGGACCGGCTGGCCGAGCTCGGGCTGACCCCGAAGCTGCTCGCGGCGGCCGAGGCGGCGGGGGCGCTGCTGCGGATCGGTGAGGGTGTCGTGCTGCTGCCGGGCGCGGACGCGCGGGCGGCGGACGTCCTGGCGCGGCTGGAGCAGCCGTTCACGGCGAGTCAGGCGCGCCGTGCCCTGGACACCACCCGGCGAGTCGCCATCCCGCTGCTGGAGTACCTCGACCGGCACGGCCGCACCGTACGGGTGGACGGGGCACTGCGCCGCTGCCGCGCGGCCGACCCGCCGGAGGGACGGGACCGCCCGGATGCGGGATGAGCGATCCGGGTGCGTCGGTACGCCGGCGGAGACGGACGGGAATCGAACCCGCCTGCCCGAGTTGCTCGGACACCTCGGTTTTGAAGACCGGGAGGGCCACCAGGCGCCTTTACGTCTCCCTGCCGGGCCGTCAGCACCGTCACCACGGCGCCGGTCCGGCCACGCGCCCATCGAACCCGCGGCCCATGGGCCTGTCAACGCGCCACACGGCGCCCCCTCCCACGAAAGGAACGACGCACCGATGACGGGAACCGACGTCCGCCAGGACAGTGTGCGGCTGACGCAGTACGCCCACGGCGGCGGCTGCGCGTGCAAGATCCCTCCCGGCGAGCTGGAGGACATCGTGGCCGGGCTGACCTCCGGGGCGGGGACGAACGGAAGCGGGTCCGGCCTGCTCGTCGGGCTCGACAGCGGCGACGACGCCGCCGTCGTCCGGCTGCCCGACGCTCCCGGCTCCCCCGCGGTGGTGGCCACCGCGGACTTCTTCACGCCGGTCGTCGACGACCCCTACGACTGGGGCCGCATCGCCGCCGCCAACGCGCTGTCCGACGTCTACGCCATGGGCGGCACGCCCCTGGTGGCCGTCAACCTCCTCTGCTGGCCGCGCGAGGTGCTGCCGTTCGAGCTGGCCAGGGAAGTGCTCCGCGGCGGCCTGGACGTCGCCACGCAGGCGGGCTGCTTCGTGGCGGGCGGCCACAGCGTCGACGACCCGGAGCCCAAGTACGGCATGGCGGTCACCGGCACCGCCGACCCGTCCCGCCTGCTGCGCAACGACGCCGGGCGGCCGGGGATGCCGCTGTCGCTCACCAAGCCGCTGGGCCTGGGCGTGCTCAACAACCGCCACAAGACGACCGGCGAGGTCTTCCCGCAGGCCGTGGAGACGATGGCGACGCTCAACCGGGCAGCGTCGGAAGCGGCGTTGGCGGCGGGCGCGGTCTGCGCGACCGACGTCACCGGATTCGGCCTCCTCGGGCACCTGTACAAACTGGCGCGCGCCTCCGGCGTGACGGCGGTGCTCGACGCCTCCGCCGTCCCCTTCCTCGACGGCGCGTGGGACGCCGCCCGCGCGGGCCACATCAGCGGCGGCACCCGCCGCAACCTCGCATGGGTCGCCCCGCACACGGACTTCGGCGGCACCGACGAGCTCACCCGGCTGCTCCTCGCCGACGCGCAGACCTCCGGCGGTCTCCTGGTCGCCGGTGAGGTGCCGGGCGCCCCGGTCGTCGGCGAACTGGTTCCGGCGGCCCCGGACCGTCTGGTCGTCCGCTGATGCGGGTGGTCCTGATCGGCGGCACCTCCCAACGTGGGCAAGTCCACCGTCGCCGAGGCCGTCGCGGACCGGCTCGGGTTCGCGTGCCTGTCGACGGACGGGCCGGTCCGGCACCCCGGGCGGCCCTGGCGCACTCCGGAGCGGGACGTGCCGGCACACGTGGCGGAGCACTACGCGTCACTGACGACCGAGGATCTGATCGCTTCCGTCCTCGGGCACTACGAGCGACTGTGGCCTCGCATCGAGGAACTGGTCGCCGTTCACACTCGTAGCGCGTCCACCGGCCCCGGCCTTGTGCTCGAGGGATCGGCCCTGTGGCCCGACCGCGTGGCGCGGTTGACGGCGCCGCACACCACCGCGGTCCGGCCCACCGCCGACACGGCCCTTCTGCGTGCCCGCGTGTACGCGGCCGGCCGCTATCCGGAAGCGACGGACGCGGAACGCGCCCTGATGGATGCCTTCTTGGCCCGCACCGACCGCTTCCAGGCGCTCCTGGCGGACGCCGTCGGCACGCTGCGACTCCACCGCATCGACGCGGGCGGCGGGCGGCCGGTTGCCGAGCCGGCGGACGCGGTGCTCGGCGTCGCCGCACCCGCCGGTTGAGCCGCACCCCGTCGCCCCGGGGTGAGGCCGACGAAGGTGTCCACCGTCACGGCGCCGGACGCCGCCCCACTATGACCGGGCGGGACGGTGTCGCCTCGTGCACGCGATGTCCGTCACACGGGCAACGCGAGCGCGAGGCACACATCACACACCACACCCGCGCACCGTCACACGGCTCTGCGGCAGTGTGTTCTCCGCGCGGCGGGCAGCGCGAACGTCAGGTGGCGGCGCGGTAGAGGCCGCGGCCGGCGCGCTGGGCCCGGGACGCCCCCACCAGCCGGTCGAGGGTGCTGCGGACGGCGTTGATGCTGCCCGCGTTGGCGTCCCGGCCGAGGGCGGCGGCGACGTCGCGGGCGCGGACCTCGGCGCCGTCGGTGGTGGCCAGGTACTCCAGGATCTGCTCGGTGAGCTTGCCGTAACCCGGCTGCGCGGCCGCGTGGGCGTCGTCACCCTCAGGGGCCGGCTCCACGGGTTCCGCGTCGGCCACGCCCGGTACCGGCTCGGCTGCGGTCACGGCCGCGAGGTCGGTGTACCGGTCGACGAACGACGACGGGTAGCCGGTCCGGGGGCGCCCGATCGTGGCGGCCTCGAGGGCGGTGGACGGCATGAGCTTCCGGAGGGCGTCCAGTGCCTTGTTCACGGAGCACAGGTGCGCCGAGACGGCCGCCAACTCGCGCTCGAGACCCTGCTTCTGGGCCTGGAGCCGCTCCGCCTCGTCCCTGAGGGCCTCTGCCGTGGCCTCAATGTCCCGGGGGGTGTGCGTCATTGACTCCAGGTGTCCTCTCGTCCTCGGCCGGCCGGCGACTTCCAATATGGCACGTTCCGGCGTTCCTGATATCCGTCGTGGCGGGTCACGCCACAACGGATGGACACCCGCACGCCGGATGACAGATTAGTACGCCGAACTGTGAGGTGATCACAACAGATCGTCCCGGATCCTTTGCCCGGGAAATCGTTACCATCCGCCCGATGTGACGCATCTCGCAAGGGCGTCCCCCGGTCCGGCGGGACGCCGACAGCGCAGGTGGGCCGCCCGCACGGGCCGGTGCTCAGTGCCGGTACCCGGCTTTCCGGCGCATGGCGATGCGACGTGCCCCACCCTCTTTGGGCGATGCCGTTCTCCGATGTCTTCAGGGGATCGCCGTCCCACGCAACGGAACGCACTGACGGAATGGACACCGGCGGTCGCGCCACTCAGTCCCGGAAGGCGCGGTCGACCAGCCAGGTGTCCTCGAAGAGCCGCATCCTGACGATCCTGTCGCCGTCCACTCGCAGGTGCATGGCCACCGGCGTGGTGAAGGTGCGGCCGGTGGCCTTGACGCGCCGGAAGAAGGTGCCCAGGACGACGGCGTCGGGGCCGTCGACGAGTACCTGCTCCACAGTGTCGACGTTGTCCTCGACGACGAGGTGCGACCACAGTTCGCGCAGGTAGGGAGCCACGTCGGCCCCCTTGGTCCGGCGCCCCGTCCAGGGCAGCTCTTCCGAGCCCGGGACGTACCGGTCGATGTCCTCGGCGAACACGCCGGCCGCCTTGCCGGCGTCGCCTTCCGCGAGGTGGGCGAAGATCCGGCCGATGACTTCCCGAGTGCTCACTGCGCGCGCCTTTCGTTCGCCCGACGGTTATGGACCGTTCCGTACATAATAGGCGTTCCGGACTAGATGGTCAAAAACTATCGCCCGGGGAGGCGGGACCTCGGGAGGACGCAGTGGGCTCGGCCCGTCACGGCCGTGCACCCGGACAACTGATGTACCGTCACCTCCGCGTGGACGAGGGGCAACCGCCGACGCTTGTCACCGAAGGTTCTCCCACGGGCCCTTGGCCCTTGACGTGCGTGTCTCCGCGCGGGGCTGGAATGGCGGTCGATCACGGTGCCGGGACGACCGGCGCCGCGGAGGACCGTACGTCAGGAGAGGCATGTCCGTGACAGCCGAGAAGGCGCGCCGCCGCACGAGCCGGGTACGGCAGGACACTTGGAGGGTCGCCGCGCTGGGCGCCGCTCTCGCCCTGGTGGCCCTGGTCCCGCCCGCGACGGCCGGGGCGTCATCCACCCCGTCCGCCCAGTCCGCCCCGTCCACCCAGTCAATCACCCCCGCTCCGCACAAGATCGCCTGGACGACGCAGAACGTCGCCCCCGGCGTCCAGGTCCGCACCGGGGTCCTCAGGGACGCCGACGCCGCGGGTGTGTGGACGGTCACCGTGCAGGCGCCCGCCGTCAACCGCCTCACCGGCGCCGCCACGTGGGCCCCGCTCGGGGACCGCGCCTGGGCGGACGCCACCGCCGCGCGCCTGCGGGACGCCGGTTTCGAGCCCCGGCTGGAGCGTGTGGCGTGGGACGACTACGCCGACACCCCGCACGGCACCATGGGCTGGCAGGTCCGGGTCGGCCGCTACGCCACGCAGGCCGAGGCGGCGCCCGCCAACACCGCGCTGGTGGCCGCCGGTTTCCGGGCCTCCGTCGAGTGGACCGGCTACGACGGCCGCCAGGCGGCCGACGGGGAGCGCATCCACGTCGCCGTGCTCGACCCGCTGCGCATGCGCGCGACGATCGCGGTCAGCGACGGCGGCAACACGGCCGACCGCGAGAAGACCTCCACGGTGGCCACCCGCCTCGGTTCGCTGGTCGGCGTCAACGGCGGCTTCTTCGTCACCTCGGACGCGGACGGCGTCCAGGGCACCATGGCGGGCCTGTCCGCCGTGAACGGACAGCTGGAGTCGATGGCCGTCGGTTCGCGCGCCGCGCTGATCCTCGACAACGGGGGACGGCGGCCGCGTATCGCCGACCTGTCCACCACCGTGACGGTACGGGCCGGCAGCGCCGCCTACGCGGTGCAGGGCATCAACCGCGTCCCGGGCAAGCTCCGCAACTGCGGGCGTCCGGACGCCGTTCCCACCGCCCAGCCCCGGCACGACACGACCTGCACGCTCGCGGACGACCTGGTGAAGTTCACCTCGGCCTTCCGGGCCGCGCTTCCCACGGGCGCCGGCACCCAGGTGGTCCTGGACGAGCGGGGCGTCGTCGTCTCCGCGGGCGCGCGCGGCGGCACGGTGCCGGAGCACGGCTCCGTCCTCCAGGGCACGGGCGCGGCGGCAGCCTGGCTGACCGGCCACGCGCACACCGGCGCGCGGCTGTCGCTGCGCGAGGTCGTCCGGGACTCCTCCGGGCGCGAGGTGCGACTCGGCGCCGACGACAGCATCGTCAGCGCGGCTCCGACCCTGCTCCAGAACGGGCGCGTCCACATCGACGCCGCCACCGAGGGCACCCTGGACCCGCTGGACCTGTCGTTCGGCTTCGCCTGGTCCAACGTCCGCCAGCCCCGCACCCTCGCGGGCATCGACCGGTACGGCCGTCTGCTGCTCGTCACCGTCGACGGACGCCAGCCCGGCGTCAGCGAGGGCTTCACGCTCGGCGAGGCCGCCCGCTTCATGCGGTCGCTCGGCGCGGTCCAGGCCCTCAACCTCGACGGCGGCGGCTCCACGGCCATGACCGTCAAGGGCGCCCTCGTCAACGTCACCTCCGACGCGACGGGTGAGCGCGCGGTCGGCGACACGATCCAGGTGGTCCCGGAGACGGGCCGGCACTGACCCCGACCGGGTCCCGGGGCGGCGTCCTGACGGGCGCCGCCCCTTTCCGTACTAGCGGGACGTCGCGGCGAGAGGCTCCGGCCCGGCCGCGCCGCGACGGCGCACGCGGAGTTCGGAGACGGCGAACCCCGCGGCGCACAGCATGCCGGCGGTGGCGCCGACCATCACGAGGATCGCCGTGGGCGGCAGGTCGTCGCCCGCCGGGTAGCGCTGACCGCAGAGCCGCACCGTGCCGGGGTGCCGGCCGGCGGCTTCCAGGCACAAGGAGTCGCCGGCGCCGAGTTGTTCGGGCATCTTCGCCTCGGGCAGCCCGCTGTCGGAGAAATGACGTCCGGCGAGTTCGTAGCCGACCAGAACCTCACGGCCGCCCTTGCCGGTTTCCCGGACGCGTTCCACGACACCCCGCACCCGCACCGGGGACGCGTCGATCCGATCGGCCGCGCGCAGTTGGGCGATCAGGAACCAGGTGGCACCCAGGCCTCCGAGCAGGAACGCGAGCGCGATGACAGTGGGAATCCTCGGCAGCGATCTGAACGTGTCCCCCCGCATGGCCCGCATTGTGCCACGCGTCGTCCCGCGGGGCGCCGCTCGGGCGGCGCCCACGGCGGTCTAGCGCGGCTGCAGCGGGAAGAGCATGCAGCTGCTCGTCGCATGGGCGAGCAACCGGTCCTGGGCGTCGAACAGTTCGGCCTGGGCGAGGGCGGTGCGGCGGCCCTGGTTGAGGACGCTGCCGACGGCACGCACCTTGCCGGTGTCCACGTTCATCGGACGCAGGAACTTCAGGCTCAGGTCGAGCGAGGTGTAGCCCATGCCCGCGGGCAGGACGGACTGCACGGCGCAGCCGGCGGCCGAGTCGAGGAGTGTGGCGTACACACCGCCGTGGACGCTGCCGATGGGGTTGTAGTGCTCCTCCCCCGGCTCCATGGTGAAAACGGCACCGCCGAACTCGACCTGCTCCAGCGTGAATCCGAGCGTCGCGGCGATGGGCGCCGCGGGCAGGCGTCCGGCCACGATGTCCTGGAGGAAGTCCAGTCCGCTGCGCTGCCCGACGGCGGCCGCGGAGACGCTCGGGTCCTTCCACTCGAACGTACGTGACCGGGTCATTGCCGCCCTCTCTCCAGCTGACTTCGCCATCCGAAGTTAGAGGGTCGCACATCTGGCTGTCAATGCCGAAGCCAGCCTACGATGGCGGGCATGACCTGGCTGGAGACCAGCACCGAGAACTGCACGGTGCAACGCACCCTCGACCTGATCGGCGAGAAATGGTCGCTGCTGGTGCTGCGCGAGGCGATGAACGGCGTACGCCGCTTCGACGACCTGCGCCGGCACATGGGACTGTCCGAGGCGGTGCTCGCCGACCGGCTGCGCAAGCTCGTCGCCGCCGGGCTCCTCGACACGGTCCCGTACCGCGAGCCGGGCAGCCGCACCCGGCACGAGTACCGGCTGACCCGCAAGGGCTGGGACCTGTGGCCCGCGATGATCGCCCTCAAGCAGTGGGGCGACCGCTACACCGCGGATCCCGACGGGCCGCCGCTGGAGGTCCTCCACCGCGAGTGCGGCGCACCGGTGGAGACGGTCGTGGTGTGCACGGACGGCGACGGACCACTGACGCCCCGTCAGGCCGTCACGCGGCCCGGGGCGTCGGCCCGCGCCGCCGGCTGAGACGGGGGCAGCCCGTGCCCGGACCTGAGGTCCGGGCACGGGCCGAGTGCTGCTCAGCGGTCACCGGAAGCCGTAGCCACCGAATCCGCCGAAGCCGCCGTAACCTCCGTAGCCGCCGAAGCCACCGAAGCCGCCATAGCCTCCGTAGCCGCCGAAGCCGCGGTAGCCGCCGTAGCCGCCACCCCAGCCGCGGCCCCAGCCGCCGCCCCAGCCGCCGCCCCAGCCGCCGCCACCGAAGTGGGCGGACGTCACGGAGGCGTGGGTGACCTGCGGGGTGGCGGCGTTGGCGGCGCCGGCGCCGGCGAGTGCGAGAAGCGGTGCCGCCAGGGCGGCCGCGGCGACTCGACGAGCAGTGATGTTCGCGCGCATGGGATTCCCCTTCGAGACGGGAACGTCGGATCGCGGTCCGCGTGGGGCGACCGCTGTCGCACCGGCCGTACGTGGTGACCGGTACGACGTGGGCGTCTCGTCCGAAGACGTGGTCCCGCCGTTACAGACGTGACCAATGTGGCCAAAGCCACTAAAAACGCCCAGATATGACCGTGCCACGAGGGGGTCGCGGAGTCAAAAGATAGACAGGAGGGGGCAAAGTGCGGCCTGGGCACTGGGGCTGCCGCCCTATTTCCCACGCTCCGTAGTCAGTTGATCACCATGAGTGTGTATGCGGCACCCACGTACGTGCCCTCACTCCGCACCCCCGGACACCCGCACTGATCGGCACACCAAGTACGCCCACCCGATGCGGAGTTGACCGCCGATCCCGCCGCCCGACCTGCCGGGCGGCGTCGCGCATGCCGGCACCGGGAGCACCGGATCCGTAGCGGAACAGCACAGGGGCGTCACTCTGCGTGGCCCGGTAATGGCCGTGATTTCGCAGAACTGCGAGCCACGTCCTCCCCCGAACCCCCGCCGGCCCCGGAGCGGGAACCCCTCTCGGCGGCGCCGAGGGGGCCGGCGAACGGAGCCGAGGACACAGCCATCGCTGAGGGAGATAACTGACATCGGCATTCATCTCCGTGTCATGGGAAGCGTCCGCGCCTCCCCGACGCTGGACCACCTGGAAGGGCGGGCACCGTCGAACGGTCCCGCCCGGACGAGAGCACCGTCCGAACCGCACGACGCGGTTCCGCACCCCAGGAGAAGCAGCGTCCGTGTTCGCAACAACCGTTCAGCAGGCCCCGCGCCAGTCCGCGCCCGGCAAGGAGGCACACGGCGTTCCGGGCTGGCTGGTCGCGCTCCTCGCCGTCGCCACCGGGATGACGGTCGCCAACCTCTACTACGCCCAGCCGCTGCTCTCCTCGCTGAGCCGGGTCTTCCACCTCAGTACCACCGCCGCCGGAGGGCTGATCACCCTCACACAGGTCGGTTACGTGATCGGCATGCTCTTCCTGGTGCCGCTGGGCGACCGGCTGGAGAAGCGCCGGCTCATCACCGTGCTGCTGGCCGTCACCACGGTGGCCTTGGCCGTGGCCGGTGTGGCCACCACTTTCCCCGTCCTGCTGATCGCGTCCCTGGTGAGCGGCGCCACCTCCGTGGTCGCGCAGATCCTCGTCCCGTTCGCCGCCAGCCTGGCCCCCGACCACGCGCGGGGCCGGGTCGTCGGCCGCGTCATGAGCGGACTGCTCACCGGCATCCTGCTGTCGCGCACCATCAGCAGCCTGGTCTCCGACGTCGCCGGCTGGCGCTACGTCTACCTGGGCTCGGCCGTCCTGATGGCCCTGCTCGCCATCGCCCTCCGCGTGGCCCTGCCGCAGCACGCCCCGACGATCTCCATGCCGTACGGCCAGGTCCTGCGGTCGACGGCGCGGCTGGTCCGCACGCACCCCGCGCTGCGGCGGCGGGGCCTGTACCAGGCGGCGATGTTCGGTGGCTTCAGCGCCTTCTGGACCACGATCTCCTTCGTGCTGACCGGGCCCCGCTTCCACTACTCCCCCGTCGGCGTCGCCCTCTTCGCGCTCGTCGGGGCTGCCGGTGCCGCCGTGGCCCCGCTGGCCGGGCACTGGGCCGACCGCAGGCTGGCGCGCCCCATGACGGCGGCCGCCTTCGGTACGGCCGCGGTGGGCTTCGCCGTCGCGGGCCTCGGCGGCCACCACATCGTCCTGCTCGCCCTGGCCGCGATCCTGATCGACATGGCCGTGCAGACCACGATGATCCTGGGCCAGCACACCGTGTACCAGCTCGACGCCGACGCGCGGGCCCGGCTCAACAGCGCCTTCATCGCCATCTTCTTCACCGGCGGCGCGCTGGGGTCCCAGCTCGGCTCCCTCGCCTACCACGCCGCCGGCTGGACCGCGGTGAGCGCCCTGGGCGCCCTCCTGCCGCTCCTCGCCCTGGCCTACTGGTTCACCGAGCGCCGGCAGCCGCGGCCACGCGCCGCGCACTGAGGAACCGGACGCGGCGCGCCCCCACCCGACACCGGCGGGGGCGCGCCCGCGTCATGCCGGCTCCGCGGTCTCCGTCACCGCGAGGGGCGTGATGTGCCGCAGCAGGGCCTCGACGGCCGGGGTCGGCTCGCCCTGCGGCCGGACCACCATCACCTTCCAGGCCGGTACGTGATGCGTGAACCGCCGCAGCGCCAAGCCGGGGAAGCGGGCCGCGATCGACGCGGGCATGATGCTGACGCCCAGGTCGTGGCGGACCAGCTCCGAGGCGGCGACGATGTCGTTCACCTCGTAGGCGGTGCCGCGTTCCACGCCCGCGGCGCGGAACGAGCGGTCGACGGCGTAGCGGACCGCCCACCCCGGCGAGAAGTCGACGAAGGGCAGCCGGGCGACCTCGGCGTGCGACACCACGTCGGTCTCGGCGAAGGCACGCTCGGGCGAGGCCACGAGCAGCATCTCCTCGCGCGACAGCAGGCGGGTCACCAGGCCCCGCTGCTGCTGGCGGGCGAGCGCGACGACGGCCAGGTCGACGGTCCCTTCCCGCAGTGCCTGCCGGATGTCGGCCACGGCCGCCTGCCGCAGACGGACGCTGACGCCGGGGTGGTCCCTGCGGAGACTGGCCAGGGCGTGGTGGAGTTCGGCCCAGACCCCCTGCATCGTGCCGACGGTGACCTGGCCGCGCAGCTCGCCCCGTACCGCGTCGACCGCGGCCCGCGCGTCGGCCGCCGCGCGCAGCGCCGTCCGTGCCGCGGGCACGAAGGCCTCACCGGCCGGTGTGAGCGACACGCGGTGCGTCGTACGGTCGAAGAGCGGGCTGCCGAGCTCCTTCTCCAGGGCGCGCACCGTGCTGGACACGGCCGACTGCACCACGTGCAGACGCCGTGCCGCCGCGGTGAACCCGCCCTCCTCGGCCACGGCGACGGCGACCTCCATCTGCCGCAGATCCATGCGCGCCCACCACCGTCCTCGCGTGTCCCGGGCCCCGGCGGGCCGGCCCTTCGGGGGACCCGTACCCGTGATCATCGCATCCGCCGCCCGCGCCGGGGAGGTGGGCGCCGGGGTTCACGCGGAGGGTTCGCGGGCCGGCACGCCGTTGCACTGGATCGCGATGGCCGCGATGTCGTCGCCGAGCCGGCCCCCGCCGTAGCGGAGCAGCTCCTGGTGGAGCCGGTCCAGCAGCTCGCGGGGCTCTCTGCGGCCCTGGCCGCGGATCCAGTCCGCGAGCGGGAAGAAGGCGCCGGTGCGGTCCCGGGTCTCGGTCACGCCGTCGGTGTAGAGCAGCAGCTGGTCGCCCGGGTCGAAGGCGAAGGTGTCGACCCAGTAGCGGTCCCCGATGAGCCGCGCGAGGTTGAGCGGCGGGGAGGGCATCGTGGGTTCCAGTACGCGGATCTCCCCGCGGTGGATCAGCAGCGGCGGGGGGTGCCCGCAGTTCAGGATCCGGACGTGGCCGCTGCCGTGCGGGATCTCGGCGAGCACGGCGGTGGCGAAGCGCTCCGGCAGGTCGGGCCCCGGGAACGTGGCGCTGTGCCGGGCGATGCTGGTCTCCAGGCGCGGGGGGATGCCCCTCAGGTCCGGCTCGTCGTGGGCGCTCTCCCGGAAGCAGGCGGTCACGGCGGCCGCCGCGCCCACCGCGGACAGGCCCTTGCCGCGTACGTCGCCGATGAGCAGCCGCACGCCGTGCGGGGTGTCGGCCGCCTCGTAGAAGTCGCCACCGATCCGCGCCTGCTCCTGCGAGGCGAGGTACAGCGACTCGATCTCGACGCACTGCATGCGGTGCGGCAGGGGACGCAGCAGCACCTGCTGGGCCGCGTCGGCGACGAGCCGCACCTGGAAGAGCGCCTCCTCCCGCTGGAGCCGGACGTGGCTGGCGTAGGCGGCTGCCAGGGTGACCGCGACGATCGCGGCACCCGTGTACGGGGTCCCCAGGTCCGTGTAGACCATGCCGAGGCCGACCATGACCAGGAGGCAGCACACGCCCAGCAGGATCGTGGGGATCACGGGCCACATCGCGGCCGCGAGGGCGGGCGCGGTGGGCAGGAGCCGGCTGAAGGCGATCTCCCGTGGTGTGGCGAACGCCAGGACCGCGATCAGGACAGTCAGCAGCACCGGCGGCAGCAGGGCGGCCCGCCACCGGCCGACGTGGCGGGAGCGACTGCCCCATAACTGTCTGCGCGCGATCACGAAACGCATCATATCTGCACAAATAAGGCAACAGCAGCCCCTCGGTCCGGGCGGGCGCCGGCCGAGGACGAGGACGACTGCCCGGACAGCGGGACGGCTCACCCCACGGACGCCCGCCGTGAGCAGCCACGGGAACCGCGGCAGCGGAGCTGACCGGCATTCGTGGTTCCGGCGTGGGCGCGCCTCGGAACGATCGGCTTCCCCCCTGCGTCCCGGCGCCACTGGGGGTGGCCGGAATCGTGCGCGCGGCCCATGTCCCGCTCACGTTCCCCGCCTGACGTGGACCTACGCGGCGGCCTGCGGCCAACCCGCCGGCCGACGCGCGCCCCGGCCCGCGCCCGGCCGGCCCGTGCGAGGGGGAGAAACGCGGCCGCATAGGCTTCGCTGGTGTCCGACGAAACATCGCTCTCCGTCTTCGCCCTGCCGGCCGGGGCCCGCCGTACGACGCTGCCGACCCGGCGCGGTGCGTTCGCCGCCCTGGAAGCCGCTCCCGGTACCGCTGCCCGGGGCACCGTCCTGCTGCTGCCCGGCTACACCGGCAGCAAGGACGAGTTCATACCCCTGCTGAGTGCCCTGGTGGACGCCGGCTACCGCGCGGTCGCCGTCGACGGCCGCGGCCAGGACGGGACGACGGGCCCGGACGACGAGGCCGCCTACGCGCAGGAGGCCCTGGTGGCCGACGTGCTGGCGCAGGCGGAGGCCCTGGGCACGCCCGTGCACCTGCTCGGCCACTCGATGGGCGGACAGGTCGCCCGTGCCGCCGTCCTCACCGACCGCCGTCCCTTCCTCTCCCTCACGCTGATGTCGTCCGGGCCCGCGGAGGTCGGCGAGGAGCGCGGGCTGCTGCTGAAGCTGCTCCTGGACGCCCTGGTCACCATGACGATGCAGCAGATCTGGGACGTCATGCAGGAGCTCAAGCCGGCCGCCGCGACACCGGCCGACACCGAGATCCTGCGGCAGCGCTGGCTGCGCAACAGCCCGGTGCAACTGCGTGTCGCCGGCGCCCGGCTGCTGGAGGGGCCCGACCGGACGGAGGAGCTGGCCGCCGTCACGGCGCTGCCGCTGCACGTCCTGTACGGCGACCGGGACGACGCCTGGGCGCCGGACCTCCTCGCGGACATGGCCCGCCGGCTCGGCGCCCACCGGACCGTCGTGGCGGACGCGGAGCACTCGCCCAACATCCAGCAGCCGGCCGCCACGGCGGCCGCCCTCACGCGGTTCTGGGACGGGCTGCCCGCCGCGGGCCCCGACGGCCCGCCAGACGGCAGCACGCGTAGATCGTGAACGAGATCGTCGTCACGTAGGGGCTGATGGGGATGGTGCTGCCCAGCGCGAGGAGGATGCCGCCCTCGATCGAGAGGATCGCGAACCCCGCGCTCAGCACCGCCAGCAGCACCGGTGAGGCGGTCACACGGGCCGCGGCGGCCGCGGGGGTCACGACGAGGGTGAGGACCAGCAGCGCCCCGATGATCTGCACCGACAGCGCGACCGCCGCCCCGAGCGCGAGCATGAAGGCGAAGGACAGTCCCTTCAGCGGCACGCCGCGTGCCGCCGCGACCTCGGGGTCCGCGCTGGCGAACGTCAGCGGCCGCCACATGATCGCCAGGGCGACGAGGACGAGCGCGGACGTGCCGATCAGCCAGGTCGTCCGAGGGGTGTCGACCGCCACGATCTGCCCGGTGAGCAGGCCGAACTTGTTGGCCGCGCGGCCTTTGTAGAGCGCGAGGAAGAGCACGCCGAGGCCGAGCCCGAACGGCATGATGATGCCGATCGCCGAGTTGCGCTCACGGGCCCGCGCGCCGAGCACCCCGATCGCCCCGGCAGCGACCAGGGATCCGGCGATGGAGCCCGCCACCACGTTCACCCCCAGCAGCAGGGCGCCCGAGGCCCCGGCGAAGGACAGCTCGCTGATCCCGTGCACGGCGAACGGCAGGTCCCGCATGATGACGAAGACCCCCACCAGGCCGCCGACCAGGCCGATCACGGCCCCGGCGATCAGCGAGTTGCGGACCAGGGGCAGGAGTTCGCCGTAGTGGTCGAAGACGAAGACCTGCTGCCACAGGCCGTCGGCGAGCGTCGTGCCCGTCATGTCCGCCCTGCCTTTCCTGTCTGCCGGACCCCCGTGACTTCCGGCGGTTCGGCGTGGTGGGGAGGGCCGGCCGCCTCGTCGGGCGCGCCGACGACCGTGACGCGGCCGCCGACGCGGACGACGTCGACCCGGGTCCCGTACAACCGGGACAGCGAGTCCGAGGTCAGCACCTCGTCCGGGGGCCCGGTGCGGTGGCCGCCGCGGGCGAGGTAGAGGACGCGGTCGGCCGCGCCCAGCACCGGGTTGATCTCGTGGGTCACGAACACCACGGCGGTGCCGTGCGAACGGCGCCGGGCGTCGACGAGCCCGGTCACCGCCCGCTGGTGGTGCAGGTCCAGGGAGAGCAGGGGCTCGTCGCAGAGCAGGATCCGCGGATCGCCCGCCAGCGCCTGCGCGACCCGTACCCGCTGCCGCTCGCCGCCCGAGAGCAGGCCGACCGGTTCGTCCGCGTACGCGTCCGCCCCGACCGACCGCAGTACTTCGTCGACGCGGCGGCGGACCGCGCGGCCGGACCGGCGCGGCCCGAAGACGTGGCCGTCGATGCCGAGCCGCACCAGGTCCCGGGACCGCAACATGGTCTGCGCGGACAGCGCGGCCTGCTGCGGGATGTAGCCGATGTGCCGGCTGCCGTCGCGCGGGGGCGCGCCAAGGACGGTCAACGTCCCTGCGGAGAGCGGCCGGTGGCCCAGCAGGGCCCGCACCAGACTGGTCTTGCCTGCCCCGTTGGGACCGAGGACGGCCAGGAACTCACCGGGGCGCACGTCGAGGTCCAGCCCCTCCCACACCACGCGCGAGCCGTAGGCGAGTGCGCCGCCGCGCAGGCTGATCACCGGTGCCGTGCCGCTGCCGGGCCAACCGCCTTGGCGGGCCCGGGGGATGCGGGCCGCGGCGGGGTCGCTCATGCGCCCAGCGCGCCCGCGAGGGCGTCGACGTTGGCGGTCATCCAGCCGAGGTAGTCCTTGCCCTGCGGCAGGGTCTCGGTGACGGGGACGACGGGGATGCCGGCCGCCTCGGCCGCCTTCTGAACCTCCTGGGTCTGCGGGCCGGAGGTCTGCTCGTTGTAGACCAGCGCCTTCACCTTCTTCCCGGTGAACAGGGCCAGCGTCTCCTGGAGCGTCCGCGGGGAGACGTCGTCGCCCTCCTCGACGGCCTCGCTGAACTCCGGGGGTGTCGCGTTGCGCAGGCCGCTCGCGTCGATCAGGTACAGCGGCACGGGCTCGGTGATGGCCACCGCCTCGCCGCCGTGCGCGGCCTTGATACCGGCCTCCTTGGCCATCAACGGCTCCAACTCGGCTTTGAAGGCGGTGGCGTTGGCCGTGTAGGCGCTCGCGCCGGCCGGGTCGGCGGCGGCGAGCGCGCCGGCTATCTCGTCGGCGATCCCGGCGACCGAGGGGAGGTCATACCAAACGTGCTCGTTGAGCTCGCCGCCGGGCGGCGCGGTCTTCCCCGACACCTTCACCGCGTTGATCACGCGGGCGGAGTCGTTGCCGGCGCTGCTCAGCATGCGGTCGACGAAGTCGTCGTATCCGCCGCCGTTCTCGATCACGACCTTGGCCTTCGACAGGGCCAACTGGTTCTGCGTGCCCGCCTCGTAGGAGTGCGGGTCCTGGTCGGGGCTGTCGATGATCGAGGTGACGTCGACCCGCCCGGCGCCTATGCGGCGGGCGATGTCCCCGTAGACGTTCGTGGAGGCGACCACGGGCACGTGAGCGGACGCGGCCGGGGACGACGCCGAGGACGGGACCGTCTGCGACGAGGCGCCCGACGTGGTGCCGCATCCGGCGGCGAGGGCCGCGAGGCAGAGCCCGGCACCCAGGGCCAGGGGCCGGGACGGGGACTTGGGCATGGGCATGGATTCCTCCGAGGAGTGCGTGATGGGCTCTGACCAGGACTATACACAAACGGTTATCGTTTTCAATAAGCCCTTCGAGCCGTCCCGCGGCCCTGTCGGCACCGGGGCACGACGCGAGAGCGGGACACTCCCCGGTGCCGCTGCTCGCGGCAGAGCGCTCGGCGAGCAACCGTGGAAGGGAGGAGAACACGAATCGGCAGGAGGGTCGCCGCATGCCTGGTCTCTTCGGCGGGAGAGGCGCGGACCAGCCATGGCTGCCGCGATGGGCGCGCAGGCTCAAGATCACCGGCTATGCCCTGGTCTTGATGTGCGTGGTCGCGGATTTCGCGGTGGGGACGCGAGTCACGTTCGCTCCGGTTCTCGCCGCTCTCCCCGTGCTCGCGAGTGCGGGCACCCGCCGGGCCGCGGTCCCGGCGGCAGCGGGGGCCGTTGCCTGCGCCGTCCTCGTCGCTCTGGCCTCCTACGACGTGGACGTCCCCGCCGTCGTTCTGGCGACCGCGGCGGGCACGATCGTGGCGACCACCTTCTTCAGCTGCGCCGGCGTCATGGTGCTGGCCGCCCAGGAGCGGGAGCTGACCAAGGTGCACACCGTTGCCGAAGCGGCACAGCGCGCACTGCTGCGGCTGGTGCCACGACGGCTGGGGCCGCTGGTGATGGCGGTGCGGTACGTGGCGGCAGAGGCCGAAGCGCGTATCGGCGGGGATCTGTACGAGGCGGTGCCCACCTCCTACGGAGTGCGTCTGATCATCGGCGACGTCCGCGGGAAGGGCCTGGCCGCGGTGGAGACCGCTGCCGACGTACTCGGAGTGTTCCGTGAGGCCGCACGGGCCGAACCGGAACTGGCCGAGGTCGCCAAACGGCTGGACGCGGCACTCGCCCGCCGCTCGGCGAGGGAGGATTTCGTCACGGCGGTACTGGTCGGCGTTCCGGACGCACCGGGACTGGCGGCCGTGGTCAACTGCGGCCACCCGCCACCGCTGATCTGCCACGCCGGCAAGTGCCGTGAGGTGATCCCGGCCGTCGCCGCGCCGCCGTTGGGCCTGCGAGGGCTGGTGGACAGGGACTATCGCGCCTGCCCTGTCACCTTCGTCAGCGGTGACCTGATGCTGCTCTACACCGACGGCGTGGCCGAGGCACGGGACGCCGCGAACCGCTTCTATCCGCTCACCGCACGCGTGAGCGCCCTGCGCACCGAAGATCCGGAAGCCCTGCTGGAAGACCTGCTCGCGGACGTCCGCACCTACGTCGGCTCCGATCTTGAGGACGACGCGGCGCTGCTTGCCATTCGCCGGGAATGAACGGCGCCCCGGTCCCGCATCAACAAGGCGGCATCAAACTTCCGGCCGCGGGCAGCTCTCCGGAACCGTGCGGGACGTAGCGTCGAACGCATGAGTAGAACGTCACCTTTCGTCATGGTTCCCGGAGCGTGGCACGGCGGATGGGCCTGGCAACCCGTGGCCCGGCTTCTGAGATCCGCGGGAGAACAAGCGGTGACGCTGACGCTTCCGGGCCTCGCAGGCAGTGACGACACCGTGGCCCCTCGCCCGAGAGATGCCATAGACCATGTCATTCGCCAGGTGGAGCGTCTCAAGGCGGAGGAAGTCGTTCTGGTCGCCCACAGCTGGGCCGGGTACCCGGTGACGAACGCGGCGTACGAACTCGGGGACCGGGTCACCGCGGTCGTCTATTGCAACGCCTTCGTGCCGGCTCCGGGGAGGAGCAGTTTCGACGAACTCCTCCCGGAGATGAAACTCCAGGTCCGGGAACTGCTGGATGCACCCGCCCATACGTGGCCGATCGATTTCGACTTCGTGCGGAAATACCTCCTGCAGGGTCGCTCCGAAGACCTGCAACGCCTCGTCGCGGCACTGGTCACTCCCATGCCGGGCGCCTATGAGACCGAGGCCTTCGACGCCCCTGATCTGACATCGCTCGACGTCCCCTTGCTCTACCTCCTCAGTACGGACGACCGAGCGCTGCCCCGGCCGGGCGCGGAATTCGCCGCCCGGCTCGGTATGCGGCCGGTCATGATCCCCGGCCCTCACAACGCCATCATCACGCACCCCGAAGAAGTGGCCCGGCGCATCATCGACTTCGTCCAGTGACCTGCGACGCCGCCGAGGCGGACGCCTGCTGCGGCCCCCCTGGAGGGGTAGCCGCAGACGGGTCATGGCAGTGGGCCCCCGTCGCGACGTGTCGCGACGGGGGCCCACTTGCTGCGGGGAGGGTCAGGAGCAGGTGCCGGCGGGGCGGTTGCGGGTCACGAGGTCCGTGTCGGTGGTCGTGGTGTCCAGCCACAGGACGCGCCGGCCGGTGTCGGCCGCAGCGTTGGCCTGCTGGCCGTGGCTGCAGGAGACCCGTCCGAGCGGGGTGCCCTGCGGGGTGAACTGGTAGAGCTTGGCCAGGGAGTCGTTGTAGTCGTCGAAGACCTGGGTCCAGGACGCGTACACCGTGAGGGTGACCGCGGTGTCCGAGGCGGTCAGGCCGTACGCGCGGACCGGGTGCGCGCTCTTCTCCGGTATCACGTCGGTGACATGGGAGCCGTCGAGGTCCGCACGGCGCAGCGTGGTCAGGTCGTCGTCGGTGTAGTCGGTGTCGATCAGCCAGTACACCCCGGAGTCGGTGAGGACCGGGGCGCTGATCCACTCCGGCTGCGAGGGTGCGCCCAGCATCGTGGTGGCGCCGGTCGCGATGTCGTACACCTCGACGGCGACACCGTAGACGCCGTCGAACAGACCGTCCTGGATGTACGCGATGCGCCCGTCGCGCACCGCCGGCTCGGAGGCCTGGTTCTCCTGACGGCCGAGCGGGACCTGCCGCGGGACCGTGGCACCGCCCTTGAGGTAGAAGACCCGCAGGCGCCCGGACGTCTCCTCGCGGTACGACCACGCCACCGTGTCACCGTCGACGCTGAGGCCGCCGATCTCGGAGGTGGTGCTGAAGAGCGTCTTCGCCTTGCCGCCGGTGACCGGCGCGGCCAGGATGTCGTAGGTGCGGGTGTAGGGGTCGTCAGGGGAGACGAGGCCGCCGACGGCCACCCAGACCACGCGCTTGCCGTCGGTGACGGGACTGAGGTGGGAGCGCCCGTCGTTCGGGGAGACCTGGCGGGGCTTGCCGGAGCCGTCGGTGCGACCCACCCGGACGGCGTACGGGGCCAGGCTGTCGGCGCTGGACTTCGGTGCCGCCCACCAGCCGTTGCCCGCGCTGGGGTTGTTGCCGCTGCCGGTGTACGACATCAGGGTGCCGACCCGGCCCATGAGGACGTCACTGTCGAGACCGAGGGACTTCTCCCAGCCGGGAACGATGCCGTGGGCGGCGAAAGCGCCCTTGACCGTGGCCAGTTGATTGCCCTTGACGCCGAGCGACCGGGCCGCCGCGACGACCGCGTCGCGGCCCTCGTCGAACCCGTCGAGCGGGGCGATGTAGGAGGTCAGGGCCCGGTAGACGATGCGGTCGGCGAGCGTGCCGCCCAGGCCTTCGCGGATGTCCCACAGGGCGCCGCTGAAGATGGTGGAGTTCATGTGCACGCCACCGTTGTCGTACGAGGACCCGAGCGGCAGTCCGAGGAACTTCGCGGTGGAGGCGCCGTCGTTGAGGTCGCGGAACGCGCACTGCCTCGGCGTGCGGGTGCGGCACAGGTCGCCGCCGATGAGGCCCGCGTCGGGGTCGGTCATCGGGGTGTGGTTGACGGTGACGTCGATGGTGTTGCCGAAGTAGTCGGCGATCGCCTCGTTCATGGCGCCGGACTGGCCCGCGTACACGAGGTCGGCGGTGTGCTCGACCACGCCGTGGGTCATCTCGTGGCCGACGACGTCGAGGTCGGAGGCGAGCGAGCGGTACTCGTCGTCGCCGGTGCCGTAGACCATCTTGGTGTGGTCCCAGAAGGCGTTCACGAACGGGGAGCCGAAGTCCGTGACACCGACGAGGGAGTTGATGGTCATGCCCTTGCCGTCGAGGCTGTCGCGCTTGAAGGTGTCGCGGTAGAAGTCGTACACCTGGCCCGCGGCCCAGTGCGCGTCCACCGCGCCGGTCCCGGTGAGCTCGGGGCCCACCTTCGGCGCGGGCGAGGCGAAGGGGACGACACCCTCGGGCCAGGCGCCGGAGACGTCCTGGTACCAGAGGCTGGAGGCGTCCCAGGTCTGGATGACGCCGCGCTGCCTGCTGTCCGCCATGTGCGCGGTGTCGCGCAGCAGGTACTGACCGGTGGCGGCGTCCTTGGTCAGGTACAGCGGCACGGTCCTGCCGCCCAGGAGGGTGCCGCTGCCGGTGACGCTGCCCGAACCGGCGCCGGGCGCGGCCGGCTTGCCGGGCCTGGGGGATTCGCCGGTCCTCATCGACGTGCCCTCGGCGTGGACGCCGGAAGCGGCCTGGGCCGGTGCCGCGAAGGTGGGGAGGCCGCCGGACTGGAAGAGCGTGACACCGGTGGCGGCGTCGACGTACACCTCCTGCACGAGCGGTGCGCGGGTGGCGGGGTCGGTGCCGCGCACGGTGACGTGGCGGGTGAGCACGCCCTTGCCGACGGGCAGCACGGTCAGGCCCCGGTCGGTGCCCGACAGGTCGTCCGCGGCGGTCCTGGCGTGGGCCGGGCGGTAGCCGCCGCGGGCGAGCCCGGACCGGATCTCCTGGACGGCGTTCCGGACCGCGGTGGCCGCCGGGAGGGCGGGCCGGGCGGTGTCGACGTCCAGGGCGGTGAAGTAGGCACCGGAGGTGCCGGTGACGGTCCGCTTGCCGTCCCGGTGCGCCATGCGCACCACGTACTGCGCGCCCAGCACCGGCACGCCCCGGTACCGCTGGCCGAGCCGTACGGTCTCCGAGCCGTCGGCCTCCGACGTCACCGAGTCCGTGACCAGGTCCCGGTCCGGTGCGGGGATCCGGTAGCGCTCCTGGTGACCGGCCAGATGCGAGCGGGCGGCCTCCGCGGCCGGGGCCGACGCGTCCACCGCGTCGTCAAGCCCCTCCACCAGGGCGGGAGTCGCCGTGCCGGGAGTGGGCTCCGCGCCGGTGGGCGCGGCCGGCTCCGCTTCCGCGGCGTGTGCGGGGGACGTCAGCCCGGCGACTCCCAGCGCCGTGGTGGCGGCGAGCAGAGCGGCCAGGCCGGCCCGGCCGGGTCTGTGAACGGGCCTGCGCCGTGTACGAGATGACATGGACAACGCGCCTCCGACGGCCCGGCACGACCCCGGGCCCGGTAGTGGGTCTTCGGATGCTCGGCGCACCATCGCGCCCGCGGCTCGTCCCGACCCTGGTCGTCCCACGCGCGCATGACAAGAGAAGATCCCCTGGGAGTACGCGCAATTGCGCAGGTGCGAAGCGCGGGTGGCCGTACCGGAGCGCGGGACGCGCGGGGCCGCTCCGGACCCGTGGTATGCCGGAGGTCGTGGGCCGCGTCAGTCCGTGGGGGTGCGCAGGGCCAGGATGGCCAGGTCGTCGTGGCCGTCGCTGGGGTGCTGGTCGGCGATGACCGAGCAGAACCGGTCGACCGGCAAGTGGGCGTTCGCGGCGGCGAGTTGGGCGAGGGCCCGCAGACCGATGTCGACGGGCACGTCGCGGTGCTCGACCAGCCCGTCGGTGTACAGCACGACCGTGGAGCCGGGTTCGAGGCGGTGCGCGTGGTCGTGCCGGCGCTCCGAGATGTCCACGCCGAGGGGCAGGTCCGGCTCGGGGGACAAGAAGCGGGCGTGGCCGTCCGGGGTGACGAGAAGCGGCGGCGGGTGGCCGGCCGTGCTCCAGTGCAGGGTCCACGCGTCCGGACCCCTGGTCTCGATGCGGACCAGGCAGGCGGTGGTCACGCTCTGCTCGTCGAAGGCGTCCTGCGTGCTGTCGAGCCGGGACAGGACGGCGCTGGGCGGCGTGCGCAGCTCGTAGAGCAGCGCACGGAGCATGCTGCGGGTCTGGGCCATGGCGGCGGCGGCGCGCAGGTCGTGTCCCGCGACGTCACCGACGACGGCGGCGCAGGAGCCGTCGGGCAGCAGGACGGCGTCGTACCAGTCGCCGCCGATGTGTTCCGGCTGCACCGGGGGCCGGTAGACGGCGGCCGCCTCGACGGGACGCAGATCGGGCAGCCCGGGCAGGAAGAGGCGCTGGAACTCCTCGTTGCGGTCGCGGACCCGCTCGAAGAGACGGGCGTTCTCGATGGCGACGCCGGCCGTCCCGGCCAGGGCCACCAGCATCGCCTCGTCGGACTCGTCGAACGGGCCTCCGTCGAGGCGCTCGGACAGGTAGAGGTTGCCGTAGACCTGCTGGTGCACGCTGATGGCCACCCCGAGCAGCGTCCGCAGCTTCGGGTGGCCGGGCGGGAAGCCGACCGACTCGGGGTGCCGGGCGATGTCGGCCACGCGCAGCGGCTCGGGGTGGTGGATCAGATAGCCGAGCAGGCCGCGGCCGCGCGGGAGTTCCGTACCGGCCAGGCGTTCGCGCTCCGCGTCGTCCAGGCCGACGGTGAGGAACTCGGCCAGGCCCTCGCCCTTGGCGTCGAGCACGCCGAGCGCCCCGTAGCGCGCCCCGACCACGTCCACCGCGGCCGACACGATGCGGGACAGCACGACTTCCAGATCGAGTTCGCGGCTGATCGCCAGCATCGCCGCCATCAGCAGATGCAGTCGCTGCTGGGCCCGCGCCAGGTCGTTCAGCTCCGACGAGATCCGCTCCAGGCCCGGATCCAGCGGGAACCACGCGTGGCCCAGTCCGCCGGAGTCCCGCCCGGCGCCACTCACCTCACCCATAGCAGCGACACTCGCCCACGACGATCCGACAACGGCAGGAACCGCACACGACACCACCAGACACCACGATGCAGAACAAAAGCTTCGATGGTGCCCCCGCGGTCCGCCACCGCGCACCGCGCCGCCATCGGGGTGGCGGCGCGCGCCGGGGCGCCCGGACGGCGGCCGTCGGCGCCGGGGCCGCGGGCACCGTGGGGGCGACGGCACGGACCATGCACACGGAGGCGCCGCGGGCCAGTCGGGGCGGCCCGGTACATCACCGTCATGGCCCACGGGTCCCGGGGGCGAGCCCGCCCCCGGGCGGCCTCACGCCACGCGGCGGGGGTGCAGTTCCGGGCCGGTCGAGCCGTCGGTCATCACCGCGTAGACGCTGCCGTCCTGGCCGGCCGCGCCACCGTGCCGGCCGTCGGGCGTGAGGGCCAGCGCCCGCAGTTCGGAGCGGTACTCGTCGGGCAGGCTCGCGGTCTCCCGCAGCGCGATACGGCAGGCGTCGGCGGGCTCCTTGCCCAGGGCGAGCAGGTCGACGACGGTCCGCGCGGTGCCGCCGCGCATGCTCAGTTCGCCGCGCCCCGTGCAGGCGGCCCCGCCGCCCCGCAGATCGCACCAGTTGCCCGCGCCGGGGACGGCGGAGTCGCCCACCCGCCCCGGGTACTTGAACGGGTAGCCGGAGGTGGAGACCCCGACACACAGTTCGCCGCTGCTGTCCAGCGCGATGATGTTGATCGTCCCCCACGGGCCCTCGTGCGGCGCCATCCGGCGCACCAGGTCCAGCGCCGCGCGCCGGTAGCGGTGGTCGCCGTCGGTCGCGACGGTGTTCTCCCCCTCCACCGCGTCGGCGGCCGTCAGCAGTTGTTCCCGCCACAGGGCGCGGGCCTCGTCGGTCAGCAGGTCGGCGGGGGCGAATCCGTTCTCCCGGGCGAAGAGCGCCGCGCCCTCGCCGACCAGCAGGCAGTGCTGCGGCAGCCGCTCCAGTACCGCCCGGGCCACCGATATCGCGTTCGGGTACCCCCGCAGCGCTCCGACCGCGCCGAAGCGGCGGTCGGAGCCCAGCATCACCGACGCGTCGAGTTCCACGACGCCCTGCGCGTTGGGCAGTCCACCGGTGCCGACGTAGTGGTCGGCGGGGTTGTCCTCACAGCGGCGCATCGCCGCTTCGACGGCGTCCAGCGCGGAGCCGCCGCGCCGCAGGACGTCCATCCCGGCCGGCAGGCCGGTCTCGCTGCGCTCGCTTCCGATGATGACCGTGCTCACCATGGGTCAACCCTTCGCCTGCGGTGGTCGCGTGGTGCCCCATGATCACCGCCTCCCGGTGCGCGGGACAACCGTCAGCCCGCGTGGGTACGCGCGTAGTGGCGCGCGACGCGAGCGCGGTTGCCGCAGATGTTGCTCGTGCACCACTTGCGTCGCGGGTTCTCGGCGAGGAACAGCATCGAGCACTCGGGGTTCGCGCAGCGCCGCAGCAGCCGCAGCCGGTCGGGGCTGCCCAGGAGGGCGACGGCCTCGCCCGCGATCGCGGCGAGTGCCGCGTTCCCGCCGTGCTCGGTGTGCCAGCGGGTGACGGCGCGCGGCCCGTCGCCGGTGACGACCAGGCGCGGGCTGGCGGGCACGGACGAGGCCGCGGCGTTGACGTCGTCCACGGCGGCGGCGTCCGCGGGCCGGTCCTCCAGGTGGGCGTCCAGCACCTCCCGGATCGCGGCACGGAGCCTGCGCGTCGCCACGGGGGTGGGGGCGGGGCCCGGGGGAAGCCGGCGCGACTGGACGTCCCACCAGGCGGTCGCGGCGGAAGGCGCTTCGATGAGGTCGACGGGCGGTTCGGCGACCATCATCAAAGTGTCGGCGAGGTCCAGCGCGACCAGGGGCTCGCCCCCCATGGGGAAGCCCGCCGCCTGAACCTCCTCGACACTTACTTGAATGCTCACACAGCGATGCTACCCATTAGTCACTGCGGCGTCCAGGTGGCATACACCATCGAATCCTCGGCAGGTGTTGCCTTCGCCACCTAACGGAACTACGGTCGAGTTACGCATTAGTCATCGAGCACGGAAGAGGGACCGCCATGGGACTGTCATGGCAGCAAGGACCGCTCTCCACCACCAGGAACGGACGCTTCCTGGTCCCGGACCCCCTGCCCGAGCGGATGCTGTTCGCCGAACGGCTGCGCCGCCGCATGAGGGTCCGGTACGCGGACGAGTGGATCGCCGACAGCGAGGACGTGGTCCTGCTCCACGAGCCCGGCCGCTATCCGGTGGCCTACTTCCCGCGGGTCGACGTCCGGGACGACGTGGTGCTCCCCGCCGAGCGCACCACCCGGCACCAGGACCTCGGCGAGACCTCCTGGTTCACGGTGCGGGCCGGCGACCGGCACACCGAGCGCGCCGCCTGGGAACTGACCGCGCTCCCGGAGCACGCGAGCGAGCTGAGGGGACACGTCGCCTTCGCCTGGCGGGCGATGGACGGCTTCTACGAGGAGGACGAGCGCATCCTCGGGCACGCCGCCGACGCCTACCACCGCATCGACATCCGCGACACCTCCCGCACCCTGGAGGTGCGCTCCGAGGGCCGCGTCGTGGCCCGCTCGGAGCATCCGGTGGTGCTGTACGAATCCGGGTTCGCGCCCCGCTGGTACGTGCCGCGCGCCGACATCGACGAGACGGCGCTCGCCCCCGTCGAGGGACAGACGTTCTGCCCCTACAAGGGCCTCGCCGACTACTACGACATCGACGGCTCGCGGAAGGCCGCGTGGTCGTACCGCGACGCCTATGCGCAGGTCGGACGGGTCAGCGGGCTCGTCTCGTTCGAACCGGACCAGGTCGAGGTGCTGCTCGACGGCAAGCGGCTCGCCCTCGAACCCGGCCAGCAGGTCATCCCCCACGGGGTCGACCGCGGCCTGGACGCCGCCGAGGTCCGCGGCGCCTGACCCCCGCGACTCGTCCCCGTCCGTCCCGTCCGTTCCGTCCGCCTGCGCCGCTCGCGGGCGGTACCGCCGAAGGAGATCCCCATGCCCACATCCCTCAAGGACCGGACGGTCCTCGTGGTCGGCCGCGGCAGCGGGATCGCCCGGGCGATCGCCGACGCGGCGCTCGCCGAGGGCGCACGAGTCGTGGCCGCCGGCCGTACCGTGACCGGCCTCGAAGAGGCCTACCGCGACACCGGCGTGACGGTACGGCACGTCGACCTCACCGACGAGGCGTCGATCGCGGCCCTGGCCGAGAACCTCGGCGCCGTCGACCACATCGTGTCCGCGGCCTCGGCACGCGCCCGCGGCCTGGTCGGCGAGTTGAGCCCCGAGGCGATCGTGCTGTCCTTCCACACCAAGGTCGTCGGGCCGATCATGCTGGCCAAGCACTTCGCGCCCCGGATGCCCGGGGACGGCTCGTTCGTCCTGCTCTCCGGTGTCGCGGCCCTCGAACCCGATCCCGGCTTCATCGGCGTCGCCGCGACGAACGGAGCGGTCAACACCATCACCCGCTCCCTGGCGGTCGAACTCGCCCCGATCCGCGTCAACGCCATCTCCCCCGGCACCGTCGACACGGGCGCGTGGGACGCGCTGGGCGACCGGAGGAAGAGCGACTTCTTCGCCCGGCTGTCCGCCGCCAATCCCGCCGGGCGCATCGGCACCACCGAGGACGTCGCCCAGGCGGCGGTCTTCGCGATGACCAACACCTTCATGACGGGCGTCTCCCTGCCCGTCGACGGCGGCCAGCCGCTCGTCTGACCCTCCGCCCCCCGCCCCGGGCCGGACCCGCTCCTCGCGGACCGGCCCGGGGCGTCGCCGTGCCGCGAACCGCCCATCCCTGGCCGTGTTGAGACCCGCCGGCCCGGTGGACGGGCCGCTCATGGCACCCCTGTCGTCCATGGGACATGGCGCCGATGCGACGCCGCCACGTGTTGGCGGCGCGGTGTCCGGTGCGGATCATTCATCGAGGCTCCCGATTTCCCAAGCCATTTGTGCTCCGTTAGGAGATCCTTTGCCTCCCTCTTTCCGGCGTGACCGGCGGATCACCGCCGTCGGCATCGCCCTGGCCCTGCTCCCCGCGCTCGGCGCCGTGCCCGCCGCCGCGTCCGCGCCCCACACCACCACCGGCACGGCCGCCGACCTCGCCGCGCGGGCTGCGGCGCACGGCAGTGGCGCCCCCCGTACCGTCACGTTGATCAACGGCGACGAGGTGACCGTTACCGGCAGCGGTGCGCTCACGGTCACGTCCCTGCAGGACGCCGAGGGCCGGCCCGTGGCCGCGTCGACCACGAAGGTCGACGGCGAGACCTACGTGTATCCGCAGGAGGTCATGCCGTACGTGTCGGCCGGCGTCCTCGACAAGAACCTCTTCAATGTCACGCGCCTGCTGGCCTACGGCTACGACAACACCCGCGCCGACGGCACGCCCCTGATCGTCCGCTACTCCGACACCACCCACGCCCGCGCCAAGGCGATACCCGAAGCCGCCACCGGTGTGCGCTCCCTGACGAGCATTCAGGGAGTCGCGGTGACGGAGAAGCACGATGGCGCGGCAAGGTTCTGGGACTCCCTCACCGAAGGCGTGAACCCGGATGCCCTGACCCGCAGCAGCACACTGCGCGCCACACTCGACGGCGCACGGGGCGCCGCGAAGAAGGTCCCCGCGCAGAAGCGGGCCGTCGCCCCGCTCCTGGCGGGCGGCATCGAACGGGTGTGGCTGGACGGCAAGATGAAGGCCGATCTCGCCGACACCGTTGCCCAGATCGGGGCGCCCGAGGTGTGGAAGGGCGGCAACACCGGTCAGGGTGTGGACGTCGCCGTGCTGGATACCGGTGTCGACGACGGCCACCCCGACCTGGCCGGACGGATCGCCGCCGAGCAGAGCTTCGTCCCCGGCGACACGGTCGTCGACCGGCACGGGCACGGGACGCACGTCGCGTCCACCATCGTCGGCACCGGAGCCGCGTCCGACGGCAAGGAGAAGGGCGTCGCCCCCGGCGCCCGGCTGCACGTCGGCAAGGTCCTGGACAACACCGGGTCGGGCCAGACCTCATGGATCCTGGCAGGCATGGAGTGGGCGGCGCGCACCGAGCACGCCAAGGTGATCAGCATGAGCCTGGGCGGCTCCGACCCCAGTGACGGCTCCGACCCGATGAGCATGGCCGTGGACAGCCTGAGCGACGAGACGGGCACGCTGTTCACGATCGCCGCGGGCAACACCGGCCGGAGCGGGACCATCAGTGCCCCGGGGGCCGCGAACGAGGCCCTGACCGTAGGTGCCGTCGACTCCTCCGACGCGCTCGCGGACTTCTCCTCGCGCGGGCCGCGCGCCGGTGACGCGGCGATCAAGCCGGAGATCACCGCGCCGGGCGTGGCGGTGTCGGCAGCACGGTCGCAGTACTCGCCGGGCCAGGGCTCGTACACGACGATGAGCGGCACCTCCATGGCGACCCCGCACGTGGCCGGCGCGGCCGCGCTCGTCGCGGCGGCGCACCCCGGCTGGACGGGCCGGCAGATCAAGGACGCGCTGGTCAGTACCGCCAAGGCCACCCCTTCGTACACCGCCTACCAGGCGGGCAACGGACGGGTGGACGCGGCGGCCGCCGCCTCCGCGACGCTGTTCGCCACGGGCACCGTCTCCGAGGGCGTGCAGTCCTGGCCGCCCGCCCCGGGCGCGGCCGTCGAGCGTGAGGTGACCTACACCAACACGGGCGGCACCCCTGTCGCCCTCGACCTCGCGGTGAAGGCCCCCCGGTCCCCCGCGGGCCTGTTCACCCTGTCGGCGCCGAAGGTGACCGTGCCCGCTCACGGCACCGCCGCCGTGACGGTGACCACGCACCTGGACACCGCGGCCCGCGGCACGTCGTACGACGCCCGTGTCGAGGCGTCGGTCAACGGCACGGTGACCGCGGCCACTTCGGTGGGTGTCTCGACGCAGAACGAGCAGTTCGAGCTCAACCTGGTGCCCAGGGACCGCTCCGGAGAGATCGCCACCGGCGAGACCCTGGTCTTCGTGCAGCAGGGGCAGGACCCCGGGCTGGCCGGATGGCTCACCATCGAGGGACCGGTCACCTTCCTCATGGACGGCGGCCCCTGGACCGTCGCCGCCACCGTCCCGGTGGAGGGCGTTCACGGACCGCACTCGCGCGGACTCGCCCTGCTCGCCGCGCCGGAGTTCACCCTCGACCACGACACCACCCTCACCCTCGACGCCTCCAAGGCGCGCCGGCTGACCGCGGTCACCCCCAAGGAGACCGTCACCACCGAGATGCGTGTCGACTACGTGCGGACCCGTGAGGCCTCCGGCACCTGGGAGTGGAGCTTCACCTCCTGGCCCGACTACGACGGCTTCTTCGCGCTGCCGACCGGCAAGAAGGTCGAGGACGGCACCTTCGACCTGCGGGCACGCTGGCGCAATGAGCAGCCCGTGCTGAAACTCTCCTCGGACGGCGAGGACGTCGACGACATCCTCGTACGCCAGGCCGCGCAACCGCTGCCCAAGGGCAACCTCCGGCTGGACACCGTCTGGGCCGGGCAGGGCACCGCGGCCGACTACACCGGTCTCCAGGTCCACGGCAAGGCGGCCGTCGTGCGCCGCGACGAGTCCGTCTCCCCGGCCGAGCAGACCGCCGCGGCGGCGGAGGCCGGGGCCCGGATGCTGATCGTCGTCGACGGCGGGGACGGCCGGCGGCTGGACCCGCGGACGGACGGGAGCCCGCCGATCACCGTCGTCGCGGTCGGCGAGGACCAGGGAGAGGCCCTGATCCGCCGCGCCATGGAGGGCGGTGCCTCGCTGCGGCTGCACTCCGACCCGGAGACCGACTACCTGTACGACCTCACCCGCGTCTGGTCGGGCGCGGTGCCGGACGATCCGACGTACCGGCCGCAGGCCGGCGAACTGGCCGAGGTGAAGACGGAGTTCGACAACTACCGGGACGGCGACGCGCGGGACTACCGCTACGACATCTGGCCCGGCTTCTCCCTGGTGGGCCTCGGCACCGAACTCCCGCGTCCGGCAAGGGGAAGTCGCACCGACTGGGTCTCCACCGCTTCCGGCGTCCAGTGGGCGCAGGCGGCCACCGTCATCGGCGAGGTCAGGATCCTGGCCCCGCAGCGCACGTACGCTCCCGGCAGCGTGACCCACGACCAGTGGTTCGCGCCCATCGCCCGGCCGCGGGCCAACTACGCCTTCCCCGGCTCCAGCAGCTGGCGGCAGGACGACGCGCTGTTCATCACGGTGCCGGGCTGGGGTGACGCGGGCACCCGCCGTGAGGGCTACGCCGTCACCCCCGACGCGCAGGCCACCGCGTCGCTGTACCAGGGCGGCACCCTGCTGGCCAGCCTCCCCGGCACCTTCGTCTACACCAGCGGCCTGAAGCCGGAGCCGCTGCCGTACCGGTACGTCCTGGAGACCGCCCGCGGCGACTGGGCAAGCCCGTACTCCACCAGCACCCGTACGGCGTGGGACTTCACCTCCGCCCCCGGCAGGCTGTACGAGGGCGTCGCCCTGCCGCTGATCCAGCTCGACTACGCCGTCGACACCGACGACCGGGGCAAGGCCGATCGTGACGCGCGCTTCACGGTCACGCCGTCGCACCTGACGTCACCCGAGGCGGAGCAGCAACTGCCGCCCACCTCGGCCATCGACGAGGTCGGCCTGGAGATCTCCTACGACGACGGCGCCACCTGGCACAAGGCCCCGCTCAAGCACATCGGCGACGGCTGGCGCGCCCGCCTGGACGCCCCCCGGCAGGCGTCGTACGTCACCCTCCGCGCCACCGCCTCCGACAACCGGGGCAACGCGGTGGACCAGACCGTCACCCGGGCCTTCGGCCTGAAGTGACCCACCCCCGGCGCGGGCCGGAGCGGCACACCGCCCCGGCCCGCGCCGGACAATCTGGACTCCGTGCGGGACCTGCAGATGTACGCCGGAGCGATAGCCACCGACTTCGATCGGGACCGGCGCGAGGTCCGATCGAGGACCGGCCGCGGCGACCGGTCGGGCGACGGGGCAGTTGGGCGCACGGCACCCTGTACCACCGAGGCACCTCGCCGCTCGAGGGCCGGCTCGAACCGGTCACCTGGCGGTCCGTGGCCCTCCAGTTGTCGGCCGCCCGGATCTACGAGTAGCCACGGTGGGCCGCATCCGACCGGCGTGGACTCAGGCCGACTTCTCGCGGATGATCTCGATCCAGGTCGCGTGCGGTTCCTCCGCCGCGACCGCCGCGACGACTCCGGGGCATCACTCAGGGGCCGACGTGGGCGTCCGGAGCGGCGGTTGTGCGGCGTATGCGGGCGTCACCGGACGGCGCACCTGGCTCCACACCGTGACCGCGGACGCCAGGGCAGGAGTCACGGCGAGCACGAAGCACAGTGCCAGGGGAAGTCTGCCGATCACGAGGCCGACCGCGGCCGTCCCGCTCGCGGATCCGGCGTTGATCGCCGTGTTCACCCAGGCGCCGGCCTGGTTGCGCGTTCCGGCGGCGGCGGTCTCGTCGGCGATCAGGTAGGCGGTACTCAGGGCGGGTGCGACGAACAGTCCCGCGACTGTCACCACGGCCGCGAGGACCCACGGATCGGGGGAGATCCCGGCCGCGGCGAGAGGGAGCGCCATGCCCACGGTGAGGATCGGCAACCGCTTCCGGGCAGGGGCACGCCAGGACCGGGCGCCGTAGGCCAGCCCGCCGACCGCGCTGCCCGCGGAGAGCGCGGCCAGGATCCAGGAGACCGCTCCGGGCTGCTGCTGCCGTTCGGTGACGGCCACGACCAGCAGGTCCAGGGCTCCCAGGCACACGCCGGCACCTGCCGCGAGCGCCACCGCCCGCCCCAGGTCGGGACCGGGCTTCCACCACCGCTCCGCTTTCGCCGCGGGGCCGTCCCCCGGCCCCTCGACCGGTCCGCCCGCGGCCAGGACCGCGGGGGACGAGACGAACGCGAGCGTGCCGGTGAGCACCAGGGCGGCGCTGACCGCGACGGCGACCGCGGGCGTGGCCAGTGCCACCAGCAGGCCCACCAGCAGGGGCCCGGTGACGAACAGCAGCTCCTCCGCCACGGCGTCCAGGCTGAAGGCCCGTTGCCGCAGCTGGTGATCGGGCATCAGCGCGCCCCACACGGAGCGCATCACGGGACCCAGCGGCGGCGTGCAACTGCCGGCGAGTACGGCCAGGAACGCCAGGAGCAGCCCGGGAGCGCCCGGCCTCCAGGTGGCACCGGCCAGCGCGCCCAGGAACAGCGCGTATGCGCAGGCCATCGGGGTGAGTGCCCGGCGCGGCCCGTGCCGGTCGACGAGAGCGGCCCGGACGGGGGAGAGAAAGACGCTGGTCAGTCCGAACAGGGCCATGACGGCGCCGGCGGTCCCGTACGAACCGGTGGATCCCTTGACCGCGAGCATCAGCGCCAGGGAGACCATCCCGTACGAGAGGCGGCCCAGCAGAGCCGCGCCGAACGTCCGGGAGGCATGGGTGGTCCGCAGCACGGCGGAGTACGACGGTGTGCGAGAGGACGAATGCACAGAAGGTTCCTCGAATGGGCAGCGCGCGAGCGCGCGCCGCGGGCGTACGGGGACATCACATGACCGGCACCCACGGGGCCCGGTCGGCGCGACGTCCTACGCACGGGAGAGGAACATGCCGCTCACCGTATCAGAACGGGCCATGCCGGAACCGGGGTGCGCAGAAGCGGCGTCGATCTCCAGAACGACGCCACGACGCCCCGACGACCTGCCGGGACAACCGGACGGAGACCGCAGCATGCCCCCAGCCGAGCACCATCCGCAGCCCGGACCCTCGTCCCGGGTGAACGACTACGACAGCTTCGCCGCGTCGTACGCGGCCCAGAGCGAGACCAGTCTCGTGAACGCCGGGATCGAGCGGCCCGCGATGCTGTCCCTCGCGGGTGACGTGGCCGGCCGCCGGATCCTGGACGCCGGCTGCGGCGCAGGGCCCCTTTCCGCCGCCCTGCGCGATCGGGGTGCCCGCGTCACCGGCCTCGACTCCAGTGCCGGGATGCTGGAGCTGGCGCGGCGCCGGCTGGGCGCCGACGCGGAGTTGCACGTGGCCGATCTGGGCGACCCGCTGCCGTTCGCCGACGGCGCGTTCGACGATGTCGTCGCGTCTCTGGTGCTGCACTACCTGGAGGACTGGGGGCCGACGCTGACCGAGATGCGGCGGGTGCTCCGGCCCGGCGGCCGGCTGATCGCGTCGGTCCAGCACCCTTTCGTCGACTACATGGTGCAGGACCCCCGGCCCGACTACTTCGCGACCACCGACTACACCGACGCATGGGACCAACTGCTGGGACAGCCCGCACCGATGCGCTTCTGGCGCAGGTCGCTGCAGGCGATGACCGGCGCCTTCACCGCGGCCGGCTTCCGCTTGGCCGTCCTGAGCGAGCCGACGGTCGATCCGGCCGCCCGCGAGGTGTTCCCCGACGAGTTCCAGCACCCGAAGCTGAGCTTCCTGCTCTTCGTGCTGGAGGTGCCCCTGGAGCCCGCCGCCGGGTCGGCCGGGTGACGGCCGGCGGACCGGTGGTTCGCCTTCGGGAAGGGACGCGGAGGGCGTCCCTTCCCGAAGGTTCCGCGAAGGTCAGGTTCCGGGCCCGCGGACGCCGGTGAGGCGTCCGAACACGTTCTCCAGGGCCGGCGCACCGGGCTGCAGCACCTCCGCCGCGATGCCGAAGAGGCCCGCGAGCACGGCCTCGGTGACGGCGACCGCGGCCACGCTCTCGCGGTTGGAGACACCGCGTTCGGCGACCCGGTAGGTACCGTCCGGGGTCACCTCCATGGCCTGGCCCCACAGTGCGCCGGAGGTCGCGCGGTGCGCCCGGCGCAGGATGCCCGCGGCGAGGTCCGGGCGGCCGAGGCGGCACAGGCCGTACGCGGTCGCGCCCGGCCAGGCGGCGAAGGCGCCCGCGGCACCGTGGTCGGGGCGGTCGGAGAACGGCGCGACCGGGTCGCGCGGGTCCAGGGCGCGCATCCAGTCGCCGTCGAGCAGCCGCCCGGTGACGAAGGCGACCATCTCATCGCGGTGCGCTTCCGTCAGGTCCTCGCTCATGTCGGCGGCGACCAAGACGAAGTCCAGGCAGTGCCCGATGACGTCCGTCCCGTGAGGATGGCTGATGCGCCAGCGCCCGTCTCCCGCGTACTGGCCGAGCACCGCGCGGGCCAGCCGCTCGCCCTCCGCCTCGGCCCGCGAGGCCTCGGCGTCGTCGCCCAGGGACCGCAGCAGCGTGCCCAGTGAGCGCAGCATCCCGGCGTACCCGGCGTTGAAGGAGACGACGGTGTCCCGGTAGTTCGGCACGCACTCCAGCAACTCCCATGCGTCGGAGCCGAGGTCGGCGAGGACGCCGTCCGCGTACCGGGCGCGCCGCTCGCGCGGCCGGAAGGCCATGGTGCGCAGGTGGTCCAGGACGGCGCGGTCGCCGGCCCGTTCGGCCAGGACGCCGGTGTCCCCGGTGACGGTGACGTACGTGGTGGCGGTGCGGAAGAGGGCGTGGTCGTTGGCCGCGTAGTGGTTGCCCACCGGGAGCAGGTTGTACGTGTCGAAGGAGTGGCAGTGGTCGTAGGGCTGCGCGAGGGCGGCCAGCAGCCAGGCGCGCATGCCGCGGGGCTCCAGCAGCGCGGCGGTGCGGGCGAACTCGGACTGGTCCCAGAAGTAGGTCGTGGTGGGGCCCAGGCGCGGTCCGCCGGTGAGGAAGACGGGGCCGGTGCGGGACACACGGGTGTTGCGCATGTACACCGCGAGCAGCGCGCCCAGGTAGTAGGTGCGCGCGAGGTCCGCGTCGCCGGTGTGCAGGACGGGCAGGTGGCCGGAGAACTCGGGGTTGCCCGGGGTGAAGGCGTGCCGCCAGGTGGCCCGCCAGCGCTCGGCGACCCCCGCGAACACGGCCCCGAAGGTGCGCGCGGCCGCGGTGGCCACGCTGTGGGTGCTCTCCTGCGACGACCCGATGTCGAGGACGAATTCCAGTGCGCGCGCCTGCCCGGGCGCGAGGCGGACGTCCCAGTGCGCCAGCCCGCGGGCGCCGCGCGCGGTCAGGGTGTCCGGCGGCTCGGCGAAGGCGTAGGCGGATCGCGCCGGGCTGCGGGAGTCGGCGACGCACAGGGCGCCGTCCACCACGCGGGCGGTCCAGCGCTGGTCCTCCCACCAGGGCCGGGTGCGGGCCCGCTCTGTGCCGTCGAGGTCCAGACGGGCGCCGTCGTCGCCGAGCCGGAGCTCGACACGGTGCCACTGCCCGACGGTCAACGGCACCTCGGTGCCGACCTGTTCACCGCCGATACGCAGGAAGAGCCGCCCGTCGTCGAGCCCGATCGTCGCGGAGTCGGGGTGGTTGCCGTGCGTGATCACGACGCCGTGGGCGGCGGACTGGTCGACGCGCACCCGGAGGGCGAGGACGTCCCCGGCGCCGAGGGCGGCGGTGCCGACGCGCAGGTCGGTGCCGGGCCGTACGGTCCAGGCGGCGCCGTCCGCGCCGATCCCGGTGACCGTGCCGTCGGGACGGCGCACCTCCAGCCGGTCCACCAGGCACGGGGCGCCGGGCTCGCGCACCCGGCCGGCGTCCGGGGTGGAGTGGTCGGGCAGTTCGGACTCCAGGAGCATCGGCGCCGCGTCCTCGTCCCGCTGGATGCCGGGGATGCGCGGCGATCCGAGCCGCAGCCACCGCTCGCCGTGCGGCAGCGTCTGCACCTGCCGGGGACGGTCGGCCAGGACCTCGGCCCGCAGGCGTTCGGTGGCGTAGAAGTCGTGGTGGTGGCCGTGGTTCCACGGGGTGCCGTACAGCCAGCCCCAGTCGGTCTCCCGGTGCGCGAACATCGCCAGGAGTTCCTGCTCGACGCGGGTGTGCAGGGGCTCGTCGGAGGTGTTGCGCAGGGTCACCCGCCACAGCAGCCGGCTGCGCTCGTAGACCATCCGCACCTCGGTGTGCACGGTCAACGCACCCCTGTCGGCGGCGCGTTCGACGCCCCACGGGGACCAGCGCAGCCGTTCGGCGGCGAGGGGTGTGCCGTCGACACGCAGCACGCCCGTGTGGTAGCCGCCGCTGTACGGCGGGAAGGCCAGCCAGGACAACGATGTCAGGTCCTCGTTCACATGCCCCTGCCCCCACTGGTTGCGGAGGCTGGGCAGGTGCGCGAGCCGGGCGGCGGGCATCCAGGCGCCGGCGAGTTCGTCCAGGGCGGGTATGCCATCGGCGGCCGGCCCGGGGGCGGGGGCCGGAGCGGGCGCCGCGGTCCGCGGCGTCGCGCTCACTTGGCCGATCCCGCGGTGAGCCCGGCGACGAACTGCTTCTGCATGAGCAGGTATCCCGCCACCGGGATGATCCCGGCGAGGAACATGATGCCGAACAGCTGTCCGTAATCCATCTGGTACTGCCCCACGGAGAGATAGAGACCGGTGGTGATGGTCTGGCCCTGCAACGGACCGAGGATGAACTGCGGGTTGAGGAAGTCGTTCCAGATCCACAGCGACAGGAAGATCGCCACGGTGGCGGTGGCGGGGCGCACCAGCGGCATGATGATCGTCCACCAGATCCGCAGTCCTCCGGCGCCGTCCAGTCGTGCGGCCTCCACGACCTCGTCCGGCACCGCCCGCATGAAGCCGACGTAGACGAAGACCGCGAAGGAGAAGTAGCCGCCACCGAGGTTGGACAGGATGAGCCCGGGATACGAGTGGTCCAGGCCGAGGAAGGCCAGGATCCGGATGGTCGGCAGCAGCACGACCTGCGGCGGGATCATCAGCCCGGCCGCGAGGACCGCCAGGATCACCGCCCGCGGCCGGGTGCGCCGGCGCGAGATCCAGAAGCTGAACGCCGAGCCGAGCGGGATCAGCAGCAGCACCGAACAGACCACGACGATCAGGGAGTTGCGCAGTCCGAGCTGGATGAGCTGGTCCGGCCGGCCGAGCGCGGTGGACAGGTTGCCGAGCGTGGGGTGGACCGGGGGCGCCGCCGGGTTGGCGACGATGGCGTCCTCGGTCTTGAACGCGTTGACGATGGTCAGGTAGATGGGGCTGACGAAGAGCAGCACCAGGACGATCGCGGCGGTCATCCGGAGCGGGGAACGCAGGGAGCGGAGCCGCCCGGATCGCCCGGGGGCGGCCGCCGGCCGCTGCGGCCTCGGCGGGCGTCGGGTGGCCGGGCGGGCGGGGACGTGCTGGACGGTCACAGGTCGACCTCCCTGCGGCGCAGGATGCTCGTGACGGACAGGGCGATGACCGCGGACAGTGCCAGCAGGAACATGGCGACGGCCGAGGCGTAGCCGAACCGGTCACTGGTGAAAGCCATCTTCACGATGTACTGCGCGGTGGACTGGGTGGCGTTGGCGGGTCCGCCGGAGGTGAGGACCTGGATGATGTCGTAGAGCTTGAGCACGGTGATCAGTGAGATGGTCACGCTGATGGTCGTGGCGGGGGCCACCATCCGCAGCGTGATCGTCCGGAACTGCTGGGGGGCGGTGGCGCCGTCGATGGAGCTCGCGTCGTACAGCTCCCGCGGGATGTTCTGCAGCGCCGCGAGGTGGACCACGGTGGTGAAACCGGAGAGCACCCAGGCGACGACGACGCCCACCGACAGCTGGGCCAGGTGGGGCCGGCCGAGCCAGTCCACCGGCTGGTCCATCACATGGAGCTTCAGCAGGGTGTCGTTGAGCAGACCGTCCTGGGTGAAGATCGCCTTCCACACGAAGCCGACGATCACCCCGGAGACCACCTGCGGCAGGAACGCGACGGTGCGCAGCACCCGGTAGGTGAGCCGGGTGCGGTTGAGCAGCATGGCGAGCAGCAGGCCGGCGACGTTCGCCACGGCCGTCACCCCGACGGCCAGCGCCAGGGTGAACAGGACGCTGGCGCGCAGCTGCGGGTCGTGCAGCATCTCCGTGTAGTTGTCGAACCCGATCCAATTGCTGCCGGACTTCAGGGGGTTCTCGTCGGTGAAGCTGCTGCGCAGGCTCATGAGGACCGGGACGATGATGAAGACCGCGTAGAGCAGCAGGCCGAACGCGGCGATCAGACGGAGCCCGAGGTCCTGTGAGGCGTCGCGGAACCACGTCGACAGCGGTTTCACCCGCCTCCTCCTTTCATGGGTGGTGCCGGTGTTGCCGGGGTTGCCGATGGCCTCGCCGGTCACTTCGTCGCGGAGTCCCACGACCGGTCGAGCTTGGCCATCTCGCCCTTGACGTCGTCGGTGTTGAACAGGGCCTGGGCGGCGGCGTAGAAGTCGTTGTTCAGCGAGCCGGGCAGCGCGTCGTCGTTGGTGGCCCAGCCGATGGCGCTGACCTTGGTGTTGTCCTTGGTGACGAAGGCGTAGGAGTCGGTGAAGGCGGGACTGACGTTGACGCCGTAGTCGTCGAGCGTCTTGTCCTTCAGCATGGGGTAGGCGCCGTCACCCTCGATCAGGGCCTTGAGGTTGCCCGCGTCGAGCGACCACGCCTTGGCGAAGGCCATGGCGCCCTTGGCGTCCTTGGCCTTGGCGCTGATCGCCATCGAGCCGCCCACCGCGAAGGGCACGACCGTCGACCCGTCGTCGGTCGGCCAGGGGAAGACGCCGATGGTGTCCCACTGGTCCTTGGGGATCGCGCCGAGGTACCAGCTGCCCATGGGGTACATCGCGGCCTTGCCGCCGTTGAAGTCCTTGATGGAGTCGGCGTAGCTGACGTTGAGCGCGCCCTTCTCGAAGTAGCCCTTCTCCACCAGCGTGCGCATCTTGGTCGCGGCGGCGACCACCTCGGCGTCGGTGAACTTCACCTTGCCCTGGTAGTGCTGCTGGATCCACTGCGGGTTCTTGCCCAGCACGTCGGCGCAGAGCGCGCCGGTGAGCGGCATGCCCGCGGCGAAGGGGTCGTTGCCGCCGAGCTCGATGGGGGTGACGCCGGACGACTTCAGCTTGTCGGCCACCGCGAGGAACTGCTTCCAGGTGGTCGGCGGGGTCACTCCGGCCTTCCGGAAGAGCTTCTTGTTGTAGAAGACCAGCGGGATGATCTGGGAGTTGGTCGGCGGGATGTAGACCTTGCCCTTGATGGCGTTGCCCTGCGGCAGCAGGAAGTTCTGGTCGATCCAGGACTGGTCGTACGGCGTGAGCAGGCCGGCCTCGGTGTACTGCGCGGGGGTGATGGACTGCAGCAGGTCGGGGAACTGGCCGGAGGCCTGGAGCTGCTTGGCGTAGGAGTCGCGGTCCGTGCTGGGGGCCACCACCTGCTTGACGGTCACGCCCGGTGCGGCCTTCTGCGCCCTGGCGATCGAGTCCGTCCAGAACGCGGGTGTCAGGGTGGGGGTGTTGAACGTCAGGTACGTGAGCGCGTTGCCGCCCGCCCCGCCGGAGGCGGTGGAGGAGCACGCGGCGAGCAGGGAGAGTCCGGCGGCTGCGAGGAGGGCGGTGCTGCGCCTGCCGACGGCCGTTCTTCTGGGCATGGCGGGTCCCTTTCCGGGTGTGGAGTTGTCGGGAGACGGGTCCCGACCCCCCGGGAAGCGGGCCGAACTGCCCGGTGGCGCCCCGCGGCACCCGGCGAACGACCGCATCCCGACAGTGGGATAACGTTGTCTCGCCCAGTACAGTAGGGTTCTCCGACAGCAAGTCAAGTCCTCCGAGGATCACGGGCCGGTTCCGGAACGCACCCGGCGGCCCGCGCGCGGTCCCGGCGGGGGAAACCCGGGAACTCCCGGGGACACTGCGGATGCAGGGGAACGAGAGAACCGCGAGAGGGGAAGCCACGTGCCCGGTCCTGACACCGTCGGCAAGAGCGGTCCGCACCACCCGCGCCGTCCCACGATGGTGGACGTGGCCCGCGAGGCCGGCGTGGCGCTGCGCACGGTGTCGCGCGTGGTCAACGGCGACGCCACGGTCGGCGACGACTTCGCCGAGCGGGTCCGGGCGGCCGTCGACCGGCTCGGCTACCAACCCGACGAGCGGGCACGGCAGTTGCGCAGCGGCCGCACCGGCGCGATAGGCGCGGCGGTCCGTCACATCGCCGACGCGCACCCGGTGCTGCGGGCGATCGACGAGACCGCCAGGGCCGCCGGCCTCACCGTGGTCGCAATGTCGACCGAGGACGACGAGGAACGCGAGCGCGACGCGGTGATGTCCATGTGCCGGCGCCGCATGGACGGCATCATCATCGAGCCGATCGCCCAGGACCACCACTACCTCCAGCCCGAGATCGACTCGGGCCTGCCCGTGGTCGCCTTCGACCGCCCGGCCTCCGGTCTGGAGGTGGACACCGTGCTCTCCGACAACCGGGGCGGCATAGCCCAGGCGTTCGCGCACCTGACCGCCCAGGGCCACCGCCGGATCGGCTACATCGGCGACGACGAGCGGATCCACACCGGACGCGAGCGCGCGACCGCCTTCCGGGAGGCGCTGTCCGGGATCGGCCAGCCGCTGGACGGCATGGTGCACCCCGGCCCCGTCGAACCGGCCCGCGTCGCCGCCGCGCTGGCCGCCCTGCGCGACCGGCCCGACCCGGCGACGGCCCTGGTCACCGGCAACTTCAGCACCACCGTCGCGGTGATCCGGGCGCTCGGCGCCGACTTCGGCGGCATCGCCCTGGTCGGCTTCGACGACTTCGGCCTCGCCGACCTGCTGCGTCCCGGGGTCACGGTCGTCGCCCAGGGCGACGAGGAGATCGGCCGCACCGCCATCGAGCTGCTCACCGCCCGACGCGCGAACCGGGCCCGCCCGACCCGCACGGTCATCGTCTCCACGCGGCTGATCCCGCGCGGGTCGGGCGAGTTGGCGCCCTGAATCGCGGTACGGGCCCTTTACAAGCGCGTCGGCACGCCTCTATAAACGACCGAAACATCGGAAGATAACGTTCTCCCGGCCGGAGCCGCCTTCCGGGAGCCGTCCCAGGGGCCGGGGTGTGCGACACCCCCGCGCCCCACCCCACCCCCATCCAGCGCCGCGGCGACGGGCAGCACCGCGGCGGACCGGCCCGTCCGGTCCGCCGGATCCCCCGGGTGACCCCGCACGGAGAACGACAGCGGTTGACAACGATGTCAGGTATCCATGAGGGGATCTGACGACCGCTCGGGCAATCCCCCGGGATCGCACTCCGGTACCGGCCCCGTCCCCATCCCGGTACGTCCCACCCCGTCGGCCGGCGGCCACCAGTCCAAGGGAGGCAACAGACCCCCATGAGGCTCATGTCGCACATCACAGGAGCAGGGAAGTTCAGAAGAGCGGGGAGCGCGGCACTGGCCGCGGCCCTGGTCGGCACCGCGCTCACCACCGTCCTGTCCCGGCCCGCCATGGCCGCCGACCCCGTCACGGCGACGCAGGGCAGGAACACCGTCGCCCAGTACCAGGGCGTGTGGACCACCCCGCCCACCCACCTCACCGGGGGCGGGACCACCGACGCCCCGCAGTTGGGCAACGGCGACGTCGGCGTCGCCGTCGGCGGCCGCATCGACAACCAGACCTTCTACCTCGGCAAGAACGACTTCTTCTCCGCCTCCAGCCACGCCATCAGGCCGCTGGGCCGACTGGTCCTGGCGGTCCCTGGGCTCTCCGGCTCGTCCTACCGCGTCGTCCAGGACATCGCGCACGCGCAGGTCAAGGGCACCTACACCCTCGGCGGCACGACCCTGTCGGCCACCAGCTGGGTGTCGGCCACCTCGAACCTCGTGGTCACCTCGCTGACCCTGACCGGCGGCGGCAGCCAGAACGCCACCGTCACCGTTCAGAACGGCAGCGGTGCCGCGCCCACCGCGTCCACCACCGGCGGCACGCTCAACGCCGACGTGGCCGCGGACGGCAGCAGCGGTGCGCCGCCGGCCCGTATCGCCACCCGGGTCCTCGGCGGCAGCCCGTCGGTCTCGGGCAACCGGATCAGCGTGACCCTGCAACCGGGCACCACCTACACCGTCGTGTCGTCCGTGCTCAGCGGCAACGACACCGGCTCCTACCAGGCCGACGCCACCGCGGCGGCCGCCGCCGTCACACAGTCCGGCCTGGACGGGCTGGGGACCGCGCACCAGAACTGGTGGTCGGACTTCTGGTCCCAGTCGTACGTCCAGATCCCCGACAAGGACGTCGAGCGGAGCTGGTACGGCTCCCTGTACCTGCTCGCCTGCGTGTCCCGGAGCGGCGAGTACGCGCCCGGGCTGTGGGGCAACTGGATCACCGGCGCCATGAACTGGAACGGCGACTACCACACCAACTACAACTACCAGGCGCCCTTCTACGCGGCGCTGACCAGCAACCACGTGCCGCTCGCGGACCCCTACGACCAGCCCGTCCTGGACTGGCTGCCCGCCGGACGCCAACTGGCCCAGCAGAACGGCTTCCAGGGCGTGCTGTACCCGGTGGGCATCTCGCCCGAGGGCACCAGCGCCGACATGAACCTGCACAACCAGAAGTCCAACGCGGCCAATCTCGCGGGCAACATGGTCATGCGGTGGCAGCAGACCCGTGACACCACGTACGCCGCGAAGGTCTACCCGTACCTCAAGGAGGTGGGGACCTTCTGGCAGAACTACCTGTCCAAGGACGCCTCGGGCACCTACAACATCCTCAACGACGCGCCGCAGGAGGACCAGCCCTACCCGCAGACCAACAGCATCCTCTCGCTGGGCCTGGTGCACCTGCTCTTCCAGGGCCTGACCGACATCAGCACCGCGCTGGGCCAGGACGCGGGCAGCCGCGCGGCGTGGAACGACATCGACGCGCACCTGGCGCCGCTGCCGACCATGACCCGCAACGGGCAGACCGTCTTCCGCGAGACCTCCACCGGCGCCGACTGGGTGAGCGACAGCAACGACATCGCCATCCAGGCGGTGTACCCCGGCGGCCAGGTGGGCCTCGACAGCGCCGCCGGGCTGCTCCAGACCGCCCGCAACACCGTGGACCAACTCGCCCGCTGGCACGGCGACAACGCCCCGCCGACGTTCTACGCGGCGGCGGCCCGGGTCGGCTACAACCCGTCGACGATCCTCGCCAACATGGCCGCCGAGGCGACCACGTACAGCTACGACAACCTCTCGGTCCACCACAACGGCGGCGGCATCGAGAACGTCAACACCGTCGTCTCGGGCCTCGACGAGATGCTGCTGCAGTCCTTCCAGAAGGACGTCAAGGTCTTCGCGGACTGGCCGGCGAACACCAACGCCAAGTTCGGCGACCTGATGGCGGCGGGCGGCTTCCTGATCTCCAGCAGCATGTCCGGCAACGCGGTCCAGTACGTGCGGGCGGTCAGCCAGAGGGGCGGCAGCCTCGTCGTCACCAACCCCTGGCCGGGCCGCAGCGTGCAGGTGTACCGCGACGGCTCGGACGCGGGCACATTCAGCGGCGCCCGGCTCACCCTCGCCACGTCCGCCGGTGAGACCGTCACGTTGGCTCCGCCCGGCACGTCCTACGCCACCGTGCAGACGCAGCTCACCCAGCCGCTAGGCACGGGCGGCGGGGGCGGGGGCACCAGCAGCAGTTTCGGCTCGGGCCTCGAAACCGGCCAGACGGCGCCGTCCTGGATCGACACCGTCGATTCCGCGGGCGGCGGCAACGCGGGCGTGACCGGCATCAACTCCGACTCCCCCGGCCCGCAGGCCGGTCCGCGGACCGGCGAGACCTCGCACACCGGGAGCGCGGCACTCATGTACTCCGGGACGGCGGCCGCCGGCAGCGGCGGACCGCACGCCTACCTCAAGGTCTTCGACCTGAGCGCGGCGCCGCTGGCCATCGGCACCGCGAAGACGCTGAGTTACTGGATCTACCCGCAGTCGCACGCCACGACCCCCTGGGTGCCCGCGGGCTCCACCGAGAGCACGTGCGTGGCCGTCGATCTCGTCCTCACCGACAACAGCACCCTGCGCGACTCCGGCGCCCTCGACCAGGGCGGCGACCCGGCCCACCCCGCGGGGCAGTGCGGCCACCTGACGCCCGACACCTGGAACCACGTCACCGTCGATCTCGGCGCGCACAGCGCGGGCAAGCAGATCTCCCGCATCCTCGTGGGCTACGACCACCCCGGCGGCAGCGGCGGCTTCCGCGGCTACGTCGACGACCTCACCATCTCCTGACCCGCCGATCCCGTGTGCCGGGTTCCCGCCGCCCTTTCCGGGGCGGCGGGGACCCGGCCGCCCGTCGCTCCGTACCCGGAAAGGCGCGTCACCGCCCGTGGACATCACCGTCGATCACGACGTCGAGGCCGTCATGCGCGACGGCACCGTGCTGCGCGCCGACGTCCGCCGCCCGCCCGCGGGCACCGGGCCCGGACCCGTCCTGCTGGCCCGCACCCCCTACGGCAAGGACGACCCCGGCGTCCTCGCCCGGCTCGGCCCGGCGGCGGCCGTGCGACGCGGCTACGTCGTCGTCATCCAGGACACCCGTGGCCGCTTCGCCTCCGACGGCGACTGGGAGCCGCTGGTGAACGAGTACGCCGACGGCCACGACACCGTGCGCTGGGCGTCCCGGCTGCCGGGCGCGGACGGCAGGGTGGCCCTGTTCGGCCCCAGCTACCTCGGTCACACGCAATGGGCGGCGGCCACCGACCGGCCGCCCGGACTCGTGGCGCTCATGCCGGAGTTCACCTGGTCCGACCCGCGCCAGGGCCTGGTCGCGCGGGACGGCGTCCGCGAGACGGGCCTGATCACCCAGTGGACCCTCGGGCTCGGGGCGGAAGTGCTCCGCAGGCGGGGCGCCGACGCGCGGGTCACCGCCGAACTGGACGCGGCACGCGTCGCGTTGGACACACCGGGCGCCGCCGGGGACCGGCATCCGCCCGTCCTGCGCCGGCTCCCGGTCCCCGGCCGCCCGGACGGCCCGGCGCTGCGCGGTGTCTCGCCCGCCGACGTCCCCACGTTCACCGTCGCCGGGTGGTACGACGCGTTCCTGCAGGGCAGCCTCGACAACCACCTCATGGCCCGGGCGACGGGACACCCGGCCGCGCTGGTCGTCGGGCCCTGGACGCACGCCGACCAGCCGGCCCTTGTCGACGGTGACCGGACCCTCGAGGAGCTCCGACTCGACTGGCTCGACGGGGTGCTGGGCCGCACGGCCACCGGCCCCGAGCCCCTGACCCTGGTCTTCGTGACGGGCGCGGATGTGTGGCGCCGCCTTGAGCGCTGGCCGCCCCCGGCCACCGAGGCGGCGTGGTTCCTCCGCGGTTCCGGCGCGCTGTCCCCCGCCCCGCCCGGCGCGGACGAGCCGCCCGCGTGCTTCGCGCATGACCCGGCGAACCCCGTGCCGGTGCGCGGCGGCGCCCTCCTCCTCACCGACGCCTACCCGGCGGGCCCGTTCGACCAGCGCGCCATCGAGGCCCGGCCCGACGTGGCGACCTGGACCGGACCCCCGCTGACCTCGCCCCTGGAGGTGGCGGGCCGGATCACCGCCGTGCTCACCGCTGCGAGCGACGGCCCGGCCGCGTGGGTGGCCCGGCTGTGCGACGTCCACCCCGACGGCACGTCGATCAACCTCGCCGACGGCGTCGCCCGCTCCGCCGGCACCGGCCCGCAAGAGGTCCGCGTCGACCTGTGGTCCCTGGCCCACGTCTTCCGCGCGGGCCACCGCCTCCGCCTCCAGATCGCCGCCTCCGCCCACCCCCGCTGGGAGACCACGGCCACCCCTGGCGAGCGCCGCGTCCACCACGACCCGTCCCACCCCTCACGACTGCTGCTGCCGGTGCTGAACTGAGGCTCCGTCAGCGCGGAAGTGCCCCGGTCAGGTGTCGAGCTGGTGGTCGGCCCAGACGTAGCTCGCGGGGAGCAGATCGGCGATGGGGACGGCCCGGAGGCGGTCGGCGGGGCCGACGATGACGGCGACGGACGGGAAGTAGTCGAGGAGGACCTGGCGGCAGCGGCCGCACGGGGGCACCACGCCGCGGTCGCGGTCGCCCACGGCGACGACGGTGCGGAGGTCGTGGATGCCCTGGGCGGCCGCCGTACCGATGAGGACCAGTTCGGCGCAGGGGCCGCCGGTGAAGTGGTAGGCGTTCACGGCAGTGACGATCCGGCCGTCGCCGGCGCGGGCCGCGGCCGCCATGGTGTGGTTGTCGCCCTGGCAGCGGGTGCGCGCGACGTGGGCCGCGGCTTGGACGAGTTCGTGGTCGACGTCGTGGGGTTGCCCGGTCATCTTCCCTGCCTTCGTGAGGTGTCGGACGACGTTGGCCCGGGTGACCCGGATACGCAAGCGGATATCGGTGGTGCTCCCCCTCGGCCGCTGCGTGCAGTGCGGTTCATCTCAGATGCATATGAGAGAGGGCGATCACAAAGGCCGGCCCACCCGCCCGGAAAATGCCCGGCGCCCACGGCCCACCCCTGTTACCGTCGTCCGCATGAAGCGCGCTGCCATGACGACGACGCCGGAGAGTGTCCCGGCGCGCTGATCGATGCCATCAGTCAAAGCCCCGGGGCGAGTGCCCCGGGGCTTCTGCGTACCCGCGGTCACTCGCCCGCCGCCCCGCGAGGAGACCGCCATGCACGACCACCGCAAACTCGGCCGCGAGCTCGGCCTGTTCGACACCGACCCGCTGATCGGCGCCGGGCTGCCCTACTGGCTGCCCGACGGCGCGACCGTACGGCACGCCCTGGAGGGGTACGTCCACGAGGCCGAGCGGCGCGCGGGCTACCGGCACGTCCACTCCCCCGTCCTCGGCAAACGCGAGCTGTACGAGATCTCCGGGCACTGGTCCCACTACAGCGACGACATGTTCCCGCCCATGGACCTGGGCGGCGAGCAGATCGTCCTGCGGCCCAGTCTGTGTCCGCACCATGCGCTCATCTACCGTTCCCGCGCGCACAGTTACCGTGAGCTGCCGCTGCGCATGGCCGAACTGGGCGGCATGTACCGCTCGGAGATGTCGGGCGTGCTCGGCGGGCTGACCCGCGTCCGGGCCATCCAGCTCAACGACGCGCACATCTTCTGCACCCTCGACCAGGTCGCCGACGAGGCGCGCGGCGCCCTGGAGTTGATCCGCCGGGCGTACCGGGCGCTGGGCATCACACCCGCCCGCTACCGGCTCTCCCTCCCCGGCCCCGGCGGCAAGTACGTCGCCGCGCCGGAGTTGTGGCAGAGGTCGACCGCGCTGCTCACCGCAGTGCTGGACGCCTCGGGCCTGCCGTACGAGGCGGTGGAGGGCGAAGCCGCGTTCTACGGGCCGAAGATCGACGTGCAGGTCGCCGACGGCGCCGGCCGCGAGTCGACCCTGTCCACCGTCCAGGTCGACTTCCACCAGCCGGAGCGCTTCGACCTGCACTACATCGGCGCGGACGGCGCGAAGCACCGCCCGGTGATGGTCCACCGCAGCGTCATCGGCAGCGTGGAGCGGGCGGTGGCCCATCTCGTCGAACAGCACGGCGGCGCGTTCCCCGCCTGGCTGGCGCCGACCCAGATCGCGGTCCTCCCGGTCTCCGCGGACGAACGGCCCGTCGCCGAGGCGCTCGCCGAACGCTGCCTCGACCTGGGGCTGCGCGCCGAGGTCGCCGGGCCGGAGCGCGGCAGCCTGGGCGCACGGGTGAGGGAGGCCCGCCTGGTCCCGTACCAGGCCGTCATCGGTGCCACCGAGGCAGCCGACGGTCATGTGGCGCTGCGGCTGCGCGACGGACGGCGGCTCGCGCCGCGCCCCGCGGAGGACGTGCTCGCCCGCGTCCGGGCGCTGACCGGCGCGCACAGCACCGACCTGTGGGTCGAGGAACGCCCGTAACGGCGGCGCCGCCGACGGCTCACGGGTCGCAGAGGCGGTCCATCAGGCGTCCGGCCAGGCGCAGCACCTCGCGTTCGGTCTCGCTCAGCCCGGCGAGCGCCGAGGCCAGCCAGGCGTCGCGTTCGGCCACGTCCGCCAGGAGGGCGGCGTGGCCGGCCGGCGTCAGGGCGAGGAGGGTCTGCCGGCGGTCGTGTTCAGCCGCGGTGCGGGAGATCAGGCCGTCACGTTCGAGCTCGGCGAACACCCGTGTCAGGGACTGCGGTTGCTGCCGGTCGGCCGCGGCCACGTCACCCGGTGTGGCGGGGCCGCGGCGGTAGAGGTGGCCGAGCACGCCCACCTTGTTGGCGCTGAGCGCGCCGGGGGAACGTTCGGCCCGGAGCCTGCGCGCGAGCCGGGACGCGCCGCGGCGGATCTCCGACGCCGCCCCCAGAAAGGGCGGCGGCTCCTCCCTCTGCCCGGGCCCCGTACTATCCTCCACCATATTCCTACGCTATCACTTGCTACTGTTGGCCAAGTCACGAGTTCCTGACCGGAAAGCAGTACGCGAATGCGAAGTATTTTTCGCGGGATACCCGACGCCGCGGTCACCTCCGCCGCACTGCTGCTCGCGTTCGGCGCCGCCCTGCGGCTCAAGGAGTTCGGGCTCGACGACGGCATCGTGGTGCTCACGGTCGCGCTCACCCTGACGCTGGCCCGTGTCCAGCGGGGGGCCTCGCCGCGCCGCCGACTGCTCGGGCTCGCGGTGCTGCCCGTGGTGGCGGTGGCGACGTCGGGGGTGGGGTGGCTGCTGTTCCGGCACCTCGCGATCGGCGGCCCCCTGTTCGCCCTCGGTGTCGGCGCGGCGATCTGGGTCCGGCGCTTCGGGCCCGTCGCCACCGCGGCCGGCACGCTCGCGACCCTGCCCTTCGTCGCCGTCCTCATCACTCCGGTGGCGCCGGGGTCGGGCGGCGCGCGGTTCCTGTGGGCGGCCGTCGCCGCGCTGATCGCTTTCCTGAGTGTGGCCGTGTGCCAACTCGCCGCCGCCCGGGTCGGACTCGTCCGCTCGGCCACTCCACCGACCGCGCCACCGACCGCGTCCGCCCCGCGGCCCCCCACGGCCACCGGCCTGGCCGTCAGCGACCGCATGGCCTGCCAGATGGCCCTGGCGCTGGGGGCCGCGTTCCTCGTCGGCCGGCTCGAGTTCCCGGACCACTGGAGCTGGACCGTGCTGACCGCGTTCATCGTGTGCAGCGGCAACAGGGGCCGTGGCGACGTCGTGCACAAGAGCGTCCTGCGGATCGCCGGCGCGGCCGCGGGTGTCGTGCTGGCGACCTCGCTCGCGGGAGTCTTCGCCCCGGGCGATCCCGCCTCGATCGCCGCCGTCCTCGCGGTGCTGGCGGTGGCCTCGTGGCTGCGCGGCCTCAGTTACGCGTACTGGGCGGCGGCTGTCACCGCCGTGCTCTCGCTGCTGTACGGCTACTACGGCCAGACCGGCGCCGACGTCCTGGTCACCCGGCTGGAGGCCGTCGTCGTGGGCGCCCTCGCCGGCGTCGCCGCCTCCTGGTTCGTCCTTCCCGTCCGGTCGGGCGACGTGGCCCGGCGCCGTACCGCCGACGCCCTGGCGGCCCTCACCGACGTGCTGTCCGCGTTCCGCGGTCACGACCCCGCGCAACTCGTCGCCGAACGCGCCCGGTTCGACGACAGCCTTGTGCGCCTCGACGAGATCGCCGCTCCCTTCCGGGCCCACCGCACGCTCTCCCGCACCCTGCGCCGCGCGGCCCCTCATCCCGCCGACGCCCTCGACGCGCTCCGCGCCTGCGCCGAACCGGTCGGCGCCCTCGCCGTGCTTCCCGTCCCGCCCGAACCGGGCCTCGCCGTCCGCGCCAAGGCCCTGACCGCGAATGTCGTCGCTGTCCGGCGCGCCCTCGGCCGCCGTCCGGGCCCGCCCCGCCGCGCTCTGCCGGCGCCCTCCCCCCACGGCCCCGCACCGGCCCACGCCGCTCTCGACCGCATCGACGACGCCCTGCAACGCCTCACCGCCGTCCACGGCCACCCGCCCCCGCCGACGGCGCAGCCCCAGGACCGTGACCCCGCTCAGCGGACGTCCTGAGCCGTGGCGCGCATCGAGCGGTTCGTGGACCCGAACCCCGTCCACCGGCGTCAGGCCGCCGTCCTGGCCCTGTGGCGGTACCGAGCGCCGCTCCTCGCGTTCGGGCTCGACGCGGAATGGGGCATCGACCGGGACGTGCTGGAGTCACTGTTCCGGCTGGCGGCCGCACCTGCCGGTGAGCAGTCGGACCGCGCGTACCGGCGAGCGTTCGCCGAGCTGTCCACGGCCCCGCTCTTCACCTCCGAAGTCGACCCGGACACCGTCCGGCTCCTCCAGTTGGAGACCATCGGCAACCTGCAGGCCTTCGACACGTTCCTGCACACGTCTGCCACGGACGTGGCGGAGCGCGTGGTCGAGGACTCGGCCGACCTGGCGGCCCACCTCGACGGCCTCGTCGAGAACTCGTTCTTCTCCCACCCCTCGGAGGAAGCCCACCGCCGCTACCTCGCCGGCCTGGCCGACCGCGCGCACGAGGGCTATTTCGCGTCACGCAACTCCGCGGTCGAGTCGGCGTGCCACGATGCCCTCCGGGATCTCCCCGATTCCGCGGGGCTGCTCGATTCCTCCACCGGCCGCGCGTTGCTCGCGCTGTGCGAGGACTTCGGCGAGGAAGTCGTCACCACACTGCGGTGGATCCGCACCACGGGTTACTAGGCCGTCGTGCCCGCTCAGACCCCCGCGGCCGGTCCCGACGCCGCCGCGGGGCGGGGCTCCTCGTACGGGATGCGATTGAGGTGCATGATCTCGCCGAGGGTGCCCCACTCGTCGGCACCGAGCTTGGTGAGCGGGCGCAGCAGCGGGGCGCTGGGGCGGCCGTCGACAAGGACGCCCTCGTCGACGACGGCGTGGAGCACGCGCCCGAAGACCAGGGTGGAGTTGCCCATGCGCACGGTGGTGTGCGAGCGGCACTCCAGGGCGACCGGTGAGGCGGCCACCCTCGGTGGGCGCACCCGCAGGCTGGGCTCGCGCTCGATGTCCGCGAAGTCGAACTCGCTGACGGTGCGCGGGAAGTCGGTGGCCGTGGCGTTGATGAGGCGCATCAGCGCCTCGGAGGCGAAGTTGACGACGAACTCGCCGGTGTCCTCGACATTGCGCAGCGAGTCCTTGCGGCCGATCGAGGTGAACTGCACGATCGGCGGATCGGTGCTCGCGATGCTGAAGAAGGAGTGCGGCGCGAGGTTCTCGATCAGTCCGTCCGGGGTGACGGTGGAGATCCACGCGATAGGCCGGGGGACGACCACGGAGGTCATGAACCGGTAGAAGCCGCCACTGCTCATGGCCTCGGGATCGAAGTCGACGCGCATGGCCGCAGTATCCCCGCGCGTCCCCCGCGCCCCCGCCGCGCGACCACGGCGCGGCGTGTCGGGAGGATGATCCACAGCGGTCGCGGAGGCTACCATCCCCGGCACGACCTGCGCGACTGCCGTCGCGAACCGCTCCACTGATTGATCAAGTTCCCTTAAGCTGCGCGTCATGCACACGACCCTGACCGAGCACGCCCGGTGCCTGTACGGAGACGAGTACCGGCCCACGCGCGATTGCGTGCTCAATCACCAGGAGCACCACTTCGTCGAGGAACTGACCTTCGCCGACGCCGACTCGATCGTCGCGATGCTGCGCGACCTCAGTCCGCACGTGGTCGACGGACTGCTGCCGGTGTGGATCCGCAACCTCGCCTACCGGCTCGCCCTGCTCCAGCGTCCCGACGACCCCGCGCTGTTGCGCGAGGCGGCCGACAGCCTCTATCTCCACGGGCCCGAGTGGGACGACATCGCCGCCGACCTGCGGCGCCGGGCCGAGGCACTGGACCGGCAGCCCGCGGGGCCGCAGAGCCACTGAGGGCGCGTCGGCACGGGCCGCCGAGGGCGCCGGCTACCGGGCGATCCGGAACGGCGCCAGGTGCACGCACATCGCGGTGGGGAAGCCGGGCTCCTCGCGCCGCACGTCCTGGCATCCGCCGCGCGTCCCGTGGACGATCGGCACCCAGCCGGAGGGTTCCGCCCGGAAGAACCAGCGGTCGCCCAGCCGGGAGGAGCACTCGGGGGCCTCCCCGCCGCCGCACGCCGGACCCGTGCGCCAGGTGAAGTCCAGGACGAGCCACTTCCCGTGGCAGACCTCCGCCTCGCGGTAGGTGTGCGCGGGGGCGTCGACGGCCATCAGCGCCTGCTCGTAGGAGGCGGGGGTGCAGCCGGTGGCCGGTGGACGGCAGCCCAGTGGACCGCACAGCCGCAGCGCGGGCGGGTGCGCGCCGTCGGCGGTGAAGACCGTGTGGTTGTCGACGATCAGGTCCCGGGCGCCCAGCGGCTCCGGCAACCGGACCCGGGCGGTGGCGGTCGTCACGCCCGTGCACCCGGAACGCCGGTCGCCCGAGGGCGAGGAGTAGGTGATCTGCACCCATGTGTGCTGCGGCACGGTGTCGGTGACCACGGCCCGGAGACCGCGGACGCACGCGTGCGGGCCGTGCGGCACCTGCGCGTCGAGCAGGAGCGTGCGGTGGTCGTCGCCCAGCCGGGCACCCGTGACCGAGATCGGGCCCGCCATGGTCCACGGGATCGGCCCACCGGCCGTCGACGCGTCGGTCGCGCTCCCGTCCCGGCCGGCCACCCGGGTCCCGCACGCGCCGAGGAACAGCACCATGACGACGCCGAGCACGGCGGCCATGACCGCTCCACGTGTCCCACCTGATCGCAAGCCGCTCAGTCCCCCGCGTCGCACCGGCATGGTCCACGGCCAACATAGCGCCGCGTCCGTCCCGCCCCGGACCCACCCGTCCGGCGCAGCGCCCGCCCGGCGATCGGGCGAAGGAACGCCCGTGCCCGGTTGCCGCAGGGGCGGGCATGGAACGTGGCTCAGGCACGCCCTCCCGCCGGGCCCCGACCGGCCGACCGCCCAGGAGCAGCGCCATGACCAGGATCGCCGTCATTCTCGGCAGCACGCGACCCGGCCGCAAGGGGGCGGCCGTGGCGGAGTGGGTGTACGACAACGTCGCGGGGCGGGACGACGCGGAGTACGAGCTGGTGGACGTCGACGACTACGGGCTGCCGCTGCTGGACGAGCAGGCGCCGCCGTCGATGGGCCACTACACCCGGCCGCACACGCTCGCGTGGGCGGAGAAGATCGCGTCGTTCGACGGGTTCGTCTTCGTGACCGCCGAGTACAACCACTCGATCCCCGGCGCGTTGAAGAACGCCATCGACTTCCTGTACGCGGAGTGGAACAACAAGGCGGCGGGCTTCGTGAGTTACGGCAGTGCCGGAGGGACGCGCGCGGTGGAGCACCTGCGGGTGGTGATGGCCGAGGTGCAGGTGGCCACGGTGCGCGCGCAGGTGGCGCTGTCGCTGTTCCGCGACTTCGTCGACATGCAGAGGTTCGAGCCCGGCCCGCGCCGGGCCGGAGAGCTGGGCGTCGTCCTGGACCAGGTCGTCGCGTGGAGCAACGCGCTCGCGCCGCTGCGCCGCACCCCCACCGGCTGACCGGTCCGCGTCGCGCGGCGGGCGGGTCCGGGGTGCTCAGCCGGAGCAGGCGCTGCGCTGGGCCTCCTGCCACTCGCAGCGCGGGCAGAGCGGGGCGCCCGGGATCCGTGCCTTGTACTCGGTCGGCTCCCGGCACAGGGTGCACTCCGCGACCGGCTCACCGGGCGCCGCCGTCCAGTCCACGGAGACCGGCACCGGGCTGTCGCAGTACGGTTCGCTGCTCACGGATCGCCTTTCTGAGGTACAACCGGCTTGCACAAAGACCCTAGCCCACCATTGCATCGTGCACAAGTTAGTTCCGTGACAGGACGACGCCCGCACCGCACCCGCGCGCCGATCCCCTGCTCCAGGACGCCTTCGCGCAGTTGGGCGAACAGCCCGGTGTCGCGGCTGGAGTCGACCGGGACGTCGATGACCGTGACGCCGGGCCGGACACGGGCCTCGCGCGACAGCGATTCACCGGGCACCTTGGTGAACCGCCCGTCGGTGCCGACCGGGCCCGCGGGCACCTCGACAGCCCCGGCGGCCGGGCCCCTCCGGTGGTCTTCCGTCTTCCTCCGCTTCCCGCTGCGGCCTCCCCGCGGTGGCCCGATCCGGGCATGCGGGACAACCGGGAACACCGCTCCCGCGCACCCCGGACGGGCCGCTGACCTGGCAGGTTGCGGTGACCATGTGAAGATCTGCAAGTGCCCCAACCGCGTCGTTAATTGGTGATCCACTGCTGCTAGGGTGATCGGGTTTCCAGAAGGCTGATGGCGCGTCAAGCGCGCGGGGGACAGTCTCCAGGGCCCCATCGCGGAGGAGCGGCTCTTGGCTCGGCTCGACGGCACACACCCTGTCGCGGTGTTCGCCCTTGGCCCGACGCCGCGGCCCCGATCGTCGCTTCGGCGTGATGCGACTTGAAGAGAGCCTCATGACATCGATTTGGGATGATCCACTCCTGTGGATCTCGATAGTTGTATTGTGCGTTGCCGTCCTGATCATCCTGCGTGCCCGCAGGACCAACATGATCCTGCGCGGCAACAACGCCCGGCTGCAGGGTGAGCGCAACGCGCTGCAGCAGGAGCGGGACCACGTCCGCGCGGCCCATGCCGAACTGCGGGAACAGCACGCCTCCGAAGTGGCGGAGGTGCGCAAGGATGCGGAGGAGGACACCAAGACCGTTCTGAAGTCGGCGATGCGCACACTGCAGGTGCTCGCCGACGAGCAGCAGGTCGTCATCGACCGGGTGCAGAAGAAGTACGGCGACGACCCCCAGATCCTCGCCGACCTGATGGCGATCGACCACGCCAACAGCCAGTTCGGCCGCCGCGCCCAGGGAATCGCCGTGCTCTGCGGCGGCTGGCTCGGCCGCCGTGAGTCCATCGCCTCGGTGTACGACGTGGCGCGCAGCGCGCAGGGCCGCATCCGGCGGTTCGACCGGGTGCAGATCCACGCGCAAGTGCACTTCACGGTCGCCAGCCGGGTCGTGGAACCGGTCGCCGTCGTGCTCGCCGAGCTGCTGGCCAACGCCACCAACTACAGCGCGCCCGACACCCCGGTCGAGATCAACATCCGCGCCGTCCCCAAGGGCGTCTGCGTGATCGTCGACGACGCCGGCCTCGGCATGAGCCAGGAGGAGAAGGACCGCGCCGCGCTCCTGCTGTCTCCGTCCGCTCCGGTGGGGATCACCACGCTCGGCAACCCCCCGAAGTTCGGCTTCGCCGTCGCGGGCATGCTCGCGGCCCGTTACGGGTTCGAGGTGTCCGTCGACTCCGTCTCCCCGTACGGCGGCGTGCGGGCGGTAATCCTTCTGCCGGAGGACCTTCTGAGCAACGAAGTCCCTGCACCGCAGCCCGAGGCCGTCCACGACCACGCCCACGGTGCCGCCGAGCCGGCGCCCGCCAAGCGCCTGGCGCCCGTGAGCGCTCCCGTCCCCATGCCCGCCACCGGCACCACGGCGGGCGGTCTGCCCAAACGCCGTCGCCAGCGGGTGACGGTGCTGCCGCAGCCCGCCGCCCCGGCAGCCTCCGACTCCGCCGGCACCGCCGCGCCGGCGACGGAGCAGGTCAGCGGCACCAGGGCCTCGCGCCTCGGGGCGTTCCAGCGCGGCACCCTGTCCGGTCGGGACACCACGAACACGGAAGGACTCCAGGACCAATGAACCCCGATCTGTCGTGGGTGCTGAACGACGTACTCCAGGTGCGCGGCGCCCGGCACGCGATCCTTGTCTCGGCCGACGGTCTGCTGCTGGAGAAGTCCAGCGAGATCGGCCGTGACGACGCGGAGACCAACGCGGCGGCGATGAGTTCGATGCAGTCGCTGTCCCGGGCCGTCGCCCCGTTCGCCGGTGGCGGTGCGAGTCCGTGGCGGCAGACGCTGCTGGAGTACGAGCAGGGCTGGATCTTCCTGATCGCCGCGGGCGACGGCGCGTACCTCGCCGCGTCGGCGGCCCCGGACGTGGACATGGAGGCCATGAGTTTTCGTATGCAGCAACAGGTCGGCGCACTGGGCAAGGCGATGACGACTCCGCCCCGCCAGAACGCCGGTGCCGAAGCATGACGTCGTCCGGCAAGGAAGAACCGGTCACGAGCGACTTCGTCCGCTCCTACGTCATCACCGGCGGCCGTCAACTCCCGGCCGCGGACCAGCTGTCCCTGCTCACCCTGGTCACCATCGCCCCCGACCGGGAGCTGCCCCTCGGGGCCGGTCCCGAGGTGCGTGCCATCTGGGAGCTGTGCTCGGGGGGGTATCTGTCGGTGGCCGAGGTGGCCGCCCATCTGGAGCTCCCGGTGGGCGTCGCACGACTGCTGCTGACCGATTTAACCGACCATGGGCATCTGCTGCGCCGTGAAGCCCCGCCCCCCGCCCAGGCCGTCGACAAGAGAATCCTCGAAGAGGTGTTGCATGGACTCCAAAGGCGCTTTGCCTGACAGCGCATATGTGTCGGAGGGGGTGACCACCGCCGCGAAGATCCTCGTGGTGGGTCACTTCGCCGTGGGCAAGACGACGTTGATCGGCACGCTCTCGGAGATCACCCCGCTGCGCACCGAAGAGAAGATGACGCAGGCGTCGCTCCACGTGGACGACCTGGCGGGCGCGCCGGACAAGCGGACCACCACGGTCGCGCTGGATTTCGGCCGCCTGACGCTCAGCGAGGAGCTGGTGCTCTACCTCTTCGGCACCCCCGGTCAGCAGCGCTTCATGCAGCTGTGGGAGGACATGTCCCGGGGCGCTCTCGGGGCACTGCTGCTGGTCGACCCCGCCCGGCTCGCCGAGTCGTTCCCCGTCATCGACCTCGTCGAGAAGTACGGCCTGGAGTACGCCATCGCCGTCAACAACTTCGACAAAGAGCACCGCTACCAGGAGGACGAGATACGGGAAGCGCTCGACCTCTTCCCGCACACCCCCGTCGTGTACTGCGACGCCCGTGACGAGGGCTCCTCGGCACAGGCGTTGATCTCCCTCGTCCAGCACCTGCTCACCCACGCCGCCTGACCACCGGACCCCTTCACCGCCCACCGGGGCGGGAAGGCTCCGGCCCCCTCAAGGAACCCCCATGGAATCTCAGCACCCGACCCCCGTCCCCGGCGCCCCTGCCAGATGCCCGATGCACGGCCACGACTTCGCGGCCGACCCCGGGCGGATCTACGACCAGTTGCGCGAGTTCGGCCCGGCCGCGCCGGTCGAGCTGTCCCCCGGTGTCGACGCCACCTTGGTGACCGAGCACGACACCGCACGCCGCGTCCTGCAGAACCCCACGCTCTTCGCCCGTGACTCCCGCCGCTGGGCCGCGCTCAACGAGGGCCGCATCGCGCTGGACAACCCTGTCCTGCCGATGATGGCCTACCGGCCCAACTGCCTGTTCACCGACGGCACGGTGCACCTGCGGCTGCGCAAGGCGGTCACCGAGAGCCTCGACCGGCTCAACGTCAGCCGGCTGGCCCGTGACGTGGAGCAGATAGCCGACTACCTGATCAGCCAGTTCAGCGAGCGCGGCCGCGCCGACCTGCTGAACGACTACGCCAAGCTGCTTCCGCTGCTGCTGTTCAACAAGCTCTTCGGCTGCCCCGCCGACATCGGTGACCGCCTGACCACCTCAATGGCCGCCATCTTCGACGGCGAGGACGCCCTGCGCGCCAACGAGGAGCTCACCGCCTGCCTGATGGAGCTGATCGCCCTCAAGCGGCGCACGGCGGGCGAGGACATCACCTCCTGGCTGATCGCGCACCCCGCGGGCCTCAACGACGAGGAGCTGAAGGACCAGCTCGTCATGCTCATGGGCGCCGGTGTGGAGCCGGAGCGCAACCTCATCGGCAACACGCTGCTCCTGCTGCTGTCCGAGGACTCCTCGGGCCGCCGGTCGGGCATGCTGATCGAGGAGGCCATGGACGACGTGCTGTGGAACAACCCTCCGATCGCCAACTACGCCACGCACTTCCCGCTGCAGGACGTGGACCTCGACGGTGTGGAGGTGGCGGCCGGCACCCCGCTGGTCATCAGCTTCGCGGCCGCCAACAGCGACCCGGCGCTCACCGCCGAGCGCGAGACGCTGAGCAAGGGCGCCCACCTCGCCTGGGGTGCCGGACCGCACGCCTGCCCGGCGAAGTCCCCGGCCCAGCTGATCGCCCTGACGGCGGTGGAGAAGATCCTCAACACCCTCCACGACCTGACGCTCGCCGAGGACCCGGAGAAGCTGCAGTGGCGCCCGGGCCCGTTCCACCGGGCCCTGGTGACGCTGCCGGTGAGCTTCAGTCCCCTCCCGGCCACCCGGTTCGCCGAACCGCTGCCCCGGGCCCAGGAGCCCGTGCCGACCGGTCCCGCGGCGATGGAGGCCCAACCGTCCTCGCCGGCCCGGCCGCAGGCGAAGAAGGGGTTCTGGTCCACCTTCCTGGACCTCTTCCGCGTCTGATGAGCGGCATGTGACAGGAGCAACACCCCAGGACCGCATGACCGCAGGTGGGAGCGGGGTAGGTTCGGCCGGTCCGGACGCCCAGCCTGAGGAGCTCTGCGTGACCGCAGTCGGTGACATGAGCGAAACAGTCATTGACCGTCGAGCCGTCATATCCGTCCTTCGGCGCCTTCGCACCCCCGAGGGGCAGGCCGATCCCTTCCCCCTCTACGAGGAACTGCGCACCATGGGTGATGTCGTACCCGCCCCCTGGGGCGGGTACTTCATCACCGGATTCGACACCTGCGACCAGGTCCTGCGCGGCAGGAACTGGATCGTCCCCGACTTCGCCTGGCAGGAGCGGCAGCGGGACACCGAGCGCTGGCACGCCCCGGCCACGCAGGAGATGAGCCGGACCCTGTCCCGGCTGAACGCGCCGGCCCACACCTGCCAGCGCCGCAGCCTGGGGAACCCCTTCGACCGCGCCACCGTCGCCGGCATGCAGCCGGAGATCGAACAGCACGTCGCCCGGCTCCTCGACACGCTCGAGGACGAGTTGCTCGCCGAAGGCACCGCCGACTTCGTGGGCACCGTCAGCGAGCAGTTGCCGATCGTCACGGTCGGCCGCTGGCTGGGCATCCCCGCCACCGATTACGCACACATCCTCGATTTCACCCACCGTCAGGTCCACGCGCAGGAACTGCTGCCCACCAAGTCCGAGTTGGCCATATCGGAAGAAGCCACCGCCGATATGCGGGCGTTCTTCACCGACCTGGTGAGCAGCCGCCGAGCGAGGCCTGGCAACGATGTCCTGTCCGGCTGGATTCGTCACTGGGACGAGCAACTGCCCGGCGACCGCGAGACGGCCGACCGGATGATCTACCAGTTGGTCATGTTCCTCACCATCGCCTCCCTGGAGACCACGGCGACCTTGCTGTCGGTCGCCGTATGGCTGCTGCTCGACGAGCCGGCGCGCTGGCAGTGGCTGCGCCACCATCCCGAGCGCGTCGACGACGCCGTGGAGGAGGCCCTGCGCTACGACCCGCCCATCCACCTCAACAGCCGTGTCGCCGCCGACGACACGGTCCTGGCGGGTGTCCCGATCGCCAAGGACACCATGGTGCACGTGATGTACGGGGCGGCCAACCACGATCCGCGGCGCAACGCCGATCCCCACACCTACGACATCCTCCGCAAGGGCACGCACCTCACCTTCGGCGGCGGCGCCCACTACTGCCTGGGGGCGGCGCTGGCCCGGCTCGAGGCCCGTACGTTGCTGACCGCCATGCTGAAACGATTCCCCACGCTCCGCCTCGCCTCCGCGCCCTCGTACGCGCCGCGCATGGTCTTCCGCCGCGTGACCTCCATGAAAGTGACGGCATGAACGCCCCGCAGTCCCTCCCCTGCACCACCGGCCCCGGCTCCGGGACCTTCAGGACCCTCAGGACCGGCCGGCGGGGACCGGTCCTGGACATCGAGCTGCACGACCCCGATCAGGGCAACGCCGTCACCGAGGCCATGCTGGACGAGCTGCTCGCGGTCCTCGGCACCCCGGATCCGGGGGTGCGCGTCATCGTGCTGTCCGGCGCCGGCGACGACTTCTGCCTGGGCGGCGACCGCACCGAGTACGCCGACTTCCTCGCCCACGACCCCACCGGCGGCGGCATCCGCGCGTCGGCCACCAAGGGCCGCCTCGTGTGCGAGGCGCTGAGCGGCAACACCGCGGTCACCATCGCCAAGGTGCACGGCAAGGCCATCGGCGCGGGACTCGGTCTGGCCCTCGCCTGCGACCTGCGCGTGGGCTCCGAGACCGCCTCCTTCCGCCTGCCCGAACTCGCCCTCGGCCTCCCCACCGCCTGGGGCGGCCTCCTCCCCCGGCTCCTCAACGAGATCGGCGCCGCGCGCGTGCGCGAACTCGTCCTCACCGGAAGGTCCTTCGACGCCCACGAGGCGCTGTCCCTGTCCGTCCTGCAGAAGGTCGTCCCCGAGGCGCAGCTCGACGAGGCCATCGCCGCATGGGCGCGGCCCGTCGTCCGGCGTCCCGAGGGCGCGCTGCGCGTGACCAAGACCCTGTTGAACTCCTATGCGGCCCCCACCCGTCTCGCCGACACCTCGGCCCTGGACGCGGAGCTCATGGCCGCCGTCGTGGCGGCCACCCACTATGCGCACCACCACGGCACCGTCCACCACATGTGAGCATCCGGGGCCCGCCCGTTCCGGCGGGCCCCGCTGCCGGCAGGCCTCGCCGCCGGTGGCGACGCGGCACGCCGTACGGCCCGGATTGTCCGGAATCCACTGGCGGCGCACCTATGTCCTGGCATCCTGCTGGACGGCGCAACCCACGCCGCACGTCGCGGAGTTCCGCCCGAGCCGCGCCTGACACCCCGCCGACCCCGGAGGACCCGCCCATGCCCGCGGTCACGCCCGAGCCCCACCAGACCACCGCGCTCATCGTCAACCGGCGCGGCCAGTACCTGCTGCACCTTCGGGACGCCAACAAGCCGATCAGCGACCCGGGCACCTGGTCGCTCCCCGGCGGTGCCCGGGAGGGCGACGAGACGCCGGAGGAGGCCATCGCCCGGGAACTGATGGAGGAGGCGGGCCTCACGATCGGCCTCACCCGGTTCGGGGTCGTCGAGCGCCCCGGCCCCGACGGCCTCCCCCGGCCGCACATCCAGATCTTCCTGGGGCAGTGGGACGGCGACCCCTCCCGCCTGGAGGTGGGCGAGGGCATCATGTTCGCGTTCTTCGACGTCGCGACGACGGCCCACCTGACCATGGCGCCCTGGGCGGCCCGTGTGATCGCCCGTCATCAGGCCGCCGGCGGCGCTGCCCAGCGGCCCGCAGAGGTACCGCCGGCCGGGCGGTACGCGCCGAACGTCATCGGCGCCCACCTCTACCTCGAACGCGACGGCCGGGTCCTGCTCGGCCTGCGCCACCCGGACTCGGGCTTCGCGCCGCTGCAGCACCACTTCCTGGCCGGCCACTGCGAGCAGGAGTCCGCCGTCGCCTGCCTCGTGCGCGAGGCCCGCGAGGAGGCGGGCCTGGTCATCGACCCCGACGACGTGGAGTTCGTGCACGCCGTCCACATGCTCCACATGCCCGGCACCCGGCCCCGCCTGCAACTGGTCTTCCGCGCCCGGCAGTGGAAGGGCGAGCCGCGACTCCTCGAGCCCGACAAGTGCGTCAGCTGGGACTGGTGGCCCGCCGACCGCCTCCCGGACAGCACCGTCCCCTACACCCGCGCCGCCGTCGACGGCATCCGGCACGGGCGTCTGTACACGGAGATGGGCTGGACCTGACCGCCCCCGGTGCCGCGAACGGGCGCACGCGGACCCGCCGCACGGGCCGCGTGGCGCTCAGAAGCGCACGTAGACGTTCTTCGGCTGGGTGTACTCCTCCAGTTCCTCGATGCCCTCCTCCCGTCCGACGCCGGAGTTCTTCACACCGCCGAACGCGGTGCCGGGCAGGTGGGCGGAGCTGGAGTTGACCCAGAGGTATCCCGTGCGCAGGTCGCGGGCGGCGGCCAGGGCAGTGTGGAGCGACGTGGTCCAGACGCCGGCCGTGAGACCGTAGGGCAGCGCGTTGGCCTCGGACACGGCCTCCTCGTAGGTGTCGAAGGGGGCCGCCACGAGGACCGGTCCGAAGATCTCGTCCGTGAAGAGGGGGCCGGCCGGGCCGCCGGGTGCGGAGAACAGGGTGGGGCGGACGTAGTAGCCCGGGCGGTCGGGGAAGGTGCCGCCGGCGACGAGGTCGAGGGCGGGGTCGGCGAGGCCGGCCCGGACGTAGGAGGAGACCTTGCTGTAGTGCCCCGCCGAGACCAGGGGGCCGACATCGGTACCGGCCTCGGAGGGGTCGCCGATCCGCAGGTCGTCCATGCGCCGCCCCACCTCCCCCACCACGCGCTCGTACAGCGACTGGTGCACGAGCAGACGGGACGTCGAGCCGCAGCTCTGGCCCTGCCACGTGAAGTTCATCCCGGCCATGACACCGTCGATCGCGGCGGGCACGTCCGCGTCGGGGAAGACGATGACCGGGTTCTTCCCGCCGAGTTCGAGGGTGACGGTCTTCACGGCGGCGCTCGCCGCACGCGCCTGGACGCGCCGCCCGGTGACCGACGAGCCGGTGAAGGCGATGCGCGGGACGTCGGGGTGGGTCACGAGCCGTTCGCCCGCCACCGAACCGAGGCCCGGGACGATGTTGAGCACCCCCGGCGGCACGATGCGGGCGGCGATCTCGCCCAGCCGCAGTGCCGACAGGGAGGTCACCTCGGCGGGCTTGAGGACGACGGTGTTGCCGGCCAGCAGCGGCGCGGCGATGCGGGCCGCCGCGAACATCAGCGGGTGGTTCCACGGGACGATCCGCCCGACCACGCCGAACGGGTCGCGCAGGGTGTAGTCGAACGCGTCGTGGGCGGCCATGGGGATGGTCTCGCCGCGCAGTTGGAGCGCCAGGCCGGCGAAGTAGCGCAGTTGGGCCACCGCCACCCGGAAGTCGTTGCGCATGACCCCGATGGGGCTGCCGTTGTCGATCGTGTCGATCCAGGCCAGTTCCTCGCCGTGCGCCTCCACGGCCTCGGCCAGCCGGGTGAGCACGGCGGCCCGGTCGGCGATCGACGTGGCGGCCCACGACGGTGCCGCGTCGCGGGCCGCGTCGACCGCCGCGTCCACGTCCGCGCAGCCCCCGAGCGGCATCCGGGCCGCCACCGTCTCGTCCGCCGGGTTGACCACGTCGAGCGTGCCCCCCGAGACCGCGTCGGTCAGTTCCCCGCCGATCAGCATGTGCCAGGGACGGTCCACGATCTCGCGCGTGCGGGGCCGCGCGGCGAGGGTGCCCTGCGGATGAGCCAGCCACGAAGTATGCATACATCCCATGTTTGCACCATTGATGGACATATGCCTTAATTGTTTGGATTTAGTCCAGGTAAACACTTCTCCCAGCGCGGCCACGGAAGCCGGCTGCCCGGCATCACCCCAGGTGAGAGGGGGTACGCGACAGGCGTCCGGCGTGTGGGCGTCGCGCCCGCTCAGCCTCCGTAGAAATTGCGCTGCCAGCGGTGCCGGGCCAGTACGTCGAGCTGTCCGGGCGCGAGGGCACGGCCGTCGCTCACGGCGGCGTTCCGCTCGACGTTGCGCACGGAGCGCATGCCGGGGATCACGGTGGAGACCGCCGGGGAGCTCAGGACGAAGCGCAGCGCGGTCTCGGCGAGCTCGTCGCGGCCGATGCCGAGGTCGGCGACGATGGCGTCGACGTGCCGCTCGACCTGGGCGGGGCGGTCGCCGCGGAAGTAGCGGTTGCGGAAGTCGCCCTCCGGGAAGGTGCTCCCGGCCGTGACGCTGCCGGTCAGCCCGCCCTCGTCGAGCGCCACCCGGACGATGACGCCGACGCCGTGCTCCTGGCAGGCCGGGAGGAGGGCGTCCGCGGGGGCCTGGTCGAAGATGTTGTAGATGACCTGCACGGTGTCGACCACCCCGCTGCGCACGAGGGCGAGCGCGTTGTGGGGCTCGTGGTCGTTGACGGAGACGCCGAAGAGGCGGATCTTCCCCTCCTGCTTCAGGTCGGCGATCGTCTCCAGCCAGTCGCCGCGGCCCACCCACTCGTCGCTCCACACGTGGAACTGGAGGACGTCGAAGTGGTCCAGACCGCTCGCCCGCAGGCTGGTCTCCAGGCTCTCGCGGATGTGCGCGCCGGGGAACGCCTCCATGGGGTCCACGCCGTCGGGCGCGGGCCACAGGCGGTTCCTCGGCGGAACCTTCGTCGCCACCAGGATGCCGTCGCCCGCGCCGGCCCGCCGGCGGACGAAGCTCCCCACGATGCGCTCGCTCTCGCCGTAGCCGCGGGCGGTGTCGATGAAGTTCACCCCGAGGTCGACGGCCCGGTCCAGCGCCCGCACCGACTCGTCCTCGGTCGCGCCCACCCACGCCGACTCCCCGATGCCCCAGGCTCCGTAGCCGATCTCGGACACCTGAAGCCCGCTGCGTCCCAGGTCCCTCGTGCGCACAGTCGTCCTCCCGCGGATGCCGCCTCGGCGGCGTGTTCGATCCCCGTCGGCACGACCATAGGCGATCACTCGCGCCAGGGGCAGGACGCTCCCCGGCGGGCCGGGCGAGCGGCGGAAATGCCGGAACGCCGTCATCGGCTTGATCGCCCTGACAAGATGAACCGGCGGTGGCTTCCCGCCAAGTGTCGTAGGAACGACACGCGTTCACGCTTCCGTCGCACGGAGAAGGATCATGCTCGAATCGATAGGCCTGAGCCGGCAGGACGAGGCGGTCTACGAGATCCTGATCCGCCGGACCCAGGCCACCGTCGCCGACCTCGCCCACGACGGCCATCTCGCCGCCGCTGCGACCCGGCGCTCCCTGCAGTCGCTGGTGGCGCTCGGCCTCGCGATCCGCTCCCCCGGGCGTCCCGTCACCTACGTCGCGGTCTCCCCGGACACCGGCCTTGAGGCGGTGCTGCGGGACCGGGAACGCGCGCTGAACGACGTACGCGGACAGGTCGCGGGCCTGATGGACGTCTACCGCGCCGCCACCCGCTTCGTGAACCCGGACGACCTCGTGGAGGTCGTCTCCGGCCGCGACGACGTCAACCGCCGCTGGGCGCACATGCAGCAGAGCACCCGCACCCAGGTACGCGGCTTCGACCGGCCCCCGTACGCCGCCGTCGAGGCGCACACCGAGCCGAACCCGGACGAGCTCGAACTGCTGGGCCGGGGGGTGGCCTATCGCGTCATCTACGACAGCACCGTCCTGGCGCTCCCGGGCTGGCTCGACGACGTCACCGTCGGCATACGCCACGGCGAACAGGCGCGCATCGCCCCCGGCCTGCCCATGAAACTGGCCGTGTCGGACGAGCGGCTGGCCATCATCCCCCTGCTGCGCCCCGGCGACAGCGTCGTGACCGCCTGCTACATCATCCACCCCTCCCCCCTTCTGGACGCTTTGATCGCCCTCTTCGAGGCGATATGGGAGCGCAGCGTCCATGTCAGGGCGCACGAGGCGGTCACGACGGAGGACGGCCGGGAGGAGCTGTCGCCGCAGGAGGCGCGGCTGCTGACGCTGCTCGCGGCGGGCGCCACGGACAAGGCCGCCGGGCGCGCGATGGGGTGGAGCGAGCGGACCGTGCAGCGGCACGTCACCAAACTCATGCAGCGCTTCGGCGCGCAGACCCGCTTCCAGATCGCCATGGAGGCCACCCGGCGCGGCTGGATCTGACGAGACGTCAGGTGGCCCTGCCGGTGCCCGCATGCCGCGAGCCGGGCGGGCCGGGCATCTGATGTCACGCGCCCCCAGATGGGTGTAGCCTCGGGGACATTACGGTGCGGAATCCCACAGACCGCACAGAACGCCGCCGATGAGGGCCCACCCGCCCCCGATGCGGCCTCCAAGGCGCGGCGCCCCCCTGCCGCTCAGCGGGTCGCCCGTACGCCGGACGCGCCGTCGCGGCGCGCCGCGGACCACCATCGCGCACGCACCCCGGGCCGGTGCCGCGGCACGTCGGCGGCCATGACCACGGGACCAAGCAGGGGGCGGCCCTGCCGGCCGCCGCCGGAAGAAGTGCCCCGTATGACTTCCCTTGCCATGAACGCACATGAGAACCGTCTGTTCGTCGGGGGCCGGTGGACCGCGCCGTCCGGCCACGGCACCATCAGCGTCACCTCCGCCAGCACCGGCGACCACCTGGGTGCCGTGCCGGAGGCGGGCACGGCCGACGTCGACCGCGCCGTCCACGCGGCGCGCAAGGCGTTCGACACCCCGGGCGGCTGGCCCTCCTGGGAGCCGGAGCGCCGCGCGGCCACCATGCTCCGGCTCGCGGAGGAACTCGACGAGCGGAGCGAGGCGACGGCGGGCACCGTCAGCGCCCAGAACGGCATGCCGATCTCGATCGCCCACGCGTACGAGGGGTCCGTGCCGGCCGCCCTCCTGCGCTACTACGCCGCCCTGGTCAGCTCGGCGCCCGGCCACGAGTTCCGGTCCGGCCTGCCCCGGGGAACCACCGAGGTCCGCCGGGAACCGGTGGGCGTGGTCGCCGCCGTCATGGCCTGGAACTTCCCGCAGACCGTGGGATTCTTCAAGATCGCGCCGGCACTGGCCGCGGGCTGCACGCTGGTCGTCAAACCGGCTCCGGAGACCGTTCTGGACTCGGTGCTGCTGGCCGAGGCGGTCGCGGCGGCAGGCCTGCCCGACGGCGTGGTCAACATCGTCCCCGGCGGGCGCGACATCGGCGCCTACCTGGTCGCGCACCCGGGCGTCGACAAGGTCTCCTTCACCGGTTCCACCGCGTCGGGACGCCGGGTCGCCGCCGCGTGCGCGGCGCTGCTGCGGCCGGTGACCCTGGAACTCGGGGGCAAGTCCGCGGCCGTCGTCCTGGACGACGCCGACCTCATGGCGGACGCCGCGGAGCTCTTCACCACCAGCCTGCTCAACAACGGACAGACGTGCTTCGCCAGCACACGGATCCTCGCGCCCCGCAGCCGCTACGACGAGGTCGTGGAGGTCTGGACCGCGATGGCGAGCGGCGCCCGGGTGGGCGACGCGCTCGACCCGGCCACCCAGATCGGCCCGCTGGTCAGCTCACGGCAGCGGGACCGGGTGGAGGGCTACATCGGCAGGGGCCGGGCCGACGGCGCCCGGCTCACCACGGGCGGGGGCCGGCCGGCCGGTCTCGACCGGGGCTGGTTCGTCGAGCCGACCGTCTTCGCCGACGTCGACAACTCCTCGGTGATCGCGCAGGAGGAGATCTTCGGGCCGGTCCTGACCGTCACTCCCTACGAGGACGAGGACGACGCCGTCCGCCTGGCCAACGACTCCGTGTACGGCCTCGCCGGCAGCGTCTGGACCACCGACCTGGAGCGCGGCGCGCGCGTGGCCCGCCGGATCCGCACGGGCACGATCGGCCTCAACGGGTACCAGCCCGACATCGCCTCGCCCTACGGCGGCGTGAAGGCCAGCGGGCTCGGCCGCGAACTGGGCCCCGAAGGCTTGCAGGCGTACCAGCAGTTCCAGTCGATCTACCGCCCCTGACCCGCACTGACGCCGAGGGGCCGGCAGCTGCGACGGAGCCGGCTGCGCCGCCCGGTTCGAACGGATGGCGACCGGGCACCGTGTTCTGCTGTGCAAGCCGTACGACGAGGAGGCCCCGCCCATGTCCACCCCACCCGCGCCGTCCGGTCCCGTCCTGCCCCTCGACGAGGACCCGGCCGCCGTGCTGGAGGCCGCCACCTGGGCCATGGCCGCGATGGTGGGCACGCTGCACGACGCGCTGACCGCGCCGCTCACCGAGGTGCTGGCCGCCGACCCCCGCCGCACCGCGGTCCTGGAGGAGGCCGGCCTGGTGCGCCGGGAGGGGGCCGCGCTGGTCCCGCACCCGTCGCTGGTCCCGCCGGACGGGCCGACGGCCCGCAGCGCCGTGGAGGCGCGCCTCAGCTCGATGCGCCAGGCCCTGACCGCGGCGACGGGCGAGAGCTCCGGCGGCTGGGCGGCGCTGGACGACCGTGTCCTGCTCCACCAGGGCCGGGCGTCGGCCGCGGTCGGCCGGGCCCTCGGCAGCCGGATCGTGCCGCAACTGCCCGGCCTGGGCGACCGCCTGGCCGGTGACGGCGGCCGCATCCTGGACGTCGGCACGGGGGTGGCCGCGCTGGCCCTCGCGCTGGCCGAGGCGTTCCCCCGCGCCCGGGTCACCGGCATCGACGTACTGGAACGCGCGCTGGACCTGGCGCGCGGTGAACTGGCGCAGGCGTCGCCCGGGACCGCGGACCGGGTGACCCTGCTCCGCCGCGATGTCGCCGACACCTCCGAGCAGTCCGCGTACGACCTGGTGTGGCTGCCCGCCCCCTTCCTGTCCGAGGCGGTCCTGGAGTCCGCCCTGCCCCGGCTGGTCGACGCGCTCGTCCCCGGCGGCTGGCTCGTGGCGGGGGCCGGCTCACCGTCCCCCGACGGGCTCCGCCGGGCGGTCGGGCGCTGGAACGCCGCGCGCAACGGCGGCTCCGCCCACGACGCCGACCGGATGGCTGCCGTCCTGACCGCCCGCGGCCTGCGGGACGTACGGCGGTTCCCCACCGTCCCCGGCGGGCCGGTGCTCGTCGCCGGCTGCCGCCCGCGGCCGAACTGACGTTACCGTGACCGGCATGGCGACCGGGAGCGGGGCGGCGGACGGCGAGGCACTGGCCGGCGGCATGATGAACGCGGGTGCGGTGCTGCGTCGTGGCGCCCTCGTGGAACGGCCGGCTCCGCGGACCGCTCCGGCACTGCACGTCTACCTCCGCGCCCTCGCGGAACGCGGCTTCGACGCGGCCCCGAGCCCTGTGCGTCTCACCGGCGACGGCCGCGAGCAGCTGACCTGGGTCCCCGGTGACGTCGCCCTGCCACCGTTCCCCGGCTGGGCGATGACAAAGACCGCGCTGCGGTCCGTGGGCAGCCTCCTGCGGCGCCTGCACGAGGCGAGCGCGGCCGTCCCGGTCGACTCGCGCGCCGAGTGGCCCCGGGCCCTGGCCGATCCGGAAGGGGGGACGATGCTGTGCCACAACGACGTGTGCCCGGAGAACGTCGTCTTCCGCGACGGCCGGGCGGCGGCCCTGATCGATTTCGACCTGGCCGCGCCCGGCAGGCCCTTGTGGGACCTCGCCATGACCGCGCGCTACTGGGTGCCGATGCTCGATCCCGAGTCCGCGGCGTCCCTCTACCCCGCCGGACTGGACGCCCCGGCTCGGCTGCGTGTCCTCGCCGACGGCTACGGCCTCTCCCCGCGGGAGCGCGCCGAACTGCCCAGCGTCGTCGAGGCGGCCACCGCGTCCTGCCGGGCCTTCGTCGCCGGCCGCGTGGCCGCCGGCGACCCCGAGTACGGCAGGGTCCTGGCCGAGCGCGGCGGCTGGCAGCGCTGGGACCGCGTACAGGGCTGGCTCGTGAACCACCGCGAGACGTTCACGGCCGCCCTGCTCACCTGACCGGACCCGAGCCGGGACGGGGCTACCCCGTGGTGCCGAACGTGACGCGGTAGTAGCAGGCCCCCTTGCAGGACATGGTCGCCGAGTCGTCGAAGGCGTAGGAGTAGGCATAGGGCGCGGCCTTCTTGAAGACCTGGGTGTAGTCGACCGGCCACTTCGCTGGCACGCAGTTGGTGCGGCCCGCCCACGCCCCGCGGCAGCAGTACGCGTCGCCGCCGAACGCCGCGCAGGGCGGCTTGCAGCCGATCACCTGGCCGCCGGCCTTGGCCTGCATGGCGCTCGGGCAGACCACGGGGCTCGTGCACGTGCCCTTGTAGCAGCCGGAGGCGCTCACCGGGTCGGTGCTGGTGGTGTGGGAGATGTTGATGTACATGGGCAGGTTGGCGCCGTCGACCATGCTCACGTCGTAGAAGTCCAGGCCGGCGTACGCGTCGAAGGTGAACTCCCCCAGCGTGGTGGGCGGGTTGGGGCCGGTGCACACGCTGGTGCAGTCACCGGTGCGGCAGGCGCCGGCGGCCGTCGTCGCGCAGCCCGTGCGGCCCCAGATCCGGCCGCCCCACTTGTTGCCCACGGTCAGCGACGTGCTCTGCCCGGGGGCGAGCCGGCGTCCTTCGGGGTAGGCCGGGGAGTCGGTGACGACGGCCCAGATCGTCTCCTGCGTACGGTTGACCAGGGTGATCGCCCGGCTGCCGGCCGGGGCCACGGCCTGCGAAGCCGGTGCCTTCGGCGTGGCCTTGGCGCCGCGGGGCGGCCGCTTGCCCGTCTTCGCCGAGGGGCCGGGCGAGCCGGAGGGCCGGTGGCTCGCCGAGGGGGAGGCCGAGGGCGAGGCGGCCGGCGTCGTCCCCTGCGCCGCCGCGGAGGAGGGCTCGGCCGAGGCCGCGTCCCGTCCGGCCGTCACCGCCAGTGTCGCCGGGCCGTCGCCCGCGCCGAATTGCGTCAGGGCGCCGTAGACCGCCAGAACCGTCACCGCGACCGCTGCTGCCGCGAAGGCCCAGCGCCGCTTCCGCGGGGACCTCGCTCCGTGCCGACTGCGTCGTGCCATCCTTGTGCCTTCCTCGTCCTCACCTGGTGCGTGCGCACGTATCGGGGACCGCGCCCGGGGGCGCCCGACAACACAAATCCGTGCGGCGATCCCGCGAGATTTGTGTTGTCCGGGCCGCGGCCGGCCGTCTCCTCTATGTGCAGGCATCCCCGTCCGGCCCGCGCGCGCGGGCCGGACGGGTCAGGGCAGCGAGACCAAGTGCCGCGCCACGGGGCGCCGGTACGAAGGGAAGAGTGGAGTCACATGCGCAAGACCCACCGGAGCGGACCCGGCGCCGGGGTGGTGGTGGCGGCACGCGCGGGCGACCCGCGGGCGCTGGACCAGTTGGTGGCCGAGTGCCTGCCGCTCGTCTACAACATCGTCGGCCGGGCGCTCAACGGCCACGCCGACGTGGACGACGTCGTACAGGAGACGCTGTTGCGCATGGTGCGGGGGCTGACGGAGCTGCGGGACCCGGGGGCGTTCCGCTCGTGGCTGGTGGCGATCACGATCCGGCAGGTCCGTGACCACGCGCGGCTGCGCGCGACGGCCCGGGACCGCAGCGCGGGCCTGGAGGCCGCCGAGCAGATACCCGACCCCGGCCTCGACTTCGCCGGACTGACGATCCTGCGGCTGGGTCTGACCGAACAGCGCCGCGAGGTCGCCGAGGCCACCCGGTGGCTCGACGAGGACGACCGGGAACTGCTGTCGCTGTGGTGGCTGGAGGAGAGCGGCGAGCTGGACCGGCCCGAACTCGCCTCCGCGCTGGGCCTGTCGGACCGGCACGCCGCCGTACGGGTGCAGCGCATGAAGAAGCAGGTGGAGGCCGCCCGCGTGGTGGTGCGGGCCCTCAACGCCACGCCCCGGTGCGCCGGGCTGCAGGCGCCGGCCGACAACTGGGACGGCGTGCCGAGCCCGCTGTGGCGCAAGCGCTTCGCGCGGCATGTGCGCGGGTGCCCGGTGTGCGGCGGGATGGAGGAGGGGCTGTTCCCCATGGACCGCCTGCTGAGCGGGCTGCCGCTGCTGGCGGTGCCCCCGGCGCTCGACCCGGCGCGAGTGGTCGCGGCCGTCGTGCGCGGGGCGGGGACGGCCGCGGGGACCGGCGACCCGGGTTTCTCCGGCGGTTCGGGGTCGTCGGGCGGTTCGGGGAACTCCGCGGGGCACAAGGCGGTCAACGGCGCGCGGCACGCGCACCGGGCCGCCCGGCCCGCGTCGCGCGTGTTCGGCGCGCCGGTCGTCTCGGGGGCCGCGGTCGCGGCCGTGGTCACCGTGGCGCTGGTGGCCGCCGGGCTCACGACGGGCTCGTCCGACACCCCCGGGAAGGCCGCGCTGCCGGCCGGTTCCGCACCCGCCGTCGCGGCCACCGCCACGCCGTCCCCCTCGGCGCGCTCCGCGAGCCCCTCCCCCTCCCCGAGCGCGTCGAAGTCACCGACGAGGAAGGCCACGCCCAAGCCCACACGCAAGGCACCGGCCGCACCGCCCGCGGTGCACGTCGCCTCCACGTCCAAGAAGGGCGTGGGCGTGTGGACCTTCCCCGGAGTGAGCAAGGCGCTCGCCGCGTCCGGCGCGAGCTGGTACTACACCTGGTCCACCACGCACTCGGAGGTGACGAGCCCGCCCTCGGTCGGATTCGTCCCGATGATCTGGGGCCGTGACTCCGTCACCCCGCAGAATCTGTCCCAGGCCCGGTCCCAGGGCCCGTACCTGCTGGGCTTCAACGAACCGGACATGGCCCAGCAGTCGAACATGACGGTGGAGCAGGCGCTTTCGCTGTGGCCGCAGCTCATGGACGCGGGCAAGGTCCTCGGCAGCCCCGCGGTCGCCTACGGCGGCGACACCCCCGGCGGCTGGCTGGACCGCTTCATGTCGGGGGCGGAGGCGAAGGGCTACCGCGTCGACTTCATCACGCTCCACTGGTACGGCGGCGACTTCCGCACGCCGGAGGCGGTCGGGCAGCTGACGTCCTACCTGAACGCGGTGCACGAGCGGTACCACAAGCCGATCTGGCTCACCGAGTACGCGCTGATCGACTTCTCCCACGGCACCCGTTTCCCCTCCGCCGACCAGCAGGCGGCCTTCGTCACGGCCTCCACCAAGGCGCTGGAGGGCCTGCCCTGGCTCCAGCGCTATGCCTGGTTCGGACTCGGGGCCGACGCCTCCGCCCCGAGCAGCGGCCTGTTCACCGACGGCACGACGGCCACGGCGGCGGGCCGGGCTTTCCAGGCGGCGCACTCATAACGCCCCGGGCCGTCGGCCGATCAACAGCAGTATTTAATTTGCCGGTCCCTTTCCCTTACCGTTCCCCATCGGAAGCCGGGACATGTCGGGAATGCCGCTCGGGAAATGCGTGCTTGCGCCACCGGATCGGCCTCGGATAACTTGTCGACGCATCAACAGGCGGAGTTCAGGCCGGAGATGACCACTCCGGCCGCTCCGGCACGGCCGGAAACCTTCGTCGCGCGAAACCGTCAGTCCTCGGGCAAGGAATTCTCAAGAAGAAACCTTGCCCCCTTTTATGCCGAGGAGTTCTCGTGCGCAGCCTGAGGTCGGCGAAAAACAATCCCGCTGAAACGACGTCCCGCACCCGGCGCCCCGGCCGTCTCCGTCTGGGCGCTGTCGCGACCGCCCTGGGCGCGATGGCGGTCCTGGCCTTCCCCGCCGAGGCGAACGCCTCCGTGCTCCAGCTCCTGCCCCAGAACGCCGACGGCCTGGAGCAGTCCTTCTCCCCGGCCTACGACTACGACGGGGACGGCTGCTACACCACGGCCGCGATCGGCGCCGACGGCACCCTCAACCCCGGCCTGAAGCTGGGCGGGGACGTCAACGGGCACTGCCACGACTACGCCCAGCTGGCCAACGCCAACACGTACTCGCGCGAGAAGTGCAACAACGACTGGTGCGCCGTCGTGTACGCCAGCTACTTCGAGAAGGACCAGGCCACCCTCGGCCCGGCGGCCATCGGCCACACCCACGACTGGGAGCACGTCGTGGTCTGGATCCACAACAACCAGGTCGAGTACGTCGCCGCGTCCCAGCACTCCGGCTACCAGATCGCCGCGCGCTCCGCGATCCGCTTCGACGGCACCCACCCCAAGATCGTGTACCACAAGGACGGCGCCTCGACCCACTGCTTCCGCTTCGCCAACACCAACGACGAGCCCGCGGAGAACGCCACCGGCGGCTGGTTCTACCCCCGGCTCGTCGGCTGGGAGGGCTACCCCGCGGGCTTCCGCGACAAGCTCATGAACGCGGACTTCGGTTCGGCCACCATCAAGATCAACGACGCCCGGTTCAACTCCACCCTCGCCAACTCCAAGCCGTCCGGGATCCCGTTCGACCCCAACGCCTGATCCACCCTCGTGGGGGGGGGCCCCCCCCCGCGGGGGGGGGGGGGGGCCCCCCCCCCCCCCCCCCCGCCCCCGCCCGGGGGGGGGGCGGCCCCCGCCCCCCCCCCCCCCCCCCCCGGGGCCCCCCGCGGGG